>JAYPHU010000008.1:0-110737 GCA_038127535.1 Rhodospirillaceae bacterium | reverse complement strand
ATGAACCCTTCCGGCGTTCTGACCACACCATTCTCCAGACGGCAACCTTCGATATCGCCGCTACGGTTCAGCGGTGCCAATACTTCTTCACCGAATTTGCCGGCTTCGCTTAAAATTGCCTGGACCATATCGGGCGTCGCCTCCTCGTGACCCGGTAGATCGGATAGGTTTTCCATTCCAATCAAGGCGTCGATGGTGAAGGATATGTCTGTTAGGGGTGCTGAAAATTCGGTCATTGTCCGCTAAGTTCCTGATTTTTAGTACATTTCAGTGTCATGCTCTTTGTGACAGGATTTTTACACTTTGACGCAAATTTTTCCATGCCTGACATACGCATGTTACAGAGCCGAGTTATATTAGGCACTGTTCCCAATAGGGAACTTGATCACGCCCCCCCCCGTGATCACCTGTATCAGGTGCACACCCTGATACCTGGATTTACCGGGGTTCCTCCCGATCCCGACGAATCCAACTCCCAGACGTAAAGCCTCCCTGTTAAACTTGCCGGGCCCTTAGGGGCCCGGTTTTATTTTTACGTCGAGGCATAGCGCCGATTGGTTTAAGCTGGGGCCAAACAGATTAAGGAGGCGATGATGGAAGACGGGTTTATCGGGATGGGGCCCCACGATGTGGGCGGGGAGGAAGCAGGTCCTATCGAAACGACGGATCATGGCATGTCCCACTGGGAAAAGCATGCCAATGCCATTCGCATGACGGCTTCGGAAATCGGTCTCTGCACCTTAGATGAATTACGCCGCGCCTGCGAAGCGTTGGGGTCACATTATTACGAGGTCGGCTATTTCGAACGTCAAACGGAAAGTCTGGCCATTATGCTGGTGGAAAAGGAAATTTTTTCTCAGCAAGAGTTGGATCAACGCATGGCAGCGGTGCGTGAGAAATTCGACGTGCCCATCATTGATTTGCCCCACGACCATGATCATGACGGCAAGCCTATCCAGGAAGACGAGGCAGGGGAGGGACCCAACGAACATCACGTGATGAATCTCGCGATCCAAGAGTTGCTGCAGGAACGGGGTATTATCACACCCGAACAAATCCGGCTGAAGATAGAGAAGTTCGACGGCGATTATCCCAATCGTGGCCCTAAAGTCGTGGCTCGCGCCTGGGCGGATCCTGACTTTAGGGCCCGGCTCCTGGAGGATGCGAATTCGGCTGTGGAAAGCATGGGCATTGACCTGGAACACGCCCCCAAGATTATCGCACTGGAGAATACGCCTGAAATTCATAATGTGGTGGTCTGTACCTTGTGCTCCTGCTATCCGCGCCAGCTCATGGGACAACCGCCGACCTGGTATAAATCTCGGAGCTACCGGTCCAGGGTGGTGTATGAACCGCGTGAAGTGCTCAAAGAGTTCGGCACGGAGCTGCCGGAGGAGGTTTCCATTCAGACCCACGATTCCAACGCGGACATGCGCTATTTCGTCATTCCCATGCGGCCTGAAGGAACGGACGGCTGGTCGGAAGAACAGTTGGAAGCCATCGTATCACGGGATAGTCTGGTGGGGATGGCGATCCCAACAGCTTAAGTGAAAATCTTACTGGGGTTCATGATCCCCTGGGGGTCCAGGGCCTTTTTGATGCTTCGCATTAGTTCGATATCCAGCTCATCGGAATAGTGAGCCAGTTCTTCACGCTTTAAGAGGCCGATCCCATGTTCTGCGCTGATACTGCCGTCCATGGAGACGACAAGATCGTGAACGATCCGGTTGAACTCTTCCCAGCGGGCAAGATACCCAGCTTTGTCCATATCTGCCGGCTGGCTCAGATTGTAGTGGATATTGCCGTCGCCGATGTGGCCGAAGGCGCACACCCGTATGCCAGGTAAGGCGGCTTCAACCCGTTTCGAGGCTTCTTGAATAAATTCAATGGTTCTGGAGACCGGGACGCTCACATCGTGTTTGATACTCCCGCCCTCGGCGGACTGTGCAGCGGGTAGTTCCTCGCGAATTTTCCATAGATGCTGGGCCTGTGCTTCACTGTCGGCGAATACCGCATCGGCGACGATTTCTTCCTCGAAGGCGCTTCCGAGAACGGTTTCGATTTCCCCTCGAAGGTCGTCATTCTCCCGCGGCGACGTGAGTTGGATCAGGGCGTAGTGGCTGTGAGGTGCTCCAAAGGGATCCACCACGCCTGGCAGATGTTTTACTCCCAGTTCCATGCCGAAACGGGGAATGAGTTCGAACGCCGTCAGCCGGTCGCCGCAAATCGCCCGGGCCCGGTCAAAGAGTTGAACGATATTTTCAAGCTTTTCAACCGCCGCCATCACGGTGACCGTAGATCTGGGCATGGGGAAGAGTTTGAGCACAGCCCTGGTGACAATGCCCAGGGTGCCCTCGGCTCCGATAAAAAGTTGTTTCAGGTCGTAGCCGGTGTTGTCCTTTCGAAGGGCGTTCAGACGATTGAGGATGCGCCCATCCGGTAACACAGCTTCCACGCCCAGGACTAACTCCCGTGTGTTTCCGTAGCGAAGCACGTTTACACCGCCGGCATTGGTGGAGAGGTTGCCGCCGATCCGGCAGCTTCCTTCTGCGCCCAGGCTCAGAGGAAAGAGGCATTCGGCCTCCTTGGCCGCGGCCTGGATATCCGCCAGGATGCAGCCGGCCTCCACCGTCATTGTGTGGTTGAGAGCGTCCACGTGGATGATCTTATTCATCCGTTCCGTGCTGAGGATTATCCCGTCGTTGGTAATGCCGCCACTCACCAGACCCGTATTGCCGCCCAGCGGCGTGATCGGAATTTTTTCGCTGGCGCAAATCTTGACGACGGCAGATACCTCTTCCGTCGAGCCTGGCCGGACGACGACCGAGCACTCGCTTTCCTGTAACCCTCTTTCCTCCTTAAGATAAGGTGCGAGATCGGATGGTTCTGTTAGTACGCCCGTGTCGCCACAGATGGTCGTAAACTGATCGATTATTTGAGCGTTGATCACCACAATTTTATTTTCCTACACCATCCGAGAGCGGAATTCTAATCCGAAGATGCTGCCCGACGCAGCCGGTCGTTGATCGCCTGCCCAAGTCCGGTTTGGGGGATTGGCATGATGGCAATGCTCTTGAACCTGGCACGGTCGAGGTCATGAAGCATTGAAAAGAGATTGGCTGCCGCTTCCGTAAGATCGCCGGTCTGACTGAGATTGGCCGTACACGCTAGCTCGGTTGCGCCAAACCCCAGCAGCGCCTCTCCGCTTTCCACGTGAGCGGCGTTTAGACGGATCGGCGTAGATGGCGCATAGTGGCGTGCGAGCATACCAGGCGATTTTATTTGGGGGTTGTCTCCCGGCAAGCCGATCTCTCCAATCACGTCAGACAGAGCCGTCATCTCAATACCGCCGGGGCGCAGCAAGATTGGTTGGTCGGACGTTAAATCCAGCACCGTCGACTCGACGCCAATCGTACACGGGGCGCCATCAATGACCCCGGCTATCAGGCCATCCATTTGCTCCCAAACATGATCCGCCGAGGTGGGGCTCAGTCTACCGGAAAGGTTGGCGCTCGGGGCCGCGATGGGCCGGTCGGCCCGTTGGATGAGTTCACGGGCCAAATCATGGCCAGGTACGCGAACGGCCAAGGTCTCAAGTCCTGCGCTGGCCAATTTTGATATGGGACAATTGTCTGCTCTTGGCAGTACCAAAGTTAGGGCGCCCGGCCATATAGTGTCGGCCAGTCTTTCCGCCGTCCCGGACCACCGGGCCAGTGATTTGGCCTCTTCAGTATTACTGACATGGACGATCAACGGGTTAAACTCGGGCCGGCCCTTAGCCTCGAAAATTTTGGCGACGGCCAGATCATTGGTCGCGTCGCCGCCCAGACCGTAGACTGTCTCTGTCGGGAAGGCCACCAGCTCACCCCCCTTTAGGAGGTTGGCGGCAGTCTCCAGCCCAGCCTCATCCGGAGGTAATCGGCGAGTGTCGACGCCGTCGGTCATCTAAATCTCGCCGGCGGCCAGAAAGTGAGGATTACGAATGTTGTCCTTCCCGTATAGGAAGGGGGAGCCGTCAATCTGCGTGACCCTCCCACCTGCCGCAACGAGCACGGCATGCCCGGCGGCAATATCCCATTCCGAAGTCGGTCCGAGACGTGGATACAGATCGGCTTTCCCCTCGGCAATAAGACAAAATTTCAACGAACTGCCGGCGATGATTGTGTCGCTAATTGTGTAGTTGGCGAGAAACTCTTCCTCGCCTGAACGATGAGACCGGCTGGTCGCCACGACGATGCCTCCGTCGGGTTGAGGCCGGACTGAGATAGCCGTGGCCGAGCCACCTGTTCCACGTTTCCAGGCGTTGGACGCATATCCCCAGTAGGTATCCCCCACCGCCGGCGCATGCACCACGCCGAAAATCGGTACTTTATTTTCAATGAGGGCGATATTGACCGTGAATTCGTCTCGCTTGTTAACGAATTCCTTGGTGCCGTCCAGCGCGTCCACCAGCCAAAACATACCGCCGCTCACGTCGGGGCGATGTCCTGCCGCGTAGGCTTCCTCGCCGATAAAGGGGATTTCCGGGGCGAGGTCCTCCAACTTGGCTCTAATCAGCGCCTCAGCTCTCTCATCCGCCTCTGTGACCGGTGAACTGTCGCTCTTTTCCCGGATGTCCAAGTCGGACCGGTAATACTCAAGGGTAATGTCGCCGGCCTCTTCGGCCAGGGACACGAGTTCCCGGATCAGGTCTTCGGTGAGGTCGAACGCCACGGTTGACCTACTCGTGCGGGTGGAGATGTTTTGCCGGCGGCTTGGAGCCGATCAGAATAAACGCGATCACGCAGGGTTCGTCCGAACGGTTGGCCCATCCGTGCCACGTACCTCGCTGCACCATCACGTCGCCCGTTTTCATGTCGATCTCCAAATCATCGTCCATGATCATGACACATTCGCCGGACATGCAAATCGCATAGTCAATCGTATCGGTGCGGTGCATATACGCTTCCTTACCAGGCACCAGTTCCAGAATTCTGAAAATCGAGCCTTCGGCTGGGGGCTCAATATCCAGCTCCTGTGTGGCCGGGTCCTCGTCGCCATCTACATCACAGGGCGTGTCTTCCGTTTTCCAAATGAGCGTTTGAAAATTACCGGAACGCAATTGGCTGATGTTTCCCATGACGTCGTCGTGGGTGATGATCGCTTTTCCGTCCTCGTCGTGCCCGGTCACGATGCGACGCACATTTAGAGTCATGTGTGATCCCCTTAGAATTTTAGAATGATGGCGAGCGTTTACCAGATATGGCGGCCTTGAGCCATAGCACAAACATTGTGCGGATCAGTTGGGCCGCCATAGGTTGAGGTGCTCGGCAAAGTCTTCCGAATGCACTGATTTGGTGACATAGCGCCAGACCTGGATCGAATCCGACCAATGATCCAATGGCAACCCTGCTTTTCGTTTTAAATGAGTAATAAATTGCTGCGGCTCGGGTAAAGAGTCCCAAACCGCCGGTAGGAATACACCCCGCTTGCCTCGGTCTTGCAGGATCAAGCCATCGACGTTCGGCCGGATTTGGCTGACCAGATCGGCTTCGTCGGTAAACGTCATGGGAACCTGCGGGCTCAGCACCGAGATATGCATGGTAATATCGCTCTGTTCCAATTCGTTCGCGGTTAAATTCGGAAACCTGGTGTCCTGGAATGCTGCCTTGCAGGCGTTTTCGGCGACATCTGTAACTAACGGCCGGTGAGCCTGAATGGAGCCGATGCAACCCCGCAGCTTGCCGTCTTTGTTCAGCGTAACAAAGCAGGCGCCATCGGCGCGCAGTTCCTCCGGAAATGAAGAAAGGTCAATCCTAATCGGCCCCTGTTTCTTGAGGGCGTTGAGGATTGCACGCGCACCCACATTTAGCAGTGCTTCGCCATATTGATCCAACAAGGCTTGGGTAGCTGCCCCAAATTCATCTTCACGAACGTTGACAGCAGGGCCATCGTCATAGAATGCCCAAGCGCCATAACCCACCACTCGATCTTTGGCGCCCGCGGTATCACCCGAGTTCCTGAGGTCCGTTGTTTTAACGGTCATGCCCTTTTCTTTGGCCATAATCATCAGTCCCTTGATGGAGTGGCGACCACAGGCCTGATCGTCGTCCAGTGCAAACGGATCGAGTTTCTCGATGGCAATACGCGTCTGATCATCAATTTTCCGGGCATCGTCATAAGTCTTGTAGTGGCTGAGATCAGAACTAATGAGGATGAGCGTTTCGGCACCGCCCCAGAGCGTCGCCAACACCTGGGCGACTTCGTCAGGCGAAGCTTGGCCGACGATCATCGGGACAATTTTAAAATAGGTCAGCACATTCTGCAGGAAGGGGAGATGAACCTCTAACGCATGATCTTGTCTGTGGGTGTCGTCGAAGATTGAAACCTGGGGTAAGGAGACAATCCGTGCGACGGCATCCATATCCAACGGGACTTCACCCAATGGCGTCGCAAAGGACTGAGTGCTGGGGAGCGCCAATCCCCGGACGGCGACGCGATGACAGGGGCCCATCATAACGACCCTCTTGATTTTGTCCTTAACGGGCAGAAGCTGATTGTAAACAGAGGACGCCGTTAGTCCCGAATACACATAGCCGGCATGGGGGGCGATAATGGCCTTCGGCGCGTGCGCGGGTCTATCCGGAAATGTCTTTGCGGCCTCGGCCAAATAGAACTGCACCGTCGCATCCAACTCCTTGGGATTGCTCGGATAAAACATACCCGCGACGGCGGGGGGGCGGACGAGATTGTCGATGGAGTTCATGGCTGCATTCTATTGGAGTGGAGGGACTGAAGATAGGCCGAATAAGCGGCCAATTATCGTAATCTCGCTTCAACAGGGGCGGAAGTTTCGTTGCGCCAGTGTCGTTATACAGGATTAACGAGATGGGCCGTCGGAAATCCCGAATGTACCCGCACGCACGAGAATTGCTTTTTAAAACGAGTTTAATGTACGTAGCATATTTTTATCATTATTGAATTTTTATAATAGAGCTATTGCATATTAATTTTATATAGATCAGATTGCCGAGACCGTTTTTATTGAACACAGCGATAAAATCGGGTCAGAGAAAACCTTTGAAGCTTTCCAAGATATCCTCGCTGATCCCGCCTATCGTCCTGGGATGAATTTGCTACGCGATACTCGATTTGCCGAGTTGCCGTCCAATTGGTCTTACAGCCACTTTCGTCAGGTTTACGCACCAAAATTCCACGATATTTGGATGCAGATGGGTGACTGCAAGCTGGCCTGGGTGGCCGGGCAAGGGCGGAACTATCCTCTTTCCAATCAAGCAGCAATGACCAACCGGCTGGAATTGACGGGTATGGTGGAGCGTGAGCCTTTCGTGAACCTTGAGAACACGCTGGTTTGGTTGGGACTCTCGCCCAACCATGACATTCACCACGACGTGGAACCAATCCGATCTTGCGCTTAGGTCAACGACCGGTTTCCCAATCCTGAGATCAGACGGTATGCTCGGGTAAGATAATTATTCGAAACCCTAATGATGCCTGTAGATCGACAGAAAAATTTCATAGAGCGTCACGTCCTCTATACCGAGGATCAATGTAGTCTCGCTTCAGAATTAAAGAGCCGGGCAGAGGCAGATGGATTGCATCTTGTGCGCCTCGCCTGGGCGGACAGCCATGGCCATGCCCGCGCGAAGGCTGTCTCCATTCCAGCGTTTCTGGAGAGCCTGGAGAATGGTTACAATATCAATGTGGCGACCTGGACGTTGGATGCGTCCGGCGGGCGTGTCTTTACGTCCTTCGTTAAAGGGGGCGGGATGGGCCTGGACGAGATGACCGGCTCTCCAAACTTGGTCAACGTCCTACAACCTGAAACCTTTCGAATTCTTCCTTGGGCGCCAGGTGTTGGCTGGATCATGTGTGATCAATATTTCACCGATGGCCGGCCGTTCCACTTTTCGTCGCGCCGGGTTCTGAAGGAACAAGTAGAACGGCTTCGTGCCGGAGGCAAAGAATTGATCGTCGGGCTGGAGGCCGAGTGGTATTTGGCCAAGCTCGTTGACGAACACCTGTCCGATGATCAGATCGGCATTCCGGGTGAAAAGGGGCAGCCGCCCCGAACAGCACCGCCGGAGCCGGGCTTCTCCTATCACTCGGAATCCAACATGGATGTGATGCAGCCGGTTCTGAGCGAGTTGGCCACGGCGTATGAAAAACTCGGCTTGCCCTTGCGGTCCATCGAGAACGAGTGGGGCGCCGGGCAATTGGAATGTACGTTCACCGCGACAACGGCGCTGGAGGCGGCGGATAATTACGTGTTGTTCCGGACGGCAACCCGACAGGTATGCCGGCATTTGGGCTACCTGGCGAGTTTCATGGCGAAGCCGGCTTTACGCGGTCACTACGCCAGCGGTTGGCATCTGCATCAGTCGGTGAAGGATTTGAGCAGAGGCAAGAACGCTCTTGTGTCGGATGATGACCTCATGTCGTCCTTTGCCAGAGCCTATCTGGCCGGACTGCTCGAAAATGCGTCGGCAGGGACGGTATTTGCCACGCCGACTATTAATGGATACCGCCGGTTTCAGGTGAACTCCCTCGCGCCGGACCGAGCGACGTGGGGCGTGGATCATCGGGGAACCATGATCCGGGTGCTGGGTGGTGCGGGTGATCCCGCTACCCGTTTCGAAAATCGGTTGGGCGAACCATCCGCCAATCCGTACTTGTTTATCGCGTCACAGATTGTAGCCGGTCTGGACGGGGTCGAACGAAACCTTGCCCCCGGCGTGCCCGAGGAAAACCCCTATGAGTCGGATAAACCCATGCTGCCTCACAGTTTAGCCGAGGCCTTGCGGGCGTTGGATCAGTCCACGCTGTTCCGGGCGCAGTTCGGTGATTTGTTCGTGGATTATTACCTTGGATTGAAGCGCGCCGAGCTTGAGCGTTTCATGGCGTATCTGGACCGGGTAGGGGAATCGGAAACACCCGGCGAGGTGACACAATGGGAACAGAATGAATATTTCGATTTCTTCTGATCTGCTACAGTTGCAGCGGAGGCAAAGGTGATGAACAAGCTTGATCCGATGGGAACGGCCGGGAGTGAGGGCGGCGTCGACTTCGACACGTTGATCCATGAAGACAAGGTTCATCGCCTGCTTTATACCGATCCGGACATATTCAAGCTGGAACTGAACCGCATATTTGGCGCTGTTTGGGTTTACCTGGCACACGAGAGCCAAATCCCCAACAACACCGACTACATCACGGCGAAGCTGGGATTGCGGCCGTTGATTGTTGTGCGGGACTCCAGTGGCGACATACGGGCGCTCTATAATCGGTGTACGCATCGAGGGGCCACCATCTGCCGTCAGGACAAAGGCTCGGCCAAGTCGTTTGCCTGTCCGTATCACGGCTGGAGCTATTTCAATTCGGGCAAGCTCAGCGGCGTGCCCTGGCCGGATGGCTATGCGGATGATTTTAGCGACAGCAAGTTTAACCTGGCCCAGGTACCGCGCGTCGAGTCCTACCGGGGCTTTATCTTCGGCACCCTCAATAAGGCGGCGCCCTCGTTGGCTGAGTATCTGGG
The DNA here is from genome assembly GCA_038127535.1 of Rhodospirillaceae bacterium. GTDB lineage: Bacteria > Pseudomonadota > Alphaproteobacteria > Rhodospirillales > UBA2165 > JAYPHU01. The sequence continues at coordinate 101,202 of JAYPHU010000008.1, read as the reverse complement.
GCCGGCGGCGAAGCCGCTGGATGAATGGCTGGACCGGCATCCGGGCGGCAAGGTGAAATTCGCCGATGCCAATCGGCTAAAGTTCAACGGCAACTGGAAGCTTCTCTACGACAACTCGGCGGATGGCTATCACGTGCTGTTTTCTCACCGCTCTCTATTGGCCATGGAAAACCGGCTGGAGGAAGACAGCGAGAAGGGCATGTCATTTTACAAGGAGAGCCCGGACAACGCGCCTATGTATGTCCACTATCTGGGGCACGGGCATCACTTCAAAGACAAGCGACCGAACATCGAAGACCGACCGGGGGCGCTGTGGGCCATCGAAGGCCCACATCCGGGGATGGAGCATTACGAGGCTCGATTGCGGGCCGACTACGGCGATCGCGCGGACGGGCTGTTGGATCTGGCGTCGTCAGAGCCGGTGAACATTAACATCTTTCCGAACCTTCACATTCTCGGAAATCATGTGCAAGTGATGCAGCCCATCTCCGTCACTGAAACGGACACGACCTGGTACGGCACCGCCATCGTCGATGAGGCCGGAGAATTGGACGGCGCGGAAGGCTTGATCAACGCGCTCCGCATGCGGACCCAAGAGGCTTTCCCGAACTTCGGCGAAGTAGACGACTTGGTGAACTTCGAACAGATTCAGGCCGGCCTGGCGGCGGAAGAGGATGAGTGGGTTTACATGCATCGCGGCTTGGATATTCCCGGCCGCATTGTTGAGGAAGACAGCGGCATCATTCGCGGCCCCGCCACGGACGAGGTCTTCATGCGGGAGTACATGAAGGAGTACAAACGCCTGATGACCACGCAGCCCGATATCCAAATCCGGAGAGACGTCTGATGGCAGGCGATCAGGTCAAAGATCCATCGCGGGAGTCCTATTACATTTCCGACGAGTTCTATGAGGCGCTGGTGGGGGCTTATTCGGGTTGGGATATGAATGAAGCTGAAAGCCATGATCCAGGCCTTCGGGAAACCTGCCGGATGTTCCTGGAAAAAGAGGCCCGGTATCTGGATCAGGGCCGCCTGGATGGCTGGCTCGGTTTGTTTGCGGACGAATGCGCCTACTGGATTCCTGCCACGCCTGACGGCGGCGACCCCCGCGCCGAGATCACCATCGCATTTGATGACCGCCGGCAATTGGAAAGTCGGGTCTACCGACTGAATACCGGTCACGCCTGGTCGCAGCAGCCTGTGTCGCGCACGTCCCGAATGGTGAGCAATGTGTCCGTGTTCGACACGGCTGATCCCGATATCTCCATGGTCCGGTCGAACTTTACGATCGCGGAAATCCGGGCGGGCGAAACCCGCATGTGGGCCGGCTGGTGCGGCCACCGTTTGCACTGGGCGGGAGACCGGTGGGAAATCCTGGTCAAGCAGGTCAACCTGATCGACTGCGATCAGAACCTCAGAAATCCAAGCCTAATCCTCTAGAGAGCTACTCCGCCGGCGAAGTTTGCTGCCTCGGGACCATAAACTCCCGGCTGACAATCATGCCGCCGATAATCACGCCCGCAACGTCCGTCCAGTAGCCCCAGTCCGCCGCCCCTGACGGGAAGAGGAGAAGCGCGCCGGCAAGGGTAAAGGCCGCTCGCTGCACGGCCGACAGGCTGCGCCGGAAATACCCGACAATAGCGATGGAGACCAGCCAGACACCGGCGATGGCTGTTCCAATATCGTGTAACAGATCCAGAGGTTCGCCATCCAGCAACAGACTTGGCGCGAAGACAAACAAAACCGGGACCACGAAGGCGGACCATCCGAAGCGCGTCGCGGCAAAGCCAGTGGCCATCGGCGGACTGTCAGCAAGTTTGGCCGCCGCAAACGCGGCGATTGCAATAGGTGGGGTTATAAATGACAGCATGCCGAAATAGAGGACATACATGTGCGCCGCCATGGGCGTAACCCCGACCTCGATCATTGATGGTGCGACCAGAGCCGACACGAGGACATAGACGCCGATGGTCGGCATGCCCATGCCGAGGATGATACACACCACTGCCGCCAAGATGAGCAACAGCACGAAATTGCCTTCGCCCAATTGGGAGAGAACCAACGTCAAGGCAAAGCCCAGTCCGGACTTAGCGAGAATGCCGATGATCATGCCGACGGCGGCGCCGATCATGACGAGGTCAATGACCAGCACGCCGGTCTCCGCTACGGACCAAAATATATCCTTCAAGGTCATTCGCCGGCCCTTATAGCCGAACACAAGTCCCAAGACGATTAACGCCGCGCAGGCGTCCAGTGCGGCTTCCTCCGGTTCCAAGTTCCACCAGAACAGCCCGAAAATCAAAATGGCGAAGGGGATCAGGAATATCCAGCCGTCCTTAATGACGGTGGAAAGTTTTGGGATTAGCTCTTCCTCGACCCGGGCGATGCCCAGCTTGGCGGCTTCCAGGTCCGCCTGCACAAACAGGCCAGTGTAATAGAGGAACGACGGCACTATCGCGGCAATCGCGACCACCTTGTATTCTACATCGAGGTCTTCTGCCATGAGGAAGGCGACCGCGCCCATCACCGGCGGCATCAACTGTCCGCCGGTGGAGGCGACGGCCTCAATCGCGCCGGCTGATGTATTGGAATACCCGCCGCGCTTCATCAGCGGAATGGTGATCGCGCCGGTGGACATAACATTCGAGACCGTGCTGCCGGAAATCGAGCCGAAAAGCGAAGAGGCTGTGATCGCCACCTTTGCCGCGCCCCCGCGATAGCGGCCCATCAGGGCAATGGCGATGTCGTTTAAAAAGTCACCCGCGCCGGATCTCTGCATCAGGGAGGCCATCAACAAAAAGGCGACAACGATGGTGGTCACAATTTTGATGGGCAAACCCATCAGGGCGTTATTGTCGAAGGTAAGATAAGTGACCAGATCGCCGAATTCGATCTTTTGGCCTTGGAGAGAGCCCGGCACATATTGGCCCAACACGCCGAACAAAATGAAGAAGACCAGCACGGCGAGGAGAATCATCCCGACCGTCCGGCGGAGCCCCTCCGCACACAGGAAGAGAATAATGATGGCCGTGATGACCGCGTCGGTTGGCTGATAAACGACTTCATCTGCCAGTCGGGGATACTCGACGCCCAAATACAAACACGAGGCGAGCCCCATGAGGCCCAGGGCCCAGTCGTACCAAGGTATGGGGGTGGCCCGTTTGCCGTAATTATAAGGGACATGGACAAAGGTCAGCAGGATGCCGACACCGACCATCGGGAACATGAATTGCTGGTCATAGAGCTGGAGGCCCAGAAGCGATCGATACAGATCCAACGACTCGCAAATCGAGGCGATCGTCAGGACAACTGCGAGCGTAATAATGAACGTCCGGGTCTTCACCGGCGCCGGCGAGACTTTCTGAGCTTCACTGATCTGGGGCTCGGCCGTCATGTCGGTCTATCGAAAAATGAAATGAGATTGATTTTAAAAGAGGAGGCCGCGACGGCGTTGGCTGCCGCCGCGGTCTGTGTCCTCTTCTCGCGCATCATCCAAATAAGGATGCGCGGGTCCTACATGACGTTCATTTCCTTGTAGAACTTAATGGCGCCCGGATGAACGGCGACGCCATCAAGCTTCAAGTTCATGTTTTCGGGTTTGAAGGCCTTGAATGCCGGAGAGATGCCTTCCAGCGCCTTCTTGCCGGCATGTAGCGCCTTGACCGCCTTATAGACCACGTCCGCGGAGATCTTGGTCGAGGTCATCAGCACCATATCGAAGGCCATAACCGGAGTTTTACCTTCGGCGCCCAAACCCACACGGTTGATTAGATAGGAGCCCGGATAGTGCTTCTGCATTGCTTTCACCGCTTCGGGAGAATCATTCATCTTCAGCACTCTGAGACCACCGACTTTGGCATCTGCGTTACGCAACCTTGCGCCTCCCAATGACGACGCTGTGGCTTCGATGGAGCCTTTCAGGAACAACTGTGTGCCGCCATGAGTGTTCGGCACGGGAACACCGTTGAAGTCGCTTTCCTTGGTGCCTGTGTTTGCATAGATGGCGTTCATGATGGTTCGAACGGTTTTATGTGCCGTGAAACCGACCGCGATCTTTTTACCTTTCAGATCGTTGAGGGTCTGATAGGGCGTTGATTTGCGGACAAGCATGCCGACTTGTAGTGGAACAAGGCGGGCGGCGATGACCCAATCCTTGCTGACGGGATGGCCCTTATAGGCATTGCGGCCGCCGATGGCGTCATTGATATCGCCGGTCGAATTTACGCCGAAAGCCAACGTGCCCTTGGCAACCAACGGTGTGTGGTGCGCATTAGATGTATGCGGTACCGCGCGGGTCTTCAGGCCTGCCGCATCCGCCATCACCTTGGCGACGCCGGCGCCGATCCGGTTGGTGAGTGACGCCTGCGGACCGGTGCCGACACCGACCGCCTGCGCGGAAGCCTGATCAGAAATGACCATGGCCGCTAGTCCAACAACGACGAAACCTAACTTTTTCATAACTTCCTCCCTTGTTTCAGTTTGACGCTAAGCTTGTTGTTATCCCAAGATACTACCGACAATTTGTTCGGGTGCCTAGCAGTTAGCGAATTTTCGATGCGCCCGTGAAAAGGGAAAAGAATGTCAGGACCAAAAGTGCATATTTATCAGGCGGTTGATGAAACCGGGGAGTCGCACGAACGGCTGCGTGAAAACGGCATCGAGCTGATCGTCGCCGAAGGTATCTGGGCGGAGAAGGCCAATGTCCGGGAAAAAGTAGAGCAGCGCTTCGATGCAGACACCGTCGTCGCGGCGGGTGTCGCGAACCTGTCCCTCCGGATCACCGAGAACTCCTTCAACGATGCGCCGGACCTGCGGGCAATCGTTAAATACACCGTCGGGTTCGACAATGTGGATGTCGATGCGGCGACGGAGAAAGGCATTATCGTTGTGCATAGCCCGACGGAGGGCAATTGGGGCGGCGTGGCCGAGGGCGTCATGGCCTACATGCTCACCATGATGAAGAAGGTGCGGGAAAAGGACCGGCACGTGAAGAACGGCGGCTGGCGGGATTGGTCTCTGGCCGGCACCTATATCGGCGCGCGTCAGATCGACGGCTACGAAGGCCTGACCATCGGCATTATCGGGCTCGGCCGGATCGGCTCTAGATTAGCTGACCTTTTGGCGCCGTGGCGGGTGAAATTGATTGCTTATGACCCCTATGTGGATGACTCAAAATACGTGCATCACAACGTGAAGAAGGTTGATCTGGAGACGCTACTAAAAGAGTCCGACGTGGTGACCCTCCATTGTGACCTGAACCACGAAACGCGGGGGATCATCGGTGCGGAGCAACTGGCGTTGATGAAACCTACCGCCACACTGATCAATGCGGCGCGTGGCCCCATGGTGGATATCGACGCGCTCTTCGACGCGCTGGAGCAGGACACGATCGCAGGCGCGGCGCTCGACGTGCTGCCGGAGGAACCGCCTGATCCGCAAACCCATTTACTCGGCCTTGGTGACAAAATCTTGCTATCGCCGCATATGATCACGGCAAATGGCGGCACCGGCCTCGGCATGGCTATCCCGTGGGTGGAAAAAGCCATCCTGGATATCCTTCGCGGCGAAGTGCCTAAGCATTTAGCTAACCCAGACGTGCTGCCGAAATGGCGGGAACGGTTCGAGGGGAAAGCGCTGATTTAGCCGAACACGGAGGTCGCCCGTTTAACAGCCCGTAATGCGCGGACTGGGCGGCAAAGCCGACCATGATCGGCGTATCCAATGTGAATTAGTACGTGGACACTTGGATCAAGTCCGAGGGTGACGAACAACGGACCTCAGCCTCTGTGAGCTCTGTGTGTTTCGCAATAAAAATGCTATCCTGGATTTATGGACGTGGACTACATACCGGATGCGGTGGAAGGGCGGTATTGGCACGCGCTGGAGGACGGGCGCATCCAATGCGATGTGTGTCCGCGGTACTGCAAGCTGAATGAAGGACAGCGCGGCCTCTGTTTCGTCCGCGCCCGCCAGGACGACAAGATTGTGCTGACGACCTACGGTCGGTCATCGGGTTTTTGCATCGATCCGATTGAGAAGAAACCTCTCAATCACTTCCTCCCTGGAACACCGGTCCTGAGTTTCGGCACGGCGGGCTGCAATCTCACGTGCAAGTTTTGCCAGAACTGGGACATTTCCAAGTCCCGGCAGTTTGACCGGCTGCAGGACCAAGCCTCACCGGAGATGATCGCAGAGGCGGCGCTCCAGACCGGCTGCAGAAGCGTCGCGTTCACCTACAACGACCCGGTGATTTTCCTGGAATACGCCGTGGACGTGGCCCAGGCGTGCCATGAGCGAGGGATAAAGACGGTGGCAGTGACCGCGGGTTATATCTGCCCGGACCCTCGCGCCGAATTTTTTTCACACATGGATGCGGCAAATATCGATCTGAAGGCCTTTACTGAAGATTTCTATATGGATTTATGCTCCAGCCATCTGGCCACCGTGCTCGAGACATTGGTCTATCTGAAGCACGAAACCGACGTCTGGTTCGAGATCACGACGCTGCTTATCCCCAGCGAAAACGATTCCGACAAGGAACTCAATGAGGAGTGCGCCTGGATCGCGGAAAACCTGGGACCAACTGTTCCGGTTCATTTTTCCGCCTTTCATCCCGACTGGAAAATGCAGGACAAGCCCCGGACCCCGCCGGAGACGCTTGTCCGGGCCCGCGATATCGCCCTCAGTCACGGCTTAAAGCACGTATACCTCGGCAATATCCATAGCCTCGAAGGCTCCAGCACCTATTGCCCAGTTTGCGGTGAGATGCTGATCGGCCGGGATTGGTATCAACTCTCCACGTGGCGACTGACGCAAAACGGCATGTGCGCCAATTGCGGCTACCCGGTTGATGGCAGGTTTGAAGACAAACCCGGTAACTGGGGGCGTAAACGCCAGCCGATCAAACTGCGCGCCTGAGACAAATTCAGGTTTCGCTTTACCGTTGCAAAGGGTGTGTTAAACGGGGGTCTCACCGCTGGTAAGTTTATCTAAAGCTCTCACGATCCGGATGACCCGCAACACCGTTTTTTTCCTGCTCAAGCTTTTCGTCTCCATCGCTTTGATCACGTTTATCGCGCTGAATTTCGATCTCAAGAATTCAGCTGAGCGACTGCTGTCCATTGATCTAGGCTATGTGGGACTCTCGATGATCGTGTTCGCCGGATTGTTGTTCAACAACGTGTTCCGCTGGCGGACTGTAATGCTTGCCATCACGGCATCGCTGGACTTCTGGAAAACGTTTCGACTGCTTTATGCCGGCTTATTTTTTAACCAGACGTTGCCGTCGTCTGTTGGCGGCGATGCCGTCCGAATGTATCTCGCTCGACGAGAGGGGCTCAGTCTCCCGGGAGCCATCAACGGCGTGATGCTGGAACGAATGGCGACCGTGAGTGGTCTGATTCTCTTGGTTGTCATCACGCAACCCTTTCTTCTTAATCGGATTGGCGACAATCCGGCAAAGTTTGTATTCCCAGCCCTGGCGGCCATTGCGGTGATCGGAATTGCCATTGTCATGCTGCTGGATCGGTTTCCAGAGCGGTTCCAAAAGTGGAAAATTGTCCGGGGTATTGGGCATTTGGCGGCTGATACGAAGCGCCTCTTCCTCTCGCCGGTTCACGCCGTAGTTTCTGTCGGACTGGGCGTGACAGGCAATATCCTGATCGCCATCGGCACATTTTGTTTGGCACTGTCACTGGGCGTTCAGCTCACGTTGCTTGACTGCATTGTTCTGATGCCGCCGGTCATTCTGATTACAACAATTCCGATTTCTATTGCCGGGTGGGGTCTCCGCGAAGGCGCAATGGTCGCCGCCTTCGCGTTTGTAGGCGTCCCGGAAGGGGATGCATTTGTTCTTTCGGTGCTGTTCGGCCTGATGAATATTCTAATCGCCTTACCGGGCGGCGCCATTTGGCTTCTCAGCGGTTACCGGCGTAAAGACATCGAAGCAGAATTGAACGAGACCCCATCAAACTAGCGCTTTCATTTGGCCAAGCGATGGCTAAGCTTGCGATACGCTCCACTCAACCTGATCGACTAGTAAAAAGAGGCACTTATGAAAATCAGTTTTTCGTCCCCTGGATTGCCAAAGATCGGTGTCGTCGTCGTCGCGGCTCTGTCGGGGGGCAAACTCCTTCCGTCGGCCGAGAAGCTTGATAAAAGCACCGACGGTTCATTGACGCGGGCCGTCAAGGCGAGCAACTTCAGAGGCGACAAGGGGGACACCCTGCAAATAGTGGCGCCGGGCGGTTCCCGCCTCGACAACGTGATGCTGGTGGGACTTGGAAAACCCGACGGTCTCACGGACTTGGACCTGCAGAAATTAGGCGGGTCGATTTACGCGACACAACGTCGCGCAAAAAAAGGCGCCGTTTCAGTCGCCGTTGATGCGCTTTCAGACTCTGGTTTTACCACAGCGGAAATAGCCGCGCAGATTGCCTATGGCGCTCGATTAAGGTCTTACCGGTTCGACAAATACCGAACCAAACTGAAGACCTCGGAAAAGCCCAGCATCAAAACCTTGACGCTGCACTGCACTGGCGCCGCAAACGCGAGAAAAGTGTTTGCGCCGTTAAATAAGATTGCCGACGGAGTTTTTTTCACTCGCGATCTGGTGTCAGAGCCGCCTAACGTTCTCTATCCAGAAACGCTGGCGAAGCAAGCCAAGACGTTGGAAAAGCTGGGCATCAAGGTTGAAGTGCTTGGCGAAGCGCAGATGCGCCGTCTCGGTATGGGCGCCTTGCTAGGAGTCGGACAAGGCAGTGTTCGTGAATCCAAGATGGTGGTCATGCAATGGAACGGTGCCGGCAAGTCTTCCGCTCGCGGCAAAGGCCGGTCGAAGGACGATGCGCCTGTCGCCTTCATCGGCAAGGGCGTCACCTTTGATACCGGCGGCATTTCCATAAAGCCCGCAGCCGGCATGGAAGACATGAAATGGGATATGGGTGGCTCCGGTGTTGTTATCGGCTTGATGAAAGCCTTGGCCGGACGAAAGGCCAAGGTGAACGCGGTTGGCGTCGTTGGGCTGGTGGAGAATATGCCGGACGGCAACGCGCAGCGGCCAGGTGATATTGTCACCTCCATGTCGGGTCAAACGGTCGAAGTGTTAAACACCGATGCTGAAGGCCGTTTGGTCCTTGGTGATGCTCTCTGGTACACGAAAGAGCGTTTCAAACCGAAGTTCATGGTCAATCTGGCAACGCTGACAGGCGCCATCATTATCAGCCTCGGCGATCAATACGCAGGTCTGTTTTCGAACAACGACACGTTGTCCGAAAGACTGACAAAATCCGGTCAGGCGGTGAATGAGTTGATCTGGCGCATGCCGTTGTCGGCTGAGTATGACAAGCTCCTGAACTCAGACGCGGCGGATATGAAGAATATAGGCGGTCGTGGTGCGGGAAGTATAACCGCGGCCCAGTTCCTTCAGCGCTTCGTCGGCAAGACACCCTGGGCGCACCTGGATATTGCCGGTGTGACTTGGTCCAAGAAGGACGCTCCCACGGTTCCAAAGGGCGGGACGGCGTTTGGTGTGCGTCTGCTGGACCGATTGGTGGCTGACTACTACGAAGGGAAGTAGCCGTCGCGCCTACTGAATAGCGAGAGTTACAGTGACCTGCGCGGTGAATTTTTGTTCGCCGGGCGCCAGTGGTACGCTTTCGGCAGCGGCGCTCCGCGCAAGCATTGGACGGCCCGGCGCAATCACGCCTCCTTCACCAATTTGCAAAACCCGGCCGACGGAGACGCCCGCTTCTTTGGCGTAAATTCCCGCTCGGCGTTTTGCATCTTGGATTTCCTTTGCTCTGGCGATATCGATGGGCCTATCTTGATCCTGTGTTTTGAATCGGACGCCGCCCAGAACATTCGAGCCGGCGCGCACCAATGCGCCCAAGACATTCCCGACGTTGGAGAGGTCTTCGACGGTCGCAGTCACCTGATTTCGGGCTTCAAACGCCACAATTTCTCTCGCCGGGGGAGCCGGTTGTTGTCCTGGTGCGCGTGGCTGGGGTGGCCGTTGGCCATAGTCGGGATGGACGCTAAGCGTGCTTGTTTGCCGATGGCGTTCCGGAATGCCGAAGTGGGTCAGCGTTTCAAAAAGCTTTGTCATATGTTGATTGTTATTGCTGATGGCCCTGGACGCCGTGCCGGCAGGGGTAACCACGCCGGTGACAATAATCGCCTGGTCTGGTTTTGCGCCCACCGATCCCGTACCCTGGACGGTGATGGTTCTGGGAATTGTATCTTCCGCTGCTAAGGCGCCCCAATTTGCGATTTGGAAAAAGAGGGCGGTGGAAACGATTGCTATCAGGCGATTCATATCGGAACTTGCGTAAACGTTTTTCGGAGGGTCAAGGCGGGTTATAAGTAATACTCCAAAATGTGTCGGAACAATGACTGAGATCGCCTTTTATCATTTGCAGAAATCACCACTCGAATCCGTGTTGCCTGTTTTGCTGCAAAAGACGTTGGATGCCGGTAAGAGGGCGGTCGTGCTCGCCGGTTCGGAGGATCGGCTCGAGGCGCTGAATGCCGCACTGTGGACCTCGCCGCCAGACGGCTGGCTGCCGCATGGCAGCGCCAAAGACGGGCACGAGAGAGACCAGCCTATTTGGCTAACTGTCGATTTCGAAAACCCAAATGAGGCGACTTTTCTGTTTTTGACAGACGGGGTGGGCACAGACACCTTCGATGGGTATGAGCGGGCGTTTGATTTGTTTGACGGCAATGATCCGGAATCACTTCAGGCCGCTCGGGAACGCTGGAAATCCCTAAAGGACAGCGAGCACAAACTTACCTACTGGCAGCAGAATGACGGCGGCAAGTGGGAGGCGAAGGGGTAGCAAAAAAAGCGTACCACTCGCTCGGCCAAACCCTATCTCGGTTGGCCGTCTTCGAACTTTCGTTCCATGATCTCACCGAGCTTGGAATAGAAAAATCCGTTGAGCCGCCCGATCGGGTCCAGCTTCTGCATATCGATATAGCCGTCCGTCATACAGGAAGGATCGACGTGGAAGTGAACGACCTCACCGACCAAAAGGGGGTGTTTGTTGGGGCCGAATTCGATCACGTCTTCGACTTTACATTCGAAATGGATGGGTACCTCGGCGACCCGTGGCGGTTTGACTTTAACCGAGGCCAGGGGCGTCAGCCCAGTATCGTCGAACTCGCTTTCGTCCTCGGGGATGGCGTTGGCGCTGTCGACCATTTGCTCCCATACGGGCGCCGTCACGATGTTGAACACGAACTCGCCGGTCGCTCTGGCATTTTTCAGCGTGTGCTTCTCGGTCCCATCCGGATTGCGGGCGATGGTCAGAGAGATCATCGGCGGAGCAACACAGACAACGGTGAAAAAACTGAAAGGCGCCAGGTTGCTCACACCTTCCGGACTGATCGTCGAGGCCCAGCCGATGGGCCGTGGAACCACCGCACCTGTGAGCAGGCGGTAGACTGCGCGCCGTTCAATTTCGTTGGGATCGAATTCCAAATACTCAGACATGTTGATCTCCCTGTCAGCTATTCTGCCGCCCTGGCTGTTTCGTTGAGGCCCGGCATCTCAAAGTCTAGCGCTTTTAAATCGGCAATCAGACCGGATTTTTGCTCGGCGGTGAGTTCGGTCAACGGCGGACGGACCGCTTCCCACACAGAATCATTCGCGTAGTGAGCCACACACTGCTTCAACGCCGGGATCATCGGATATTTCTGGAAGGTCTCCCGGACCTCATCCAAGCCAGCTTGCAGGTCATCAGCATTGTTGTCCTGCCAATTTGCGAAGAGGTTGTGGATCGCGGCGGGATTGACGTTCGCCGTGGCGGAGATGCAGCCTGCGCCGCCGCTGCGCATGTTGTCGAGCAGGAACGTCTCCGCGCCGGCAAACACCCGGAAGTCGGCCCACTGCCGGTCGAGCATTGCCTTGGTGTTGTTCCAGTCGCCGGAACTATCCTTGATGCCGACTACCGTCTCAGGGTAGTCGGTCACCAGCCGTTCAATAAGGTCGAGTGTAATGGGCACATTGGAGACTGGCGGAATGTGATAGAGATAAATCCGGAGGTTTTCGTCCCCGACTTTCTGGGCGACTTCCGAGAAATTCGCATAAATACCCTCGTCGCTGACCCCTTTGTAGTAGAAGGGGGGCAGCATCAAGGCACCGCCGCACCCGCGCTTTGCCGCGTGCGCCGTCAGCTTGACAGAGTCGGAAAGCGCGCAGCAGCCGGTGCCCGGCATCATACGTTTTGGATCAATACCGTTATCGATCAGGTAATCGATGAGATCGATTTTCTCTTCAGTCGACAGGGAGTTGGCCTCGCTGTTGGTACCGAAGACGGCCAGCCCGACATTCTGAGATAGCATCCATTTGCACTGGTTGAGCAGCCGCTGAGGGTCAGGATTCAGATTCTTATTAAAGGGGGTGACGACCGGAGTGAGAACTCCGGAAAATCGTTCGGGCGCGGCCATGATTGCCTCCTTGGCTTTAGATGGGGCTACCTAACGACGTACCAAGGCCTAAGACAAGGGAAACTTGGCGCACACCGCTTCAGGTCTTTGCCCGATAGGAAGAACAGCTACGACGCCGGAAAATATCTTCATCCTGCAACGATGACTTTAAACCAGGGGGAGAGTTAAAGTGGTCTTATTTGAACTCTACTGGCTCCTATTTTTCCCGAAGAAAGGAGACGGGGACTATAGTGCATCGACTTTGATCGGAAAAACAGCGTCGGTCATCCAACTGCCGTAAAATTGGTTGTTTTTTTGAAGTGACAGTTGAAACCGAAATCCGGCAAAGGCGCTGGATTGCAACGTCAGAATAGCGTCGATCACAGCTATATCGCCTCGTCTCCGCTTATTTTTCAGGCTAAAGCTGCGATAGCCAATCATCTTGCTGTAAACCGGGCCTTTGACCATCGGGATAAACCGGGTCAACGGGCCGGTCATCTGCTTATTTGCCGGCGAGGCGAAAGCAAACGTGATTTCAATCCCGCGGTCGGGTGTGGGTACATTGTTGTTCTTCAAGGCCCGCATTACAATGGTCACAACATCTTGCGGGCTAAGGCTTGGATGGGGCTGGGTACGGCTTAAATCACCAGCAATCGCTGGGCCAGAGATCAGAAACATTGCAAGAATGACCATCAAGATACGACGCATATTTAAGCGTACCACGTCTGAAAGGCTTGCGGTATGGGTTGGCACGCGGGATGATTCAACTAGAGACAGCACAACAACAGGGAAAGACAAATGGACCTCGGACTAAAAGGAAAATGGGCGTTGATCACCGGTGGATCAAAGGGCATTGGCCTGGCGATTGCCAAAGTGCTCGCGGCCGAAGGCTGTAATCTCCACCTCGCCGCCCGGACGGAGGCCGATCTGGAAACGGTTCGCGACGAGATCACATCTGGATATGGCGTCGAAGTTGAAATCCATGCGCGCAATTTGGCCCAACCGCAGGACTTACAGGCGCTGGCGTCGGCCTGTCCGGATGTTGATATTTTGATTAATAACGCCGGGGCTATTCCGCAGGGGACGCTGGAACACTTGGACGACGCGACCTTGCGCGAGTCTTGGGAGCTCAAACTCTTCGGTTTCATCAATTTGACCCGGGAAATTTATCCGGCCATGAAAAAGCGGGGCTCCGGTGTCATTGTCAACGTCATCGGCGGGGCAGCGGAAAATCCCACATCTGGTTATATCGCCGGTGCGATGGCTAATACCGCCCTGGCGAATTTTTCCAAGGCCCTTGGCAAGGAAAGCACCTTCCACGGGGTGCGGGTGGTGGGTATTCATCCGGCGATGACCAGGACCGAACGTATGGACACGATTCACCGTAGTTTGGCCGAACAAACTCTCGGCGATCCGGAGCGCTGGAAAGAAGTTATTCCGAAAATGCCGTTTGAGAGACCGACAGAGCCTGAGGAGGTTGCCAATATGGTGGCGTTCATGGCGTCCGAGAAAGCGTCTTATACGTCCGGCGTGGTTTACAGCGTGTCCGGCGGGGTCTGATTAGAGGTAGTAGCGTAGAATATCTCTGATGCTGATGATGCCTGCGACCTGATTGTATTCCATTACGGGGACATGGCGGACGTTCTTTTCCTTCATCGTTTCAAGCACGTCGTCCAGGTCAGTTTACGTAGTACAAGGTGTTACGTCTTTGGTCATGATATCAGCGACGATGATAGCGCTCATGTCCCGTTCATCATGACCGATCGCCTCGACGATGGCGCGCTCCGTCACCATACCGGCCAGGTTGCGGTTCTCATCCAACAAAACGAGCACGCCGAACTTCATAAATGTCATGATTTTTGCGCAGTCAGGTGCGCGGGCATCCATGGCGACCGTGGCAATGGATTTGCTTTTATCCTTGATCACTTGGGCCGAGACTTTCCAACTCCTCGGCTGCTTCCAGCCACTCCGCCTCGGCGTTATCCAACTTCTGTCGAACTTGTCCCAGTTCCTTTTGTATGTCGGAAACGTGGCCTGATGAATTTTCGTAGAGCTTCGGATCGGCAAGCTGTGATTCAAGATGCGCCACTTCCGTATATAAAAGAGCCACCAATTTTTCCGCGGCCGTGGCCTTTTTTCTGAGAGGTGCTACGACTTCCCGCGCTACGGCCCGCTGACGCCTCAGGTCCTTTTTATTGTCTTTTGAACTGTCAGATTTGTCCGGGTGGGGCGGTCTTTTGGCCCGGCGAGATTCAAGCAGTCTTTTCTCATAGTCGTCCAAGTCCCCATCAAAAGCCTCGCATATGCCATTTTCCACGATCCATAACCTGTCTGCCACCAGTGCAATTAGATGAGGATCATGGCTAACCAACACAACGGCACCCTCATAGTCGCTCAACGCTTCAACTAAAGACTCTCGCGAATCAATGTCGAGATGGTTGGTAGGTTCGTCGAGCAAGAGAATATGAGGTTTCTCTGTGCTCATAAGGGCGAACAGGAGCCGGGTTTTCTCGCCGCCGGAGAGATTCTCGACCTTGGTATCCGCACGGGACTGCGGGAATCCAAACCGACCCAGATGAGCGCGTAAACGGGCCTCAGGTTCCATCGGGTAGCGTTCGTTGAGATGCTCATAGGCGGACGCGTTAGTGTTGAGCTCATCTGTTTGGTGCTGGGCGAAGTAACCAATTTGGAGTTTCTTTGACTTGGTTAGTTTGCCGCGTTCCAAAGTCAATCGATTTGACAAAAGCTTGACCATGGTCGATTTGCCATTCCCATTTGCCCCGAGGAGGGCGATGCGGTCATCCATATCAATGCGAAGATTGAGATTGTTTAGCACCGGCGTACCCGGGACATATCCTACTGAAACATTGTCCAACGCGATCAGGGGAGGAGATAGCGGGTCGGGCTTGGGAAACTCGAAAGACACCGTGTGTTCTTCGACAACGCTGGCGATCGGCTCCATTTTTTCCAGCATTTTCAGCCGGCTTTGCGCCTGTCGTGCTTTGGTTGCCTTGTAGCGAAACCGATCAACAAAGGCTTGAATACGTTGACGCTCCTTGTTCTGGCGGGAGCGCATTTTGTCCTGCTGCTCTAGTCTTTCACGCCGGGTCCCTTCAAACGTGTCGTAGCAGCCCGCGTAGAGTGTCAAACGTTGTTCATGGAGGTGGATGATCTCCTTCACTGCACGATTCAATAGAGTGCGTTCGTGGCTAATGATGATCAGCGTGCCCGACCAGCGGGATAGGTAATTTTCGAGCCACATCACCGTTTCGAGATCCAGATGGTTCGTGGGCTCATCCAAAAGCAGGATGTCCGGCTGCAAGAAAAGGGTCGAGGCGAGAGCGACCCGCATTCTCCAGCCACCTGAATAGGAACTGCAGGGTCTTTGTTGGGCCTGCTCGTCGAACCCGAGACCACTGAGGATGGACGAAGCTCGGGCGGGGGCGGTATGAGCATCAATATCGGCTAGCCGCGTATGAATTTCCGCAATGCGGGCGGGGTCGGTTTCCGTGTCCGCGTCTACCAACAAAGTGGAACGTTCGATATCGCTGGCGAGAACTGTCTCTATGAGGGACTCCGGGCCGTCGGGGGCATCTTGAGGGACGGTTCCAAGGGTTTGCCGTCCAAATATCTCGATGATGCCGGAGTCGGGTGCGATCTCGCCCAGAATTAGTCGAAATAATGTGGACTTGCCAGCGCCATTCCTACCCACCAGTCCGACTTTATGTCCCTTAGGCACCGAGACGCTGGCGTTGTTCAAAAGAACGCGCTCACCAATCCTATACGTTAGGTCTTTTATTTGCAGCATGGGCGAGGGTCATATCACGGTGAAGTGCAGTGTCAAAGCGCGTGTTCTCTTTTGATACGAGGGAAAGAATTGGTTGCGCCGTTAGGCCGATACCGGTATAAGGCGCCGGTTTTCCGGCCAAGGGCCGAAGAGATAAGGGTGGCTTCAACACCCTGCAAGATGATCCCATTAACAACGAAAGAGGTTCGAGGCCATGGCCATCGAACGGACATTGTCCATAATTAAACCTGACGCGACCCGTCGTAATCTTACCGGCCAGATAAATGCCCGTTTCGAAGAATCCGGTCTTCGAATCGTAGCGCAGCGTCGCGTCAAATTGACGTTGGAACAGGCGCAAGGCTTTTACGCAGTCCATAAAGAACGAGCCTTTTTCGACGACCTTTGCGAATTTATGATTTCCGGACCGGTTGTGGTCCAGGTTTTGGAGGGCGAAGACGCCATCAACCGAAATCGGGAAATCATGGGGGCGACCAACCCGGCGAATGCCGACGAAGGGACGATCCGCAAGGACTTTGCCGAGAGTATTGAAGCGAATTCCGTGCACGGTTCGGATGCGCCGGAGACAGCGGCGGCAGAAATCAGCTATTTCTTTAGGGAGCTCGATATCGTCGGGTAAAACTTACTCTGAGGGATTTATCATAGAGGCGCCGGGGTTTCCGGCGTCTTTTATTTTGACCGTATTATTGACGACTTCCACGCGACCCTCGGAAATCATCCTTACAGCCAACGGATAAATTTTATGTTCTTTTGAAAGAACCCGAACTGCCAGAGTGTCGGGGGTATCATCGGACAAAATAGGTACCGCCGCCTGAACGATGATCGGCCCGGCATCCATCTCGGCCCGGACAAAATGTACGGTGCATCCGCCAAATCGTACCCCGGCTTCAATAGCGCGCTCGTGGGTATGCAGGCCTTTGAAAGATGGCAAGAGCGACGGGTGGATATTGATCATACGATTGGTCCATTTGTTGACGAACGTATCAGTCAGAAGCCTCATAAATCCGGCGAGGCAGACCAGTTCCACATTTTGCGCACTCAACTCTGCGTGCAGCGCGTCTTCAAATGGCTCGCGCCCGTCGAACTCTTTATGGTTTATCACTGTGGTGGGAATGCCTGCCGCTGCGGCCCTCTCCAGTCCTTGGACGTCGGGAACGTTGGAAATGACGACGCCTATTTCCGCGCCCAATGAGCCATTGGTCTGCGCATCGATCAATGACTGCAGATTGCTGCCACGACCGGAAATGAGGACACCAATTTTCAATGGAAGGCCTGTTCGATGTCCTGAATGGTAACTCGAGTGGTCCCGGCTGTACCGACAGTGATTTCGCCGATCGGTATCGCCGTTTCACCATTTGTCCTCAAGTTTGCGATCACTTCCGCAGCGTTATCCGGCGAAGCAATCAATACCATCCCGATGCCGCAGTTAAACGTTCGCATCATTTCGATCGGATCGACGTTGCCGGAGTGCGAAAGCCATTTGAAAACCGCCGGGATGTCCCAACTTTTCACATAGAACGTGGTTGCGGTCCCTTCCGGCAACACGCGGGGGACATTCTCGATTAACCCGCCGCCGGTAATGTGGGCCAAGGCCTTCACGCCGCCCGTCTTAATTGCGGCAAGACAACTTTTTACGTAAATGCGAGTCGGCGCCAGGAGAGCCTCGCCAAGAGACTGGTCATTCCTAAAGGGAGCCGCATGATCGTAAGCCAGTCCCTCCAGTTCGACGATTTTTCGCACTAATGAGTATCCGTTTGAATGAATCCCATTTGATGCGAGTCCAATGATGACATCATTTGGCTCGATATCGGTTCTCGGCAGTACAGATGTCCGTTCAACCGCGCCCACGGAAAATCCTGCGAGGTCGTAGTCGCCCGGACCATACATGCCCGGCATCTCTGCTGTTTCCCCGCCGATGAGCGCGCACCCTGCCTGACGGCAGCCTTCGGCAATCCCGCTGACCACATTTGCTGCCGCGCCTTTGTCCAGTTTTCCCGTCGCAAAGTAGTCCAGGAAAAACAACGGTTCGGCACCCTGGACGACCAGGTCATTGACACACATGGCAACGAGATCAATGCCCACCGTATCGTGGATACCAGCGGCATGTGCGACCATCAGCTTTGTGCCAACCCCGTCCGTGGCGGCAATCAGCATTGGGTCTTCGTACCCCAGGGGTTTGAGGTCGAAGAGCCCGCCAAACCCACCCAGGCCTGAGACGACTCCGGGCCGATCTGTCGATTTCGCTAACGGCTTGATGGCATCGACCAAGGAGTCACCTTCGTCGATATCGACGCCAGCATCTTTGTAGGAAAGACCACCGGTTGCGACATTCTGCTCGCTGGAAATTGCTGTTACCCCCAATTGATCATGATAGAGTACGGCACAAATTGAGGGTGGAAACATACTTTATACGAGGCGGTTTGCAATGTCGCTTGGTGTCACACGTGTGCCGTACACCACGTTATTTGGTTTAGCGCGAGGCTGGGTAGTTCTTACGGCCGTCACCCTGGGTATATCCTTGGTTGCGATGGAGGGTCGCGCCCAAACAACGAACGCCTTCGTTGTTTCGAATGTGGATGTCGATGTAACCGCTGCGACCGCTGCGGATGCCCGTAAACAGGCGATCTCTCAGGGAGAGCGGCGCGCCTTCGAGAGGCTTTTGGCCAGGCTGACGCTCTCCTATGACAGGTCTAAATTACCTCAAGTAAATCAAAAGGATATCTCAGAATATATTCGGGATTTCTCGGTCTCGAATGCAAAAAACTCAACGGTTCGCTATCTCGCCGACTTGTCATTCCGCTTCAAGCCAGCAGAGGTCAGAGCGCTACTGAGGGACTTGGGAATTGAATTTGCAGAGACGGTCAGCAAGCCGGTATTGGTTCTCCCCGTCTATGAAGTGGCCGGTGCGGTCGCCCTCTGGGATGAACCAAATCCGTGGCGCAAGCTTTGGTCGGACAAGTCTGCTTCTGATGGCTTGGTGCCGATTGTTTTGGCACGAGGAGATTTGCAAGACCTCCGGGCGATAGGCGGCGAGCAGGCGATTCGAGGGGACAAGCCGCGCCTAATTGCGATTGGTAGCCGCTACAACGTCTCTACAGTTCTTGTGGCTCACGCCAAAGCCGTCACGGTTACGGGTGGGCGTTTGGGATTGCAGGTAAATGTCGTTTCATATGGGGCTGATCAGCGAGGTCAATATATTGAACTGGATATCGAGCCCGAAGGCGGCGACCTAACGGCGCTGCTGGCAAAGGCTGTGGAGGAAACAGCCTTGGCGATTGAGGACCGTTGGAAAGAGGCCAATCTGCTGCGCTTTGAAAGGAGTTCTGTTTTAGCAGCAACCCTTCCATTGCGAGCGCTTACCGACTGGGTGGAGGCCAAGCGCCGCCTGGGCAAAATTGCAGTTATTGAACAAGTCGATTTGGTCCTCATTTCGCGGACAGAAGCCCGCTTAAATATATTTTATCTCGGCGATCCGGACCAGTTGACCCTTGCGATGGCGCAAACCGATATTAAGCTGACTGAAAACGACGGAAGCTGGAGTTTACAGCTTTTAAAATCTCGAAAAACCGACAAAGCGAAAGCAGGCCGTTAGGGGTATTGATCGATGAGTAAGGACGATATTCGGCTAAATATTCCCAATCTGATCAGTTTAGCGCGCCTATTTTCTGTGCCGATTACCGTTTGGCTGCTTATCCACGCCTACTATCAGGCGGCATTTTGGATACTGTTGCTCGCCTGTCTCAGCGATGCCGCCGACGGATTTATCGCCAAACAATTTAACCTACAGACCGAACTAGGCGGCTACCTCGATCCAATTGCAGACAAGGCTCTGTTGGTCAGCGTCTTTGTCACGCTCGCCCTGAATGGCCAGATATATATTTGGTTGGCCATTCTCGTCGTCTTCAGGGACGCTTTAATCGTTCTGGGTGTTATCCTCTATCAATTCCTTTATCAAAGACTCTCAATGCGCCCGCTGCTGAGCAGCAAGATCAATACAACAGCTCAATTTGCGTTGTCCGCCTTGGTGATGGCATTGGCTGCATTTGAGTATGCTGCGCCCCTGGCGGTGTTTTGGCTGAGTGTGGTGGTTGCCGCGACGACGGTATGGTCCGGTGCTTCCTATGTATTTGCCTGGGGACGAAGTGTCTACGCCATGGAGCCGGGTGAATGACCAGCGACCGGAAGATAGTTGTGTGGGTGCTTATTTTCGTCGTTGCGCTCTTGATTGTTTTTTCTGTCAAGGACGTGCTCCTCCCGTTTGTTGCCGGTATCGCCATTGCCTATTTTTTGGATCCGGTTGCAGATTGGCTGGAGGCGCGAAAGTTTTCCCGAACACTGGCGACGCTAGCGATAACCGCGTTGTTCTTCGCTGTCGTGGTTCTCCTATTGATCTTAATTTTGCCGTTGCTCCAGGGGCAGATCATTGGATTTATCGGCAAGATTCCGGAGATTGCGAACAGTGTGGGCGAGTGGCTGGCCCCCATCCAAGAAAGACTGCGGGAACAGATAACCGCGGAGCAAATGTCCGACCTAAAGAACGCGACGAAGTCATTTGTAGGAGATGCCGTCAAGTGGGTTATCGGATTTGTCCGCGAATTGTTTAGAGGCGGCGCGGCGGTCTTCAATGCCCTGTCTCTGATGCTGATTACGCCCGTCGTCAGCTTCTACCTGATCAGGGACTACGATTTGATCGTGGCCAAAGTGGATTCCTGGCTGCCCCGTGACCATGTTGATGAAATCCGGCAAGTCGTAGGCGAGATTGATCGTAAGATCGCCGGGTTCGTCAGAGGTCAGGGAATGGTCTGTCTGAGCTTGTCCGCAATCTATGGAATTGGATTGACCGCCGTTGGCCTGGATTTCGGCCTGCTGCTAGGAATCGCGACCGGACTAGCCTCGTTTATCCCATACTTTGGGATGTTGATCGGCATGGTGACATCCGTCGCGATCGCTGTCTTCCAATTTAGCGAAATTGTGCCGGTTGTCATGGTTCTCGCTGTTTTTGGCATTGGTCAGCTTGTCGAATCGTTTTACCTGACGCCTAAACTGGTCGGCGGACAAATCGGATTGCATGCCGTTTGGGTGATCTTTGCACTGATGGCCGGCGGCGCACTTTTCGGTTTTACCGGATTCCTTTTGGCGGTACCCGTGGCGGCGACCGTGGGCGTCTTGGTGCGCCATTTCATGGATAAGTATCTTGAGAGTGCCTTGTACGAGGGCGCCGGTGGACAGTCGTCTTTTTCCGACGAGAACTAGATTCGGCTCAGGTGAACAGTTCCCAGCAAATCCCGTTCGAGTTTGAACACCTGCCCGCTTTGGGCGGTGACGATTTCTTCGTCGCCCCATCCAACAATGCTGTTGTCCAATGGATCGACAAGTGGCCGCATTGGCCATCGCCTGTGCTTGTTATTTTTGGTCCCTCTGGGGCGGGGAAAACACATCTGGCAAATGTTTTTGCCGAGAGGACGGGCGCCAAATTTTTGGATAAATCCCGCTTCTTAACGGAGGAAGTTCCCAATTTGTTGAACGAAAGCCAATGCTTCGTGGCTGACGATATGCCAGATGAATTTGAGGAAGAAGCCTTGCTGCATCTTTATAACAGCGCAAGGGATTTAGGGGGGCATTTGCTCATGACGAGTGTCTCCCCGCCGGTGAAATGGTCCTTGGGCCTTAAAGATTTGGCCTCCAGGCTGAATGCAGCAGTAGCGGTTGAGATAGGTCACCCTGAGGACGAACTGATCCAATCAATATTGATCAAGTTATTCTCGGACCGGCAGCTTCTCGTAAACAAGGACGTTGTGACTTACATCTTGCCAAGGGTGGAACGGTCCATTGAAGCGGTTCGGCACTTGGTTGAGGTCCTGGATAAAGCCGCTCTTTCCCAGAGTCGTAATATAACCCTTCCGCTCGTGCGGGAAGTGATGGCGGCGCTGGCAGAGATTCACAGCAGACCGTGACTACTCGCCGTTACGCTTACCATTTGTATTACGGCTGGCAATTTCCGGGTGGGGCAAAAGAGTAGCGCGGTCCCAGACGGCAATGATCTTACTGCGAAAGTCTTTGGTAAAGTCAGGTTTCGACGATCCCTCAAGTTTTTCATAGTAGGCGATAACTTTGAGCCGAGGGTTTGCCGCTAATTGCCGGCGAATTTCTCCATCGCCGCTTTCGGCGACGGGTTTGGTCAATTTGCCGAGGTAATTGAATTGCCCATGATACTTACCGTAGTTTGCGACGAGATATCCCGCAGCCTGATAGTCGGCAACCCGTTTCGCCAATGTTTCCAGGTCGTAGGCGTGATCAAAAACGGGTTTTGCCACGACGTGGGCGCTGGCGACGATGATGGTACTAACGATGCAAATGGTGCTGATCCTGCTGACAACGGACTCCGGTGGCCGAAAAATAAAATAGGTAGCTACAAGGACGACGGGTAACCCCAAAATCCGAGTCTCGCCACCATCCCAAAACGTTAATTCAAAGAGTTCTCCAACCTCGGGTGAAACCAACATGACTATTCCCAGAAGGAATGCGAGCGCAGCAGCAGGGGCGATATCCCTTCGGGCCCTGATCAATCTGTTTTCGGGAAGCCGCTCCAATGCCAGAGCGGCGCCCAGAGCCAGGGCAGGGAAGAGCGGAAGGAGATAGTGCGGCTGTTTGCCACTGAAAGACGACAGTACGAGAAAGGAAATTCCGGCCCATATGGTCAAGAGCACTAATCCAGAGTCCGATTTTATGGCGGCAACGAATATTCGTCCGTTTTTAATGCCCGACCAAATCTGTCTTAAGAGCGTCGGCCAAATGAGCCAAGGAAGAATTAGAACGGGCAGTATTGCGGCAAACCACCAAAACGGCCGGCTATGTGCGAAAGAATCGACGATGCGGCCGGCCGACTGACCCCAAAAAATAGCGTTTCTATAGCCCTCTCCGCCGGATGTCCCGGCTGGGATCGCCCAGGCAAGCGCTATAAGGACGCCTCCTGTCAGAGATAGGAAAAAACCCACATACCATTTTATCCAGACCATCCTGGCAGGCACCCAAAACGGGGCGAATAAAGCTGCGGGCAACAAGAAGATCAAAATGACCGGTCCCTTGCTCAGTACGCCCATTCCAATAGCGACGGCAAAAATGATCCAGCCTCGTGATGCTCGTCCGTCGCGGACATCCAGTAGCCCGTGGATTCCCACCAGTGTCCAAAGGCAGACCAACAGGTCGAACATGGTCAAAGTGGTATAGGTCGCCCAATAGAGACTGCCCAACAACATCAAAGGGGCGATAACTCGAGCATTGCCTTCCGGCCAAAGCCGAGCGCCCAATCTGGAGGTTAAAAACAAACATCCCAATCCGAATGTCGGTGCGACCAACCGCGGCCACCAGTCCACGACTCCGAAAACTTTCCACCCGACCAGCATCGACCAAAAGAGGAGCGGCGGTTTGTGGCTGTACGTTTCACCGTTGAGATGTGGGACGAGCCAATCCTGTCTGAGCCACATTTCCCATGCGACGCTAAAATATCGTGTTTCATCCATGGGCAGCAGGGGGCGCAAAAAGATGGCGCTCAAGAGGAGAGCCACCCAAAGCAAGGTCCACAAGAGTGCCGAAGGAATTTTAGATTGGATCATTAGAATATAAATGCGGTGCCGTTAAATCCTGTTTGCTATAGCAGCGAATAGCTCAACAGGCCATCACCATGACTTCATCTATGGGCGGTTTGTCGCTAGCGGCAGCTGTTTTTGTTTATGTCGGAAGAGGCGCTAACCCAACAAGTGCAAAATGTCTGAACTTCATTCGTCATGCAGCGCCACCCGGTAGATACCGTGGGCGGATAAAATCAATGAGCCGGCAGCTCTCAGGGCCGACGTCTATCCAGCGATCTGCGTCACTATCAAATATTGTTAGGGCGCCGGTTTGATACTTTTGCTCAAGAAGATTTCTAGCAGCCCCGTTTCCATTTTGGCCCAGCATCAAGGCCGCATCGGCGACACCCGGCGCGTGGCTGATTACCATAAGCGAATCGATCTGATCGGACGTTTCGTGTATCAGCGTTAACATCGTGGCGGCAGTCGCCAGATACAATTCATCGGTAAACTGACAGTTAATATCCAGCTCTAGTCCGGACAATAAAATAGAGCATGTTTCTCGAGTGCGTTCGGACGAGGAGCAGAGAATGAGATTGGGAAAGAGCTCACCAGCTCTCATGAATTGGCCCATCTCCACAGCATTTCGCCGGCCGCGCTCATTTAACGGCCGTTCATGGTCTTCTTGGCCTAACTGGTTCCAACTCGACTTGGCGTGTCGAAGAAGATAAAGCCGCTTCATTTAGTGAGAGCCTTTGACTGCAATCCTCGCCCATGTGGATGAGGAATTGTGGTGGGGGTGCGATTTCGAGTATTTTAAGACCTGCATGGATACCTCACCAACTCAAATAGAAGGACGCGCGGTAAGCCTAAATTCACCCAAGAGATTCCTCAACCGGGAGCTTTCTTGGCTGGAGTTTAATTTCCGTGTTTTGGAGGAGGCGGAGAACGCGTCGCACCCGTTGCTGGAGCGTTTAAAGTTCCTGTCGATATCGGCATCAAACTTAGACGAATTTTACATGGTCCGGGTGGCCGGCCTGAAGGGACAAGTTGAGGCAGGCGTAACGACGGATAGTGTTGACGGCTTGACCCCGGCAGAGCAGCTGGAGGCAATTCGGATCAAGGCCAAAGAGTTGATGGATAAGCAGCAGACGCAGTGGCTGCAAATCAAGGCAGAGCTTGCTGAAAAAGGAATAGTCATCGCTCAGCCGAGTGAGCTAACGAAATCAGAAAAATCCTGGCTCAAGGATTATTTCGATGAACAGATATTTCCAGTGCTGACACCGATGGCGGTGGATCCTGCCCACCCATTTCCATTCATCCCCAATCAGGGATTCTCGCTCGTTTTGCGGCTTCGGCGGAATTCGGATGGCATGTATCTCAAGGCGCTATTGCCTCTGCCGAACATGATGAACCGTTTTGTGAAGTTTCCGGGCAGAAAATCCAAGTTGATTGCTCTGGAAGATGTCATCCGATTCCACGCCGACGATATTTTTCCTGACTTTGAGGTAGAACACGCCGCTTGGTTCAGAATCATCCGGGATACCGAACTTGCTATCGACGAAGAAGCCGAAGATCTGATGAGGACCTTAGGGTCCGCCCTTAAACGAAGGATCCATGGGTCCATTATTCGGCTGTCTGCCGAAGCCGATATATCGGACGAACTCAAGGGGCTGTTGCTGGAACAGATTGAAGTGGATCAGCCGGATGTCGCGTACCACGATGGGTTGCTCGGTCTAGCGGACACGATTGAACTCTACTCGCTTGACCGGAGCGACCTAAAATTCAAGGCATTCAATGCTCGGTATCCCGAACGGGTCCGGGAATTGGCGGGAGATTGTTTCGAGGCCATTCGCGCGAAGGATTTCGTCGTTCATCATCCTTATGAAAGCTTTGACGTTGTGGTTCAGTTCATTCGTCAGGCGGCCCGCGACCCCAATGTGATTGCGGTTAAGCAGACCCTTTATCGCACTAGCAATGACTCTCCGACGGTGGCGGCGCTTATTGATGCCGCAGAGGCTGGTAAGTCGGTCACCGCAATGGTCGAGCTGAAGGCCCGTTTTGATGAGGAAGCGAACATCAAATGGGCGCGAGATTTGGAGCGAGCCGGCGCGAACGTCGTGTTCGGGTTTATTGACAAGAAGACGCACGCGAAGATTAGCCTGGTCGTGCGCCGCGAGTCTGATCGTTTGAGGTCGTACGCCCACTTTGGCACCGGAAATTACCATCCGGATACGGCCAGAGTTTACACGGACTTATCGTTTTTCACCTGTGATCCGGTGCTTTGCCACGATGCCCACCAGGTTTTCAATTTCATGACCGGATATACGGAGCCCAACAAACTCACGAAACTCTCGATCTCGCCTTTAACCTTACGCAGGTCATTGGAAGAGCTGATCCACGATGAAATAGACCATGCATGTGAGGGAAGGCCCGCGACAATTTGGGCCAAGATGAACTCGCTGGTGGACTCGAGGATCATTGATACCCTCTACCGGGCGTCTCAAGCCGGCGTGCACATTGAGCTGATTATTAGGGGCATTTGTTGCCTGCGCCCGGGAGTTCCCGGCCTCTCGGAAAATATTAGAGTTAGAAGTATCGTCGGGCGTTTTTTGGAACATTCCCGCATTGTCGTGTTTGGAAACGGCAAGCCTTTGCCCAGCCCTGAGGCAAAAGTTTTCATCTCTTCGGCCGATTGGATGCCAAGAAATTTAAATTGGCGCGTGGAGCTCATGGTGCCGGTGGAAAATGCGACCGTGCATCAGCAAATACTTGAACAGATCATGGTCGCCAACTTGGCGGATACGGACCAAAGCTGGGAAATGTCGGGAGATGGAAGTTATAGCCGGGTCAGTAAATCCGGGGAGAACTTCAGCGCGCATAACTATTTTATGACCAATCCCAGTCTCTCCGGGCGCGGCCGCGCTCTAGACCAGCATCGCCCCTCGATGCCGCGGTTGATTAGTGTCCCGCAGCAAGAAAAAAGTTGATGCATTATTTATGACATCTGTCGCAGCCCAAATTGTAGACGAAACAGTTGGACCAAGCGCCGATCCCGGCTTTGGCCAAGGACGCATCGGAATCGTCGACGTCGGTTCCAACACTGTTCGATTAGTCGTCTTTGATGCGCCCGCGCGTTTGCCGATTCCTATATTCAACGAACGGGTGGCTTGCCGGCTGGGCAAAGGAATTGGTCAGTCTGGAAAATTGGATCCAGAGGGTGTCGAGCAGGCATTGCAATGTCTAGCTAGATTTTGCGGGTTAGCTCGGGAGATGCAGGTCGAACAGTTTAAAATGCTGGCGACCGCAGCTGTGCGTGAGGCTGCCGACGGCGAGGAGTTTGTCAGGCGGGTCGAAGAGACCTGTAGTTTTAAAGTTCAAGTGTTGTCCGGTGAAGCCGAGGCCCACATGGGGGCTTCGGGAATTTTGGGCGGATCGCCCAATGCTGATGGACTGTTCGGTGACATGGGCGGTGGCAGTCTGGATTTGGTTTCGTTAGACAAAGGGGACTATGGAAAGAGTGAAACTTTACCCCTTGGCCACTTGAGGATCACGGAGGACGCTGGGGGAAATCCGGACAAAGCAAATAAGTTAATTGAAAAGCATCTTAGGAAGCTGACCTGGTTAGAAGACAACGCCGGGCGAAATTTCTATGCCGTTGGCGGGACTTGGCGCGCAATCGCACGTATCTACATTGAGCAAATAGATTATCCATTGCGGGTGATCGACAATTTTACCATGAATGTGAACGATGCTCTGGAGTTGACCAAAGTCCTATCGGGGCTGTCCTCCAGTTCATTGGAGCAAATGTCGGGTGTTGCCAGAAGGCGTGCTGATACTCTTCCGCTGGCGGCTCTCGTGATGAATAAGCTGCTGGAAAAGAGCCGGCCGGATAGGGTCGTATTCTCCGGATATGGTTTGAGAGAAGGGCAGTTTTTTGAAATGTTGCCCGACGAACTCAAACAACAAGATCCTTTAATTAGCGCATGTGAGGGATTCGCGAGACGAAGCGGCCGTTTCTCAGTCCATGGAGAAGAGATGGCGGAGTGGATACTGCCGGTCTTTCCAGGCGTCTCGAGTGATGATGCCCGGCTCATTCGGGCTGCTGCGTTAATGAGCGATATCGGTTGGACGGAACATCCCGATTATCGGGCGTTGCACTCTTTTATTCGCAGCCTGAGATTACCTATTGCCGGTATTACCCATCGAGAGCGCATCATGCTCGCGCTATCAATATTCGTTCGATACAACGGCAAACGCCGCCAATACGAAGTTCGGCAAGTCCGAAAGCTTTTGCAGGAAGAAGATGATCATATGGCCATCGTTCTTGGCCTGGCGCTTCGATTATCTCACACGATCTCGGGCGGTGTGCCGGGTTTATTGTCTAGAACTAAACTCGCCCTGGAAGGCAACAAACTCACGCTAAACTTGGGCGAGGATCGCAAACTGTTTATGGGAATTGCGGTCGAAAGATTGATGAACGACTTATCGAGCGCGCTCCAGGTCGAACCCGTTGTGATCTAATCAGTCTTCAACGAATTCTACGACTTCGACCGATTGGTCCTGGACGACAAGCGCAAGATCGCCCGCCCGCAAACTCAAGGCGTCGTTCCCGAATACTTCCTGGCGCCAGCCGTGCAAAGCGTTGACCTCTGCTTTTTCACCGTAGGCTGAAATTTTTTCGAGATCATCGGAAGTAGCAATAAGTCTTTGCGCGACGTCATGTTCCTCGCTTTTCATCTTCAACAGGACTTTTAGCAAATCCGTCACTGGACCAATTCCCTTGGGAAGGGGTTTTTGCCGCGGCGGCCGCGGCAGCTCGTCGTCGGGTATGGCTTGTCCCGCGCTGATCGCTTTTAGCAGTTTCTGTCCTGCGGGACCTTCCGCCATCCTCTGACCCATGCCTCGGGTACGAGCAAGTTGTTCAACTGTTGACGGTGCGTGATGAGCAATTTCCACGAGAGCCTCGTCCCGCAAAATGCGGTTGCGCGGGATATCCTTGTTTTGGGCCTCCGTCTCCCGCCACGCGGCAATCTCCTTGAGGATGGCCAAAAACCGGGGCTTGGGCGCGCGGCTCTTCACTCGCCTCCACGCATCCTCGGGGAGATTTGTATAATTTCTGGCATCGGTCAGCGTTGTAATCTCCTCCTCAAGCCACGCCCGCCGGCCATTCTTGCGGAGCATCTCGTTCAGGCTGTCGTACACGTCGCGCAAATGCGTAACGTCGGAAAGCGCATACGATATTTGGCGGTCGCTCAACGGCCGCTGGGCCCAATCGGTGAATCTGGATGACTTATCGACGCTTTCGTTGGTTAACTTTCTCACCAAAGTTTCGTATCCAGCAGAATCGCCAAATCCACAAACCATGGCAGCAACCTGGGTATCAAAGATCGGCTCCGGCAGCTTGTTCATCATCCGGTAGAAAATTTCCAGGTCTTGTCTGGCCGCGTGAAATACCTTCAAGAGGTTGGTATCCGCCATTAGATCCAGCATGGGTGTCAGATCAATGCCGTCCGCCAGAACGTCGACAGCTTTTGCTTCCTCTTGGTACGCCAGTTGGACGAGGCAAAGTTGCGGCCAATAAGTCTTCTCCCGCATGAATTCCGTATCCACCGTGATGTATGGTGAATTTGCCAATCTTGCGCAAAATGCCGAGAGGGTTTCTGTGTCGGTAATGACAGGCATGAACGATTTTCTATCGAATTGGGTCAGAATCTAAAAGTCGTAGGACTACGTATACGATCGTTCGAGGGTTCCGCAAGAAATTGCTTAACGCTTCTCAGCCTGCATCAGTGTTGAGACAACATAAGAAAATGGCCGACAATCGGAAAAAGTGATGTTGCAAAAGCCTGCGTCTTCCATCGCCTGCCGCCACGTGTCCTCGATTACCGCACCTCCGAGCGAAGTGTTAAACGCTAGCGGGTCTTCCCTGACCTCCGGGGGCAGATCGCTTACCAGCACCAAATCCCTTAACCGTAATTGTCCGCGCGGTTTCAGAATACGAAAGGCCTCGGCAAATGCCCGCCGTTTATCTGCTGCCAAGTTGAACGACGCATTGCCGAAGACGGCATCCGCAAGATTGTCCGGCAGAGGCAGGCGTTCGATATCCCCGGTAACGGCCTCGCAACCGAATATTTTGGCGCTATGGCCCATTTGTGGCGCCAAATCGATGGAAACCACCCGGTTCCAGCCCAGAAAATTCTTCGCGATGTAGCTGTCTAGGCCGGCGCCTGAGCCGAGGTCCACAGAGATATTGATCCCGCCGGTGTTTATTCGGTTCCAAAGGAAACCACATCCGGAATACCGGGCGAGGAGATCCGTTGGCACTTGATCCAGCCATGCGGCCGGATAGCCGGCCTCAATGGCGCTTTCAAGGGCTGCATTGCTTGAGGCATCGGTAGCAAGGCGGTCATATCGCCGCCTGATTTGCTGTTTGAGTTGTGCTTCCCACAATGTTGGTTTTGATGAGGCCATCATATCTTAAATAAAAAAGGCCGCCCGTCGTATGCAAGGGGCGGCCTTTCATAACTTTGTGTAACGCGTTTAGTGCGGCATATGATCCGGATTCCAAAACTGGCCGCTACGGATCATGCCGGCGATACGCTCGCCGTGCTCAATCCAGCTGTTTTCGTTGAATTCAGCCTGTTTTTCAGGATCAAAGTCGACCCGTTCAACCCGGTTGTTCCACTTGCCGTCGCCCATGTACTCAACAACAGCGTAAGACGGACGGGGGTCACCATCCCAGCTCATGCCGACCGCCGCAGCGCAAACGAGTTGTTGGAACTTGCCGTCAGCGCGCGGAATACCCCGGACAGAGGGGCCGTGGATGTGGCCGTGGGCCATAACGTCGTAGTCATAACCCTTGAGCTTATCGGCGATTTCGTCGTCAGTCAGACGGAAAGGGAAAGCGTCGCTATCCCCGATATCGTAAGGTGTGCCATGGAACACGTGGAAATCGTGGCCCAGGTCCGGCGTGTAGGTCATGGAGAAAGGACGCTTATCCAGCCATTCCAGGAGGGCGTCGTCCATGCGCTCCCGGGTCATTTGCATCATTCGGAACATCCATTCCTGGTGCGGACTTTTCGGGGTCGCTGTTTCCCAGACCTTGCGGGTCACCCAGAGATCAACATTGCCGACAATGACATCAATCCACGGACGGTCCTTCATCCGCTGCGCGATCTCAGCAGGCTCCGGGCCCAATCCGACCAAATCGCCAATCACGACGATCTTGTCAGGGTTTTCTTTCTCAACGGCGGCTTCAACGGCATCCAACTGGGGAATTTGGCCGTGAATATCCGAATAGAGGCAAAACTTGAAACTCATGTCTCGTTCCTTCCAAAAAATTTGGCGGTCTTCTCTCATGCGTGGCCGCTCAAGACGCGCCACCGATATTGTAGTCTTCTATACCAAATCCCCGGTGACGGCGGCAAACGTTTATGCCGCCCAGGGTTTCACATTTTGCAGGTTTTGGCTGGTCGGTCCCGAAACCCCTTGTTTTCGGCCCTAAATCACGGTAAACGCGTGCCGCCTTCATCGGGCCGATCCCCGATTAAGTATTCCACCGGATCAGAAAGAAAAATCATGTCTGCCGAGTCTGCACTCCACCCCTATCGTACCCACACTTGCGGGGAACTCCGTCTTGAAAACGCGGGGCAACCAGCGCGGCTGTCAGGCTGGGTGCATCGGAAACGGGATCACGGCAATTTGCTGTTTATTGATCTCCGCGATCACTACGGGCTGACCCAGTGCGTGATCGAAGTGACAAGTGATTTATTTCCGGCGGTGGAGCAGGTTCGCGCCGAGAGCGTCATCACGGTTACCGGCACGATCGAGAAACGCAGTGACGAGACGATCAACACCGATCTGCCCACGGGTGAGGTCGAACTCCGAATTTATGAATTCAATCTGGAGTCCGAAGCGGACGCTTTGCCGCTGCAGGTTTTCGGTGATGCAGAGTATCCAGAGGATATTCGTCTGAGATACCGATTCTTGGATTTGCGTCGCGAAGACGTGCACCAGAATATCGTTTTGCGTAGCCAGGTGATCAGCTCTATCCGCCAGCGCATGACGGATCAGGGATTTATGGAGTTTCAGACACCGATCCTGACGGCGTCATCGCCGGAAGGGGCGCGGGACTACTTGGTGCCCAGCCGCATACATCCCGGCAAGTTCTATGCCCTTCCTCAGGCCCCGCAAATCTTTAAGCAGCTCATCATGGTGTCGGGCTTCGACAAGTATTTCCAGATTGCGCCGTGTTTCCGCGATGAAGATGCAAGGGCGGATCGCTCCCCGGGCGAGTTTTATCAATTGGACGTCGAGATGTCTTATTGCACTCAGGACGATGTGTTTAATGCCCTGGAGCCGGTCCTGGGCGGGGTATTTGAAGAATTCGGCAACGGCCGAGAAGTGACAACCGCACCATTCCCGCGCATCGCTTATGCAGATTCGATGCGCTGGTATGGTTCGGATAAGCCGGACCTGCGCAATCCGCTCAAGATGAGCGATGCCACCCATATCTTCGCCGGCTCCGGATTCAAGATATTTGCCGGCATGATCGAGAAGGACCCGAACGTTCAAGTCTGGGCGATCCCCGCGCCAACGGGTGGTAGCCGGGCATTTTGCGACCGCATGAACAGCTGGGCGCAGGATGAAGGCCAGCCTGGTCTCGGGTACATCTTCTTCCGGGAGGGGGAGGGCGCTGGTCCTCTGGCTAAGAATATTGGTCCAGAGCGTACCGAACAGCTTCGCGCCGAACTGGAGCTAAGCGACGGTGACGCTGTCTTTTTTGTAGCTGGACTTCCTAAGAAATTTGGCGCGTTTGCCGGTGCCGCTCGTATCCGTGTGGGCGAGGAACTGGACCTTTGCGAAAAGGACGTGTTCCGGTTTTGCTGGATCGTCGACTACCCCATGTACGAAATGGATGATGACAGCGGCAAGATAGAGTTCAGCCACAATCCCTTTTCGATGCCGCAAGGGGGATTGGAGGCTCTTGAAACGAAAGATCCACTGGACGTATTGGCTTTCCAATACGACATCGTCTGCAATGGCGTCGAATTATCCAGTGGCGCCATCCGAAATCACCGACCGGACATTATGTACAAGGCCTTTGAAATTGCCGGCTATGATAAATCCGTGGTGGAGACCGAGTTTGCAGGGCTCTTGAACGCCTTTAAATATGGCGCGCCGCCGCACGGCGGCTCGGCGCCGGGCATTGATCGGATTGTCATGCTACTTGCTGATGAACCCAATATTCGCGAGGTTATCGTATTCCCGATGAACCAGCAGGCCGAAGATCTCATGATGAACGCGCCGGCGGAGATTGACGACGACCGCTACAAGGAATTGCATATCAAAAAGGATCTGCCCAGGGCCAAGAAACGGACAGATTCCGACGGCGATGCGCAAGAAGCGGCTAAATAATCCAAGCTGGTTTGACCGGCAGCTGATTTATTTTGCGCCTCTCAGGCTTAGCGGCGGAATATTTGGAAGCCTTTCTAACTTTCGCTGAAATCTCGGATGAGGTTGTTCAGGCGCTCGTGGCTTGCGTATGGATTTGAGTAGATCCAGGGTGGCTTGGGCCCGCTGAATAACGCGTTCCTCCTCGGGGCAATGGGTGAGTTCGAAGTTGAGGCGTTGCCGCCAAATAGCGATGTAGTCTCGAGGCAGATCAGGCTGCGCCTTTTCGCCCGTCAGAGCGCCGATTGTGCTCTCGAAATTCGGCATGAGCTCGCTTTGAAACGCCAGTTCCGTATATTGTTCCCGTGACAAAAACCCTGCCGAATACAGATCGAAACTCAAATTGACCATTTGACGTGGCGTCATATGCAGGACGTCGTACTCGGCCGCGATTTCCATAAGTTCCGGGGGGAGGGACTTGTAGATTTCGAAATCGGGTTCGTCATCAATCGAGCTCGATTCAAATGCGCTCGGGAGTCTTTGATCAAGAGTGTCTTCTTGTTGTTCAGTCTCGTCTCGCAAAGGTTCCAGATAGATTTCAGGGGGCATTGTATCCTCACTTTCGGCGAGCCGATTGCCGTGGCGCCAAGCATCGGATTATTCATCATTGTCCATTGCCGACGTTGTGCACGCAGCTCGTCTCTACTGGTTGCCAGCCATTTACAGCAGCCCGGGATTTTTATCCGGGTCTTTGACCCCGAAATAAGCAACCACCGTGCCAACATTAAAAATTTATTAATTTCAGTATCTTGCCGCGCTTTGATCACAGTTCGGACAAGGATAACTAGGCAGAAATCCATTTTACCCGGTAGATTTGACCTGCCCCCAAGCTGCGGTCTTCAAGTCGTTTCATCTCCATTTATTGAACGATCCCAATGGAATCCCGCTGGAAATTTGACCGCTTGGCGTTAGGATAATGCCTCTGTCCTGACGCCTTATTGGGCCGGAAATAAACTTATGAAAACGATCCTCAAATATAAGATTTTGCTTTTCGGCTTTGCCGTTGGACTTTCATCGCCGTTCGGTGTGGAGCCCGTTCAAGCCAGCCAGTTGCAATCTCACAGAGCCATGTACAGCATGACATTGGGAACGGCTGAGGAAACCGGTGCGCCTTCCGGAATCCGAGGGGTTATGACCTACGAATTCACGGAGCAATGCGAGGCGTGGAGCGTAAGCACCAAGGTTTACCTCCGGCTTCAGTTCGGCAATGGTCCGGAGGTCGAAAGCGTGCGGAAATTGGCGACCCGGGAAGCCAAAGACGGGGCAAGTTTCAGATTTCGAGTTCACGAATCCAACGCGAAGAAGCAGGTTCAAGAAATTAAGGGTGTGGCTATCATTGAAGGCGAGGATGGTGCCGGAATGGCAGAATATGTGGCGCCCGTTCGCCAAAAAATAGCTCTGCCAAGAGGAACCTTATTTCCAACTGCCCATCTTCAAAAGATGATTGCCAGTTCCCAGAGAAATGAGGCTCATTTGGGCCGCCATTTATTTGACGGCTCGTCCATGGACGATCCATATCTAGTGAGTGCCGTCATTGGAAAGGCAGCGTCAGATCCTCCTCTTAAGGCGGAGGTTAAAAAGGTATTGGACGATGTGAAACGTTGGAATGCTCAGCTGGCTTATTTTCCCGTCAAATCCGCAGCCGAGGTGCCAGACTTCGAACTTAGTGTGCGATACCGTGAAGACGGGATAATAGACAATATTTCTCAGGACTACGGCTCTTATACTTTAGAGGCAAAGCTGGTGAGGGTTGAGCTTTTGCCGTATGAGGCGAACTGCGGCCAATAGAAGAAATCCACTCAGTCGCCCAGGTAGGCGCGGCCCTTTCTGATCGACGGACTTCCAAATTTCTCCCGTACTTTGTCCATGGCGGCTTCCACTTTGGCCAAGCCTTTTGCAGACCCATCCAGCAAGTTGCCTTGATCCGCAAGGCTTTCATCGTCGAATTTTGTTACGCCGATGCCTATTAGCCTAAATTTTGTTCCGTCGGCTTCCTTCTTCAACAGCGGCAGCACTTCACGGTACAGCACCTCTGCAATTTGCGTCGGCTCAGACAACTGGCGTGATCTGGTGAGGATCTTGAATCCGGATGTTTTGAGCTTGAGGCTTATTGCGCATCCGGCAAGACCTTTAGCTTTAAGGCGCCGGGTGACTTTTTCGCAGAGCGGCCACAGGCGGTAGGCCAACGCGTCTGCCGCAGAAATGTCTCTGGAAAAGGTTGTCTCGGCCGAAATGCTTTTGGCATTACCGGTGGGATCAACAGCACGCGAGTCCATCCCGCGCGACAATTTGGAGAGCCGTGACCCGATCGCGCCGTATCTAGAGATCAATTTCTCGGGTTCAATTTGTCTTAGTTGACCGATCGTCGAGATGCCGTCCCGCCGAAGTTTCGCTTGCAAGGACTTGCCGACGCCCCAAATGGAACCAACGGGCCGTGGGCTCAAGAAATCTATGGCTTCGGCCTTGCCAATCACCGCGAAGCCGCGGGGCTTGTTCAGATCCGAAGCCGTCTTGGCTAGAAATTTGTTATAGCTAAGCCCCACTGACGTATCGACGCCGATTTCTGTCTCAATTCTACGAACCAAACGGACAAGTGTCTGTGCCGGAACCGCGCCGTGGAGTTTTTCCGTACCGCTTAAATCCAGGAAGGCCTCGTCGATAGACAAAGGTTCCACGAGGGGAGTGGTCTCTTGCATGAGTTCACGTATTTCCCGGCCGACGCGGCTGTATTTTTCCATGTTGGGTTTGATGATGACGGCATCCGGGCACAGTTTTCTTGCCTGAAACATCGGCATGGCGGAATGCACGCCTTTGAGCCGGGCAATATAACAGCAGGCCGAGACGACACCACGTTGTCCACCGCCGACGATGACGGGTTTTGTAGCCAAATCAGGCTTGTCCCGTTTTTCGACACTCGCGTAAAAAGCGTCGCAATCGATATGAGCGATTGAGAGGGTGGACAGTTCTCCGTGCGTAAACAATCGGGGCGATGAACAGGCGCTGCACCTTTCCGGCATGCGCTTCGCCTCCGTCAGATCGCCGCAGTTTCGGCAAAGAACAAACATCACGCTGTCTCCGCCATTGAGCCCGCCGGCCAGAGCATGGCGGCGCCTCTAACCCCACTCGAGTCTCCGTGGAGGTTCTTCAAAAGTTTCGTTGAACACTCGTCCGAAAATATCCATTCGGACCAAAGGCTGGGTACGTGCTCGTATATTTCATCAACGTTTGACAATCCTCCACCCAAGACAATGACGTCGGGATCCAGAATATTGATAACTGAAGCTAGGCTCTTGGCGAGGCGCCTGTAGTGTATTTGCATGGTCGTTATCGCGGATTTGTCGTTGGCCCGAGATAGTTCAACAACGGCTTGCGCACTTAACTGACTATGCTTGGCGAGGGAGGCGAGTTTTACATAACTTCGGACTAAGCCTTCTCCACACAGGAATGTCTCAATACAGCCTTGAAGCCCGCAATAGCACTGCGCACCGGACCTTTCATCACCGTCATCTGACAGAACTGGCCAGGGCAGAGAATTGTGCCCCCATTCGCCGGCGATAGCGTTTGGCCCAGTCAAAATATTTCCGTTGATCATAAGCCCTCCGCCGACGCCCGTTCCCAGTATCACGCCGAATACGACATTCGCGCCGGCTCCGGCACCGTCGGTAGCTTCGGACATGGCGAAACAGTTCGCATCGTTGGCCATGCGTAGTGGCCGGTCCAGCGCCTGCCGGAGATCATCGAAAAAGGGCTTTCCGATCAACCAGGTCGAATTGGCGTTCTTAACCAAGCCCGTTGCGGGGGAAATGGTGCCTGGAATACCGATCCCGACCGGGGTCCCGGGGGGCAGATCGAATTGAGTTATCAAACCACAAACCGAATTGATGGTCTCTTGATAGTCGCCGTGGGGCGTGGCAATTCGTTGACGCCCAAACTCATCGCCTGTGTCAGTGAGTGCTACGGCCTCAATCTTGGTGCCGCCTAAATCAACGCCGATGCGCATCGCACCGATATCCATCCAATAAAAGAACTGAGCAATTCTCGCGATTACCGGGACCGTTGGCAACTAAAGCCTATGCAGCGAAAGAGACGAAGAGGTAAACACTCGCCCCAAAAAGAAAGGATGCGGCTCCACCCAGGCTTGAGCCGCATCCTCGCTCCCCCGAATCCCTTCCGATCTGTACCGGAAGGGGCGCGATAACTGTTACATCAGTTCGTCATGATGAATGACGGGCCGAAATTCTCCATTGATAAACCGGGCGCCGGGAAACTTTGTTTCCTCTTCCGGCGGCGTCAGCTCCATAATCTTGTGAATCGTGCTGTTGATGAACTGCATTTCCGCAATTCGATGCGCGATCAACTCACTAGACGCTGATACCATCCCAATTCGTGTCTCTTCCGGTGAATCGTGTTCCGTATAATAGACCGTGTACATTGCACACCCCCGACTAATTCAACTCCGCGGTTTCCCTGGTGTTCGGCCCCATTCTTTTTTGATGGGGTCAGCAGTACGAAGCCTTTTCACA
The DNA here is from genome assembly GCA_038127535.1 of Rhodospirillaceae bacterium. GTDB lineage: Bacteria > Pseudomonadota > Alphaproteobacteria > Rhodospirillales > UBA2165 > JAYPHU01. The sequence goes on along the minus strand of JAYPHU010000008.1, from coordinate 63,421 downwards.
TTTTCACTTGACTCCCCACGACCCAAGCATTTCTTTTTATAAAATCAAATGATGGTAGGTGTCAACAAGGTTTCTACATTATTTTGTATATTATACCGTATATTGTTGCAAAAATGAATCACAATAGAACCTCTAAGTCCAATATTTCGGCCTCAATAAATACGGCATAGAGGAGGGTAGTCCTATTAACCTGGAGATTTTACAAATTTATTCTTCATTTTTTAAATAAATATGCCCCCTAAATCCATTTAATTATAAGATAATTTTCAAAATATCAGAATTAAGATATCGAGAATCAAATATTAACAGCTGGCCTATAGATTCGTGCGAACAATATTGATTTGGGTCTATTTAAACTCGACGCACGCAAAAACCTGCCAAGACTCTTTCCAAGGAGCACTTTAGTCAACTTCCACAATAAATTGAAGAAATACTCTGTTAGCCGCCGAGATATTGGAAAGGCTCAGAACATTGCCAACCATCTATATTTTGATGAACACCATCTAAATCATTTAGCAACCTATTTGGTCCATTAAGGTATACGTAAGGGCGCAAATTCAAAACTATGCGCCTGAATGTGGTGGATCACTTACCGGATAAGGTCGCCGACTGAGCGAACCACCGGTTTATAAGGGCGTTGAATACATGCCGAATTCTCTAGGTTTTTCCCAAGACGGACTTTCTCTGGCTCTCACCCTAAGAAATCAATACCAAGATCATCAACCGTTGACGGTTCCTGGCGACGACGAAAAACTGCTGATGCCTGAGCACCTGCTCAATCGCAATATTGATCTTCTGGAATTTGAAGATCCTCTGCCGTTAGCGATGGTCGCCACACGGGACCCGGATTCGCCGATGTCTGTCGCCGCGGCCGTGCGTATGGGATCAATTGCCGAGGACCCGCCATTGGTCCGGGAAGTGTTCGGCATGCTCGGTCAAACTTCCAAGCACCCGGTGGTTAAGCAGTGCGTAGATATGGTGACCGAAAGCGCCTTTGATCCTCAGATTATCAGCAAAGTTCACAAGAACGCAGAAAAGTTCGTGGCCGTTAGCCGGAAACGCTACACAGCCGCCCTTCGGCAAAACTTGAAGTCGTTACTTGAAGGCGATCTTGAGGCCCGGACATTTGTCGATGAGTTTTTTGAACTATCCGAAGCCGGCAATCTACGCGTGGATATCCGGAAGCGCCTGATCGTTGGACTTCTCACTTCCGAGACCATCCGGCCATCAATCAAGTTTCTGTTCCTGGAGAAGATGGAACGGCTGCCGACAAGCGTGCAAAGAGAGATCATTACCGAAACGCTCAACGCGTCGGACAAACCGACCCTGGAAGCGGTAAAGCAGGAAGTCGCGTGGATCCGGCTTGAACTGCCGCCGGTTGTCACCCAATAATTACCGTGTTTCGATCTGCCAAAGGTGATAGGCATCGGTCGCCTGTCACAATTCGTCGATCGTTCTTCCGTTGAGCAAATTTACCTCTATCCAACCTTTTACCGATGTTATCCCGGAACCGGGTGAGCCGTTTCGGATCGCCGAAGGCCTCTACTGGGTCCGCATGCCGCTACCGTTTCAACTCGACCACATCAATCTATGGGTTATTGAAGAGGAGGGCGGCTGGGCCGTTATCGACTCAGGCATCCGGGGAAAACTCACCAAAGAGGTTTGGACGGCGGTTTTCGAGCAACTGAACCGGGGATCAGACCGCAAAGAGCCCGTTCGTCTGATTTGTACCCATGTACATCCTGATCACATGGGCGCCGCCGGGTGGTTCTGCCGTGAATGGGGCATTCAGCTTGAGACCACCAAAGGCGAATGGGAGATGGGACAGGTATTCAGCCGGGAACGGCCGGAGGCCTATGATGAGTTCCACGATTTCTATCATTGGACCGGCTGTTCGACCGATGAGATCAATCATATTGCGAAGCATATTCTGGGCTCGTACGTCATGTACGAACCCCTGCCGGACGCCTATGTGCGGATCAGCGAGGGAACGCCCATAGAAATCGGCGGGCGCTCATGGCGCATATTCGTCGGGCTCGGACATGCGTTTGAGCATGCTTGCCTCTATTGTGAAGACCTGAACATCCTCATTGCTGGCGACCAAGTTCTGCCGAGGATCACGCCGACGGTTCTGCTGCAGGTTTTGTTTCCTGACGCTAATCCGTTGTCTGATTTTCTTAAGAGCAACGAGAAACTGAGAGCGTTGCCGGATGATATTTTGGTTTTACCCAGTCACAATACACCGTTCTGGGGCCTTCATGCTCGGTTGGACCAGTTCATCGCACACCATGGTGAGCGCTTGGACGACGCGCTCGAGGCCTGCCGGGAAACTTCGAGCGCGAGGCAAATTGCGGATCGGATATTTACCATACCGGACGATCCTCATGGCTTGTTTTTCGCTGTGGGTGAGACACTGTCACACTTGAGATACTTGGAGAGGCAAGCCAAGGTGACAGTTGAGACTGATGCACGCGGGGTTGCGCTGTACTCGTCCAATTAAGTTTCGTGCTTTCAAGCTATTAATAGAAGCCAGGGTAGGGATTTCATCACGGCGGAGTTCATGGATACGACGTTGTTGATCGCGAGTATCGTCGCTGTCGTTAGCGGGCTAATTCAAGGCTACTCCGGCTTTGCGGGGGCGTTGATCATGGCTCCGATTCTTGCCGCGATCATAAATCCCATTGATGCTGTCGCGATCGCGATGGTCGCGGGTTTGGCCGGCAATGCCACCATCACGGCCCACGCCGCCAAAAGTGCCGAGTGGCGGGAGACTGGATCCGTGTCCTTGGCCATCGCAGTCTCAATACCTGCCGGGCTGTTGTTTTTAGTGTCGGCGGAACCGGATGTCATCCGGCTTGGCATGGGTATCTTTACCCTGCTGGCGGCTTTTTTGCTGATGTCCGGATGGCGCTACCGAGGTTCACGTGGGATCATCTCGGGCGTGGTTGTCGGTGCGACCAGTGGTCTGATCGTCGGAGCATTCGGGGTGCCGTCAGGGCCGGTTTTTGTCGTCTATTTTTTGTCGTCTCCGTCGCCGGTTCATGTTCAGCGGGCAAATATCGTGATCGCCGTTACAGTGGTCCTGACCGCAATGGTGATTGGACTGGCGGTAGAGGGGGCCTATACGGAAGAAATCCTCTGGCAGCTGATTGTCGTTGCGCCGCTCTATCTCGTTTCGACCTGGGCCGGCAAGTGGCTATTCCAGAAACTACCGTCGACCTGGTTTGTTAAAGTTGCTTATGTACTCTTGTTGGCGTCAGGGGTGGCTGTGCTGGTTGTTTAGGTGATACTCTCTTGATCAGAGATCTATTGAGAATTAGTGCGGCTGAGTTTGCGACTTGATGAGGAGCGGTAAGACGCAGATCGAAGAATTGGATGTCCTCGTCGTCGGGGCCGGTGTCGCTGGCCTCTATCTCATTTATCGTATCCGAAACGCCGGTTTCAACGTGAAGGCTGTTGATGAAGCCAGCGGCGTCGGTGGGACTTGGTATTGGAACCGGTATCCGGGCGCCCGTTGCGACGTTGATAGCGTGTTCTACTCATATGAGTTCGACGAAGCGCTTCAACAGGAATGGAACTGGACGGAGCGGTACGCCGGCCAGCCCGAAATTTTAAATTACCTGAATCATGTTGCGGACCGGCACGATCTGCGCAGGGACATCATCTTCGGGACCCGCGTTCTGAGCGCACACTATGATGAAGCGACATCGATTTGGGACTTACAGACTGATACGGACACCCAATTCCGGGCAAAATACTGCGTGATGGCAACAGGATGTCTGTCTGCGGCGAACGTTCCTGATATTCCAGGGCTCAACGAATTCGAAGGGCACGTCTATCATACCGCCAGGTGGCCGCATGAAGGCGTCGATTTTGCAGGCGTTCAGGTGGGGATAATCGGTACCGGGTCAACCGCCATCCAGTCCATCCCCGAAATCGCCAAAAACGCCGAGCAAGTGATCGTCTTCCAGCGGACACCTAACTATTCCATCCCGGCACAGAACAAGCCGCTTAAAGCGGAGGAAATCCGCGAGGTCAAAGAAAATTATCCGGAGCTTCGCGCTCAGGCCAAGACGACGCCGGGTGGATTTAATTTTGTGCCCAATGATATTTCCGCCCTGGGTGTTTCGGCAGAGGAACGCGACCGGGAATTTGAGAAGCGCTGGCAGGCCGGCGGCATACCATTTATGGGCGCTTACAACGATCTGACTTTAAATGAGGAATCGAATCGGACCGCTCAGGAGTTTGTCCGTGGCAAGATCCGAGAGATTGTTGATGATCCGTCCGTCGCCGAATTGCTGTGCCCGGACAACGTAATTGGCTGTAAGCGTCTTTGTCTTGATACGGACTATTATCAAACCTTCAACCGGGACAATGTGCGTCTTGTTGATGTCAGGACGACCCCCATTGAGACCATTACCTGTGATGGCGTTCAAGTTGCCGGCGATGTCCACAAAATTGATGCGCTGGTATTGGCAACTGGTTTTGACGCCATGACCGGGGCGTTGACGCGAATTGATATCCGGGGCCGAGGCGGCAATCTTTTGGCAGATAAATGGCGAGGGGGCCCCAGAACGTATCTCGGATTGGCGACGGCGGGGTTTCCGAATTTATTCATCGTGACCGGTCCCGGAAGCCCCTCTGTCCTCTCGAACATGCTGCCGACCATCGAGCAACATGTGGAATGGATCAGCGATTGCATTGAGAGGCTCAGGGAGCAGGGCGCCAATGAAATCGAGGCGGATAGCGGCGCAGAAGATAATTGGGTAGATCACGTCAACGACGTGGCTGCCAAGACACTTCGGGTGAAATGTGATTCCTGGTATTTGGGCGCCAATATTCCTGGCAAGCCAAGGGTTTTTATGCCGTATATCGGTGGCATGCCGGCCTATAGGCAAAAATGCGATGAAGTCGCGTCTTCCGGATACGACGGTTTTCGAATTCGTTAGTCTTTATCCGTCGAGACAATGGGGCCGGAAGCTTGAAGCCACGCGTCCAGACCACCGCCTAGGTGCCGTAAATTCTCGAAACCGGCATTTCGTAGTTCCTTCAACGCCAGAGCTGAACGTTCACCAAACGCGCAGTAGAGAAGCAATTGCTGGCCCGTCTGAGCCGAGAGTACGGCCAGGAGCCCATCAGGTTTGCTGAATTCAGATAGACGTTGATAGGGTACATGGACTGAACCAGGAATTAAGCCGTTCTTCTCCCGCTCACTGTCTTCCCTCAAATCGACAAAAATGGCGTCGTTTTGCGATAACTTGTTCACCGCTTCTTCGGCGGTCAGGGTTCGCTCGACGATCTCGGGCTCGTCTTGGTGCATGCCGATTTTCATGTTGGCTGGCACGGCGACATCCATCATTTTGGGATTGGGCAGGCCGAGATTATTCATAATGTCGGCGTACTCATCAGCAGAGCTTACCTGGAGGCGGGGGTTAAAGGCACGCTCCTCGCCAATGGTGCTGACAGTTTCGCCTTTATAATCGTGTCCGGGATAAACAAATGTTTCGTCGGGCAACTTTAGAAGCTTATTGAACAGTGAATTGTAGGCATCCCGGGGATTACCATTTTGGAAATCCGTTCGGCCCGTCCCGCGTATAAGAAGCGTGTCGCCGGTGAACACCCGGTCGTTCATTTTGAAGCAACAGGAATCGTCCGTGTGTCCGGGTGTATGAAGGACATCCAGGCAGATGCCATCAATGGTGATCTGATCCCCGTCATCAACGCGCATGGAAACGACATCCGCGCTGCTTTTCTTACCCATCACGGTGACGCAATGGGTGCGATCTCTGAGCTCTCCCAAACCAGTGATGTGGTCGGCATGGACGTGCGTGTCTACGGCTTTGACCAGCTTGAGATTAAGTTCGGATAGGATCTGGATATATCGATCGCAGTGTTCAATTACCGGATCAATCAATAGCGCTTCGCCACCGGACCGGCTGGCGAGAAGATATGTGTATGTGCACGAGACACTGTCGAAGTACTGTCTAAAAATCATGATATTTCACTGAGCTCAGTTTACCTGAAATTTTGTGTGAAATAATACAGCAGGGGAGCGGCTGCTTCCAGTGTCGGTAATGAATTACTCGATGGTGTCGACGACGCTAACCGGCTCACTCAAGTTAAGGTTGTTCAAGTTGCGGTCTGCATAGAGGCGAGAAAGGCATTGCAAAAGGTGCTCAACCTTAGTGTCCTCAATGGAGTAGTAGATAGTCTGCGCAGAGCGTCTGGTAGAGACCAGATTGTCTTTGCGGAGACGCGCCAGATGTTGTGACAGCGCGGACTGGCTCAGCCCAACGATCTCTTCCAGTTCACTGACAGAATGCTCCCTGGCCGCTAACCGGCACAGAATTTTAAGCCTGTGCGGGTTGGCCATGGATTTCAGAAGAGCGGCCGCCTCGTCGGCGTTGCCTTCAACCGATATCGGTTGCTCTCTGACAATTACATTCATGGAATACCTACTTCGTTGCTATGTCGTCGCGGGTTCCGCAACAGGCGGTTTAACCTTTTTTGTCCTTGGCTTCAATGCAATCCCGAAAAGGTTTAACAAGGGCGGAATAATTAAGAGGGTCAATACCGCGGACAGCGCCAGTCCGCCGATGACCACCGAACCCAATCCACTATAAAGTTCGGAACCTGCGCCGGGGAAGAGGGCCAGCGGCAGCATGCCGAATACACTAGTCAGCGTTGACATGAAAATTGGTCTGATCCGGTTATGCGTCGCCTCCATGATAGCGTCATAGATATCCATGCCTTCTTCGCGTACATGGATCAGCGTTTGGTGGACCAGGAGGATCGCATTGTTCACGACGATGCCGATCAAAATAACGAATCCCAGTAACGTCAGCATATCCAGCGCTTGGAACCGGAATTGATTGAGGATTGTTAGTCCGGCAACGCCGCCGGCGGTCGCCAGCGGCACCGAGAACATGATGATCATCGGGAAGATGAAGCTCTCAAACAGGATCGCCATAACCAGATAAACAATGACCAGGGCCAGGCCCAGGTTTACGACCATGCTGTCGAAAGTCTGTGTCAACGCATCGGCCGTACCGCCCATCCCCATAACAATACCCGGCGGCAAGCCTTCTGAACTGAGTTTTTGAATAATATCCGTTTGGACAGAATCCATCGCTGTTTCCAAGGCCACGGCATTTGACGGACGAATCTGCAATGTCACTGTCCGCCGCCGCTCCAAATGTCGGATCTCATTCGGGCTGGAGGTCACCTGGATTTTTGCCAAAGAACTTGCCGGTAGGATTTGGCCGCGACGTGTAACAACCGGCAGGTTGCTGATCTGCTCGGTCCTTTTGATCTGCGCTTCGGGGCCCATCAGGGTCAAGTCGATCCGGTCGCCTTCCACGGTGACCTCGGCAACTTTCAATCCATCATTGAAAGCATCGACGGTTTCCCCCAATTCCTTTGCCGTTAGCCCGTTATCGGAAAGCCGCAGCGGGTCCGGGATCAGGCGGACCTCTGGATTGGCATTTTGCAATCCCGGAATCACCCGAATCTGGTTGCCGTCGCTTCTTGGGAACGCCTGGGCGGCAATCTGGTTTGCTCGACCGGCCACCTCGAGAATGCTATTCAAGTCGGGGCCTGAAATATCCAGATTGATGCTCCGTCCTCCGCCGAAGCCTCGACCAAACAATGATGTTTGGAAGACGAACCCCCGGGTGCCCGGATTGCTGAAGATGGCACTGCGTAACAGCGGGATCAGCTCCCGGGTACGAGTGGGATCAACCGCGGCGGTCGCAGCAATCGTAAACCCACGTCGGATAACGAACCAAAACCGGCTCATTTGAACCGGGTCATCCTTGCCTAGTCTTTTTCCCTCAGGGTCCTGCATGTTCGGTCGCAGGCGGTCGAAAGTATTTGCGGCGATGGCCCGTATCGCTTCGAGGTTGTAGCCGGGAGGGGTGGAAAGCCGGGCGATGATTAAATTGCGATTGCCCTCTGGGAGGTATTCCAGTTTGGGCAAGAACTTCCAAGTGCCGAAGCCGGTAACGCCGCAGACGATGGCGATCATCAGTATTGAGAGCGCCTTGTTGGAGATAACGCGTCGGGTGTAGCCAAGAGTAGCCCGCGTAAATAACCGGGCAAAATGGTCGATCCCGGGAAGCTTTAAACCTTGCCCCGCGCTGCTAATTTCTCCGGCAAGAAGCTTGTTGGCAAGCGCGGGGATCACAGTGATTGACACAATCAACGAAAGTAAGACGGCTACCGAAATCGCCACGGCGATATCGCGGAAGAGCTGACCGACCTCGAGTGTCATCACCAAAATAGGAACGAAAACCATCACGGTCGTGAGCGCTGAGACAAACACGGCGCCCCAAACTTGTTTTGCGCCTTTGAGGGCCGCATCGAAGGTAGACTCACCCCGCTGTCGCAAACGGAAGATATTTTCCAAGACGACGATCGCTGCATCGACGACCATGCCGACAGCGAATGCGATGCCGGCCAGCGAGATGACATTGATCGAACGGCCCAATGCCGCCATCGCGACAAAAGAGCCGATCACCGAAACCGGAATGGCCAATGAGATCACCACGGTGGCTCGAATAGACCGTAGGAAAATCAAGAGTAACAGAGCCGCTAAACTTCCGCCGACGAGGATGTTTTGCTGAACTAGACCGATCGCGGAATTGATATAGATGGTGTCATCGTGAACCTGACGCATGGTCAAGCCGGCCTGCTTTAACGGACCGTCATTGAGCTCACCGGCGATCTTGCGAACGCGTTTCATAACTTCAATGACATTCACGCCGGTGTCGCGCACGACATTGAGCACGACAGCCTGTTCACCATCGCTCATGATATAGGTCGTGGGCCTTTTGAAGTTGAAGCGAATGTCCGCTACATCAGCGACCCGGACACGCGCGATGCGACCGGTTGCAGCGTCTGACTGGGTTCGAACGATCAGATTTTTTATGCGGTCGACATTCACAAGTTCGTTGTCCGTACGAACGATGTAACGCCGCTTGCCTTCTTCCACGACGCCGGCCGAGACGGAAGCATTGTTGGCGCGCAGGACCTGAATAATGTCCGGAACGGCCAAGCCATATTCCGCAAGTTTTTGGGGGTCCACCGTGACGCGAAGTTCACGCCGGTTGCCGCCGTATACGTTCGACAGGGCGATGCCGGGAATCCGTTCCATCCGGTCCCCGATGAAATCTTCCAAATACGCGCCGTAGGTGGAGATATCTCGCGGGTTGTCGGGCAATTTATTGATGACGAACCACGCGATGGGGTTGTCTTCAGAATCACGCGTTCTGATTCTAGGTTGTTGCGCCTCGTCCGGCAGATTGTTGATGTTGGTGATGGCGTTGCCGATCAACATCAAGGCCTTATCCATATTGGTGCCGATGGCAAATTCAAGCTTGATGCGATTGCTGCCGTCGCGGGAGGAAGAGGAAATTTCCTCAAGCCCATCCAGGCCGGTCAGGGCCTCTTCCTGGCGATTTGTCAGTTCGCGCTCAACCTCGGTTGGGGAGGCGCCCGACCAAGGCGTAATAAGCGACACAACAGGTTTACGGAGGTCGGGGGTTAACTGGATGGGGATGATGTTTAGAGCCACAAATCCCATCAGAACAACCATCAGGACGATGGAAAGAACAGCGACGGGGCGTTTGATCGCTAGCTCAATGAGAGGCATTTCCGCAACTCCTGTTGCTTAAAATCTGCGGATGGCGTTTAAGCCGGTCCACCTGAATTTTTTGCACGTTTTTTAAAGAACTCTTGTTTCTCTTCCCGGCTCATGGCGCGGAATTTCTGACGTTCCTCGTCGCTCAAGCTTTGGATAATTGCCCGCCGCTGTTGCCCGGTCATCTCGGAACCGGAGGCGCCGGCCGGGCCTTTCCCGCCTTTTGTGGCGCCAGGTCCGCCACCGCCTTTTATGCGAACGGGTTGACCTGGGCGGAGCAACTCATTTCCGGTGACGACAACCTGTTGACCAGGCTCCAGGCCGGAGAGAATTTCAAACTTGCCGGCGAATGCTTCGCCGATTTGAACGTTCGTGGGGCGTACGCGGCCGTTGTTAAAGACGAAGACGATCGTGCCGGACTGGCGATTAACGATGGCGTCCTTGTGCACCGCCACGACCTCGCGGGCCTGTCCTTCGGGTACTTCGACGACAACGCTTTGATTGACAACGAGCTTAGATTTAATTTTAGACGTATCCGGTATCAGCCGAACCGCTCGGGTTCGTGAGAGCGGATTTTCGTCCGGGATTACTGTTCGCACCGCTGCTTGTACGATAGAACTCGAACCAATCCTAACATTCACGACGGAGCCCGGGGCGACACCGCTGAGTCGGTTCGACGGAATGTCGGCTTCGATTTCTACATTGCCATCGTCCAAAAGAGTGACAACGGACGAGCCAGGATTAAGGTAGGCGCCGGGCGAAACATGTTTCAAGATCACAACGCCGTCGAAGGGGGCACTGACGGACGCATCTTTAACATCCATCCTCGCTAGATCGCGGGATGATCTAGCGCGTTTCAGTGCAGCGGCTGTTTCTTCCACGGTGGCTTCAGCGCGGACAATTTCCTGGCGTTTGTCATCGTAGCGCGCCTGACTGAAGGCGGCGGAGCGCTTCAGTTTCTCCAGGCGCTTCAGTTCCTGTTGGAGAAGGTCCCGCGTGGCTTTTGCCGAATTCCATTTGGCGCGGGCCTGGATCACATCGGCGGCTTTTAGATCGGCCTCAAGTTTCAACCGGTCAATGTCGAGCTCGGCGATGATTTGGCCCGTCTTAACGCGATCACCCACTTGGACGTTGATCCTTTGGACACTGCCTTTGATTTTGGTGGCGACCTGACTCCGCTGGTTTGCAACGAGTCTGCCGGTAATCGGGAAGACCTGGACTAGTGGCTCTTTTACGACACTCGTAAGCTCCACGAGGGGCGGGGGGCGCCGTCGCCGATTGCCCGATTGGCCTGAGTTCCCGCCACCGCCTCGGTTGCTGGACGCGCCGGTCTGATTGCTGCTGGACGATTTTGCGGTGTCTCCGCCTTTTTCCTTGAGCTTGGATTGGATGAACGCCCGCTTGTCCTCGCGGCTCATGCTGAAGAATTTCTGGCGCTCTTCTTCGCTGAGGCTTTGGATAATGGCGCGGGCTTCCGGACTTGGACCTCCTTGCGCCAAAGCTTGGTTGGGGCTCATAAAAGAGAGGCCCGAGAGAATGATGGTCGCGAACAGGAGCGCGATCATGCAAGTCTTCTTCAAATTGATCATCTGCGTGGACGCTCCTCTAGCCGCCAAAGCAGCACTCCGATGCCTCATAATTCCAACGTTTGTGGTGGCATGCTCCGTCACAAGGGCGACGATATAAAATCAATCGCCATATAACGGCTAATTGATTGGAATTCCAAGCGGAATTAAGGGTGTGAGATTACGGCTATAACGTATTTTGATCAACCATTCTCAAAATCGATTCACGCTTGTGGCTTGGTCTGAGATTTTGGGTAAAATCAGCGTATGAGCACAGCGTTTTTCAGTCATTCAATATGTATCCAGCATGAACCCGGCCCGGGCCATCCCGAGTCGCCGGATCGCCTTAAATCTGTCTACGCAAGATTGGAGACGGAGCCTTTTGGTGGCCTCATCCGTATGAGCGCCGATGCGGTGGAGCCGGACATTATCAAATGCATGCATTCATCACGTTATGTCGAGACGCTTCTTGCTGCGGTGCCGGACGAAGGATATCGCGCACTAGACCCGGACACATTTTTATCTCCGGCTTCAGGTGAGGCAGCCTTGCGATCCACGGGCGGTGTTTGCCAGGCGGTCGACTTGGTGGTTTCAGGAGACGTGGCGAATGCATTTTGCGCCTTGCGTCCGCCCGGCCATCATGCCGAGCATGATCGAGCGATGGGATTCTGTTTGTTCAATAACGTAGCCATCGGCGCTAAACAGGCGCAAATCAAACACGGCTTGGATCGTGTTGCCGTGATTGATTTCGATGTCCATCACGGCAATGGAACCCAGCATATGTTTGAGCAGGACCCATCGCTATTTTATGGCTCTAGCCATCAGTTTCCGGCTTATCCGGGCACGGGTGCGGCGTCTGAAACCGGGGTGGGAAATATCTGTAATGTGCCCTTGGCGCCCGGCGCAGGTTCGATTGAATTTCGGAATGCCTATACCGACATCATTCTGCCGGCGCTTCGCGTTTTTGAGCCCGATCTTCTTCTAATTTCAGCTGGTTTCGATGCCCATATCAGTGACCCGCTTTGTCAGCTGAACGTCGAGACCGAAGATTTTGCTTGGATCACCAGAGAGCTGCTGGAGGTGGCGGACGAGTGTTGCGAGGGCCGAGCGATATCTACGCTGGAGGGTGGCTATGATCTTCAAGCCTTGGCGGATAGCGTGGCGGCGCACGTCTCAACAATGGTAGAAGCAGCGTAGCTGCCTCTGCCTTGCCGGGTCCTGCCCCGGGGCGTACACTCCGCCCCAGTTTAAATGAGTTCTGAGCACGCCAAACGGGGTGACAAATGGCGGAAAAATCTATTCCTGCTGACATCAAAAAGTTCAGCTTCGAAGAGGCTTTGGAAGAGCTGGAGGAGATTGTCAGCAATCTTGAGCAGGGTTCGAACAAGCTGGACGATGCAATCCAGTCTTTTGAACGTGGAACGCTTCTCAAAAAGCATTGTGAAGCCAAGCTCAAGGATGCGCGAGATCGCATAGAAAAAATTAGTGTCGGCCCCGATGGTGAGGCCGAAGCAGAACCGGTGGACATTGACTAGGGGATTCATTGGAGTCTTTTGAGGAAGCTCTTAAAGCCGCCGCACAGGAAACTGAAACGGCGCTGGACCGCCTGATTCCCAAAGGGGAAGGGCCGGAAGCGCGGGTATTTGAGGCGATGCGCTATTCTGCCTTGGCGGGTGGAAAACGACTCCGCCCGTTCTTGGTCTTATCTTGTGCCGATTTGTTTGGCGTGGAGCGGTCTAACTCTACACGGGTCGCGGCCGCAGTCGAAATGGTTCACACCTATTCCCTTATCCATGATGATTTGCCGGCTATGGACGATGATGATTTGCGCCGCGGCCTGCCCACTTGCCACAAGAAATTCGATGAAGCTACGGCCATCTTGGCTGGAGATGGCCTCTTGACCTTAGCCTTTGAAGTCGTTGCCGGCGAAGCCACCCACACTAACGCTAAAATCCGGACTCAGTTGGCCTTGGAAATGGCCAAGGCAATAGGCGGACAAGGGATGGTCGGCGGACAGATGCTGGATCTGGTAGCCGAAGACAGGGAGTTTGACGTGCCCGAGATCACCCGGTTGCAAAGAATGAAAACCGGCGCGTTGATCGCTTATTCCTGCCAGGCAGGTGCAATCCTGGGGAATGCAACGGAACATCAACACCATCTATTGCTCGCGTACGCCCATGACCTGGGGCTTTCATTCCAAATTGTCGACGATTTATTGGATGTCGAAGGCGACGCGGAAGAGATGGGAAAGGCGACGAACAAGGATGCTGATGCCGGGAAAGCGACTTTTGTCTCTTTGCTTGGCGTCGAACGGGCCAAGGAGCAAGCCGCGTTCCTGGCAGACCAAGCGATAAAACATCTTGAGGTTTTCGAAGAAAAAGGCAAATTTCTGAGGGACTTGGCCGATTTTGTGGTAAAACGGCGCAAATAAGAAAGATGCTTAAGTAGTGTAGGAAGGGCAGGACGTGGCCGAGAAGAGTAATACCCCCCTGTTGGATACCGTCAAATATCCTGCAGACATCCGAGATTTTACGGCCGAACAGTTAAAACAGCTCTCCGACGAAGTTCGTGCGGAAACCATTGATGCTGTCTCCATAACCGGAGGCCATCTGGGCGCTAGTTTGGGCGTTGTGGAACTCACCGTTGCCCTTCACCATGTCTTTAATACGCCGCATGACCGGCTGATTTGGGATGTGAGCCACCAAGCTTATCCGCATAAAATTCTGACCGGACGCCGGGATCGCATCCGAACCCTGCGCCAAGGCGGTGGTCTATCCGGGTTTACCAAACGGACGGAAAGTGAATACGACCCGTTTGGCGCTGCGCACAGTTCGACCTCGATTTCCGCCGGATTGGGAATGGCGGTCGCCCGCGACTACAAAGAAGAAGAACGCAATGTTATTGCCGTAATTGGCGATGGCGCCATGAGCGCCGGCCAGGCCTATGAGGCGATGAACAATGCCGGTTCCATGGATACGCGCTTGATTGTAATCCTGAACGACAATGACATGTCGATTGCGCCGCCCGTGGGCGCCATGAGTGCGTATCTCTCGCGGCTTATTTCCTCCAAGTCGTATAGGTCGCTGCGGCATTTTGGCAAGGAAGTGGCCGGAAAATTCCCGCGCCGTTTGGAGGAAACCGCGCGCCGAGCGGAAGAGTATGCCCGCGGTATCTTGACCGGCGGGACATTGTTCGAGGAATTGGGATTTTTCTATATTGGCCCGGTGGACGGTCATAATATTGAACACCTGCTGCCCGTCCTTAAGAATTTGCGGGATATGGAAGAAGCCTGTCCGGTTCTCCTTCATGTTGTGACCGAAAAAGGACACGGATATGAGCCGGCGGAGAGTTCTCCGGACAAGTACCATGGCGTGTCCAAGTTTGACGTCATCACCGGCAAGCAGGACAAACCTAAAGCCAATGCCCCGTCATATACATCGGTTTTCGCCCAAGCCCTGATTCAGGAAGCAGCCAAGGATGAACGCGTTGTCGCGATCACCGGCGCGATGCCCTCCGGCACCGGCCTGGATAAGTTTGGCGATGAATATCCAGACCGGACATTTGATGTCGGGATCGCCGAACAACATGCGGTGACTTTTGCCGCAGGCCTCGCCACAGAAGGTTACAAGCCGTTTGCCACCATTTATTCGACATTCCTGCAGCGTGCCTACGACCAGGTTGTTCACGACGTCGCTATTCAAAATTTGCCGGTCCGATTTGCAATTGATCGCGCGGGGTTGGTCGGCGCTGATGGATCGACACATGCCGGCTCTTTCGACATCGCCTATTTGGGCTGCCTGCCGAACTTTGTGATTATGGCAGCCTCGGATGAGGCTGAGTTGAAGCATATGGTTGCTACGGCAACACAGATCAATGACCGGCCCTGCGCCTTTCGCTATCCGCGCGGCGAGGGTGTGGGCATTGATATGCCGGAAGAAGGCATTCCGCTGGAAATTGGCAAGGGACGGATCGTCCGTGACGGGACGTCCGTTGCGATTCTGAATTTGGGCGGACGTATGCAGGAATGTCTGGCTGCGGCCGATGAACTCGCGTCGCTGGGCTGGTCGACGACCCTTGCAGACGCGCGATTTGCAAAGCCGTTGGATGAAGACCTAATCCTGCGTCTGGCGCGCGAGCATGAAGTCCTCATCACCATTGAGGAGGGCTCGGTCGGCGGTTTCGCCTCGCACGTGATGCAGTTCCTCGCGAATAAGGGTATTTTTGACAAAGGGCTGAAGTTCCGGGCAATGACGCTACCCGACATCTTTATCGATCAGGATAAACCTGATAGCCAATATGTCCTGGCCGGGTTGCGCCGCCCGGATATTGTTGCCACAGCGCTGGCGGCGCTTGGTGAGAAAGTGGCCGAAAGCGACAACGCACAGCCGGCGCGCGCTTAGGCGCATAATGACGTTCTGGCAACGCGATGTCGGAAGGTGAGTCTAATAGATCCCTGCCCAAAGAAACACCTCCCGGTAAATCACGACTAGATCAATTGCTCGTGGATCGCGGCCTCGTTGAAACCCGATCCAAAGCACAGGCTTTAATTATGGCTGGTCTGGTCTTTAGCGGCGAACGCAAGTTGGAGAAGGCCGGTACCCAGTATCGTGCCGATATTGAGCTTGAGGTGCGGGGACAAGATCATCCTTGGGTGTCACGTGGCGGCGTAAAACTGGCGCATGGATTGGAGCATTTCGGCTTCAAAGTCTCCGGCGCTGTTTGTCTGGATATCGGCGCCTCCACCGGCGGGTTCACGGATGTCTTGTTGAGCAAGGGGGCCGCTAAAGTCTATGCCGTCGATGTCGGACAGGGGCAGCTGGCATGGAAGCTGCGTCAGGACGACAAGGTTGTGGTCTTGGAAAAAACCAACGCTCGATATCTGGACGCCTCTCAAATTCCGGAGCCGGTTGATTTCCTATGTTGTGATGCGAGCTTCATCGGCTTGGAAATAGTCCTGCCTGCACCAATGGCTTTGGCGAAAGCCGGTGCAAAACTTATAGCACTGATAAAGCCCCAATTTGAGGTGGGCAAAGCTCAGGTGGGCAAGAAAGGTGTGGTCAGTGATCCTGCGCTTCACCAAGAGGTCCGTGACAGAATTCGATCTTGGCTGTCGGCGCAAATCGGATGGGTGGTTGCCGGGGTCACAGAGAGCCCAGTTAGGGGCCCTGAAGGCAACGTCGAATTCCTTATCGCTGCGATAAAGGAGAAGTAATTGTGCTCGAACGCCGCCGGGGCAGACCTCTGGCGGGGTTCTTTTGTGGCATTTCGCCTCTTTCCGGTGAAGTCACCGGAGATGTCTCAAGGGGATAGCCCCTTACAAATTTTCAGATTGTTTGGGCTGAAGGGAAGAGCGAATTTTCGAAGGCGTCAGTACTTCAGCCTTTGATGGCCTCCTGCCTGCAAAACAAACAGGAGGCCCTTAGGTGACCCGGTGGTTCGATGTGAATATCCACCCTTCTGTTGACTGTCATCGAGCGCCATTTCGGCAAATATTAGATTGCGCTAATATCCAATTTTCTGTCTACAGACCCCCGGTTGAATTTAGCCCGACGGTGCCTGCAAGAACTTTGTCCCGACCATAGACAATTGATAACGTACCCGCGGGTATTTTGATGCACGACAATCCGTGACCGAGAGAGAATGAACAAGCCTTCCGCCAATTTCGAACCGTCCGTGCAAGATAAGCGATCAGAATATCTTTCGCACGCCGCCATTTTGGCGCGGTTCGCACAAGAGAGCGCTATTACCTCGGATCAGGGACCTCAGTTGAGCGAGGAGGTCGTGGTCGAGATCATTTCGTCGGGTATTGCGCGCGCGAGCCAACCTTCGGCATTTGGGGGTGGAGAACTTTCATGGGAGGTTCTTTGTGAAGTAGCTATCAATCTCGGTGCCGTGGATGGCTCACTTGCTTGCATGGTGATCACATTCGCGTAGAATAATTTTCTCTTGGCTCAGTTTCCCGAGGCGGCCTAAAAAGATGTTTGGGGGAGGATGCGATTGCCTTGATCTCAAGTTCACTCGCTCCCAACGGCAAAGCCAGCAAAACAAAGGGCGGCTGGTTATTGAGTGGCCGGCTTGAGGCTTGCACAGGTGTTCGCCATTCTCGTTAGGCGATTGTGGGGGCCGAATTTCCCATCGGAAAAGACGTTGCCCACGTGCACTCGTTCCTATTGGCTCCTCGAGCCGACATAAAAATTCAGGAGCAAAGTGAGACAATTGGTCTGGCAGGAACGGGTAGCGAGACGATTGAGTTGAAAGACACCTTTATTCCCGACCATCGAATATTAGATGGCTTAAGCGCCGCACGGGGTGAAAGCCCGGGCGCTAAGCAACACGCTGTTCCTCTTTATAAAATGCCGCATTTGGGATTTGCTCAAACCGCACATGCGTCAGTTGCTGTCGGTTCAGCAAAAGGCGCGGTGGCCAGCGGCACGGCGGTCGTGGTGGAAAAATAGCCGACGGATTAAATATTTGCCTTATTTAGGGACCGCGAAGGTGCTACTAGTGACGCTGGGCAAGATGCTGTCGAGGAAGATTTTGACATGGTGTGTTAAAATCATCAGTATCACGGCTTCCAGAGCCTTCATCCAAGGGAGGATTACTATGAAAAAGGCCCTATTTGTTGCATCAATTTCAGGTGCAGCTTTGATTTCAGCGTCTGTCTCGGCGCAGACGATTTCCGTCGGTACGACAAAAGGCGGGTGGACCAATCAGGCCGGTCAATCCTTGTCTAAAGTCATTTCTCAGTTGGGAGGTTTGCAAATGCGGTCTCAGCCCATGGGCGGGTCCAGCGTTTACGTGCCGCTGGTGAATGCAGGCAAGATGGAATTCGGCCTGGTCAACGAATTGGAATCGCTCTACGCGGTAACCGGCACCGGCGCCTATCCCGGCCGTAAACACCCTGATTTGCGCGTAGCCACAGCGACCATTCCTTTCCGTGTTTCTATCTTCGTGAAGAAAGATTCTCCGATCAAAACCGTTGCGGATTTGAAGGGTAAGCGGGTCCCCAGCGGCTGGTCTTCCCAGCGGATCATTCAAGCGCTGATGGACGGACAGCTGGCGAGCGCCGGCATCAGCTATGATGACGTGGTCAAAGTGCCGGTCCCGAACGTCGTGAAGAGCGCCAACGACTTTGCCGCCGGCAAAGCCGATGCATTCTTCTTCGTTTTCGGCGCCGGTAAAGTTCGCGAAACTGCTGCCAAAGTCGGCGGTATCCGCGTTCTGCCGTTTGATCCGTCTCCGGAGGCCTTAGAGCGGGCGCGCAAGTTCGTGCCGCCGGCATGGGCCAAGCTTGAAAAGCCGTCCAAGCGGAACGTCGGCGTCGACAAGCCGCTCCACGTGATGACCTATTGGCATACGCTGGCCACCGGGGCCAAAGTGTCTGACGATGTGGTCTATAAAGTCGTCAAAACCATGCACGACAACAAGACCGCCCTCGTTAAGGCGTTCCCGGGTTGGGGAACGTTCAACCAGAGCACAATGGCGCTCAACCTGCCCAAGCTGACCTATCATCCGGGCGCTATTAAGTTCTACAAAGAAAAGGGCTTGTGGCCGCCGAAATAAGGTAGCCTTCCAGCCAAAGAAAAGGCGGTTCCGTGGAAAACCAAGATACTCCGGAACAGGCCGTCGAGACGAAAACGGCGATGAGCAGCTTTATTGCTGTTCTCGCCGTTCTCTTGACGGTGGTGGCGATCGCCTGGGCCGCGGATTTATTCCGTATGGCCGGGTTGTTGCTCTACACGGAGCAGTTTCTGGGCGGGATCATCGCGATTGCCATTCCTTTGGTATTTTTCTCTATCCGACACACCAAGAGTGTCGAGAAGCATTTAATTCCCTGGTTTGACTATGTGCTGGCCGCGATGGGATTCGCTGGCGCCATGTACATGGCCGTTCGGTATCCGCAGCTTGCAGAACTCGTCTCCGACGCGCCGACGGATGGGCTCATCTCGGGGACTATCGTTGTTGCCCTGATGATTGAAGGTCTGCGGCGAACGGTCGGACATGTTCTGACATTCCTTGTGATCGCGTTTATCCTTATGGGCCTGTTTGGCCATCATTTACCAGGCAAGCTTGCCGGCAAGGAGATGCTGGCTCGCGATCTGTTTTATTATATTGCTTGGGATCCAACGAGCGTTCTCGGTATCCCCATGAAGATTGTGACGTCGATCGTCATGGCGTTCGTATTCTTTGGCCAGGTTTTGACGAAGTCCGGCGGGTCCACATTCTTTACCGAGATTTCCATGGTGCTGGTCGGCCGGTATCGGGGCGGCCAGGCTAAGATCGCTGTCACGGCGTCCGGATTTTTTGGATCAATTTCGGGTAGCGTGGTCTCAAACGTGGTGACCACCGGTGTGATCACCATTCCGCTTATGCGGAATGCGGGCTACCGCGGAGTTCAGGCCGGCGCCATCGAAGCCGTGGCATCGACGGGTGGGCAGCTGATGCCGCCGATCATGGGCGCGGCTGCATTCCTGATGGCTGAGTTTTTGGAAATTCCCTACACTGAGGTCGTTATTGCCGCACTGATCCCAGCGGTTCTTTACTACGTTGCCTTGTTCATTCTGGCCGATTTGGAGGCAGCGCGAACCAATATCCAGCCGGTTGCGGAAGACCAGATTCCCGATCTCAAAGAGGTATTAAAGGCTGGCTGGTATTTCCCGCTGCCGTTCGTCGTTCTGATCGTCGCCCTGTTTAACTTTAACTATTCGCCGGAAATGTCGGCGCTCATCGCAACCGCCGTCATTTTGGCGACAAGCATGCTCTTCGGGTACAAGGGTAAACGCCTGACCCTCTTGGATTTTCTCGATTCAATTCGGCAAACCGGACACGCGGTTCTCGACATCATTATGATCGCCGCAGCGGCAGGGATCGTCATCGGGACCCTGAATGTCACCGGTATTGGATTTGGCTTGTCCCTCATCCTGGTGGAGCTGGGCGGCACAAATTTGTTTCTGCTTCTTTTACTATCGGCCTTCGTTTGCATCATTCTCGGTATGGGCATGCCAACCGTCGCTGTCTATCTGATGCTGGCGACGCTGGTTGCGCCGGCGCTGATTGAGGTCGGTATTAGCCCCATGGCCGCGCATCTGTTCATCCTTTACTTCGGGATGATGTCGATGATTACCCCACCGGTCGCCATTGCCGCTTTTGCCGCAGCGACTTTGACAGGCGAGGATGCCATGAAGACCGGGTTTGCCGCCATGCGGTTCGGCTGGTTTGCCTATCTGGTGCCGTTCCTGTTCGTGGTGGTCCCCGAACTCCTCATGGAGGGGCCAGGATTCTCCGTCGCGTGGGTGGCCATCAAGTCGGCGCTAGGCATTTGGATGGTGTCGGTCGCGCTGATGGGCTACGTCATCGCCCATATCAATGTCCTGCAGCGGGTTCTGTTCTTTATCGCCGGTGCGGCAATGTTTGCGCCGCACTCACTGATTGATTTTGGCTTTCCCGTGGCGGTTCCGGGAATCATTCTGGTAGTAGTTCTGGTCGGAATGGAATGGACCAAACAGAAGCAGCAGTCTGCTGCCTGACGGTTTATCTAACCGCGTTGCGCCTTAAATCTTAGAAACTGATCCGCCAGAACGCAGGCGACCATCGCCTCGCCGACCGGTACGGCGCGAATGCCGACGCAGGGGTCGTGCCGGCCCTTGGTCGAGACCTCGGTCTCCTCATTGTCCACTGTTATGGTTTTGCGAGGCGTCAGGATGGAACTCGTTGGTTTAACGGCGAACCGCGCGACAATGTCCTGTCCCGTGCTAATGCCACCCAATATTCCGCCCGCGTGATTTGAGGTGAAAACTGGGCGGCCGTTTTCGATGCGCATCTCATCGGCATTTTCTTCACCCGTAAAGCCGGCCGCTTCGAAGCCGGCGCCGATCTCCACACCCTTTACGGCATTGATGCTCATTAGACCCTTGGCGATTTCGGAGTCCAATTTGTCGTAGACGGGGGAGCCCAGTCCGACCGGCACGCCGCGGGCAACAATTTCAATCACCGCGCCGGCGGAGGAGCCGGATTTGCGCAGCTCATACATATAGATTTCCCAGTCAGAGACCATGTCGGCATCAGGGCACCAGAAAGGATTGTTGTCGACTTCTTCCCAGTCCCATCTCTCCCGCTCTATCTTCTTCGTTCCGATCTGGGTGAGGGCGCCTTTGATGGCGATGCTATCGCCAAGGATCTTGCGCGCAACGGCGCCGGCTGCCACCCGGCAGGCGGTTTCGCGGGCGCTCGCTCGGCCGCTTCCCCGGTAGTCGCGGTTGCCATACTTGTGATGATAGGTGTAGTCGGCATGTCCGGGACGGAACAAATCCTTAATATCGTCATAGTCCTTGGACCGTGCGTCCGTATTGCGGATCAACATACCGATTGGTGTGCCGGTAGTCTTTCCCTTGAATACTCCGGAGAGAATTTCGACCGTGTCGGACTCTTTTCGCTGAGTCGTGAAGCGGGATTGTCCTGGCTTGCGTTTGTCGAGCCAGACTTGAATATCCTCTTCGTTTAAAGGGATATTGGACGGAACGCCATCTACGACGCAGCCGATGGCCGGGCCATGGCTTTCACCGAATGTCGTGAACTGGAATAAGTGGCCGAAGCTATTGCCGGACATGAGAGTTCCGGCCGTTAAGCCGCCTCATCGCTTTTATAGACTGTGATATCCGGCGCATCAACGGCTTTCATGCCGACAATGTTATAGCCGCAATCGACATGATGGGTTTCACCGGTCACGCCGGATGACAGACTGCTCAAAAGATACATGCCGGCGCCGCCAACATCCTCGCCGGAGACATTGCGCCGGAGCGGAGAATTGTACTCGTTCCACTTAAGAATATATCGGAAGTCGCCGATGCCGGACGCCGCGAGGGTCTTCATCGGTCCCGCCGACAGGGAATTGACGCGGATATTCTGTGGTCCGAGATCTTCGGCCAAATAACGAACGCTCGCCTCCAGGGCCGCCTTGGCGACGCCCATGACGTTGTAGTGCGGCATCACCCGTTCAGACCCGGCATAAGTCAGGGTCAGAAGGCTTCCTCCATCGGGCATCATTTTCTGCGCCCGCTGGCAAATTGCAGTGAATGAATAGCACGAGATCTGCATCGTCTTGGTGAAATTGTCCGGGGTGGTGTCGACGTATAGCCCCTTGAGCTCATCCTTATCCGAATAAGCGATGGCATGGAGCACAAAGTCGAGGCGGCCCCATTGGCTTTCAAGCTCTCTGAACACGGCATCGACGCTGCCGTCATCGGTCACGTCGCACGGCAAAACAATGGCCGACCCGATCGATTCGGCGAGCGGCGTCACGCGTTTGAGGAGCGCGTCACCCTGGTAGGTGAACGCCAGTTCGGCGCCCTGATCGTGACAGGCTTTGGCAATATTCCAGGCGATTGAGCGATCATTGGCGACACCCATGATCAAGCCTTTTTTGCCCTGCATTAATCCACCGCTCGACGACATAAAACCCTCGCAATTCATTCCCACAAGATGCCAGATGAGACATCGGATCGTGGTCCAAATAGATTAAGTCATTCCTAAAACATTTTCGCCGAAAGAGAAAGTCGCACAGGCCCGACCCAGATGCGAATGAAAAGCCGTCTCAATTTGCTTTCGACCATGGAACAGGATACATACACCTTACATCAAATATGTGGTTTGATGGGGCAGTTTGACCTGGGATAATCTAATAAACCATTGAAATGTCAGTAGAAAAAAAAGATCCGATTGCACTGTTTAAAGACTGGCTGGCGGAAGCTGAGAAGCTGGAATCCGTGAACCCAACGGCAATGGCCTTGGCGACAGCAGACGCTGATGGGCGGCCGTCGGTCCGAATGGTGCTTTTGAAGGGCGCAGACGACCAGGGATTCGTTTTCTACACCAACTCTGAAAGTCAGAAGGGGCTGAATCTGGCGGCCAACCCGCAGGCTTCGCTGTGCTTCTATTGGAAATCTCTGCTGCGGCAGGTTCGTGTGGAAGGCCCCGTTTCAAAAGTTTCCGATGAGGAGGCCGACGACTATTTTGCCTCCCGGTCGCGGGGCAGTCAGATCGGCGCCTGGGCCTCGAAGCAATCTCGGCCTCTTGAGGGGCGATGGGAATTGGAGAAGAGCATTGCTGCCTATACGGCCAAGTTTAACATCGGTGCTGTACCACGGCCGCCGTTCTGGAGAGGATATCGGGTTTTCCCCAAGAGGATTGAATTTTGGCACGAACGACCATTCAGGCTGCATGATCGAATGGTGTATAGTCGGACCGAAAACGGCTGGGCCGGCGAAAGGCTCTATCCATAAGAATACGATAGTTGGGTAAAGTGCACGGCGACGAACTTATATCGAATTTACGGGAACCAGGCGAGGTAGATCCCAAATTCGCCCGCCTCATGCGGGTGGCCAGCTACGCATCGGTTGCCGTCGCGACCGTGCTTATTGTTACCAAGTCGGGAGCATATGCTGTCACGGAGTCCGTCAGCCTTCTCTCCTCCCTGGTTGACTCTTTGCTGGACGCCGGCGCCTCCCTCGTGAACTTGTTGGCTATTCGTCATGCCCTGCAACCGGCGGATCGGGAACACCGTTTCGGACACGGCAAGGCGGAGAGTTTAGCCGGCCTCGCCCAAGCGGCTTTCATCGCCGGTTCCGGTATTTTTCTTCTACTGGAAGCCGGTAACCGGCTCATAAATCCCAAGACGGTCTCGAATGGTGAAATCGGCATTGCCGTTATGGTGCTCTCACTTTTTCTCACCTTGGGCTTGGTCGCGTTTCAGGCCTATGTGGTGCGTAAGACCAACTCGTTGGCCATCAGTGCGGACTCTTTGCATTATCGCGTCGATATTTTGGTCAATGTCGCGGTCATCGTTGGTATTTATCTCGCGTCATTCGGCGGCTTACAGATTGTCGACCCGGTCCTCGCCGTGGCGATTGTCATCTACATGGCTTGGGGGTCGTTCAAGATTGCCCGGCGATCCATGGACGAACTGATGGATCGGGAGTTTCCGGACGAGGACCGGATCAAAATTCGTCAGATTGCCCTTGAGCATCCGGAGGTGAGAGACGTCCACGATATGCGGACCCGGTCGTCCGGCCCGTACTCATTCATTCAATTGCACCTGGAAATGGACCGCAATTTGTCACTGGTACGAGCGCACGAGATTTCCGATGAGGTAATGTACAAAGTTGAGGACGCGTTTCCGAACACCGAGGTCTTGATCCACCAAGACCCCGAGGGGGTTGAGGAACGCCGTGACGACATCTCGTAAATTACTAAGACTTCATTTTGTTTTCGGTTCAGCCGCTGACCGGGTTGTACTATACTTCAAGCAAGAGAGAACTCTCGGGAGGGAAGTGCAATGGCTTTCAAAATGATCTTAGCGCCCATCCAAAGCGGGGAATCCGCGCGCCAGACATTGGCAGGCGCGTACGCGGTTGCTTCCAAAACAAATGCCCATATCCAAGTACTGCACGCACAGGCAGATGCGAAAGAAGCCGTTCCGCTTTTGGGGGAAGGCATGTCAGGCGCCATGATCGAGGAAATGATTGAGATCGCGGATCGGGATGCGGCCACCCGCGCCTCGGACGCCCGAACCCTATTTGATCAATTTTGCAGCGAGAAAAACATTCCCCTCATTGAAAAGCCCGGCGATACGGGCGACAAAGTTTCTGCCTCGTGGCGGGAGTTGAACAGCCGGGAAGATGAAGTTGTCGCTGATGCCGGAAAAGCGGCCGACCTGATAATTATCGCGCAACCCAATGAAGACGACGACCGTTCGTCTCTGATGACTTTGCATGCCGCTGTCTTCGAAACGGGCAAGCCTGTTTTAATGGTACCGCCCGAGATGCCTCAGTCTTTTGACACCGCGGCTATCTCCTGGAACGGTACCGCCGAAGCGGCGCGGGCAGTGACGTCCGCAATCCCGCTACTGAAACTGGCCAATCAGGTCACTGTGTTTGCCATTGAGACCGACAAGAGCCGTCATCGGACCAGCGCGGAAGAGATCGTCACTCATTTGGCCTGGCATGGCGTAAATGCGACTCATCGGACGGTTCTGCCTAGTTATCAAGGTCAGTCTGTCGGAGAATCCATTGCTGCTGAATGCCAGAAGGAAAATGCCGATTTACTGGTGATGGGGGCCTTTACCCATAGCCGGCTGGTACAGATTGTCTTGGGCGGCGTCACCCGGTACGTCATTGCATCGTCGAAGCTGCCGGTTCTAATGAACCACTAGGCCAGCAGCCTTGCTTTCACCCGAATAGATCGCCTTGTGCTCTCGGTGGGGTGATGTCTTCGAATAAAAGTTGCTCACTTGCGAATGGAACCAGTACTTCTTTGACCTGGGCATAAGTATTGTTTTCGTTGATCCAGGCTTCTTCTGATCCTCGGTTTAGGATGACCGGCATCCTGCCGTGAATGTGAGATATTGACGGTGAGGGCGCACAAGTGATGACGGTGAACCGGTCTTCCTTGCGGAGACCGGCAAAAGCGAACACGTCGTGCTCCTTCAACCAAATGCGGGTTTTGATCTTGGCCTTGGCGTCTTTCCGCCACTCAAAATAGGCGGTCGCGGGGATCAGGCACCGGGATTCCAGCAACGGACTAAATGTCTTTTTTTCAGTCAGAGTCTCCGAACGGGCATTGATCAGCGGCTTGTTATCCCAGTCAGTCTCGAGCCCCCATCGCAACATCTCCGCCCGGCCTGCCGAGGTTATTACCGGAACTCTATTTGTCGGGCGAACTTGCGGGTTAGGCGAAAATTCCGGCGGTTCCGACAAGTCAAACCGGACCTGTACGTGATCCATCGTGTTGTCGACTTCAAACTGGGAGCACATGGCGGGGTGATTGCCTTGATGTTGTTACGGCTGGCCTCAGAGAACAATTTGGCCTAAAGCTAGGCTATGCCCAACGTAGACAATATTGCAATAATCACCGGCGCGAGCCAAGGGATCGGCCACGCAACAGCGAACTTGTTTCTGTCCCGTGGATGGAAAATCATTACCTGTGCCCGCAGCCGGCCTGCGGAAGACGTGACTAAAATTGATGGCAGGCTCGGTCATATCGAGGCCGATCTTTCAGATGCGACGTCGTTGGATTTCTTTATCGGTGAAGCGGGCAAGTTGCTGGACGGACGCCCCTTGAATGCCCTCGTCAATAACGCGGGAATGTCACCGAAGGCTGAAAACCGGGAACGGCTGGGCGCCCTCAACGGCGATCTCAACGCGTGGCGAACAGTTTTCGAGTTGAATTTTTTTGCGCCGCTGAAATTGGGACGGGGATTCGCATCACCTTTGGCCAAAGCCCACGGCTCGATTGTCAACGTTACCTCCATTGCCGGTCATATGATCCATCCCTTCGCCGGTTCGGCCTATTCGAGTTCGAAGGCGGCTCTTTCGGCGCTGACCCGCGAAATGGCCAATGAATTCGCGGCTCTCAACGTGCGGGTCAACGCCGTCGCGCCGGGAGAAATCTCGACGGAAATGATTCAACCCGAATACGAAATGCTGATCCCCCGCATTCCGCTCAATCGGATGGGTACACCGGAAGATGTGGCACGCAGTATATATTTTCTGAGTTCCTCTGAAGCGGATTATGTTACCGGCACCGAAATATGGGTGACCGGCGGTCAGCACATGTTTTAGCCGAGCGTTTTTTGAAACTCGGTCAGCCAGTCCAGGCGGGCTTCCAGCCGTTGAATATCATGGTTTAGCCAATCACTCAGGTAACCATTGTCCGCCTGATGATGTGATTTAAGATCTTCCAAACGGGCAAGTTCCGTTTCGCAGACATCCATAAAAGCCTCAACCTGGACGTTTTGATCTTTGAACGGCAGCAAATTCAGAAAGCGAAACTTCAACGCCATAATGAGTTCATTGAGATCGCTGGTGCCAGCGCGAATATTGGCCTTTAAGAGAGTCTCCAAGGCGGCGCGGCCCTCGCCGGTGAGCGCCAGTTCAGGATTCTCACTAGTCCTTTGGTCATTTGCCGCCTCGACTAGTCCCTCAAATCGCAAGAGTTCGATGGACTCCCCCATGAGATCCAGGGACGGTCCGGAAATCCGGCTGATGAAATGCCTCACCGAATAGACGAGGTCGTCATAGTGCATGCGGGCATCACCTGAACTTTCGGTCAACGTACCCAGCGCGCAAAGCCGGATTGCTTCGCGGGGTGTTAGGGTGTTGTCAGCGTACATCCGACATCTAAGTCTCGGCTAGAGGACGAACAAAATCCACGATGGCCGATAACGTCTGCTCCGATTGTTCCAGGTGCGGTGAATGACCGCAGTTCGAAATCATCTTAACAACGCAATTGTCTCCTAGTCCTGCTGCAATTCCTTGCACCTGCGCCTCCGTCCCGTATTGATCATCTTCGCCTTGAATCGCCAGCGCCGGAACGGCGATCTTGGGCAGAAATTCTTCGATATTCCATATTAAAAAATCCGGATTGAGCCACACGCCGTTCCAGCCCCAAAATGCACAGTCCACGTTGTCGCCATGATATTTTTTCAGTTTTTCCCGCAGATCGGTCGTTTCAAAGGCCACTTTTGCCTCTTCAATGCTCTTTACCGTTATCTCTTCGTTGAAGATGTGGGCGGCCAATAATACGACTCCTCTGATCCTAGGATCTCCTGTGCCGCCGGTGTTGATGATGGAAATCGAGGCGCCGTCGCTATGTCCAACCAAGATGGCGCTCTCGATACCTGCCTCATCCAGGACGCGGGGCAAAACATTCAGTCCTTCATGGTGCATGAAATCGACTGGACGGGGGAGCGCAATCGGCGCCGACCCGCCATAACCCTGCCGGCTGTATACAAACGCGGGCAATTCCAAAGTATCGGATAATAATTGGGGGAAGTTTCGCCACAAGGCAACGCAGCCCAAACCTTCGTGGAGGAACACAAGGTGAGGTTTCCCGGCCGACCTAGTCCGATTGATCCAGGCGCACTCCAATCGAACGCCGTCCACGGTGATAAACTCTTCTGTATTCGTCATCGCAGCTTTGTTACTGTTTTTACGCCCTTGTTTGATGGAAAGAACGTGAAGAGGCGTACCATGTCCGAAACGGTGAGACAATTAACCTTGATGGCGGAGAAGTCTGCCAATCTATTGAAAAGCAATGATCAGACGATAGCCGTGGCCGAGTCATCCGCCGGCGGTCTTGTATCGGCCTCTCTTCTTTCTGTGCCGGGCGCGTCGTCCTACTTCCTGGGGGGTGTAGCGATTTATACGCGAGACGCTCGCCGGGCGCTGTTGGGACTGCCGGAAGAGATTGTTACCATGCGTGCTGCAACAGAAGAGTACGCAATGATTGTCGCACGGGCGATCAGAGAGAAACTCGGGGTAACGTGGGGGCTCTGTGAAACGGGCGCCTCGGGCCCCACGGGCAACAGTTATGGCGATGCGGCCGGGCACGCGTGTTTCGCCGTTGCCGGACCTGTGGATGCAGCAAAAACGATTGAAACCGGATCAGATGATCGGGAGGAAAATATGTGGCTATTTGCTCAGGCGGCGTTGGTGCTGTTGGAAGAGACTTTGGCCACCTACTCCTGATGCCATTCAGCCGGTTCCAAAACTTCGGCCACATCAAGATCAGTTGGGAGACCTAACCAGTCCAGCGCCCCGTCAAGCTTGTAGAATGGCTTGCGTTAAATATTCGCCGTCTCAAAAAGGGTCTTGCTCTGGCGGCTGACCCCATAGTTGACCTGGGACCCATGCAGAAAAGCCATCTTGCATTTGTCCAATCGATCACTGATCTTTTCCCAAAGATCCAACTAATGAAAAAGTACGGTAAAATTGATCTCCGTATAGTCCATATTACGGGCGTCCGTCAGGAAATTGAAACCGGGTTTGTAATCAGGATAGGTCATAATATTGCTTATTGTCTGAATAGAGTGACCTGCGGAGAAGTCCCCACCTCTCTCGATGAAAACACATGTGTGTTTTGGAACGATGCTGTACTCGTATTTTACGGGCAATGACATCCTCGCTGACGATCCTACATATTCGAATGTTCGTTTGGACTGCGTGCACGCTACTCTAATTCTCAACGGGTTATAACGCAAATTAGGCCGGATAAAAACAACGGTCGGTTGGGTGGTTACGCTGCGGCCTTGATCCCCAACTGGGTCCAGATTTGCTTCATCGCCTCCACCAACTTGTCCATGTGCTCGTCTTCATGGAGCGGAGTCGGCGTAAACCGGAGACGTTCAGTGCCGCGCGGGACTGTCGGGTAGTTAATCGGCTGCACATAAATATCATGCTTGAAGAGCAGCTCGTCGCTGGCCTGCTTGCACAGTACCGGATCACCGACCAAAACGGGTACAATATGCGTGACCGACGGCATGACTGGGATGCCGGCTTCGGTAAATCTACGTTTGAGTGTCGCCGCACGCTCCTGGTGTTTTTCCCTCAGTTCATTGTGTTCCCGCACGTAGCGGACGCTCGCCAGCGCTCCCGCGGCGACTGACGGGGGCGGGGACGTCGAGAATATGAACCCGTCGCCATAGGACCGTACAAAGTCGCAGAGCACTTCAGAAGCTGCAATATAGCCGCCGACAACGCCGAACCCTTTGGCCAGTGTGCCTTGGATGATGTCGATCCGATCCATGAGACCTTCCTGCTCGGCAACGCCTGCGCCTTGATCGCCATACAGGCCGACCGCATGGACCTCATCAATGAATGTCAAGGCGCCGTACTTGTCGGCGAGATCGAGGATTTCCTTGATCGGCGCAATGTCGCCATCCATCGAATAGACGGACTCAAAGGCGATCATGATTGGCCGGCCCGGTTCAATCTCCTGTAATTTGGCTTCCAGGTATTCAAGATCGTTGTGCCGAAAGATCTTTTTCTCCGCGCGAGAATGCTTGATGCCGGCAATCATGGAATTGTGGTTCCACGAGTCTGAGACGATCACCATATCGGGCATCATGGCGCCGATTGTGCTGAGCGTGGTCAGGTTCGCCACATAACCGGACGTGAAGATGAGGCCGGCTTCCTTGTTGTGGAGGCTCGCCAGTTCCTGTTCCAAAAGAACGTGATAGTGATTTGTTCCGGAGATATTCCGGGTTCCGCCTGCGCCCGCACCGCTTTTGTCGAGCGCTTCGTGCATGGCTTCGATGACAAGCTTATTCTGCCCCATGCCGAGATAGTCATTAGAGCACCAAACTGTGATCTGATTGACGTCGCGGCCTTGATGGTTCTGGGCGAGGGGAAAGGCGCCAGATTCGCGTTCCAGGTCCGCGAATACCCGATAACGGCCTTCGGTATGCAACGCCGAAACTTTGTCTTCGAAGAACTGTTCGTAATTGAAACGCCGGTCCATATTCCAAGCTCCTGGCCTTATCTCGCTTATTGTTCAGAATATGCGAGGTATACGCCGAACACATGTCTAGTAACTGGGTAAAATCCCAAATTTTCCAAGAGTTATTTATCGATTTACCACGCTTTGGTCCATGCCTGAGTGTCAATCAGCGACTTATCAACTAAATCGAACATTTCATCAATCTGATCAGGTTCAATGATCAGAGGCGGCGCAAAAGCCAATGAATCTCCCATCGCCCGGGAAATTAAGCCTTTCTCCTGTGCTCGGGCGGCCAGATGCGCGCCCACGCCGCGCTTCGCTTCGAAAGGTTCGCCGGTCTCTTTGTCGGCGACGAGTTCAAGGGCGCCGAGGAGACCGACCTGGCGGCATTCACCTATCAGGGGGTGATCGACGTATGACCTGATCCGTTCCCCGAAATGTTTCGCGGCCCGCCGGACGTGGCCGACGATATCCATTTCCTCATAAATTTTGAGGGTTTCCAGAGCGACCGCACAGGAGACCGGATGACCGCCGTAAGTGAATCCGTGGCCGAAGATACCTATCTTCTCACTTTCCTGAACCATCGACTGGAAAATGTCTTCGCTGACCAATAGGGCGGATATGGGCAGGTAGCCTGACGAAAGACCCTTGGCCAACGAAATCATGTCCGGCTTTAGGTCATAGGTCTGACAGCCGAACATGTTCCCGGTGCGGCCGAACCCGCAAATGACTTCGTCCACGACGAACAGAATATCGTACTCCCGCAAAACTGCCTGAACCTTTTCGAAGTATGTGGCCGGCGGCGGAATGACCCCGCCGGCCCCCATCACCGGTTCTGCAAAGAAGGCGGCGATGGTTTCAGGTCCCTCATCTTCTATCAGCTGCCGCAGGCTGTCCGCACAGCGTGCAGCAAATTCTTCCTCGCTCTCTCCATCCAGGCCAAAGCGATAATAATGCGGGCAATCCGTGTGAAGAATTCGATCTATCGGCAGATCAAAATCGATTTGGTTGTTGGGCAGACCGGTCAGGCTCGCCGTCGCGATTGTCACACCGTGATAGCCTTTGGTGCGGGATATGATCTTCTTTTTCTCCGGATGGCCTCGGGCGTTGTTGATGTACCAAACAATCTTGATCGCCGTATCGTTTGCTTCAGAGCCGGAGTTGGCAAAAAAGACCTTCGACATTGGGACCGGGGATATTTCCAAGAGCCGTTCGGCCAATTCCACGCCGGCCTCATGGGTCTTTGAGCCGAAGCCGTGATAGAAGGGCAGCTTGCGCATAGCGTTGGCCGCGACGTCAGCCAACCGCTCATTGGCGAAGCCCAGCGAGGTACACCATAGTCCGGCCAGCGCCTCAATATAGGCCTTGCCGGAGTCGTCGTAGACGCAGATGCCGTCCCCATGGGTGACGACGAAGGGACCGCTCTCCCGATGAGTTCTGAGATTGGTGTATGGATGCAGGACACTCGCCACGTCTCTGCCGGCTAAGGAATTTGGCCGCATAGCCATAATTTATTCTCCCGGTGGGTTTCTTATTATTAGACTATTTAGAAATCAGTCTCTGCCATAGTTGTCGTCGAAACGCTCGATATCGTCTTCTCCCAAATAGGTCCCTGTCTGCACTTCGATAATTTGCAGCCGGTCAGCTTGTTTATTTTCCAGCCGGTGCTTTTCACCCACGGGAATAAACGTCGATTCGTTGACTTGAAGATCAAACACGTCTTCGCCCTTGGTTACCGTCGCCGTTCCCGCGACTACCACCCAGTGTTCGGCCCGCTTTTGATGACGCTGCAAACTAATTTTCGCGCCGGAGGAAAGTTGAATCAGTTTTACCTGAAAATTTCTGCCGATCTCCAAGGATTGGTACCAGCCCCAAGGCCGGTAGACCTTTGTGTGGCTCTCGTGCTCAGCGCGGCCGCGGTTTTGCAGTTGTTCCACGAGCGTTTTGACATCCTGAGCGCGGTTTTTGTCGGCGACCAAAACTGCGTCATCCGTGGCAACGATCACCGCGTCTTGTACGCCCACAGCAGCGACCAGTTGTTCGCCCCCTCGAATGTAGGAGTTAGAGACATCGTGAATGACAGCGTCGCCGACAACTGCATTGCCGTTCTCATCTTTTCCCGAAATTTCCCACAAGGCGTTCCAGGCGCCGACATCGTTCCAGCCCAAGTCCGCGGGCACGACGACGGCTTTGTCGGTTTTTTCCATCACGGCATAGTCGATTGAGTTGGGCTCCGGGGCACAGAAAGCCTTCGGTTCCAATCGAGTGAAATCCAGGTCGTCAGAGCTGTTGGCAACACTTTCACCGACACTCTGGGCCATGTCCGGGGCCAGCCGTTCCAGCTCCGCCATATAGTCTTCAGCCTTGAACATGAAGAGGCTGGCGTTCCACAGGTAGTCGCCCGACGCCACGAACGCCGTTGCAGTTTCTAGGTCAGGTTTCTCGACAAACCTTTCGATCCGCATGCAATTGGAAACTCCCTCGAGGGGCGCGCCTGCCTTGATGTAGCCATATGCGGTTTCAGGTGCAGAGGCGGTAATCCCGATAGCGACCAAGTGCCCCTGGGACGCAGCGTCAGCGCCCGAGGCAATCGCATCCAACAAGTTGTCTTGATTCCGGATGACATGGTCCGATGCCATGACCAACAGGATGGCTCCCGGAGAAGCCGCTTCAATCCAGGTCGCCGCGGCGGCCACGGCGGGTGCGGTGTTTCGGCCCTCGGGTTCCAGGAGAATGGCGGCTGGCTTCACGCCCAACGCCTGTAACTGTTCACCGACAACAAATCTATGGTCGTCGTTGCAGACGATAATAGGTGCGTCAAATTGATCGCCTGAAACCCTGAGAACTGTCTCCTGAAGTAAGCTTTTGTCCGAGATCAGCGGTTGAAGCTGCTTTGGATAGAGGGCTCGGGAAAGCGGCCACAATCTGCTACCCACGCCACCGGATAGGATGGCCGGCACAATTTTCGATGTTGGGTTGGTTGTCACCAGACAATTGGTCCGATCTTTGAATGAGATTAGGTACTATTAAGGTCTACTTAGCTCAGATTCTTGATCAAGTGAAATGAAACTCCACCAAGCTCAGCTTTCCGATCTTGGATCCACGGCATCTTGGAGGCCGTCGCCGAGAAAATTGAACGCGATTACCGTGCAAAATATAGCGGCGCCGGGGTAGACGGCGAGCTCCCAGGCATCGAACAGCCGCTCTTGGGCGTCGGTGAGTAGATTTCCCCAACTCGCTATGGGAGGTTGGATACCGAGGCCGAGGAAGCTCAGGACCGATTCCAGCAGGATGACATGGCCAATTGAGAGTGTCATTGCGACGATGATGGGCGATATCAGGTTTGGGAGAATGTGCACGAACATGAGACGGGCCGCACTGGCGCCTTGAGCCCGTGCAGCCAAAACAAAGTCCCGCTCCCGAAGGCTTAGGGCTGAGCCACGGACCAGCCTTGCGACACTGGTCCAGCCAACCAACGCCACGATAATAATAATTCGATACAGGCTGATGCTTTCCGAATTTGTGATATCGGCAGGGAGGCCGAGTTTCGATAAATCCAGCGCGGCCAGCACGATCAGAAGTGGCAGCAGGGGGAGAGCGATCACGCTGTCGGTGGTTCGCATCAGGAAGGCATCGAGCCAGCTGCCGCGGTATCCCGCCAACAAGCCAATTGCCGTGCCGATTACCGCCGCGCCGAGGGCCGTTGCTAAGCCGACCGAGAGCGAGACTTGCCCGCCGTAAAGCAGGCGTACAAAAATATCCCGGCCCAATCCATCTGTTCCCAGCCAATGCCGTGTCGAGGGAGGCGCAAAGCGTTCCAGAAGGTTGACCTGGTTGGCGTCGATACCGAGCAGCCATTCAAATCCTGATGCGCCGATCGACAATATGACAAGGGCTCCCAGAAAAAGTGCGCTGCCGACGGCCAGCTTGTGGTCCAGAAACCGGCGCCAAGCCAAGCCCCAGGTCGATTGAGAATATGTCGATGCGTTGACGCTCATTTGTAGCTGATCCTCGGATCCAGCCAGCTGTAGGCCAGGTCCGCAATTAAATTCCCGAGGAGGGTCAAAAAAGTTGCAAACATCAGGGCGATCATCGCCAAGTTGAAGTCGTTCCCCATGATCGCGTCGAAGATCAGTTTACCCATGCCGGGGTAGGCAAAAATCGTCTCCACAATCAAAGCGCCCGAGAACAAAAACCCGAAATCCAGAGCAATAATTGTGACAACCGGAATTAGCGCGTTGCGAAGCGCGTGTTTGAGAATGACCCGAGTTTCGCTTGCTCCTTTGGCGCGGGCGGTACGGATATAGTCTTGGCGTAGGGTTTCGATCATGGACGCCCGGGAGAAGCGGGTATGGTTACCGATCCCGTGAATGGTGAGGGTTGCGATGGGTAGAACCAGAAACTTGGCCTTGTCCCAAAAACTATCGACGCCAATGGTTCCGGTGCCGCTGGCCGGCAGAACCCCTAACACCACCGAGAAGATCGTGATTAAAACAAGCGCCAGCCAAAACGACGGAAGGGAAATGCCGGCAAAGGCTAGGAGATTAATCCCGTAATCCGCTGCGTGGTTTTGCCGGACCGCCGCAAACACGCCGGCGGGAATGGCAATAATAAGCGTCAGGACAAACGAAATGCCCAGTAAAATGACGGTGTTGCCGAGGGCCGGTAATATGGCTGAGAGCACGGGCTGCGCCTGTAGCCGGGAATATCCAAGATCGCCTGTCAGCGCACTGCTTAACCAATTCCAATATCTTTCGGAAATCGGGACGTCGAGCCCATGCAATTGCCTAAGCCGGATCGCATCTTCCGGGGTCAATTTAGGGTCCGCGCTGATCATCAGGTCTATGGGGTCCCCGGGCATAAGACCCATCAGCCAGAATATGACAAACGACATCACGCCCAGAACGATGGCCGATTGCAATGCTCGATCAAATAGGAACCGGATCACGTGATCGGCTCCGAACACCCAACTGTCGCTAAATTTTGATGTTTTCTCATGACTGGATTTTGAGCAAAAAAAAGACCCGCCGCAACGGGCGGGTCTTTTTTCTACTGAGATTTAAATACCAGAGGATGTAGGGATGAGCCTATTCAGCCGATTCCATCAGTCCTTCTGAAATATTCAGATTGATATTAATCAAACTATCGAAAAGCTCTTCACTCGGGTCGGAAAGACCTTTTGTGGTTTGCTTGTCCACGAAAATGCTCAGGCTCATCAAATTCGCTTTGAGTTCGTCCGGCAGGGTATTGTTGCCGTCGCCCACATCGGCCTGAATGATCGACCAAAGGAGTTGATTGTATTTGAGCGCTTTTTCGCAGGCGTCCCCGTCGTCTAAATTCTGTTTCGCCTGGTCAAGTACATAAGCTGCTTGGGAAAACGCCGCAGCGTCCATTTCCCGCTTATCCGCAAACTGTACTTTAGGTTCGTCCGCCATGTGTCACCCTCTGCTACGCGTGCTCTTTAAGAGATTTTAGTCTGAACCCCTGTAGAAAAGTTAAAAAAAATATACGGCATTTTCCGAAGAACTTGCAACACCTGTTACGAATCAAGCACTTGCAGCCTATTCCAAAACCGTTTCTCAATCGTTATCGGGAAAGTGGCAGGCAACTGTATGGTCGTACGTGATCCCCCTAACATTTTCTATGTTTGGGCGGTTATTTCGGCAGATTTCGTGGGTTTTTGGGCATCTTTCATGGAACGGGCAGCCGGTTTTTTCGAGATGCCCGAGAGGTTTCTCCTTGGACTGGCTCCGGCGATCCGAGCGCTTCTTGGCGGACAACTTGGGTGCGGAAGATAAGAGTAGACGGGTGTAGGGATGCTGCGGAGATGTGAATATCGATTCGACCGGTCCCAACTCCACCACAGCCCCCAAGTACATGACCGCGACCCGATCCGCCATGTGTGAGACCACCGGAAGATTATGGCTAATGATCAAATAAGTGAGATTTCTGTCCTGCTTCAGGCGCATCAGTAGATTGATGATCTGGCTCTGGACGGACACATCCAGCGCCGATAGCGGTTCATCGGCTATGATCAGTTCGGGATTAGAAATAAGCGCCCGTGCAATCGCAATCCGCTGCCGTTGTCCGCCGCTGAATTGATGGGGGTATTTGAGGAGATCAGATGCCTCCAGACCCACGGCAGCAAGGACGTCAACGGCCGCTTTGTGGAAATCCTCCCGTGGTAGGCTCCCATGAATTTTTAGCGGTTCAGTGAGAATATCTCTGATGCTCAGTCGCGGATTTAAAGATGCGAAGGGATCCTGAAACACGAGCTGGAGTTTTTTTCGAACATCACGAAGTTCCTGGCTACCGGCATTACCGATGACTGTTTTTCCGAAGGAGATGATCCCGCTGTCAGACTTCAGCAGGGTGGCAAATATTTTCGCCAGCGTAGATTTACCGCAGCCCGATTCACCCACCAGGGCCAACGTCTCCCCGGCTTTAAGCTGCAGACTGACGTTGTCGACCGCAAGAACCTCGCTGGTCACCCGTCCGAATAAGCTGGGGCTCTTCACCGCAAACCGTTTTGACAGGTTCTCAGCTTTCAGGATGACCTGATCTGGTCTCTCGATCCCCATCAGGCTGTATCCGCCTTAAAACAGGCAATGGAATGTTCTGGGGAGAGCTCTTGGTAGGCGGGCCGGGACTGCGAGCAATCGCCGTCGCCCTTGGGGCACCGGGCGGCGAATGAACAGCCAACCGCCAGCCGGTCACCGGGGTTCAGAAATCCGTCCAAGGTTGGCAGCATTCTTCCGCGATGTTCTGGCTGTGGGAGGGTAGAAATTAGGCCGTTTGTGTAGGGGTGACGCACTTGGCCGAGCAAAAATTCTGTGGGAAAGGTCTCAACCAGGTTTCCGGCATACATCACGGCGACGCGGTCCGCGACCTCGGAGACAACTGCGATATCATGGCTGATAAACAGCACCGCCATGTTCAACTCTTCCTGCAGTTGGATTAGCAGATCGAGGATCTGTGCCTGGATGGTGGTGTCCAGCGCTGTTGTCGGTTCATCGGCAATCAACAAATCGGGTTCACAGATCAGCGCCATTGCGATCATGGCGCGTTGCCGCATGCCGCCGGACAATTCGTGGGGGTATGAATCGACCCATCGATGAGGATCGACGATTCCGACCTTATCCAGAAGCGAGATTGTTCGTTCACGGGCGTCTTTTTTCCCGGCAGTATGATGAAGCCGATAAGCCTCGGAAATTTGGTCGCCGATGGTGAATACCGGATTTAACGCGGTCATGGGTTCCTGGAAAATCATCGAGACCATGTTTCCCCGGATATCTCTGCTCTCCGACTTTTCCAGGCCAAGCACGGGTTTGCCGTACAACCGGATATCACCGTCCATAATCTTTCCGCCCTGTGGGATGAGATCGAGAATGGCGTAGGCCGTCATCGTTTTGCCGGAACCACTTTCCCCGACAATGCCCAACGTTTCGCCACGATCCAGGGAAAGCGACAGGTCGCGGACAACAGGAACCATATCCGCGGAGTCTCTTCCTGCGCGGGGAAATCCGATCGTTAGTCCTTGGATCTCCAAAAGATAGTTTGTGGCGGTATCAGTCATCAGGCGTCTCTCTCGCCAGAGCGGCAAACACGCGCTCGTGAGCCAAATCCGGTTCTCCGTTGTGGGCGAGCATGATGGACCTGACCCGGTCGCGCAATTCGATCGCGCTGGCCCAATTCTCGCCGCTCTTCCGGGATGCCGGAGATTCGGCCAGCAATATCTTAATCCAAATACCGCCCGGCCGGGGAAATCCTGAATCGTCCCGCAAAATGGCGCGGCTTCCGCGGATCACGACAGGGACAATATCAATCCCGTTTTCGACGGCCGTTGTGAAGGCGCCCATGTGGAAAGGCAGTAAACCCGACATCCGGGTAAAGGTGCCTTCGGGAAAATAGACCAGACGCGCACCATTTTTGATCGCGTCGGATAGGGCGCGGGCGTCGTCCAGGCTTTTGTCAGTTTCAAACCTTTCCACGAACAGTGTCCCCAGGCGTGACAGAAAAATGCGCGCAATAAAACTGCCTTTGAGTTCCCCCTTGGCGACGAAAGAGAACCGCCCTGGTAACGCGCTCAATAGCACTGGGCCGTCTACATAGCTTGCATGGTTGACGGCATAAAGGAAGGGCCGGTCGCGGGGGATATTCTCCTGTCCTTCGACGGAAATCTGAATGCCGCAGAGTCCGCCCAAAACCTTTAGAACTCCACGCACGATGCCCCAACGGACAGAGGCGAGGGGCGCCAGGGCGACCAAAATCCATGTGGGCACGGCCGCTAGGATCAGCATTAACCAGGCATACGCGGCGTATAGCCAGCTTCCGGCAATGCGGATACTTCGACGAAGGCTCGGCATGATACTCATCAACGCAAGCCGAAATATCTGCAACTTCACGCCGGCGCCGCTTTGTCCCGCCTGGCCGGTCTCATAAAGCGCCTTGGCGGACTGGCGGCGGATTTTGCCGCTGGATGTTTTGGGGACCGATCGGGGCGGCGCCAGCACAATTTCGTCGGGCGCTGCGCCGGTAAGGACCGTGACGATGCCGATGATCTTCTGTTTGATCTCGGCCTGCTGTTCGTCGCCTCGGCGGCGGCTCTCGGCCAAGATAATTAACCGTTCAACCCCAGAATCGCGGTCGGGGCTGCTGAAGACCGCGACGTTTCCTGCTTGGATACCGTCGACGGAGCCGACGGCTTCTTCAAGTTCGGTCGGATAGATGTTGCGTCCCGCCCGGATGATCAGGTCTTTTTCTCTTCCTGTGATGTAGATGTCACCTTCGGACAGGTAGCCGAGATCACCTGAGTTCCGCCAGTCGCCGTCGAACAGGGCGCGGGTCGCCTCATCGTTCCGGAAGTAGCCTGACGTGGCGGAGGGGCCGCGAAACTGAATACGGCCCTGGCGGCGGTCGCCAAGCTCATGCCCCGCCTCGTCCACGACCCTGATCTCATGACCGGGGAGCGGCAGCCCGCACGCGGGAACCGTGATTGCCCCTTGGTGGTCCGCGTCAACCGGAATGGCTTCCCCGGACAGGGCCAGCCTCTCTCTGTTCACCGTATCGATTTTCGGCCCGCGCCCGAGTGGCGGAAAAGCGAGGCCGACGGAATTCTCCGCCAAACCATAGACCGCCATCATGGACTCCCGCTTGAAGCCATTTTCCTCAAACCGCTCGCAGAACCGCTCCATCGTGGCGGGGCTGACCGCCTCCGCGCCGTTAAACGCCACCCGCCAGCTTGAAAGATCGATGCCTTCCAGGTCCTCGTCCCGGAGCCTGTTGACGCACATCTCGTAGGCGAAATTGGGCGCGCCGGAGATCGTACCGTTGTACTCGCTGATGGTTTGCAGCCAGCGTTGTGGCCGGGCCAAAAACGTGAGCGGCGACATAATGACCAAAGGAATTCCATAGGTCAGGCTGCCGAGCCAGGCCCCGATCAGCCCCATATCGTGATAGAGCGGCAGCCAGCTGACGAAAACATCGTCGGGGCCGGCCTGCAGTTGCCGGCCCATGGCTCGGATGTTGGCCAACAGGTTGGCATGACTCAAGATGACGCCTTTGGGATCGCCTGTACTGCCGGATGTGAACTGGAGAAAGACCGTGTCGGTGGGGGATACGATGGGTAGGGGGGGGGTGAATTGGCCGGCGGCGAGTTGTTCACAGGTGACCACCGCTCTCAAAGTTATTGATTGCGCCGACATGAGCTTGGCGAAGGGCAGGGCCTCGGCCACCGTGATCATAATGCCGGCCCGGGCCCGCTCTGCGATTTTGGCGTGGCGGATGAGGTGCTCCTCCAACTGCTGCGGGCGGCCGGGCGGATAGACTGGCACCGGCACCCCGCCGGCCAGCAGAACGCCGAAGAAGCTGACGAAATAATCGCGGCTCGTCGGCAGCATAAGCAAGACGCATTCCCCCGGTGCCAGGTCGTGGCTGATCAGGCCGCCGGTGAGGCTCAGCGCTTCCTCGTATAGATCGCGGAAGCTCAGCGTTTCGTTCTCGTCATCGGGCTGAATGAGTCGGATATGCGTATCGTCAGGATGGGTTTGGGCATGCCACTCCAGGACTTCGTTCAGAGTTTCGGCATGCTCGGTGGTCGCGGCCGCACTGGTTTTCAGTTCAATATTGTCCGGAAGTTTCTCGTTCGTGCCGGGAGCCGACAAGGCTGAGAGTTCCCGCCATAGATCGCGGGGGGTTTCCGCCCGCTGAATGACGACCTCCGGCAACGAAACCCCGCACGCACGTTCCAGGCGGTGGATCAATTCGACCCGTGACAAACTGTCCAGCCCTAAGCCGCCGTCCAGGGAGACGTCCAGCCCGACGGCTTGGCCCAGTCCTTGCCCCGGATGGAGTTCGTCCACGACCTCGGCGACGAGAGAGAGAAGTTTCTCAGGGGTGGCTGCCATATTTTCGCCATCAGGTGCTGGTGTCACTGGTGTGGGCCTTTAGTTCTATCTGATCTGAGGTAAGAGGCTATCGCAAATGCTGGTGAAAAACCACGATACCACGCGCCCTGAGCTCGTGATCTACATCACGGAAGAGCCGCGGCGATTTGGCTAATATGACGAAGAATGGCTTGATGAAGCTAATCAGAAATTTCGGGGTCCCTCCTGGGGCCTTAAAAAAACTAAAGGTGCTTTCGGTATGAGTTCTAGATTTTCGATTTTCTTAGGCGCGCTCCTAGGCGTCGCGATCCTGATCAGCGCCGCTACCCCGGCACAGGCCAATCACCAGGTGCAGCTACAGGTTTTTATGATTCAGGCGAAGGAAAAAGGCATAAGCC
This sequence comes from Rhodospirillaceae bacterium, assembly GCA_038127535.1. Classification (GTDB taxonomy): domain Bacteria; phylum Pseudomonadota; class Alphaproteobacteria; order Rhodospirillales; family UBA2165; genus JAYPHU01. Next base: position 22,161 of record JAYPHU010000008.1, on the reverse strand, counting down.
GCAAATACAATTTGCCGGTCACGGTTTTTCTGCAGCCCGTCAAAAAAAAGCGCGCGTCGGATAACGTCTGCCGCTTGTCGCCCAGGGTGCGGGACGGCATCCTCGGCTACTTCAATGGAAAATCCTTTACCATGATTGCCAGGGGTAAGCTGGATGTCCAGGACATGGCCAAGAAGCTGAAGCCGGTCGTCTCCAAGTCCTTCGGTAAATACGAAGGCTTTGTCACAAACGTTAGCGTGCAGCAGAGTCTGCCTTACGTTTCGGGCTCGGCGGCGACCATGTTCAATAAGCAGGGCTGCATGACGGCCGCACATCCGGAAGAGATCGAACGTCGCGAGCGGGAGAAGAAGGAAAAGGCAGCAAAGCAAAAGGCCAAGTAAAAGAAGTAGGCTACTTCGCCCCCCAATTTTCAATCCACAGCGTTGTCGTGCCCAGGTGGCCGGTGGGTGTCACGCCGGTTAGCCATTTCGGCAGGATATAGGCGTTTGCCCGAAAGTAGAGCGGGATGACCGGCAGCTCGGTCGCATAGATGTGCTGGAACCGTTGCCACAAACTGCGGCGTTTCTCCTTATCCAGTTCCACCTCAATCTGCTCGATGAGCGCATCCATCTCCTTGCTGCGGAATCCGGTATAGTTCTGGCCCGCCCAATTGTTGTCTGCGCTTGGGATGTGATCCGAGTGCAACGTGCTGCGCGGCACGCTCTCCGGCGCTGAAATCCAGGCGAACATGGCGAACGACGGAAATTTCCGCTGTGTCACCGTTTGGCCGAAAAAGACGCGGGCCGGCTCGTTGCGAATACGGACATCAATCCCCAACTGCTTCCACTGACTTTGTAGGACCTGCTCCACCAGTTCGCGCGTCCGATTGCCGGCAGTGGTCATCAACTCAAAGGTCAGTTTCTCGCCCTTGGCGTTGTGTCGGATGCCGCCACGCTTCACCGACCAGCCGGCACTATCCAAAAGAGCGGCCGATTTTTTAGCATCGAAGGCATATTGCGGGGCGTTCTTGTCGTAAATCCAATCCAAGGGATTGATGTTTGTATGCGCCACCGGTTGACGGCCGCCGAACAGTTGCTCGTTTAAGGCCTGCCGGTCGATGCTCAGGACCAGAGCCTCCCGGACCTTGCGGTCCTTAAGTATGGGGTTATCCAGATTGAGATCAATGTGCTCGTAGATCAGTCCTGATTTGTAGACGATGTTGAACTTATTGCCGTGCCGTTTGTCAAAGGAGATAGCCTGGTCGATGGTAATGCCCAGATCACCGGATATCATATCAATCGAACCTGAGAGAAGATTGGCCTCCAGGGCGGCGGTATTGCCGATTACCCGTATGACCACCCGCTTGAACCTCGGCTTTTTGCCCCACCAGGTCTCATTGGGGACCAATACGACGTGGGAGCCAGCTTTGACCTCAGATATTCTGTACGGGCCAAAATAGAGTCCCTTGTTGGTCGTGTCGCTATCGAAAGTGGTCCGGTTTTTATACTCAGCCGGGTTGGCGTCAAAGATTTTCTCATCCAGGTGGGCTGGAATGAGCTCAAACCCGCCGATGGAATTGTAGTCAAAGAACAGCTTGTCCACGTGAAAGGTGAACGTCTTGTCGTTTTTAGCGTCGACCTTATAGACCCGGCGGTAGAATTCCTGTCCCGCTACCCCGCTTTTCGGATGCCGGCCCACTTTCCAGGTAAAGATAACATCCTTCGTCGAGACCGGAACACCGTCACCCCAAGTGGCATCGGGACGAATTGTGTAGGTGACCGCGATGCCCTGTTTGCCATCAGGAGTGGTTTCTTTTTTGGCCAGACCATTTTCGATGGTGGGCAGTTGGGCGCAGAGCATGCACATCAATTTCCAGCCAGGGTCGTGCATGGTGAGGGGCCGCCGGGTGGCCGCCAGGATGTAGGACTTGGCCAGCATGGAATCGATATTCGGGTGGAACGTGGATGGAAACTGGGTCAATCCGATGGTCAGCGTGTCCTTGGCGGCATTCGCCGCACCGGACAACGTGGCGGCTAGGAGAGCCGGTAAAATCAGGAGCTTGCGCATATCGAAATTTAGCCAACATAGCTCGTGTCAGCAATCGCCTATCATGCCGTAATTACGTCACGATCTTGTGCTTCGTATGATCCAAGTCACAGATTGGATACAGGAAATCGATTATTTGCCGTGGGATTAAAATTCGCGAAATCGCGTTTATTGGTTATGAATTGTATGTCGATCCCGAATGGGAAGGAGAAGAATTAATGTTGAGAATTGATTTTGTTTTTGCGGTGTTGGCCGCCGTTGCGTTGACCGCGCCGGATGTGTCGGCCATGGGATCGGATTCATCTCCGAAGGTACCGACGGCGCGCGAGAATTTTGAAAACAGCAAGAAGGCCGTTTACGCCGCCAAATACGATCGGGCCATTCGACTGATGAACAAAGTGGTCGCCGAACAGCCGAAAAATGCCGATGCCCACAATTATATCGGATTTGCCTACCGCAAGATGGGCAAGCTGCAACAGGCCGCAGCCTCGTATCAAAAAGTCTTCGCCATCAACGCGAACCACAAGGGCGCGTTGGAGTATCAGGGCGAACTCTTTCTCAAACAGAATAATCTCGCCGGCGCGCAAACTAATCTGGCCAAACTGACCGGGCTGTGCCCGTCGGGCTACAAGGAACAAGTTGAGTTAAAACGAGCAATTGCAGACTATAAGACGACGATGGCGCCAAAGCGCGGTAGTTAATACGCTGTTCATTACAACACCGGCAAAGGGCGTGCTGCGGCGCGCCCATTTCGTATTTGGGCTACGGGTCGGATTCTAAACTGTTATGATGTTCCTTCGCGCTAGAGCTGAAGGTCACCCAAAGCCAGTATAAAACACCGAGAACCGTCACGCCGGCCAACGCCGGGACTAAGCCGGTAAAGCCGGCGATATGTCCAACGATAAAGGCGCCCAGGGCCGGTATGGCGCGCAACGTGAGCGCATACAAGCTGAGCACGCGGGCCCGCATTCGATCATCAATCGTACTTTGCAGGAGAGTCTGATTGGCGATCAACACCGACGCGGACATCGTGCCGTAGAGAACCATCAAAAAAATGCCGAAACCAATATTTCGCGTAAACAGGAAAATGCCCAGAACCAGTGCGGTAACGGCAAAAGTCAGGTTTTGTATGTTGACCAATCCCTCCAGTTTGCCGCGGCGGGCCAGCCAGAGAGAGGCGATCATGGCGCCGCCTCCCGTTGCCGCCAGTAGCGTCGATAAGGCCGTCGCATCGGAATTCAAAATGCCGCCGACGAATGCGGGCATAAGTTCGTAAACCGGGCGCAGGAATATCCCCAGTGCCACGGCCGTGATCAACAAATAGCGAAGGCGAAGCGTGGACCAGGCGTACTGCATGCCGTCCAGAAGTTCGCGGCCGACGCTGCCTCTTGTCGTCAGCGTGTCCTTGGTTTCGTCGACATGAATGAACAGGAGTGCGATGAGAAATCCGCTGTAGCTGACGGCCTTAAATCCAAACGCTAAGCCGCCACCACCCCACACGTCGCCACCGCCTAAGATGATGAGTCCACCAGCGGCGGCTGGCCCCAAGAACCGCGCCGTTTGGGAGACCGACGTCTGCAACGCCACGGCCGGCGATAGGTTCTCGCGCGGCACCAGCTTCGGCAGGATGGCAAAATGTGCAGGAAAGGCGACGCCATTCAGCGTGCCGATGAGAATCGCGAAAACGATCAACAGCTCAATGGTTATCCAGCCGCCGAATGTCGCGATCGATAGTAATGTCATAATAATCGCCGCGAACAACTGAGCCCAAAATAGAGCCCACTTCGCACTCCACCGGTCGATCAACACGCCGGCAAAGGGGCCAACGATAACGTTGGGAAGCGTTTCCGCGAGAACGACGGTGCCCAGCCACGCCGGCGAGCGAGTGAGCTCGAATGTGACCCAGCCAAGGGCAGTGAAGAAGACAAACGATCCCGTCAGCGACAATGCCATACCGCCACAATACCAGGCGAAATTTTTGGAGCTCAGGGCGAGACCAATTCCGCCCAAGGCATTGGCAAGTTTATTACTTGGCGGGTTTTGACTCATGTCGTTACGGCTCTCTAGCCGACACTATCGCCGTCCGGACTATTTATTTGCCGCCGTGAGAGGCAGACCAGCCGGTCGGGTCGGCCAGGAATTCCCGCACGTCCGCAATGTCTTCCGGCGTGAAGTAGCCGCCGGCTTCGGCGGCTGCGAGGACATCCCACCAGTCGCAGAGATAGTGCAGATTGATCTCGGCCTTGGCCATCGTTTCATCCGCGCCGGGGAAGGCGCCATAGAAAAACACAACGAAGACGTCGGAGACCGTGCCGCCGGCATTTCGGATGGCGTCGATGAAAGTGATCTTGCTGCCGCCGTCGGTCGCCAGGTCTTCCACTAACAGGACATGGCTGCCCTCAGGCATCTCGCCCTCAATCTGGGCGTTGCGGCCAAAGCCCTTCGGTTTTTTGCGGATGTAGAGCATGGGCTTGGAGACATCTTCGGAGATCCAGGCGGCATAGGGGATGCCAGCCGTTTCACCGCCGGCAACCAGGTCGACCTTAGACATGTCCATGTCCCGGTTCAGCATCTCCACGCCCATCCTGATGATTTCGCGGCGCTCTTCCAGAAAGGCGATGACCTTGCGGCAATCGATGTACACTGGGCTCGCCCAACCCGCGGTCAGGATGTAGGGCTCGCTTGGCCGGAAGTTTACCGCCTTGATATCGATCAGGTGTTTGGCCGTTGCTTCCCCGGCTTTTTTCTGCGCTTCGGTGCGCTCTGTATTTACCATTTGTAAGGCCTCTCCGTGCATGATGTCCGTCTTGTGTACGCAAGATTCGAAAGCCTGACAAATTATAGTTGGCTGCGAATTCCCGGAATAAGAAATGGCCGTAAGACAACGGTCTTATTGGTGGACGTAAAGACCCTTGAATTATTTCAGTACCCGGCAGGATCGGCTAATTTCCGACGCCATTGCCCGACATGACGCCGGTGATCTTCAGAGCGCGGAAAGCCTTTATCGCGATGTTTTGAAACTTGACCCGGCTTGCGCGTCTGCGCGCCACCGGCTGGGGGTCATCGCTTACCAAACGGGCAAAGTCAAAGCCGCCCTGAAGTTGATCGATTCAGCGGCGGTTCTGGAGCCGGAAAACCCTATCTTTCATATGTCACTCGGCGCGTTGCTGCGCCAGCAGGGCCGCTTGGCGGAGGCCGAAGCTTATTGCCGCAAGGCAGTGGATTTGGACAGCGTTAATGTCGACGCCGCCAACAATCTGGCGAATGTGCTGCGTGATTTAGGGCGGACGGACGAGGCTGTTGCCGAGCTCCGACGTGCACTTGATCTGGCGCCTGGGCATCCCTTGGCGTCGCTCAACTTGGCGAACATCCTGCGCGGGCAGGGCGATCTGCTTGACGCGGAAAAGGCGTTGGATGAGATTGCGGTCAACGTAAAAGAATCGCCGGCGTTTCAGTATGAAAAAGGCCAGCAGCTGCTGGAGGCGGATGAGCCGGAACGTGCCGAAACGGCTTTCAATCGGGCGCTGGGCGGCGCACCCGGCACCCCGGCCTATCTCAACGGGCTTGGCCTGGCCCGCCGGGAACAGGGCGACGTTGCCGGCGCTTTGACATTGTATGAGTCCGCGATCCAGGTTGATCCTGAATATGTAGAGGCGCGGTGGAATCGTGCTGTGGCGCAACTGCTGCAGGGCAATTTTAAGGCAGGTCTCGCCGATTGGGACTGGCGGCGTCTGCAGAACGCTTTCATTGAGCGGGCTTTTCCGCAACCGCTATGGACCGGTCAGCGTCCCCGGCGGGGTAAGCTGTTGGTTCACGCCGAACAAGGCGTCGGCGACGAGCTCCTCTATGCGGGGCTCATACCGCAGTTATTGGTTAAAACATCCGACATGGTCGTGGAATGCGACGCGCGGCTGGTGAAACTTTATCGGCGCAGTTGGCCAGGCCTGGAAATCGTGGCCAAAGTTGACCCGATTGATCCGGCGTGTCTGGTTCAGGAGATCAGCGCCCGGGCGGGAATTGCCGATCTGGTCAAACTTTTGCCGCCCGAAGGTCCTCAGGGTCACCTGACCACCGGATATCTCATGCCGGACCCGGATAAGGTGTCGACGTTTCGTGAACGTCTGAAGTCCTATGGGGATGGTCCTTTCATCGGCATTTCCTGGAAAAGCGGGGCCGGCAAAACTGGCGCACGTAAATCCGTCCCGTTGGCGGCATGGGAGAAAATACTAACCATTCCAGGCGCCGTTTTTGTGAACTTGCAGTATGGCAAGACCGAGAAAGAGATTGCCCTTGCTACCGAGACGTTCGGGGCCAAGATTGCCACTGATCTCGAACTGGACCGGTTCAACGATCTTGATGGACTGGCCGCTCTCATGCCGGCCATGGATGCCGTGGTCACGACGTCCAATGTTACCGCGAACCTGGCCGGCGCTGTTGGTGCGCCGACATATATGCTGATTGATCGTGCACCGTTTTGGTATTGGGGCGATAGCGGTCCTACAGTGCCCTTCTTCCCGTCGATCCGGGCCTACCGGCAAGGGAGGGACCGGGATTGGTCGAGTGCTATCAGTGACCTAGCGGCGGACTTGTCGAATGCCCTGACGGCAAAGGCTAAGGCCGTATAGATGAACCATTATCCCGCCGCTGCCCAACCCAAGCCGAGGATCTTGGTCAATAATCTCATGTCGAAGGCTCTTGATTTGCACAAATCGGGCGCCTTGGATAAAGCGGAGAAACTTTACAAGAAAGTTCTCAAGGCCGATCCCGGTAACGCTGACGCGCTTCATCTGTCTGGGGTAGTCGCTCATCAGCTCGGCCAGCACCCCCGCGCTATACAATTAATCAAGAAGGCGATCCGGCGGGACGGCAATCAAGTCGCGTTCCATACTAATCTGGCGGCGATCCACAACGCGCTCGGAAAGTGGCGGGAGGCGGAGACGGCCAGCCGGGCTGCCGTGGCAATTGATGAAAAGCATGTGGATGCCTTGAACACGTTGGGTCAGGCGCTCTGGCATCAGGGTAAGCTTGATGAAGCGATTGCCATCCATACCTCCGCGATAAATCTTGATCCCGGCAATCTCAATGCACGGACCAATCTGGCGTCGCTTCAGGCGCAGACGGGTCGCAACGAGGAAGCGGTCGAGTCTTTGGAGTTGGTCCTGAAGCAGGACCCAAGCAGTCTTTTGGCGATGACCAACCTAGCGACACTGTTGACCTCCTTGGGGCGGTTGCCAGAAGCGGAATCTTATTGCCGGCAGGCCTTAGGAATTGACCAAAATTGTGCCAAGGCCATTCACTGCCTTGGTGTTGTTCAGTCCACACGCGGTGAGCTGCGGACAGCCGTGGAGACGTTTAAGAAGGCTTACGCGTTGAATGGCGATATCGGTGAGACGCTGCTTAATCTCGCGTCTGTTCATGCGGGGCTAGGAGAATTTGATAAAGCGATCGGGTTGTTCAAGGAAATCCTGAAATCTGAGCCGAATTCGGCTAAGGCCTATTTCAACTTGGGTGTCTGCTACTCGGAAAAGGGCGATATGGACGAGGCGTTCGCCTGCTTCCGGACGGCCATCGAGATCGATCCGAGGAACATCGAGGCCTACTACGCACTTGGCACAACAGGTAAGGAAATTCTCGACGCTAATTTTTTGCACAATCTGCTGCACCTGGCGGATGACCCCGCGATATCTGTTGAGGAAAGGGTCAAAGTGAACTTCGCCCTGGCCGCCCAGTCCGAACGCCAAGGCGCCGTGGGACCCGCCTTTTCTTTTTATTTGCGGGGCAACGATCTGCGGCGGGAGTTTCTGGCCTCGAGGGGCCGGGTCTATGATCCGATCGAGCATCGGCAACAAGTGGCGCAAATCGAAGAACTCTTCACACCAGAGTTTTTTGAGGATCGCTCTGACCTAGGGGTCGGGTCAGATCAGCCGGTGTTTATCGTCGGCATGCCGCGCTCCGGTACGACGTTGGTGGAGAGGATTGCAGCGTCTCATCACGCTATTGTCGGTAACGGAGAGCGGGATGCGGTGCCTAAATTTGGCGAAAACTTTGGACGGAACGAAGACGGGAAAGGATCCTATCCAGCGTCGTTTTCTAATCTAACGGCAGGGCAGGCGGCTGAGTTTGCGGAAACCTATTTGGCCATGGGCCTTGAGGTGGATCTGGAAGCCTCCCGGATTGTCGACAAGATGCCGGCGAACTTTATGTACCTGGGCGTGATCGCACTGTTATTCCCGAATGCGCGGGTTATTCATTGCCGTCGCGATCCGTTGGATACAGGCTTGTCCTGCTATTTCCAAAATTTCGTGCACGCGCACCCGTGGAGTTGCGATCTTCATCTCATTGGTGAGTTTTATCGGTGCTATGATAACATGATGGCTCATTGGCGGTCGGTCTTGCCGCTACCGATCCTGGATGTGCAGTACGAAGACGTGGTGGCCGATCAGGAAAAGGCCAGCCGAGAGATTATCGACTTCCTCGGACTGGACTGGGATACGAACTGTCTGAACTTCCATAAGTCAAAGGGCGCAGTCCGCACGGCATCAAAGTGGCAGGTGCGGCAGCCGATTTACAATCAGTCGGTCGGACGGTGGCGGACCTACGCCGCCTATCTGGCGCCACTGATCCAATCGTTAGAGATTGATCCGGCTCAGTTGCCTTTGCGGCGCGACACGTAGCCCTCAGGCGTCAGGTCTTCGAAATATTCCGCGATATCCGGATGGTTTACCGGTTTGCCTGAATAATCGGGCTCCAGATTACGTTCGGCGACATAGGTCCGGAGTTCGCTGTCGTCGACCAGCACATGATACCAGGGTTTTTCGCGGGGCGGGCGGGAGCGCGCCACCTGATTGTACCAGTCGTCGGTGCCGTTAAAGCGGTGATCGACGTCAATGATCACGCCCCGGTAGTCGAACTTCTTGTGATGGACCAGTTGACCCACTCCATATTTCGCTTCCGACTGTGGTAAACCGTTGGGCATAGTGAAAGGTCTGGCTCGTTTAGGCTGGCTATCTTATGAAGTGAGGACGGGGTTCGCGCTTTTCCAGCTTATTTTAGCGTGAAGTCCTCTGTGGGCAAAGAAAACCGGTGCAATCATGACTGAAAATTCGGCTACAGGCAGTCATCCCGATGTTTGGGTTTTGACCGATGACCGGCCCGGGACCGCGAACCAGGCCCTGGGCGTGGCCGACGCGTTGGCGTTACCATACTCGGTCAAAACGCTGAGTTATGGTCCAATGGCCGGGCTGCCGAACCCGTTGTTGGGAAGCTCCTTTTTGGGGTTGAGGGCTGGGACGAAGTCGTCACTGGCCGCACCCTGGCCGGCACTGGTGATTGCCGCCGGCCGCCGGGCCGGCGTAATCGCGCGCGCCATCAAGTCGAGAAGCGGCGGGTCGAGCAAAATAGTTCAGGTCATGGACCCCGGCGCCTGGGGACGGGCGGCGCACGATCTGATAGCTGTACCGGAACATGATGGCCTACCGGCGAGACCAAATTTATTGCCCATCGCCGGCGCGCCTCATCGTCTGACTGAGGCGGTTTTGGTGGAAGCTGGTAAAAATTGGTCGGCAGGTTTTGTAGAGTTTAAGAGGCCTCTTATCGCTGTACTGGTCGGGGGCGGATATCAGGGCGGCAATTTTGATGCGCCGAAGGCCGAGGGGCTTGGGCGGCAGGCAGGTGCTTATGCCAAATCCCAAAACGGTTCTCTTCTCCTCATCGGCAGTCCCCGTACGGGCGAGCTTTTGGCCAACGTAGAAGCGGGACTAGTGGCCGAGGATATTTTGCCAGCACTGAGTTATGCCTGGAGAGCGGAGACCGAAAATCCGTATCTTGCGATCCTCTCGCTGGCGGACGAACTGATTGTTAGCGGAGACACAGTCACCATGTGTTGTGAGGCGTGTTTCACAGGTAAGCCGGTTTGGATTTTCTCGCCCGACGGCTTGGCCGGCCCTAAGCATTCCCGTTTTCATCGGGGGCTTTATGAGCGCGGATACGCTGCGCCGTTGGGTGGGGAGGCTTCGCAAAGCGCGGCTCCGCTAAACGAAGCAGCCCGAATCGCCCGGAAAATCCGTGAACTCATGAATTGGTAGGTTGGCAGGGGAAGACCGGTATACGCCCTGTCCCGCCCAATTATGGAATTGTTCACGTTCCATCTGTATTATCCGGTCCTATCAATCATTCCTAGGATAGCGACAAATTCCCCATGACCCAGACGGGAAATTTCCCAAACGAAGACATGCTCACCAACAGCCAAGGCTATGATCTGGCGGATCATTTTATGGCCTGCGCCAAGTTGGGGCGGTATCTGACCGTCGCGTCTGGCTCCCGGTTTATTATCACCGATGATTTGCGTGACGAGACGGTGCTCCATGAGGCTGCCGCTGTTGCTGCGATTTTCTCGAAGGACACATTAGTTGCCCAGGCGGCGCTGCTGCCGCTCAGCACCTTAATCCCGATGATGGAGGTGTCAAAGCGGGATAAGTACGAACGGCTGTTCTATTTGATTGAGCAGGAGACGTTGGCGCCCAATGTTAAGGAGTCTGCTCAGGCGCTTATTGAGTCCCACTTCCGGGCGTCGGAAATCCGTGATCTGGAAGCCGAGCTGGGAGAGAAATTGAGTCCCGCTCGCATCAGGTACCGGGAATTCCTGCAGGTGGTAAAACAACTCATGGAACGGAAGATTTCCGCTAAGCCGTTTGTCGACGAATTCAAGGCTTTCACCGAGGATGTAGCTGGCCGGCTGGACTTCGGGATTTACAGTTTTTGCCTGGATAGCCTGTTCCGGAGTCTGGAAATCCCTGAAGCCGTCAAAAAACTACTGGTGCTGGAGCTTTTGCACTATCCGCCGCTGATCCGGCGGGAGCTGCTGAGCAACGTGCTGGCCTATCCGGGACAGACCATGGATTTCATTTCCTTTGTGGCAAACATGATCGAGCGGCACCTGGAGCCAACCACCGTCGTGGAAATTGAACTATTGAAGGATTTGAAACTGCGGCGCTTCTCCATGGAAGCGGTCAGCGCGCTCGCGGAAAAGTCTAATGTTCTGAACTAGGAAATACTGATTTACAGTTCGCGGATAGCTCTCAGGTAATTATTGTCCCGTTGCCAACGCCGTAGGACACTCTTGGCGTCTTCGATATCCAGCCCGTCGTAAAACTTCAGAATATTCCGGATTTCATTGCTGAAATCCTTGACCGAACTTGGGTTGGCACGCCGGCTGAGGGCGAAGATTGTGGAAAATTCGTTCTTCTCCACGCCGACGCCCTTGCAGGCAATCGCTAAGCCTTCGCCGCCGGGCTCGAACAGGATGCGGCGGAGGAGTTGTTCCCGGAGGTTAGTGACTTTCTTGAACATGGCGATGAAAAGATTCACTTCACCGGCGCGCATCACATCCAAAATCAACTCGTGATCAATTTTGCCTTCCGCTTCCAATTCGTCGACGAGTTCCTCGGCGCTTGATTTGAGACGCGTGGTAGAGGTTTGGGCAAAGAGTTGGACGGCTGATTGTTTCAACAGGTCGTCAATAGCGGCCTCATCCAATTCGAATTTTTCGGAAATGTATTTCCGCATTGCCGCAGAGATCCAGACGTACATCTGTTGCGCCAGCTTATCGTCCAATTCGTCCCGGCGGAGGATGGCTCGCGGAACGTATCAACTCTCTTTGCCTGATCGACCAGATACTGCATGGTCATGCCGGAAATCTAGGCACTTTTGTTTTCCAACAACCTGAGAATGACCTGATCACGGCCGCCTTGGACAAGCGCGTCTGAAACGGATTCACTTACGTTCTGCCGAATGGCGATGGCCATTTAATGTTCCATCGTCCGATGGCGGATAATTTCGATCAGGCTCTCGTCTTGAAGTACCCCCGACTTTGTCAGGATCGGATACGCGATGTCGATTTCATCACTGGCCAGAAAGTGGGCGAGATCGTCCGGCATATTCGGCCACTCACATAATTTTTCGCTGACGATCTTGCGGACCGTGCGTTCAAAATCGTGAACCAGCTGATGGAGAATATCCAGAGTGAGCGTTTTTTCACGATCGGAGAGTTCCGTGCCTTGTTTCAAGAATAAATTGGAAACGGCATTTGCCAGCTTCTCGCGCCCTTGGACAGATTTGTCCCTGGCGATTTGCAACAATTGATCCGTGCTCATTTCTGTCTCTGAATATCAATATATTCATTCGCGGGTTCAATGCCCGCTGGAAATGGGGCTCGGTTCTTTAATCAATTATATGGTTGTTCAATGCCGATTATTATTAAAGGGAGCCAAGAGAATTTCTCTGCCGTTATCCGGTAATTAAGTATTTCAATTTTTATACAATTTTTATTAAAAAAATAAAATATTTATTAGATAAAATAATTATTAATATTATATAATAAAAGTAAAATTAAAATAATAAGAACGAGGTATCGTTCTGGCTGTAACAAAATAGGCACAGCGTCGGTTCGTCGGGATCCGGCCGACGTCCAGTCGGACGGAGAGGGTCGCCGGGGTAGTCCTCTCCGTCACCCCATTTGCGGCAACTCAACTCAAAATTTGCAGATTTGATTTAGGCGCGGACCTGAGAGTGGTCGACCGAAAATACTTTAGAGAAACGCCTCCAGTTCGCCACCAAGCCGGTTGCGGAGGGGGCCGTATGTATTGCTTGCCGCATGGTCATCTCCATTGCGATGAACTCTAACTTCATGTGGTGGCGAGCCTAATGGATTTCAATGGAATCGAAAATTTGTAATAAATCGAATTATTATTGGAAAAAATGATATCAGGGGCCGATGAAGAACAGGCCATTACCCACCGTCCGTCAGATGCGGCACTTCGTCGCTCTCAAAGACCACGAGAATTTCAGCCGCGCCGCGGAGATATGTCTGGTCGAGCAGTCCAGTCTCAGCGCGAGCATCCGGGAGCTGGAAAATCTACTCGGACGGCAGGTCGTGGAGCGCACCAAGCGCCGGGTCACGTTCACGTCTCTGGGCAATGAGCTGGCGGAACGGTTCCGCCGTATTCTGCGGGATACCGAAGACAGCGTCGATTTGGTGGCTTCGTCGGAAGCGCCTTTGTCGGGCGTTTTGCGGTTGGGTGTTATTCCCACCATCGGTCCGTTTCTGTTGCCGCGATTGCTGCCCCAGCTGCGTAAAGATTATCCGGACCTGCGTTTGTATCTGCGGGAAGAGCAATCTAAAGGCGTGCTTATCAAGCTGCGTAGCGGCGATTTGGACGCCGTGATCATGGCCTTGCCGTACGAGACCTCCGGTCTTACGGCCAGAACCGTCGCCAACGACCCGTTTTTTGTCGTGTTCCCGCGCGGGCATGAATTTGCGGAGCAGGAGAGCATTCATCTGAAAACCCTCCAGGCAGAGCCACCGTTGCTTTTGGAAGACGGTCACTGTCTTAAAGACCACGCCATGTCTGTTTGTAACCTGAAGCCTGAGGGCGCTGCCGCGGTGGAAGCGACCAGCCTGAATACGCTTGTTTATATGGTAGAAGGGGGGCTTGGCATCACGCTGCTACCGAAGCTGGCTATCGATGCCGGCTTGTTGCGGGGCATCCGAGTCGATTGCCGGCCACTCGCGGGCGGCGAGCGAGGACGCGATATCGGCCTGATCTGGCGCACCCAAAGCGCCCGGACGGCGGAGTTTGAGTTATTGGGGAATTTGATTGCGGCGGAACTGGGCACGCCGGTGCCGCCGCGCAAACGCGGCGGCAAGACCTAAGCGGTCCCCATAAGGTGAATTGATCCCCGTCCGTTTTTTGGCGACACTATGTCGAACTGTTACCACGAGCAAGGGAGGCGGTCTTGGCGGTCTCATATGAAAATTCCGGCTTTAACATGCGGGCCGATTTGGCCGAGTCCCACCAAAATGCGCTAGAGCATTTTGCCGCGCCGGGCACCTGGCTGGACGGGACGAAGCGGGTGGCGGTCGCTGCGGAAGTGCGCAATGCCCGCCAGTGTCCGCTCTGCAAGGAACAAAAGGCGGCACTATCCCCAAATGCTGTTCAGGGCAAACATTCGTCGCTGGGCGAACTGTCGGCGGCAGAGGTGGAGGTTGTCCACCGGATCGTTTCCGATCCCGGCCGGTTGAGCGAGAGCTGGTATCAGGAAACCACGGGGGACTCGATCGCGCCGGAGGCCTATATCGAAATGGTGGGCATAGTCGCCATGACCATGATGATGGACACGTTTACCTTCGCTATGGGCCTGCCGGACAACGAGCTGCTGCCGGCCCAAGCTGGAGAGCCCAGCGGCTATCGTTCGCCCGGCGCCCGCAAGGACGTGGCTTGGGTGCCGATCACCGAACCGGAAGATGTGTCCGACTCAGATGGGCCGCTCTATCCGAGCCCCAAGGCTGGATATATCCATCGCGCCCTCTCGGCGGTGCCGGACTCCAAGCGCGGCTATTGGGATTTGGCTGGATCACACTATTTGCCGGGCGCCAGTGTATATGATTTCGACACGGACTTTCGGGCCATCAGCCGTCCGCAAATCGAGGTGATCGCGGCGAGAGTGTCGGCCCTCCATCAGTGCCTTTACTGAACGACGGCGCATGCCTTTATGCTCCGTGAGAGCTCAAAATACCAAGATGCCGATTTCGACCTGACCGGAGTGACCAGTGGTGTTGCCGATGATGGGGATATTCCTGAGGCAGCGCTCTTGGCGTCATTTGCCGAGGCTGTGGTGGAACGGGACGCCGACAAACTCAAAAGTTTGCGCGGCAAAGTGAAGTCCGCGCTGGGAGAGGCCGCGTTGGTCGATGTCGCTGCGACAGCTGCCGCCTTCCATGGGTTTGTCCGAGTGGCGGATTCTACCGGCATTCCGTATTCAGGGGCGGCCGGCGGTCAGGACAGTACTGACCTGCGAGCCGAGGTCGGGATTGATCAGTTCTATGCGGTGCAGTTGGGAGACCGGCACTGAATCATTTTTCCTGTTTGACGAACTAGTAACATATGATATCAATTTGCGATCGAATCGTGATGCGGCGCGTGAGGGTTAGCTCGTCACTATAGGGAGATTAAAGATGTCAAAATTCGTTATCGCGCCGCACATGCGGCTGCATGAATGGGTTGCCGAAGAAAAAGACTATTTTGCCAAGGAAGGGCTCGACTACGAGTTCCGGGAGCAGTTGGACTCCAAGGACGGCAAGCGCCATGACTTGGGCGACAAGGTCGGCGCTTATCAAACGTTCGAAGCGGGCCGGACCTGCGATGTGAGCTCCGCCTGCCACTGGACGGTCAACGTGGCTGCCGCGTCCGGACATGGTAAACTGTATGCTGAAGCTTATTCGGTCTCGCCGTGCGGCATCTTCGCCCATCCGGACTCCGGTATTAACGGCCCGGACGATCTTGCCGGCGTGCCGATTTCCGTCGGCTATCAGTCGGGCAGCCACTATTCCACCATCCAGGCGCTGGAACAGTTTCTGCCCCGGGATCAGATCAATCTGTCCTATTCCGACGGGATGCTGTTCTCCCGTCTTGAGAAGTTGATTGATGGCAAGGTGCCGGCCGCCAGCCTGTTCAGCGGCAGCTATTACTTCCTAGATCAGCTTGGCTTCAAGAAGGTCGCCGAAACCACCTTCATGATGGCGACCATGATAACCGGCGATCCTGATCCGGAAGATGTGCGGAAATACTACGCGGCATTGAAACGTGCCCAGGCGGATATCGACCTTCGCCCGGAGCTGTATGTGCACTACTACAAGAACGAGTTCCCTGCGCGTTTCCACGACATGATGGACCTCCGCTATTTCGGTCCGGGCGAACGGATCGTGTTCGAGAAGTACTCTCAAGAAATGTTCGACCAATCCCGCGATTGGGTATCGGAGAGGGATATCTTCCCCGACAACGACCTAGGTGCGAACGATTATTCCACCGCGACCTACCAAGGCGTCGCCGCGGAGTAAGCCTAGAACCGTTAAAGAAAGCCGCCGGTCTCGGCACCGGCGGTTTTTTTTATGGGGCGAGGAGTGTGCGTTCCACCAGCCAATAAACGCCGGCGAGCAGGATTACCGCCGATAGTATGTAAACCAGACGCTTGTCCCGTTCCCAACCCGGTTCGAAGGAGAAGGTGCGTCTGCCAAGCACATTGTCGGAAAGAAGAAGGAGCGGGAAGCCGATTCCAACCAGCGCGATCTGGCCGATTTCCACCCCGATGTTGAAGCTGGCGAGTGCGAGGCCAATGCCGTCGCTGGGGATGCCAAAGTCTTTCAAGGCGCCGGCAAAACCGAAGCCGTGGACGAGGCCTAAGAAAAACGTCGCCATCCATTTCCGATCCACCTCCTGACGGAAAAAATTTTCGGCGGCGACATAGATTATGCTGGCGGCGATGGCGGCCTCAATCACCAGGCTGGAGATGGAGACCAAATCCAAAACGGCGAGAGTGAGGGTGATTGAGTGCGCCACCGTAAACGCGGTGACAATCTTGATGAGGGATCGCATGCGCCGCGCCCATAACAAAAGCGCCGCCAGGAAGGCGATGTGATCGATGCCGATGAAAATGTGCTCAATGCCGGAGATGGTGAAGCGGCGGGCGGTCTCAAGGACACCCGGTGGCGGGCCCGTGATGGCCAGCTCATTGTTTCCGGGGCTCAACAGGATGCGCGTGCGGTTGGGAAGCTGTCCTAATAGGGCATATTGCCCGGCGTCTGCCGATTGTTCGAAGAAGAGGGTCGTCGCGTAAATGACATCGCTTTTGACCGCGCTGCACTCCCACTTGATCGTCAGGATGGCGGACTGGAAACTGGCCTCCAGGGTCGAGGCTCCGGGCGTGCACGAACCTTCGGGCTTGCCGAACAATTTAGTTTTGGACAGCACATAGGCGATGACCCGGTCCTTTGCCGCCGTCAGATAATGCGGATTGACGATGCCTCCTCGAATGGTGAGCTCGGTGTTCAGGGCGACATTCAGGTCGGTACCCTCCATGGTGAGGATGGTGGTGATGTTGCGGGCCTCATCAATTTTAAACTCGACGATGGAAAGGTTGATTTGGTGGGCAGGCGCGGCGGCGGACCAGATGCTGATCAATATCGCGGCACAGAAACTGGCGATGCGGATATGCGTCCGGCGCGTGGCCATCTACTGGGTTTGGAAAATCGGGGTGGCGTCAGGCGCCGGGAAACCGCCCCGGACCGCGCCGGCGCTGATATCGTCGAAGAAGGGTTCGAAACCGGCCGGCAGGGAATGACTGTTGGGCGGCGAGAACCAGAGCCGGAGCAGGTGCCGCCTCCTTTCCTCATCTTCGTGATCCAGAAAGGCCGTCCTCGTATGCAGGGTGATGTGGTTGTTGAGGAACTGAATGTCACCCGGCTGGAACATCATGGTCAGATTGAATTTGTCCCGCCGGCAAATCTCGTCGATGAAGTTGAGCGCTTCGGCCTGGAGTTCGCTCAACTGCGGGGTGACGCCGCCCAGTTCCGCCGTCCGGATATGGGTCCGCGTGTAACGTCCGGCAAAGCGGCCGTTCTCCCAGGCGAAGATCGGTTGGGTATAGTAGGGGGACTGACCGGGAAGTTCGTTGCCCTGCCGGCCCCAGTGGTAAGGTTGGTAGAGCACGTCCAACAGGTCGGGGCGCTCCTCCAAAATCTGATTGTGCACCGCTGACATGCTGACGATCCGGCTGAGACCGCCTTCCTTGGCCGCGCGCAAACAGAGAAGCGCGGTCACATCCGCCGCATCGGCATGATAAGTCAGCTCCACATTACTGGTGTAGCCTCGGAACTCCGGCCCGTCCGCCGGCGTGCCGATATCCCGCACATCGCCCAGCACGTCGCCCCGTTTGCTCTGTGACACTGCCGTGCCGCAATGCAGCCCGATACCCCAATAGACAAAGCGCAGATCATCCTTGGAAAAATTGTCGGCGGGTAAACCCCTCAGCAAATAAAGCCCGGTGCCGTTCTCCAGCTCTTCCAGCATCTCTTCAATTCGGGCGCTAAAGTCCGGCAGGGGAAAGCTGTCTTGGGTCAATGAGGCGAGGCTCTCACCGTTTTTCTTGGCGGAGGCAAGGGCGGCTTCAATTTCACGAATATCGGTTTTCGTCAGATGATGGACCCACCGGTCATCCTCCTGGATGTCCCGGCCGAGCCAGACGCTGGGGCCTTCGACTTTGCGCATTTCTGTCATGCCGCACTATACCGTTCTCATGGGCGCGAAATAAAGGTGTTCAGAAACCGGCTGAGATAAGGTTTATTGGAGTCTCCGGGGGGAGAATTCAGCAACTGAGGTCATTTTGGAAATAACGGTACTCGGCGGCGGGCACGGATGTTATGCCTCAGCCGTTCATATGACAGAAACGGGGCACACTGTGCGGCTGTGGCGGCGCGACGGCGCGGCGCTGAGCCCAGTGCAGGAAACCGGGGCGATCAAGGTCACCGATATTGAGGGCGATCGATCCGTCTCCATCTCCACGATCACGGATAATCTGGCTGAGGCTGTATCGGGCGCGGAACTGATCCTGATCCCGCTGCCGTGCACGACCCATCTATCTCTCGCGCAGAATTTGGCGCCCCATCTGGAAGACGGACAGGTGGTCTATCTGCCGCCGGGCACGTTCGGTTCTTATATTTTTGCCAAGGCCCTGCGGGATGCCGGCAATGGGGCCAACGTCGCCTTTGCGGAGACCGGGACGCTGCCCTATCTGGCGCGCAAGCAGGCGCCGGATCATGTTCGGATCACGGTGCATGCGACCCGGTTGCCGACCGGCGTGTTCCCCGCCAAAGACTCGGACCGGGCGCTGGCGGTGATCGCCAAGGCCTACCCGGTGGTCGAGCCACTGAAGGACGCGTTGGACGGCGCGCTGATGAACGCCGGGCCGATCATCCATCCGCCGCTGATCATTATGAATGCCGGCCCGATGGAGCATTTCGACACTTGGGACATCCATAATGAAGGCACGCAGCCGTCCATCCGCCGGGTGACCGATGCGCTGGACAATGAACGGATCAAACTGCGGGAGGCGCTGGGGTATGGCGCGCCGCATTTCCCGTTAGCGGATCACTATGATGATTCACGGGACGAATGGATGTACGGCAATTCCTCTCACGACAAACTGACCGACAGCGGCGACTGGCGGGAGGATATCGATCTCCTGTCCCACCGCTACATGAAAGAGGATACGGAGCTGGGCCTGGGCTTCATGACGTCTGTGGCCGCCTGGGCAGGGGTGGCGATGCCGATCGCGTCGGGTCTGCTGGCCATCGGCAACGGGATCACCGGGGCTGAGCTTTCGGATAATGCGCGAACGTTGTCGGCCCTCGGACTCGATGGGATGAGCCGGGATGAGATGACGCACCTGTTGCGGGAGGGGCTGTAACCATGGCCAAGATTGTCGCCCTCGGCGCCGGTCGGATGGGACGCGGCATCGGCCAGGTGTTCGCCTATGCCGGCCGGGAAGTCACCATCCTGGATTTCAAGGACCGTCCGGCGGCGGAGTCGGAAGAACTGCTCGCCGCCGGCAAGGCGGAGATCGAAGAGAACCTCAAATTTCTGGTTTCTCTCGATGTGCTGGCGGCAGAAAAAATCCCGGTCATCCTGGACCGCATCTCGGTCGCGACGATGAGCGAGGCCGAAGATGTTCTGGCCGACGCCGAATATATCTTCGAAGGCGTGCCGGAAGTCCCCGACGCCAAGGAAGACGCCTTTAAGCGGCTGTGCGAAACGATCCCGGAAACGGCGGTGGTCGCATCGACAACGTCGACCATGCTGTCCGACGATCTCGCCCGGCATATGACCAAGCCCGAACGGTTCCTGAACGCGCATTTCCTCAATCCGGCCTATCTGATTCCGCTGGTGGAAGTGAGCCCGTGCGCTGAAACCGACGTGGCGGTAGTCGAGCGGTTCACCCAACTTTTGAAGGACATCGGCAAAGAGCCGGTCCGCTGCAAAGCCTCCCCCGGCTACATCGTGCCGCGGCTGCAATCGACCGCCATGAACGAGGCCATCCGCATGGTGGAGGAGGGAGTGGCCACGCCGGAGGATATCGACCGGGCGGTCCGGGTCGGCTTCGGCATCCGCTATGCGACCATGGGACTGATCGAGTTCACCGATTGGGGCGGGGTCGATATTCTTTATTACGCCAACAAATATCTCAGCGCGAACCTGGATCCGCGCTATGCCTCGCCGCCGAGCGTGGCGGAAAAAATGGAGAAGGGGGAACTGGGCCTGAACGCCGGCAAGGGCTATTACGATTTCGGGGAAATGGACGTGGATGCCTACCGGCGGGAAAAGCTGTCCACCTTTATCGCCCTTCTCCAGAAGCTGGACCTGATGCCCAAGGCGGCGGATTGATTTGCCGCTGAACCCGGAAACCGGTAAAATTGTGACTTAAACGACAAAGAGGGAGTGTCGTCATGTCTGTGAACCTGAAAGAAAAATCCTCCGAGGCTGCGCAGCAAGCGGACCGGCAAGTGTTGTTCGAAGACGACAAGACGCGGATAACCTACTGGCGGTTCGATCCGGGCGCGGAAACGGGCTGGCACCGGCACACCCATGACTATGTCACCATCCAGCAATCGGGCGGACAGCTCCGGCTGGAAAACCGGGATGGCAGTATCAAGATCGTGGATTACGAAAACGGCCGCGCGGCGAAATATGAAGCGCCCGTTGAACACAACGCGACCAATACCAGCGACGTTGAAGTCCGCGTCACCGAAATCGAATATAAGAGCTGATTTAGGGTAGGCACGGACGTGGCGACCAAGACCCCTGATCTCTCCAAAGTCATCGAACGGCTGCACCGGCGCTATCTGGATGTGGTGCGGGCTGAACTGGTCCGGCAAGGCATTCGCGATTTGACGGCGGTACAGGCGATGCTGCTGACCAATATCGGCGATGAAGAGATCATGATCCGAGACTAGATTGATCGTGGGTACTATCAGGGCTCCAACGTCTCCTACAACGTCAAGAAGCTTAAGAATTACGGCTATCTGGAACAGCGGCGCTCCGAACACGACAAGCGTTCCGTCCGGGTCCGCCTGACGGACAAATCCAAAGAGGTCTGCAAACTGATTATCGAGATGGAAGCGCGCAATGCCGCCGCCATGGAGGAGGCCGGCATGTCCGAAGATGACGTGAAACAGCTGCGCACCAGCCTCTCCCACCTGGAACTGATCTGGGGCGATTTGACCCGCTAAGCCGGGTTTACTTCAAAAACGGAATGATCGACGGCAGCTCCGCGATGGAGCCGGCCACGTGTACGTCGTAGGTGTCGTGGGCGAGGGAGAGGGACTCATCCCGCTCCTCATCATGAATGCCGTGACCGGTGCGCAGGTGAATGCCCCCGGCGCAGCCCGCATTTCGTCCCGCGCCCACGTCGCCTGCCCGGTCGCCGGCGATCCAGGATTGGCTGAGATCGGCGCCGGTCAGCCCCGCGCCGGTCAGCAACATGCCGGGATTGGGTTTGCGAGCGGGATGGCCCGGTTGGTCATAGCCGGGCCGGCCTTCGATGTGAAATGGGCAGGCCATAACCACATCCACGACGGCGTCCATCCCGGTCAGGTTTCCCAGGATGACTTCCTGCACGGCAAAGAAGTCTTCCCATTCATAGAGGCCCCGGCCGATACCGGCTTGGTTGGTCACCATGATCACCGGGATGCCCCGGCTGTTGGCGAGCCGGATGGTCTCCGCCGCACCGTCGATCATCACGATGTCCTCGACCTTATGTAGGTAGACCACCTCGTCGACGATGCAGCCGTCCCGGTCCAGAAACAGGGCCGGTTTGCCGGCGAACGGTGCGAGATCGCTGATCGGTTCGGCCCAGACGCCGTCCTCGCCGACATGGGGCAAGTCCGGATGCCTCAAACGACCTGGCCCGGCCGTCCGCCGAATTTATAGCGCTCCACAATGAGCGTTTCGTAGAGCCCGTTCACGTAATAGGGTTCGTTGGCAACGAACTCGTCCACCGCTTCCCGGGAGGGGAGGGTGATCAGGTTGGCGCTACCCCGCCATTCGCTGCCGTCTTCGTTATAGAGCGCGCCCCGCACAATGAAGTGTTCATCGTCATAGGGGTGGAAGTAGTCCCGATGGGGCTGCAGCAATTCGTTCCGTTTTTCGTTAGTCCCCGGCTTGCCGATGCCCCGGATATACCAATACATCTGGCCGTCTTCCCGGGGGAAGTCGCGCTGGCGTCTTTTTAGCGGATTGCCCCAGCGGC
>JAYPHU010000007.1:57986-121034 GCA_038127535.1 Rhodospirillaceae bacterium | reverse complement strand
TGGTGACCCCTACGGGATTCGAACCCGTGTTGCCAGAATGAAAATCTGGAGTCCTAGGCCTGACTAGACGAAGGGGTCACGCGAGAGGCTCCATATATAAATAGCGCCGCGCGAAATCAAGTCTCAATTCACGTCTCCGGTTTTCGGCCTCAAAAACCACATGGCCACAGGCCCTAAGAGCGCGACAAATCCCATGGAGGCGAATCCGATCCCCCAGGCAAATATGACTTCCCGGCCGCCACCGAGATCGAGAAGCATGCCGACCACCAACGGGCCGATGGCCGCACCCGCAAATCCGATCAATGCGTGGAGGCCCAAGGTCGTGCCGCGCCGTCCCTCTTCCGCCACGCTGACGGCGCCGGCGGTTAGTGCAGCCGAGTCCAACTGGATCAGCGCGGCATAGAGCAACATGAGAGAGGCAACGATCCAATAGGGAAGCGCCGGCAGGAAGCCTACGAACAGGCCCAACGTCCCAGCGGCGATCAAATAGACGCAGATCATCCGCCGCCGGCCGCACCGGTCGGCCAGCTCGCTCCCGCCGATGCTGGTCAAAACGGCAATGATGGCGCTGAAGGTGGCGATGAGGGTTGGCGCGCCCCAGGTGGCCGGTTCCGGCTGCAAGGTCAGACTGAAAGCCAGGAACGCCACCATCCAGGAGCGAAAGGCAAATAATTCCCAATTGTGTGCACCATAGGCCCAGATGTAGCCCATGACCGCCCGGTTGCGGAAGATTGGCCGGAAGTCCAATAGCCGGGTTTGTTCGTCCGGCTTTGCGGGCTCCACCGGCTTCAGGCTCACAAACACCAGGAGGACCGCCAACCCGGCGGAAACGGCGGCCACCCAAATGGCGGTGTGCCAGCCGAACGCGCCGCCCAGCTCCCCGGACACAAAAAACGAAATCGCAGTGCCGAGGGAAAAACTTGCTGTATAAACGGCGACGGAGCGGGCTTGTTTTTGCCCGTGATAGCGATCCATCAGCATCCTGAGACCCGGCATATAGGTCGCGGCCAAGCCGACGCCGGCCAGGAACCGCAAGACAAGCGCGGAGAGAAAACCATCTGCAAACAGAGCAAATCCGGCAAGCGACAGGGCCGTCAAGGTGGCGCCGCCTAAATGGACGAGCCGTGCATCCACCCGGTCTGTCAGATTGACCAACACCGGCACGCCGCAGGCATAGCCGCCCAGCATCACCCCGGCGATCCAGCCGGCCTCCGTATTGTTCAGCCGCCATTGGGCGATAAAGTCCGGCATCAGGGCGGGAAAGGTGAAGACCCCCACCATGGTAAGAAGTTCCGCCAGACAAACCGTGGCGACCAAACGCACGGACGAGTTCATAAAGAAAAAGCCCTATTGCCCCGGTGCGGCGTCGTCGATCATCAACTGCACCGACGAGCGGCCCTGCCAGACATTTTCCCGGAGCCGCCCCAGCACGTGCACCGGCAGTCCGCCATGGTTGAGCAGCGCCTGGCCCAATTCCGTCTCTGCCGAGCGGAAGGCGATCCCCTGCAGCCGTTTGCCGTTGGCGTCAGCGAAGTGGCAGCGGACATGATCGGCGCCCACCACATCGACCTTGGCGACGCGAAGGCCGTTGAACACAAACCGGGGCTCCGCATTGCCGCTGCCAAAAGGCCCGAGCCGGGCCACCTGATGGATCAGCTCCAACGTCGCCGCCTCCACCATAAGCGCGCCGTCTACCTTCCAGCTCGGCGCGATGCCATCGTCTTCGACCTGTTTGCCGATGCGCTCCGCCAGGAAATCGCGGAATGCGTCCAGCTTGCCGGCCTCGCAGGTAAAACCGGCCGCCATCGCGTGCCCGCCGCCGGCCACCAACATGCCCTGCTGGCGCGCGGCAATGACCACCGCACCCAGATTGACGCCGGGAACGGACCGACCGGAGCCCACACCCTTGCCATCGGTCACGGCGACCACACAGGCCGGAACGTTGAACCGTTCCTTCAAACGGCTGGCGACGATACCGATGACGCCCGCATGCCAGTCCTCGGCGGCAACGAAGACGATGGGCTCGCCGCGTTGGAACTCGGCTTGTTCGACCGCCTCGTTGCTGATCTGCTCTTCAATCTCCCGACGTTCGAGATTGTAGTTGTTCAATGCCTCGGCGATTTGCGCCGCCTCTGCGTCGTCATCGGTGGAGAGCAATTGCGCGCCCAGGTGAGCCTCCCCTACCCGGCCGCCAGCATTCACCCTTGGGCCCAGAATAAAGCCCATGTGATAGGCGCTGGGCGCCTCATCAATCCCGGCGATATCGGCAAGCGCCTTCATGCCGGCATTGCGGCGACGGGCAAAGACTTTCAACCCCTGGATCACCAGCGCACGGTTAACGCCGGTCAGCGGCACGATATCGGCAACCGTGCCCAGCGCCACCAGATCGAGCAGCGCCATCAAGTCGGGCTCAGTCATATCTTTTTCTTTGTAGAAGCCGGCCTCCCTCAATCCCCTATTCAGCGCGACGATGAGAAGGAATGTCACCCCAACCGCCGCCAGTTGCCCGTGGGGACTGCCTTCATCCATCCGGTTCGGATTTACCACCGCCGCAGCCTTGGGCAGACCGGCTTCGGCAACATGGTGATCCACAACGATCACATCCAGGTTGTTTTCCACCGCATATTCCAGCGGCTCATAAGCCGCGGTGCCGCAGTCCACGGTGATCACCACGTCCGTCCCCCCGCCTTTCAATTGGGTCAGCGCCTGGATGTTGGGGCCGTAGCCTTCCTTCAAGCGGTCGGGAATGTAGATGCGCAGATCGACGCCGAGGGTCCGGAAGAAACGTTTGAGCAGCGCCGACGAGGTTGCGCCGTCCACGTCATAGTCGCCGAACACCGCGATCTGTTCGCCGTCATTGATCGCCCTAATCAGCCGCTCAACCGCCTTGTTCATATCCAACAGGTGTCCCGGATCGGGCAGCAGCGTGTTCAGGCGCGGGTCCAGGAACGTCTCGACCGCGTCTAAGTCCACGTCCCGGGCGGACAGCAGCCGCCCGATGATTTCCGACAACGAATATTGCTGAGAGATGGCCATCGCCAGCCGCTGGTCATAGTCGCGTTCCAGCCAGCGCCGGCTCGAGAAGGACTTCTCTACCCCGAATACGACCGTCTCTGGTGCGATGGCGTCCACGGCTACTCGTCGGCGGGGTCGAAACCCGTCTTACGATTGAAATTGTGCTCCGCCTCGATATAGCGGACCGTCCCGGACTTGGAGCGCATGATCATGGAGTGGGTCATGGCACCTTGGCGGAACCGGCGCACGCCTTTCAGCATGGTACCGTTGGTGACCCCGGTGGCGGCGAACATCACTTCACCGCCGGCCAGATCAAGAAGACCATACTTCCGGTCAAAATCCGTAATCCCCAGACGCTTCGCCCTGCCCCGTTCATCCTCATTACGGAACACGAGCCGGCCTTGCATTTGCCCGCCGATACAACGGAGCGCGGCTGCCGCCAGAACCCCTTCGGGCGCGCCGCCGACACCCATATAAATATCGACTCCGGCCTCTTCCCGGGACGTGGCGATCACACCACTGACGTCGCCGTCGCCGATCAGCATGATCCGGGCGCCCACCTCGCGGCACTGGGCGATAATTTCGTCGTGGCGCGGCCGGTCCAGCACACAAGCGACAATATCGCTGATGTCCATGCCCTTGGCCTTGGCCAAATTTTTCAGGTTTACCTCGACCTTTTCATCAAGATCGACCACGCCTTCGGGCAGACCGTGACCGACAGCGATTTTTTCCATGTAGGTGTCGGGTGCGTTCAAAAAACCACCCTCTTCCGCCATGGCGACAACAGCCAACGCGTTTGTCCCGCCCTTGGCGGTGATGGTGGTTCCTTCCAGCGGGTCGAGCGCGATATCGATCTTCGGTCCATCGCCTGTGCCCACTTCTTCACCGATATAAAGCATTGGTGCTTCATCCCGTTCGCCCTCGCCGATGCGAACGGTACCTTCGATATTCAAACTATTGAGCGCCCGGCGCATTGCATCGACGGCAGCCTGATCGGCCGCTTTCTCATCACCGCGACCCATCCATCGGGACGCTGCGAGAGCCGCCGCTTCGGTCACCCGAACGGCTTCCAACGCCAAATTTCGATCCATTTTTGCCGGTAATTCACTCATGCCGTTCCACCCCTTTTTTTGGTTATTTAGGCTGTTGATATTGGTGTTATGAAAACGACACGATTCTTATCATCCTCGTGGGCTCTAATATAGCCTCCGATTTACCAATGGCGTCGATGGTCGACAGCATGGCCTCTTCTTTGGTTTCATGGGTGGTGAGAACGACTTCCACGGCCTCCCCTGGTGACCGTCCACGTTGGATTATAGCCTCCATGGACACGTTGTTCTCTTTGAGCGCATTGGCGATTTCGGCAAACACGCCGGGGCGGTCGATGACCGTGAAGCGCACATAATACTGGCCTGAATGCCGCGCCATGGACGGAATTTCGAGCCGAATCAGCGAATCGGCGGGCACACCGAAGGCCGGTAGGTTCAGCCCGCGGGCGATATCAATAATATCTGCGACAACGGCAGACGATGTCGGACCTTCGCCGGCGCCCCGGCCTTCATACATCGTGGTCTCGACCGCATGGCCGTCCACGACAACGGCGTTAAAGACGTCTTCGATGTGTGCGATCGGATCTTCTAGAGGCACCATGCAGGGATGCACCCGCTGTTCGACCCCGTGGTCTGTCTTCCGCGCTATGCCGAGCAGCTTGATGCGATAGCTGAGCTCTTCGGCGAATTCGAAATCTAACGGCGAGACATACCGTATTCCCTCGCAATGAACGGCGTCGAAATTCACCTCGGTGCCGAACGCCAGACTGGCGAGAATGGCAAGCTTGTGGGCCGCATCCACACCGTCCACGTCAAAGGCGGGATCGGCTTCGGCATAACCCAGCTCCTGCGCCTCAGCCAGGACCGTGTCGAACGGTTTGCCGGTCTCCCGCATGTTGCTGAGGATATAGTTGCACGTGCCGTTGAGAATACCGTAGACCCTGCTCACGCTGTTGGCCGCCAGCCCCTCGCGCAAGGCCTTCACGATGGGGATACCGCCAGCGACGGCGGCCTCATAGGCTAGGACGACACCGGCACCCTCCGCAGACTTAGCCAGCGCGGTGCCATGATGGGCGACCAGCGCCTTGTTGGCGGTTACCACATGCTTGCCGTTGGCCAGCGCCTTCTCGACAAGGTCTTTGGCCACCCCATCGGAGCCGCCGATCAACTCGACGACCACATCGACATTGGCGTCATCGGCCATGTCGACCGCATTGTCGTACCAGGTCAGCCCGTCCTTGGAGAAACCGCGGTCTTTCCCAGCATCGCGCGCCGAAACAGCGATCACCACAATGTCTCGCCCCGACCGTTGGCGCAGCAGATCGGCATGGTCCCGCAACAGCTTGACCGTGCTGGCCCCGACGGTCCCGAGGCCCGCCACACCAATTTTCAGAGGATCACTCAAGAAACAGCGGCCCGCTTCCGTTCCCAATCTTCCAGGACGTTGCCCTGCTGCGACATGAAGGTCTTTACGTTGCGCGCGGCCTGACGGATACGCTGCTTGTTCTCAACCAGCGAAATCCGGACATGGCCATCGCCGTGCTCGCCGAACGCAATCCCCGGCGACACCGCCATCTTGGCTTCCTGCAGGATCAGCTTGGAAAACTCGACCGAACCTAAATCTTCAAAGCCTGAAGGCAGAGGCGCCCAGGCGAACATGGTGGCCGGCGGCGCGGGAATATCCCAGCCAGACGCCGACATGCTTTCAATCAGGACGTCGCGGCGCTCCTTATAAAGCTGGCGAATTTCCGCGACACAGTCTTGCGGGCCGTTCAGCGCCGCCGCGGCAGCCACTTGGATCGGCGTGAACGCGCCATAGTCCAAATAAGACTTAATCCGGGTCAGCGCCGCGATCAGATGCTTGTTGCCGGCGGCAAAACCGATCCGCCAGCCAGGCATGCTGTAGGTCTTGCTCATGGACGTGAACTCAACCGCGATTTCGCGGGCGCGCGGAATTTCCAGGATCGATGGCGGCGGCGCAATGTCGAAGAAAAGCTCCGCATAGGCCAAATCGGACAGAATATAAATCCCGTGATGCAGGCAGAAGTCGACCACCTGGCCATAGAAATCCAGATCGGCAACCATCGCCGTGGGGTTGTTCGGATAGTTGAGGACCACGGCTGTGGGTTTCGGCACACTATGGATGACGGCCTGCTCCAACGCCTTAAGATAGTCGCCGTCAGGGGCCACCGGCACGTTCCGCACCGCCGCTCCGGCAATAATAAAGCCGAACTGGTGAATCGGATAGCTCGGATTGGGCACCAGAATCACATCGCCGGGACTGGTGATGGCGGAGGCGAGGTTCGCCAGGCCTTCCTTGGAGCCCAGGGTCACAATGGCTTCGGAATTAGGATCGATATCCACATTAAAGCGGCCGCCATAATAAGACGCGATCGCCTTGCGCAGACCGGGAATGCCCTTGGAGGCCGAATAGCGATGGGTGCGGCCGTCGTGCACGGTCTCTACCAGTTTTTCGACGATATGGGGCGGTGTCGCGGAATCAGGATTGCCCATACCGAAGTCGATAATGTCTTCACCGGCAGCTCGCGCCGTGGCCTTCATATCGTTCACTTCATTGAACACATACGGCGGAAGACGCTTAATCCTGTGAAATTCCTGTTCCATGGTCCTGTATCTTTTTAAAGTCCGAGTGGTGCAACGGTTTTCGCTTTGATGGGCCCTCAGAGCAAACCAAAACTAACCAAAGAAAATGTCAATTACGTGGCGCGGTTTGCCTAGAAGTCGATGAATATATCGGCACGTCTGTTTCCGGCCTCACCGGCGGGCATGTACTCCCGGTATTTCGGTTCATTGTCCGAAGCTGCGCCGACGAACAAACTGCCGGCGGGCGTCCCCAACTTCACCAATTCCTTGGCAACGATATCGGCTCGCTCCGAGGAAACTTCAAAGTTCACCATCTTGTGGCGGACAGGCTCCAAGTTGCGGGTCCGATGACTGGCATGACCAATCACGCGGATCGTGCCGCCGACTTTCTTATGCTGGCCGACAACCAGGCGAAGGATACGCCGGTCCCTAGCAGCAAGCTTTGAAGAACCGGCGGCAAAGATGATCGTCGCGACCTGATAAGAGCCGCGAACGCCGCTTGGATTAAACTCTGACAGGGACCGCACGCCCGGAAGGCTTGTGCCGGAAACGGCGGGCGCGTTGCCCTGGATAGCGGCAGCGCTTGCCACCGTCTGCACGCCGCTGCCGGAAATCACGACGGTTCCCTGCTGCCCGGCCGGCGCAGGAGAAATCGCCGCCATTTGCTCAGCAGGCCCCTTAAAATTTGATTGCTGTTCGGACCCGGTAGATTGCGGCGGCAGAGGCGGTGTCACCTGCGGTGGCGCGGGCATGGGTTGAGCCGGCGGCGTTTTCGCCATTTCCTGTTTCATTGGTTCCGGCTTCGGCGCGGGCATCAGCGCCGGTTCCGGCGGTTTTACTGCAGTTTGGGGTGCAGGCGCCGGGCTCGAGGGTGGCAGCGGATTGGGCGCCTCCCCCTGACGCTGGATCACTTCGTCCGAATAGCGGCGTGCGCTCTCCTGATCGGCGACCAGGCCTTCACGAATGCGCTCACGTTCCGCCGCAGAACTCGTGGCGGGACGTTGAGGCACGGAGGAAAGCTTCGGGAATTCTTCATTCGTGCCAGGTGCGGGCTTGTCCCGATCCGCGACCAGCTTGTTGGCTGGCTTTTCACCTGCGTCTTCAGCTTTTTCGGTATCGTCACCGGAAATGGATTCCTTGACACTCTTATACCATTCGACCGGATTGGCGGCATCGGGTACGGACGAACACCCGGCAAGCAACAGCGCCGCGCCGAAAACAATACCTGACCCCGTCATTGGCAGCTTAAACTTCGACTCCATGATCCCCTCGCTCACATGTCAATTTGCCGCGTCTACTCCCAAGCAGCAAAAACCATGGGTGCAACCATATCGATTATATTCTTAACAGAAGACAAACGACGTAAAATTTCCCCGATGAATAAAGGATTTAGCGGTCGTTGAAAACAGATTTCGCCCAATTTTGCACCTACTTGTCCGGCGTATTGGGGACGCGTGTCGCCCCATCGGTTTCCAGGTGTTCGGTTAGACCGTACCCGGCCTCTTCCGGAATATGGAAAATGATCCCATCCTCGGTCCGGGTGATATCGGGCTCAACAGGCACAATCGTATCCGCCGCCGCGGCGGCAAGCGCCTCATCCACAGTGGCGGACTGGCCCGCCTTCTTCAAATTCATCCGGGTGGCGAAAACGATTTTAAAGTCGTCGGCGGCCGCCGCTTGGAGCGCCTTTTCCGGCGAAATCCAGAGGGAATCGACGGATTCCCCCTGATCGTGAGAGCCTCGCTGGTCTTCCGGCGCGCGGGCCATAAAAAACCAGGTGTCAAAGCGTTTGGGAAAGGGCGACGGTGTGATCCACCAGGCATACGGCACCATCAAATCACACGCCAGGACCAGGTTTTCGGCCTCGGCCATCTCACGCATGCCAACTTCACCCGCATGCACGGCGTTCCGGTATTTCTCCCCAAGCACTTCCGCCCGATACTTGCCGATCAGTGCGCCGTCGTGCTTGTCCCGCGCCAACAAGAACCCGGCTTCCTCGAAGGTTTCCCGGATGCCGCAAACCCGGTTGCCAATCTCGACCGGACTTAAACCATCGACTCCGTCACAGAGATCGCCCCAACCGTGTTCAATGTCGCCGGGATCGGTCTTGCCGCCGGGAAACACTAGCGCTCCACCGGCAAAGTCGATGCCGGAATGCCGCTTCACCATAAACACCTCGAACCCGCCCGGACGGTCCCGCAACAGCAGCACGGTGGCGGACGGGATGGCGGGCGCGGGTGTATCAGTCATGAGAAGGGTCCAAATAGCGGGTATTTGGGCGCATTAAGCAAAATTTCAGGCCATTTGCAAAAAAGTTAGGCTGTTTTCGGATTAGAAGCCGAAATTAGCGCCCCATTTCTTTTAATTCGTTTTTTTGCCACCATATATTGTGATTAAAGGAAATGACTTAATTTTTGATCAAATTTAGATATGTTGTTTCGATTGTATTCTTGCACCAGGGAGCGGCCGAACAGGTTCAATCAAACGCGCCCGGACCACCTCCCCGCCAGCGGAGCTGGATTGGCTTGGTATCACCAGAATATGCCGGTGTGGAATCCAATCGGTTGAGATAAAAGCAATTGTCGATAGAGGGCGGCTGACAGTGCGCACCGGGGACATCACCGGGCCCAAAACCCTCTTGGGAAAATTCGAGAATGATTATTCGGTCTCCCTGTGGAGCCCAGCCAACCCGTGGCGGGATGTTGGAAACTACGGAGTTAGCGGACGGTGCGTCACGGCGAAGCTGCGTGGACAATTTCAAGGCGATGTTTTTAGAAGGCGGTTTCACCAGCGACGGAGACCGCTCCAGTGTATTCTGCCCGTGTCTGGGTGAGGTCTATCTCGTGAGTGAGCGCTTCGCCGACCAGCGTCCCGAATTTCTGATCGCCCTGGAGGAAGACGCCCGGACATCAGATCCAAGTATCCGTCGCCGATTGCTGACCGCACATTGGAAATCGGTTGTGAGTGCGGAAAGGCTGGAAACAGAGCGCTTGGCCAAATTGGAGACGGAACGTCTAGAGAAAGAGCAGCTTGAAAGAGAGCGCCAGGAGACAGCCCGCCTGGAGAAAGCCCACCTGGAGAAAGAGCGGCGCGAGAAAGCGGAGAGAGAGAAAAAGCGCCTCGCCGCCGAAAAGCGCCGCCAGGAACGGGTCAGACAAGAGCAGGCGCGTAAAGCGGCTGCGAAACAGGCCCAAACCGCCAGCCTACCCATCGTTCAGGAATTAGACCTCCTGGGTAGGCTTCTAAAATCC
This sequence comes from Rhodospirillaceae bacterium, assembly GCA_038127535.1. GTDB lineage: Bacteria > Pseudomonadota > Alphaproteobacteria > Rhodospirillales > UBA2165 > JAYPHU01. Next base: position 111,115 of record JAYPHU010000007.1, on the reverse strand, counting down.
GGGCACCTGAGCCAGGCGGAATATGACCGGCGCAAGCAGGCGATCCTGGACCGGCGCTTCGGCAAGGTGGTCACCGCCGCCGGCGGCACGGGCGACGACACGATCTTTGCCGAGGGAGTGACCTTCGGCGACTACCATGCGCTGATCATCGGCATTAACGACTACAAGCATTTCCGCAAACTGTGCAACGCCGAGAACGACGCCCGCCTGATCGCCGGCGTGCTGTCTAAGCAATATGGATTCAAGACGACACTGATGCCGAATCCCGCCCGGGCGCAGATCATCGACCGGTTAGACCTCCTCCGCGAGCAGCTCAAGTTCAAGGACAATCTGGTGATCTACTATGCCGGCCACGACTGGCTCGATCAGCTCACCGACCAGGGCTATCGGGTACCGGTGGACGCCCGGCCCAACTGGGGATCCAATTGGATTTCAAACGCGGTGGCGACCTATTCACTTCGTGCGATCAAGGCCAAGCATGTGATGCTGCTGGCCGATAGCTGCTTCGCCGGGCGGCTGACCCGAGGCATCGGCGTGCATCTTTGCTTCGCCGACTACTAGCAGAAAATGACCCGCAAGAAGGCCCGGATGGTGATTACCTCGGGCGGGCTGGAACCGGTGGATGACGGAAGAGGCGATCACTCTCCCTTCGCCGCAGCGCTTTTCAGGACGCTCCGCACCAACCTGGGCATCCGGGACGGCACGCGGCTCTTCGATTCGATCCGCAGCCCGGTGATGACCGCCGCCGACCAGATCCCGGAATACTCGGACGTCCGCAAGGCCGCCCACGACGGCGGTGATTTTATTTTTGTGAAGCGAAATTAGCCCCCCTCCCCTCCAACTTGGCTTTGTATTCCTGGCCGAGCCGGCGGTAGCCTTCCGCGCCGCTGGTGAGGTTTTCCTGCTCCTCTGGACTAAGCTCGCGGAAGAACTTAGCCGGACTTCCGGCCCACAGCTCGCCGGCCTTCACCACCTTGCCCGGCGTAACCATGGCCCCGGCGGCGACCATCGCGCCGGTTTCCACAATCGCGTTATCCAGTACCGTCGCGCCCATGCCGACGAAGCTGCCGCTTTCCAAGGTGCAGCCGTGGATGATGGCGCAGTGGCCGACCAGCACATCATCACCGATCACCGTTGCCGCATCCCCGCCGGTCACATGGACGATGGTGCCGTCTTGAATATTGGTGCGGGCGCCGATGGTGATGGGCTCCACATCGCCCCGGATCACCACGTTGAACCAGAGGCTGGATTGGGATCCGATCTTGGTGCAACCGATCACCGTAGCGTTGGGCGCTATGAAAGCGTCATCGGCAATTTCCGGCATGAAGTCCTGATAGGGAAGAATGAGTCCGCTCATAGTGCTTTATTCCTAATGTTTCAGCGCCGAGGATTCCCTGCGACATCGTTGAGTTGTTGGTGCATGGCGCATTTGGTCAAGGCGTTGAAATATTTGAATCGTTGACATCGTGCAAGGGATGGCCTATTCCGCCCGCAACTGTGAAGATATGAAATCTAGCGTTCACATACATTTTCAACCCGGACATTCTACATGAGCTTTGCCGACCTGGGTCTCAGCGATGAGGTCCTGAAGGCTGTATCCGACGCAAGTTACAGCGAACCGACCCCTATTCAAGCCGCCGCCATCCCCAACGTCCTGATGGGACGGGACATTCTCGGCTGCGCCCAGACAGGCACCGGCAAGACCGCGTCCTTTACCCTGCCGATGATCGATATCCTGGCCAGCGGCCGGGCGCGGGCCCGCATGCCCCGCACCTTGATCCTGGAACCCACCCGGGAACTGGCGGCGCAGGTCGCGGAAAACTTCGACATCTACGGCAAGTATCACAAGCTGACCAAGGCGCTGATCATCGGCGGCACCTCCATGGACGAGCAATCAAAGCTGCTGGACCGGGGCGTCGATGTGCTGATCGCAACGCCGGGCCGGCTGCTGGATATTTTCGACCGGGGCGGACTGCTTCTGACCGACGTCAAAATCCTGGTGATCGACGAAGCGGACCGGATGCTCGACATGGGCTTTATCCCGGACGTGGAGAAAATCGTCTCGCTGTTGAACAAAATTCGCCAGACGTTGCTCTTCTCCGCCACCATGCCGCCGGAGATCAAACGGCTCGCCGATGCGTTCCTGATGAACCCGAAGGAAATCACCGTCGCGCCGCCATCGACGCCGGGTGAAAACATCACCCAGGGCCTGGTCATGTTCCGCCACACGCCGAAGCGGGATATCGGAGGCATGCAGAAAAAGAAACGCGCCGCCCTTCGTGAACTGATCGCCAAGGAAGACGTGACCAACGCGCTTGTTTTCTGCAACCGGAAGCGAGACGTGGATATCGTCCATAAATCCTGCCAGAAGCACGGCCTCAATTCGGCTACCCTGCATGGCGACATGTCCCAACCGGCGCGCATGGAGACCATGGATCGCTTCAAGGCGCGGGAGATCGACATCCTGGTCTGCAGCGACGTGGCGGCCCGAGGCTTGGATATCGATGATCTCAGCCATGTGTTTAACTTCGATGTGCCGACCCACGCCGAAGACTACGTCCACCGGATCGGGCGCACCGGTCGAGCGGGCAAGAAAGGCCGGGCGTTTACGCTGGCCTGGCAGGAAGAACAAAAATACCTCGACTCCATCGAAAAACTGACGGGCAGCAAAATCGATCCGGTGAAACTGGACCGCCTTGGCACCGAGGCCGAGAATGCTTCGGGTAATGAGTCCGACAACAAATCCGACTCCGGAGAGAAGAAAGAGCGCCGCCCGCGCAAAAGGGCTTCTGCCAAGAGCGAAGGCTCCAAAAAAGACGCCGCCAAGAGTTCCGATGACAACGCGAAACCCCGGAACAGCCGCAGCTCCCGCCGGGACAAAAAAGACGATGACAACGATCATTCCGATAATCCGGTTGTCGGTATGGGCGACCATATGCCCGCCTTCCTGGCGCGGCCCGTCAATAGCTAATCGCCTCCATTTTTTACCTTAAAGCGGCCGTCCTATCGTGTATGGTGAGGCGTGTTTGACCGCCGGAGAGGACCATGCAGACCATATTCATCCAAGTGAAGTGCGAACTGGGCGAAGCCTACAACGTCGCTGCGGACGTAGTCGAAAATGTCGGGCAAGTCTCCGAGGTGCACTCGACATCCGGCCAGTACGATCTTCTGCTGAAATGCTATTTGGAAGATGCGTCGGATATCGGTCATTTCGTCACCGAGAACATCCAAAAAATTCCCGGCGTCAAAGACACGTTTACCCTGATCACCTTTAAAGCCTTCACCTAAGCGCCGGTCCGCGCCGCCTCGTTGGACGGGTAAAGACATGACCGCCGCCATCAACTTCGACGGCCATCGCGCGGAGACGGATCAGCCGCTGGGCATTGATGTGGCGACGCGGGAATTCCTGCGCGCCCATTTCCGGTTCGCCAATCAGAAACAGTTCTACGCCGTCTGTCCAGACGATACGGCCTTCGGCCTCTACCGGGATTTCGCCGTGGAAGAACATATTGATCCGGATCGATGCATTTCCATCAACCAGAATGACGCAGATGGCTTGGAAGCGGCAGGCTGCCTGGTGAGGTATGATCCCGGCATCGTAAAATTCTCCTGGGCGCGGCGCCACCACGGCCAGCGTCGCTATAGTCTCTGCGGCATTGCACATGCCAGCGCCTCCGCCGCCGCCATGGAAATGTTCGGTGACTATTTCACCGCACCGCTGCAGAACTGGGATGCGCTGATTTGTCCGTCCCGGTCGATCCGGAGCGCCGTGCAGGCTGTGATCGACGGCTGGTGCGGCTACATGAAGGACCGGTTTGGCATCGACGCCAATTGTCCCCTCGAACTACCGGTGATCCCGCTCGGCGTGGACTCGGTCCGCTTTGACCGGCTCAGCGAATTGGATAAACGGTCAGAGCAGCGGGAAAAACTGGGCGTCGCCGAAGACGAGGTAGTGATTCTCTATGTGGGCCGGCTGAATTATCTGGCGAAGGCCAATCCCCTGCCCCTTTTTTTGGCGGCGGAAGAAATCGCCGGCAAGTCAGCGACGCCGGTGCGAGTGGTGTTCAACGGCTACTTCAATGATGAGATGAACGAGACCGCCTTTAATCAAGCGGTCCAGAAAATGACCGACAAATCTCAGGTCGATTTCATCCGCCATGGCGACAGCGACTATCCGGACGGGTTTTGGGCCGGCGCAGATATCTTTTGCTCGTTGTCCGACAATATCCAGGAGAGCTTCGGCCTGACGCCGATCGAGGCCATGGCCGCCAGCCTGCCGGTGGTTGTCAGCGACTGGAACGGCTACCGGGATACCGTCCGGAACGGCGAAGTCGGAGTCACGGTGCCCACCTTGGCGCCACCGCCGGGAAGCGGCGTAGACATTGCTTATGGTTACTTCTCCGGGCAACTCACCTATGGCGACTATCTCGGCGGTATTTCCCAATCCACCTCGGTTGACGTTGGACAGTTGGTGAAAGCGCTAATGCCGCTGATCGAAAATCCGGACCTGCGCCTCAAGATGGGGCGTGCCGGCCGCCAGGATGTGATGAATCGGTTTGAATGGTCCCGTGTGATCCGGGCCTACGAGGAACTCTTCCAAGAGCTGGCTTCCCTCCGGCGGGAGGCAGATGAAGTCGGTGCGTTATCCGGGAGCGCAGGGTTTCACCCGTCTTTCCCCGATCCGTTCACGATGTTCGAAAGCTCTCCCACCGGACACCTGGCGGCAGATGGAAAAATCACGTTGCTCATCCGGGATTGGCAGCAGGCCGTGGTGCGCATGCAATTAAAAATGGGGCTGATCTATCCGCAGACCCTCATTCCCTTGGAGGAACTCCCGGTCGTCTTTGGGCATCTGGAGATGCAGGAAAGCTGTACCCTGCAGGAGCTCGCCGACGCGATGGGTGCGCCTGTTGCCGGTCCGGTCTTGATGACCGCCGGTTGGCTGATCAAACTCGGTATCTGCGGCTACACACCGCCCCAATCAACCTAAGTTAGATGTAGTATTCCATCAGCGGCGGAATGCCGTTGAAGCCGATGGAAGCATAACTCGCCGTATACGCGCCGGCCGCCATCAGGTCTACATGATCGCCTTCCTTCAAATCCAAAGGCAGCTCGTAGCCGGCTTTCTCGTACAACACGTCCGCCCCGTCGCAGGTCGGTCCGGCGATCGCCACCGGGCCCGCCGGCCCGCCGTCATGGGGCGTGCGGATCGGATACTGAATCGCCTCGTCCATAGTTTCGGCGAGACCGCCGAATTTGCCCACATCCAGATAGACCCACCGTACGTCCGTGTCGTAAGAGCGTTTGGAGACCAAAATAACCTCGCTTCGGATGATGCCGGCCGATCCGGGAATGCAGCGCCCCGGCTCCAGCATCAGCGCCGGCTGCCGGTTGCCGAAATGACGCTGCATGCTGTCGTGAATGGCGGCGGCAATCTGTTTATGTTCCGGCACGTCATACCGATACCGGGTAGGAAAGCCACCGCCCAGATTAAGGACTTCGGGCTCAATGGATTTTTCGCGGAGGTCGGTAAAGATCATTGCCGCTTTGGCAATGGCCGCGTCCCACTGAACCGTGTCGGTCTGCTGAGAACCCACATGGAAAGAGATGCCGTGGGGGATCAGCCCCTTCTCTTTCGCTGCAACCATCAAATCCACAGCCATGTCGACGGAGCAGCCGAACTTCTTGGCCAGCGGCCAGGCGGCGCCCTCGTTCTCCACCAGCACCCTGCAATAGACTTTGGAGCCCGGCGCGGCAATGGCCAGTTTGGCCAACTCATTCTCGCAGTCGAAGCCGAAAATCCGAACGCCCAGGCCATACGCCGTGGCTATATCGCCCTGCTTTTTGATCGTGCTGCCGTACGAAATATCGGCGGGCGACGCGCCCGCCGCCAGGCAACGGTCAATCTCGGCCACGCTCGCCGCATCAAAATAAGAGCCGAGCCCATGCAGGGTTTGCAAGACCGGCCCTGCGGGGTTCGCCTTCACCGCATAATAGATGTCGGCCATCGGCATCGCGTCTTTCAGCCGGCGATAGTTGTTGGCCACCTCGTCCAAATCGACCACCAAACACGGGGTTGCCAGGTTCTGACTGTCCAAAAATTGGTCGATTTTTGCGGTCAACGCGGTCGTTCTCCGGCTATAAAACAGACGCTAAAATTAAGGGACGCGGTTATACGCTTTTTTGAACCGTTTAAAAGCGCTATTTTGCACACAACTGAGAGTCCTAAGACCGGTCGGCCACAGAGACGGATTTAACTGCGGCGACACCCTCGCTGATCGGCAAAAATTGGAGAGACAGATGTTTATTCAGACGGAAAGCATGCCCGATCCGAACCGAATGAAGTTTCATCCGGGTGAAGCGGTTTTGGCGGGCGGCATTGCCGAATTCGGAAATGCAGAAACAGCGGAACGCTCGCCCTTAGCGGCGCGCCTATTCGGTGTCGGCGGCGTTGAGGCGGTGACCCTCTACACGGATTCAGTGATGGTGGTGAAGGCCGACGGCGAAGATTGGCAAATCATGAAGCCGATGGTCCTGGGCGCGATCATGGACCACTACACCGCGGGCGATCCGGTCATGAACGACGCGCCGACCGATACTGACGCCGGCGAAAAAATCATCATCGAAGACAGCCCCGAAGACGCGGAAATCATTTTTCAGATCATGGAGCTGATGGAATCCCGCATCCAGCCGGCCGCCCAACAAATGGGGGGCGACGTGATCTACAAGGGCTACAAGGCCGGCACGGTCTATGTGGAGTTTGTCGGCCCGACCATGAACCTGCTGGGCGGGATGACCAACGTACTGAGCCACTATGTGCCCGAGGTCAACGCGGTGAGGGATTTCCGGGACGCCATTCCCAAGCCGGGCCTCGACACGCCCCAGGGCGTGGCCGTTCAGGAGGTCCTGGACAGCCGGATCAATCCAGCGGTGGCCAGCCACGGCGGCCATATCGCCCTGATCGATATCAAGGAAGACATAGCTTATATCCGCCTCGAAGGCGGCTGCCAGGGCTGCGGCATGGCTGACGTGACCCTCAAACAAGGCGTCGAGGTTGAAATCAAGGACGCCGTGCCGTCGATCATCGAGGTCCTGGACGTCACGGATCACGCCAACGGCTCCAACCCCTACTACTCGCCGGGCAAGTAGGCCGCCGGTCCGAATAGATCGGATCGTCCATGCCGGTTCTTCTGCTTTCGACCTATGACCTGGGACACCAGCCGTTTGCGTTGGCGTCTGCGGCGGCGTATCTGCGTGCCGAAGGAATAGATGTCACCTGCAACGACCTGGCGGTCGATGACCTGAATAAAGCGGCTGTCGCCGGTTCGGATATCATCGCCATCCATTTGGCCATGCATACGGCGACCCGGTTGTCCCTTGAATTGCTGCCCAGACTGGTCGCGCTGAACAACGCCGCCATCTATGTGTTCTTCGGCCTCTACGCCCCCATGGCGCGGGAGCTGATCAGCGCTGACATCACCGCGCATTTCATCGGGGGCGAGATCGAGGAAGAACTCCTTCGGCTGGTGAAGTCGAATGATGCGCCGACGAACGATGTTTACATGTCCAAGCTACGCCTCGGCACCCCCGACAGGTCAGACCTGCCCGCGCTCGACAAATATGCCCGGCTGCAGACTTCCGCTGGCGAGGATGTGGTCACCGGTTACACCGAAGCCACCCGCGGCTGCAAACATGTCTGCCGCCATTGCCCGGTGGTGCCGGTGTACGGCGGAAAGTTCTTTCCGGTGGCGCTGGAGACGGTCATTGCCGACATTGATCAACAGGTCGCCGCAAACGCGCGGCACATATCCTTCGGCGATCCGGATTTCTTTAACGGCCCGTCTCATGGCTTGCGGGTTGTTCGCGAGATGCGGAACTGTCATCCGGACCTGACCTACGACGCCATCATCAAGGTCGAGCACTTGTTGAAACACCGGGAGCGGCTATCCGAGCTTAAGGAGACGGGCTGCCTGTTCATTACCACAGCCGTCGAATCCGTTGACGATCAAACCCTCGCCTTGCTGGACAAAGGCCATACCCGCGCCGAGTTCATTGAGGCAGTCTCTTTGGTGCGCGACGCCGGGCTAACGCTGTCGCCCACATTTATTCCCTTCACACCATGGACCACTCTGGACGGATACCGGGACCTGCTCTCCGTCATCCGGGACTTGTGCCTAATTGAGAACGTATCACCCATTCAATTGGTGATCCGCCTGCTGATCCCGTTGGGCTCCCGGCTGTTAGAGCTGGATCAGCTTTCATTGACCCCGGACGATTTCGATAGAGAGGCGCTGAGCTATACCTGGGCCAATCCGGACCCGGCGGCGGATAGGCTGGCCGATATGCTTCAAGGGATTGTCGATCGGGGCGAAAGCGCCGGCGATGGCCGTGCCCAAATCTTCGCCAAGATCTGGCAGGCCGCCCACGAGGTCGACGGGTCGGATGCCCCGGCCCTGTTCCTGGCGGAGCAGCCAAAATTGTTCGTCCCACGCATGAGCGAGCCCTGGTACTGCTGCGCGGAGCCGAGCCGGGACCAATTGGCGCGGGTATGACCGCCGATCCACCACGCCGTATCCTTCTGCTTCTGCCCTCAACTTCCTATCGGGCCAAAGACTTCATCGCCGCCGCTCATCGCCGGGATGTGCTGATGACCATCGGCTCTGATCAGGAAAGCGTGTTCCAAGAAATTCGAGGCGACGGCGCGCTGAGATTGGACTTCGGCAATGTCGAGGATAGCGTGGCACGCATCGCCAAGTTTCACCAAGACACGCCGCTGGCCGCTATTATCGGCGTGGAAGAATCCACCACACTGGTCGCTGCTGCATCCTCCAAGGAACTGGGTCTGGCGCACAATCATCCGGAAGCGGTGGCCCGGGCAAACAACAAGCTCTCTTTTCGGAAAGAACTCGCCGCCGCGGGACTGCCGGGCCCATCGACGCGCGTCCTGCGCGCTGATGACGATGTGAACAAAATTGCGGAGACGATCGCCTACCCCTGCGTCCTAAAGCCGATCAGTCTCTCGGCCAGCCGGGGCGTGATTCGGGCTGACGATCCGAATCAGTTCAACACTGCGGCGAACCGAATCCGGCGGATGCTGTCGGGGACAAACAGCGAGCAGACAATTCTGGTCGAAGATTTCTGGCCGGGCGAAGAAGTAGCGTTGGAAGGCCTTCTCATCGATGGCACGCTGACCACCCTGGCGATCTTCGATAAGCCCGATCCGCTGGATGGTCCCTACTTCGAAGAGACCATCTATGTCACACCCTCCCGCCACGCGCCCGAGGACGTTGAGCGCCTGACCCGGATGACCGAAGATGCTTGCCGGGCCATCGGCCTTACGGACGGACCGGTCCATGCTGAGCTGCGCCTCGCCGCCCCGGACCGGAAAAGCAATCAGACGGGCCCCTGGGTTATAGAAGTGGCCGCGCGGTCCATCGGCGGATTGTGCAGCCGAAGCCTCTCCTTCGGCGACGGACTAAGCTTGGAGGATGTCATCCTGAATCATGCCCTCGGTGAAACCACGCCACTGCCAAATCGGGAAAGCCAAGCCTCCGGCGTCATGATGCTCCCGATCCCAAACTCCGGCGCGTTAAAGTCCATCGGCGGCGAGATTGACGCGCGGAACGTCGCCGGCATTGCCGAGTTGGAAATCTCCAAGAAGGCCGGCCAAGAGGTCGTCGCGTTGCCCGAAGGAAACGAGTATCTCGGCTTCATATTCGCCAAGGGTGATACCCCTGAGGAAGTTGAAGCTGCGCTCCGGAGCGCTCACAACAAGCTCACCTTCGAGATCGAGTAATCAGCCGCTGCAAACGTCGGCGAAAATCTGTCCCGCTTGTTCCACTTCTTCACGGCTAACGTTGAGGTGAGTGACGGCGCGCAATCGGTTTTCGTCGAGAGCGCCCATGCGCACTCCGTTGTTCAGAAGCTCGGTGGAAAGGTCGGGCGCGGATTTGCTGGTGGCGGAGACATCGACGATCACGATATTCGTCTGCACTGTTTCCAACGGTGCGGAAATTCCATCAATCCCGTTCAGCGTCTCCGCCAGCGCCCGCGCATTTTCATGATCTTTGGCCAAGCGCTCCACGTTGTGCTCCAACGCGTAAATACCGGCGGCGGCGATCACCCCAGATTGCCGCATGGAACCACCGAGCCGCTGCTTCCAAAACCACGCCTCTTCGATAAATGCCTTGGACCCCGCCAGCACACCGCCGATGGGGCAGCCCAATCCTTTGGAAAGATCGATCCAAAGCGTATCCGTCAACGCCGCGTAATCAGCGGCGGCCAGACCAGAAGCTACAACGGCGTTCATCAGCCGAGCGCCGTCCATGTGCACGCCGAGCCCGTGGCTCCTCGCAACCTCGGACACGACGCGCAGTGTTTCCAAAGGCCATACAGTACCGCCACCGAGATTGGAGGTTTGCTCCACAGACACAAGGCGGGATTTCGGCATATGACGAACGGCGGGGCGCAGCGCCGTCTGCACTTGCTCGGCTGTGAAAATTCCATGCTCACCCGGTACCGACCGGATCATCGCCCCGGCAATCCCGGCTGCACCACCGGCTTCAAAGTTGATGATATGCGCCGTCTCGTCGGCAATGATCTCATCGCCCGGGCGGCAATGGACCGCTAAGGCGATCTGATTGCACATGGTCCCAGAGGGTAGAAACACCGCCGCTTCTTTGCCCAGCAATTCAGCCACCATCCCGCACAGCCGGTTGGTGGTGGGATCCTCACCGGCTTGTTCGTCCCCGGATTCGGCCGCTGTCATCGCCGCCAACATTTCGACGGAGGGCCGGGTCTTGGTGTCGCTATAGAGTTCAATCAGTTTATTAGACATCAATACGCCTGATTTTCACGACGAGTTACGGCCGTACTTTACAGAGAATCCCAAGCTACGTAACCTATCATGATGTCGCGCAGGACATCTCTCTCGCTCGCCTTTTTCGTCGCCGTATTGATCGCCGCGGCAATCTTCATCCGCGCCGATGAAAAGGGGTACCACCAGTATCTCGCCGGGGACTACAAAACTACACACGAGGCACTGATTGAACAGGCAAACGCCGGCGGCGAATTCGCCGCCTATCTGAAAGGCCGGATCGAAAACAGTAGTCTCCTGGGGCCGCGGGATACGGTTGCCGCCCTCGAGAGTTTCCGTCAGGCGGCCAAACTCGGCCATCCGGACGGGGCCATCATGGAGTTTTGGCTTGCCGCGGAACTTGCAGGATATACAACGAAGGCCTGTGATCAGCTCAAGTCGCTGCTGGATTTGGGCGCCCGCGCGCGAAATCTCAAAGCCGCGGCCTATGGCGGGGATTTGCACCGTTCCAGGAACTGCGGACCACCTGACCCCATCATGGCAGCAGGCTACTATGGACAAGCCGCCCGGTTGGACCGTCGCATGGGCACTAAGTTGGGTAGCCTTATGGCCACGCTCTCCGGCGATATTTTGGCCCAATCGCAACAAGCGGCCCAGCGGGAATTTCAACCGTTAAGGGTACAAGCGTTTTTGGATCACTATCACGCCCTCAAAACAGGAGACCTTGCGCCTGCAGGCAGCCTTCAATCCCGCTAATTCGATACCAGTATAACCCTTTGTAACCCACTCGGTTAACAACCATGTCTAAAAGACCGGCTGGCCGGTATTCTGCTCTTCGCGCTGGGGTGTTACCATAGGATTTGAGGCGGGGTTTTTGCCTCATTGTGATTAAGAAATGACGGACATGACCCCGCTCGACATTGAGCCGGAGTTCACCGCCGAGCAGTGCCAGGCGATTATCGACAAGCTCATTGTGGGCCCGCAGCATTCCACAACATTCGAGACGGTTCACGAACACAAAAACGGGAGCCTGGTGCCGGTGGAGATTTTTCTCCAGTTCATTCAGCCTCCCGGAGACTCTCCGCGTTTCGTCGCAGTTGTGCGCGATATTACCGAGCGCCGAAATCTGGAATACCGTCTGCGGCAGTCCCAGAAACTGGAAGCCATCGGACAGCTCACCGGCGGCATCGCCCACGACTTCAATAACCTGATGATGGTCATTAACGGCAATGCCGACATCATTGAAGAGGATGAGGACGCGTCGGAAGATATCAAATCCCGGGCCGCCGCCATCAAGAAATCCATCAACCTCGGCGCCGCGCTGACCGATCATCTTCTGTCGTTTGCACGCCAAAAGCATCTGGAAACCACAGCAACCAACGTCGCCAAATCGTTGGATGAATTCTCTCAGGTCCTGATCCGTGCGCTGGGCGAGACCATCAGCCTAGATCTAAAAATCGTGGATGATTTATGGCCGGCCCTTGTGGACTCCCATCAGCTTGAGAACGCGGTTCGTAATCTGACCCTGAATGCTCGCGACGCCATGTCTGACAAGGGGCAACTGATCATCGAAGCCGGCAATGTCACCCTGGCCGCCGGCGAATTGGACTCTCCCGATGACGTGGCGCCCGGCGACTACATCCGGCTTTGCGTGCACGATAACGGCGTTGGCATTGCGCCGGAAAATATGGCCAAAGTCTGTGATCCATTTTTCACCACCAAAGACTTCGCTACCAACTTGGGCCTCGGACTGAGCGTGGTTTATGGCTTAGCCCGGCAATCAAACGGCTATCTGACCATAGACTCCGAAATAGGCGTGGGTACGAAGGTTTACATCTATCTGCCGCGGGCAAAAGCGGCGGCGGAAAAGAGCAAAAAGAATGAAAATCGTCTGAATGTCAGCGGACATGGCCTTGTCCTGGTGGTCGAGGACGATGACGACGTCCGGGACATTACCACGACGATTCTGGCCGGTCACGGCTGCGAGTTGACCAGCGTTGCCGACGGCCCAGAGGCACTGGCCAGGCTAGAGATCGGCGACAAGTACGACCTTCTCTTTACCGATATCGTGATGCCCGGCGGCCTGGATGGCATTTCTTTGGCCAAGAAGGCGATAGATATTCAACCGGGGATCAAGCTGCTCGGGGCGACCGGATACGCAGACAGGATGCCTAGCAATCGCAGCGACAGGCCCGCCAGCATGGAAATATTGGGCAAACCCTACAGCCGCGTCGATCTATTGGCTCGGGTCGCCGACCTCGTCGCTCCTCAGTAACTTACGAACTAGAGCCCGCTACCGGTTTTGCCGGTTGGTGTTGGTGTAGTGCCACATCATGCGCGCGGAGGCGCTGCGCCATGGACGCCATGCCTCCCCGATCTTGAGCATGCGCTGCCGGTTCGGCCGTTTACGCAGCCCCTTGACCCCCATAACACCTTTGACGATCCCCAGATCGTCCACGGGCCAAAGGTCAGGCCGGCGCAAAGCGAAGAGCAAATACACTTCCGCCGTCCAACGCCCGACGCCCTTAAGCTTCACCATCTCGGCGATGGCGTCTTCGTCGGTCATGCGGGCCACCCGGCGAAAGCTGAACTCCCCGTCGACGATGGCTTGGGCGATGCCTCGCCCATAACCGGCTTTCTGCCCGCTGAGACCTACGGCCCGAAGCTCGGTGTCGGACAGGCGCAAGAACACCTCCGGCGTCATGGGGTTGGCGATGGAATCCAGCCGCCCGGTGATGGCGCGGGCCGCCGACGTCGACACCTGCTGACCGCAAATGGTCTTCAATAGGGAACCAAATCCGGTCTTCCGCGACCGCAGTCCCGGCAGTCCGTGCTCTTCATATAATCGGGCGATATCCGGGTCCTTAGCGGCCAATTCCTCGACCGCCGCCTTAAAAGTCGTCTTGTCTATTTTTTCAATCATATCAATGGTTTGTGGGACAACAACCTGCCTGTCAAGACTTATATCCAAGGCCCGTCAAACCATGTAAGGTGTAATACTGATAGTTGAGCGTTCAGGGCAGACTACATAACCAGAGACAATAATATTCAATCAAAATTAGGCTCAACGTGGGAGACCCGCCATGATTTCCGAATTTTCCATCTTCGCCATCGTCATTTTCGTCTTTGCACTCTTGTTCGCCCTAATGGCCATCAAGACGGTCCCTCAGGGAATGAACTACACGCTTGAACGGTTTGGCCGATATGCCCGCACTCTTACACCGGGTCTCCATATCATCGTCCCGATCATCGACAAGATCGGCCGGCGGATGAATATGATGGAACAGGTGTTGGACGTCCCTACCCAGGAAGTGATTACCAAGGACAACGCCATGGTCGCCGTCGATGGTGTTGTGTTCTTCCAGGTTCTGGACGCGCCGAAGGCAGCCTACGAGGTCACTGATCTTTATAACGCGATCCTGAACCTCAGCATGACCAACCTCAGAACGGTGATGGGCTCCATGGATTTGGATGAATTGCTGTCTCAGCGGGACGCGATTAATACGCGGCTGCTGGGCGTGATCGACGCCGCGACCAATCCCTGGGGCATCAAGGTCACCCGCGTGGAAATCAAGGATATCGAACCGCCCCGCGATCTGGTCGACGCCATGGCCCGCCAGATGAAGGCCGAGCGGGATAAGCGCGCCAACATTCTCGAGGCCGAGGGTCATCGTCAGTCCGAAATCCTGCGCGCCGAAGGTGAAAAGCAGAGCGCGATTCTGGAAGCCGAAGGCCGGCGGGAAGCTGCCTTCCGGGACGCCGAAGCACGGGAACGCGCCGCCGAGGCGGAAGCAAAGGCGACCGAAATGGTGTCCAAATCCATCGCCGAAGGAAACGTGCACGCCGTCAACTACTTCGTCGCACTCAAATACACCGACGCCTTGGCGAAAGTCGCCTCCGCCCCCAACCAGAAAGTCATCATGATGCCGTTGGAAGCCGGCAGCCTGTTGGGTGCCCTGGGCGGTATCGCCGAGATCGCCAAGGACAGTTTCGGCGACGGCGGCGGATCGGGCAGCGGCTTCCGCCGGTCGGGCCGAGGCAGCGTACCCACGAGCGACTAAGCGGGGAGCGGCGACATGGAATTCTTGAACGAAGTCGTTTTCTGGCACTGGCTGATCTTCGGTGTCGCGGTCATGGCGCTGGAGATTTTAGCCCCCGGCGCGGTGTTTCTCTGGATCGGCGTCGCCGCCCTGCTCACCGGCGGACTACTGTTCCTGATGCCCGGCATAGGATGGGAATTACAGATTGTCATCTTCGCCGTGCTATCCGCGATCTCCATCTATCTCGGCCGCAAGTTCATTGCCGGGAGACCGGCCCCGAGCGACCACCCCAACCTCAATCAACGGGGCGCGGGCTATATCGGTCAGACTTACACACTGAACGAGTCCATCCGCGACGGAATTGGTAAGCTGGTGATCGACGACACCAGCTGGCGGGTCCATGGCCAGGACATGCCCAAGGGGACGCGGGTCAAAGTGATCGGCATGGATGGCGCAACTCTTATCGTGGAAAAACACCAAACCAACTAGCATCCGCCAACGGCGAGGATGACGCCGCGTCCCTGGTCATCTAAGATGGCCGCAAAGCCAAACGGAGGACCGACGCGTGCTTGTTGAACAAATCTGGACCGAGAACGACTACCGCAATTTCAATTACCTGATCGCCTGCCCGGAAACCGGCGAGGCCCTGGCCATCGACCCGCTGGATTACAACCAGTGTCTCAATGCGGCGAAAGGCAAGGGCTGGACCATCACCCAGGTGCTCAACACCCATCACCACCATGATCATACCGGCGGCAACCAGGGCGTGGTGGACGCCACCGGCGCCAAGGTTCTGGCCCATGCCGGCGCATCGGATCAAATTCCTGACATGGATGTGGGCCTGAATGCCGGCGACCTGATCAAGGTCGGCCAGACGGTGGAACTGGAGGCGCTGGACACGCCCGGCCACACCATGAGCCACGTCTGCCTGCTGTCCCGGACCGATACTCCGGCGCTGTTCGCCGGCGACACCATGTTCAATGCGGGCGCGGGCCATTGCAAAGGCGGCGGCCATCCGGATTCCCTCTACAGTACGTTTGTGGGCCAGTTGGCCAAGCTGCCCGACGAGACGCTGATATACCCCGGCCACGACTACATCGTGAATAATCTGAATTTCACCCTGGACCGGGAACCGGACAACGAGCGCGCCAAATCACTGAAAGCGGAGGTCGAAGGCCAGGACACCCACGACGCCATGGTTACCACGCTCGGCCTCGAGAAGGAAATCAACACATTCTTCCGGCTCCACAGCCCCAGCGTCATCGAGAAGCTGCGGGAAGCCTTCCCCGACCTGCCGGTCGAGCTGGACGAAAAGACAATCTTCCTGAAATTGCGGGAACTGCGGAACGACTGGTAGCCGTCATTCTGCGGGCGCCGGCGCTTCCGCCGGGCCTTGGCGGCGCGCCAGGAAGGTGGAGCCGATGGCGCTGGCGATAATAATCAGGATGACGCCGGCTGAGGTGAAATAAACCGCCTGAACGTTGCCGGCGTCCATGATCGCGCCGAACAAGGGCGGGCCGATCATCCCGCCGTAGCCGAATCCAGCGTTCACAAACCCGAAGGCCTTACCAGCCGCCCCCTTGGGCGCGACTTCACGGACCATCAGATCGCGGGACGGGAACACGATCCCCATCATAAAGCCGGCGATGAAGAAGGCGATCACCATCAGCACAATGGGCAGCCAAGCCAAGGCAATCACGACGATCAAAATCGCCGCCGTGAAGTAGCCCACCGTGGCGATCAGATCGAACCGGCCGAACTTGTCGGCGACCCAGCCGCCGGCCAGCACGCCCAAGGAAATGCCGAGCAGATACACAAACAGCGTCTGGTTGGCTTCCGACACGGTGATTTCGTAGAGGACCGGCAGCGCCGACGGGGAGAAGCTCTGAATCCCCTGCCCGGCCAGGGCCATGGAAATGTAGAACATCAGCAGCAGCATGATCGGGCCCGACTTCAACAGGGTCAGCGCACCGACCGGCTTCGCCGCCGAGCCGTCAGCGTTGGGCTCCACTGTCTCCGCGACCAGCCAATGTTTGTTGAGGAACAACGCCGCCGTGGTGATCAGCCCGGCAGCGCCGGCAACGTGCAGCGCCATATGCCAATCGGTTGCCGCTCGCAGCATATCGATGATCGGTGGCGCGGCGGCGAAACCAAAGAACCCGGCAAAGGCATGGATCGAATAGGCCCAGCCCAGCCGCTTAGGCCTGACCTGTGCCGTGATCACCGTGAAATTGGCCGGATGAACGACGGAGTCGCCAAGGCCGCCGATCACCGCCAACACCAAGAGGTGCCAATACTCGGTGGCGAAGCCCATCAGGAAGAAGCTCATGGACATGGTGCCGACGCCGGTGATCAGCACCCAGCGGGGTCCGATTTTATCCGACAAGATGCCGGCGGGATACTGCCCGGAGGCCGAGCCCAGCGCATAGAGCGTGATGACCAGGCCAAGCTCGGTGAAGCTGACGTTCAGGTCTTCCTTAATGACCAGGAACATGGGCGCCAGGGTCAGCAGATAAAAATGACTGAAGAAATGGGGCACCGACACCAGATAAGTGGCAAAATTCTCGCGCTTGTGGATCGCTCGGTCGTCGGTGAGGGGCATGTCGGTCATGGCCGCAGTTTTATCCTGATCGGATCAATTGTCACGCACCATATACGCCGATCGGGTTATCGAGTCATGAATACAACAGACCTTTTAGGGTCTGCTAGCCGATGCGAGGCAGTCGTTTGCAGTGATTGAGATGAATGGTGGGAGTTATCTCATAACGGAAGTCAGCCGAGTGCACGTCTTCTGACCCGCTTTTTTTCAATCCACTGTCCGGGATTACCGCATTTAATGGCAACCAGAGTTCAGCTTATTCTGCGGCCTGGGCGAAAGGTAGGGTGACCTCATCGTCGTCCGCCAGCGGGATCGGCTCGGCACAATAGGACGGGTCCCCGGTTTAACGTTCAATCATTGCCTCAAGCAAGCGCCGGCCTTGAACGGGCGCCTTATCCTCCTTTATGGCCATCTGCGGAATCTTGGGCCAGTCCTCGGACTCTAGGTACCGTTGCTGGGCCTGCAAAAGTGCTCGGTCTTCATCAAAGGTCTGGCTAACAGCCTTAAAAATCATACCATCGAGCTAGTCATCTTCGAGCCGGACATTGCGCGTTAAACCCCAAATATAGTGCGACGTTCTCGAAGTCTCCGGCGTGATAATGTGTATGGGTCGCATCATCAAATGATCGGTGGAGTGGTCAGTTCCCACTGGGTAGAACCCCACCTAGGTCACATTGAACCCCGGCGCCATGTATATGGCGATCTGCCAGCGATTGATCTTGCCGTCGTGCCCTGTGCCGTAGCGAACAAGGGTGGCGGGTCGATCTTGGGCATCTCACGATGGGCTCGGACCACCCGGTCACCAATCACGGTCGTTGATACCGGTGAGTCGGCGACGGCATCATTACCGATCGTATGTTTGTGGGTATAAGTTTCGTGGGAAAGATCCAGTAGATTGTTGTTGATTAACCGGTAGTCGCACTCGAAATGATGATACCCGTTGGTCGATCTCCAGCCCGGAGCATCCATCCAGTGTAGATCGGGAATGAGCGCCTCGTCCGCAAGCTCGGCCGCTCCCATCCAAATCCAGACCAGTCCATTGTGCTCGGCGGTGGGAAATGTGCGAACCCGAACAATTTTTGGCACGCTATCCTGTCCTGGCACGAATGCACACGCTCCGCCGGTATCGAACCGCAATCCGTGATACCCGCATTCAACCAGACCGTTCACGGTTCGGCCCGTGGACAAAGGTACGAGCCTATGCGGACAGCGATCCTCAATAGCCGCAACGTTGCCGCCGGTGTCTCGCCAAAAAACGACCGCCTGGTTCAAAAAGGTGCGGACAAACAGCTCTTTTGTGATCTCCTCGGCATGCGCTGCCGCATACCAGCAGTTTTTGGGGAACATGGCAGGGCCTCCAAAATGCGGTTTCTTGTCTCGCACACAAGTGCCTGACGCGTCTATCCACATCACGAGGACGTGGGTCGTCCGAGCAGCCAATGGGTTCATTCTCCTCTACCAAACCACGGGAAAAAGAGGGTGGCCGAAGGTCGTGCCAGTTTCAGCGGCAGCAAGCCATATGAAAGCCTCGTTCTCAGACCGTGCTTTGGAAGAAATCCGCAAACACGTCGGTCACCGCTGCCTCGTCGAACAGCGCCTCGTTGCGCTCGCCTAATCGCCGGGCGAAATACGCCCGGGCGCCGGGGTCTTTGCCCAGACGAAGCGCGATCTCCACATAGTCCTCAAGACTTGAGGCAATCCCGTCGTCCATCTCCATCATCCGGTAAAGGCCGGCGGTGACCCGGCCGCGCATGAACGCGCTGTCCAGGGTGACAATCGGTTTGTTGAGCGCAAAGCTTTCGTAAGATGTGTTGCCGCCGCTGAAGTGGGGCGTGTCCAGAATCACGTCCGCCGCCGCCTGCAGCGCGATGAAATCTTCCGGCGCCTGGCGCGGTACGATGGTGATCCGCTCCTGCACATCGGGAATGGTCGTCGCCCACCGCTCTTTCAGCAGTGTGCTCCAATGAGACACAGCGCCATCGACCAGCACCAAACTGCCCTTGTCGTCGCCCCGCAACACGCCGGCGAAGAGCTGATCCAAATCGGGATGATGTTTGATCGCGCTTTGGGGACAGAGATAAATCGTCTCGTCCTCCGGCAGACCAAACGCCGTCCGGTCTTTCAAATTCTCCGGGATATCGGGGAACGGATAGCGGGTCGGTAGGGTCGGTAGTGTCACCAACTCTTCACTGTAATGATCCGCCGCGCCCTCGGGCTCTAGCCAGTCGCTCGACACAAAGTAGTCCATATTGGGAATACCCGTCGTGTCCGGATGTCCCCAGGTGCAGCACTGCACGGGCGCAAGCCGGGCGAAGGCCATGAAATAGGTCCGGATATCCATGCCAATATCCGCGTAAAAAAGAATATCCAGCTTGGCGTCCGAGATCTTCTGCTGATCCTCCCAAAAATATTCTCCCAGGTAAATGGTCTCGTCCGCCAGCTTTTGGAATTCCCGAGCCAGCGGGTCGCGGGTGGTCCGGGGCGTGATCAGCACCACCTCAAAATCGTCTTTCGGCAGGCTGCGCATCAACCCAATCATCATCCGGCCGATGGAATGGCGGCGGAAGTAAGCCGAGATCAGGCCTAAGCGAATACGCCCCGGCTTGCGGTCCCCCTCGCAGTGGGGCGCGACCATGCCCATGCGCGGACATGATTTGAGATGCAGCCGGGCGGTGAGCTGCTGCAGATCTGTGTCGTTTTTGTTCTGGTAGGCCAGGAAGAAATTGGTGGTCGAGGTCTCCAGGGTCGGATCAATCACGGTGAGATTGGGATAGTCCAGCAGCTCCCAAACCCGGTTCTCGAATGTGGCGCGGGCCTCTTCGATATGCGCCTCATCCCGGTAGACCACCGGCAGGGTCGTGGCGCTTTTGATCCGCATGCCGCCGTGGGCGCGGAGCCGGATCAGCCCGTCATAGGCGTTGACCGCTTTGTCGGCCTCACCCATCCGCCGGTAGAGATTGCCGAGATTGATATAGGCGCGCCCGGCCTTCGGGTTGATCTCCACCGCGCGTTCGAAACAGGCCAATGCTTCTTCCAACAGGCCTTCCTCGTCCAGGATGTTGCCCATGTTCACCAGGGCGTCGGTTCGTTCGGGGTTCAGCGACAACACCTGCTCATAAGTCATCAGCGCCGCATCGGGGAGTTCAAGCTGCCGGTATAGCTTGGCCAGATTGTAGTACGCATCCACATTATTCGGATCGAACTTTATCGCCCGGTCGAAGGACGCCTTGGCCCGGTCCAGCTGGCCCAGGTTCTGGCGCGCGACGCCCAGATTGGTGTGATAGACCGCGTTCTCCGGATTTTCATCGATGGCGCGGCGGAGGAACGCCACAGCCTGTTCAAACCGGCCGCGCTGCGCCAGGACCGTGCCCAGCAGATAGAGGGCCTTTTCGTGGGTCGGATTGTCTTCGATCACCTCGGCATAGAGGGCCTGAGCCTCGGCCAATTGCCCGGCGTTATGGAGTCGTTGCGCCTCTAAAAACGGGTCGCTCAAATCAGCCCGGCAAGCGGCGAAGACGGATCGGCATACATTTTCTTCGGCATGCGCCCGGCCAGATAAGCAAGCCGCCCGGCTTCAACCGCATGCTTCATGGCCCGCGCCATGGCGATCGGGTCCTTGGCCTCGGCGATCGCGGTGTTCATCAGCACGCCGTCGCAACCCAGCTCCATCGCCTCAGCCGCATCGGAGGCGGTGCCGACGCCGGCGTCCACCAGCACAGGCACATTGGCCTGCTCGATGATCAAACGGATGCCGACGGGGTTTTGGATGCCCAGGCCCGAGCCGATGGGCGCGCCAAGTGGCATGATGGCGGAGCAGCCCATATCCTCCAGCCGCTGGGCCATGACCGGATCATCGCTGCAATAGACCATCACCTTGAAGTCTTCCTTGATTAGCTCCTTGGCCGCTTTCAGCGTTTCAGTCATGTGCGGATAAAGCGTCACGTGATCCCACAGGACCTCAAGCTTCACGAGGTCCCAGCCGCCGGCTTCCCGCGCCAGACGCAGGGTCCGCAGCGCATCATCCGCCGTGTGGCAGCCGGCGGTGTTGGGCAGATAGGTGTATTTCTTCGGGTCCACATAGTCGACCAACATAGGCTCTTTCGGATTTGTGACATTCACCCGTCGCACGGCGACGGTGACAATCTCCGCGCCGGAGGCTTCAATGGCCTCCGCCGTCTCTTCGAAATCCTTGTACTTGCCGGTCCCAACCAGCAGCCGCGACAAGAAAACCTTCCCCGCCACTTCGAATGTATCTTTACTCGGCGGAGAGCCCGCCCCTTCCGGCGCACCGCCACCAATAAAGTGCACGACCTCCAGCCGGTCGCCATCGGCCAGGTCTACGTCGCTATAGGTGGACTTGGGGACGATCTCCAGGTTGCGTTCGACCGCCACCTTTTTGGTGTCGAGGCCAAGCTCGCCCAGGAGCCCGGCAACCGTCATAGGCGCCTCTAGATTATGGGATTCGCCGTTCAGCGTAATATGCATCGGGATAAATTCCGTATTCTTCGTTTAAACCAGGGGGACAAGTATGTGCCGACGGGGCGGGCCATGCAACATTCAAGGCCGCGCCTCCCTTCCGGCAATTAATTCTTCATTCATCCGGGGTTCCTAGGATACTTTCGGAGTAGGGACTGGTATAACCGCTCCATCAAGGGAAGCGACACATGTCAAATAGCGTTCTGATCATCAACGGCCCTAACCTCAACATGCTGGGCACCCGGGAGCCGGAAATCTACGGCTCGGAAACCCTGGCCGATATCGATGCCAAGTGCCGGACCCTTGCCGGCGAGCTCGGCCTTGAGCTCGATTTCCGCCAGAGCAATACCGAAGGCGAGATCGTCGACTGGATACAAGAAGCCAGCGGCAGCCAAAGCGCAATTATCCTCAATGCCGGGGCTTATACACATACCTCGGTGGCGATCCACGATGCGCTGCTGGCCTGCGGTGTGCCGGTGATTGAGGTTCATCTCTCCAACGTCTTCCAACGGGAAGAGTTCCGCCACCATTCCTATATCTCGGGTGTGGCCAAGGGGGTGATCTGCGGTTTCGGCAGCCAGGGATATGAGTTCGCCTTGCGCGCAGCGGCAAATTTGGCGAACTGAGACGCATGAGCGAATACGGACAGCCGGAAGATCGCTTCAAGTTAACCCCTGAAATTCTATTGCGGGCCTATGCCTCCGGCATCTTTCCCATGGCCGAGAACCGCCATGACAAGGAACTGTTCTGGGTCGATCCGGAGATGCGCGGCATCATTCCACTGGACGGCTTACATATCTCCCGAAGCCTCAAGAAGACCCTGAAACAGGAGCCCTTCGAGGTGCGGTTCAATTTTGACTTCAAACAGGTGATCGAGGCCTGCGCGGCGGAGGGCAGTGACCGTCGTGAAACCTGGATCAATGACGAGATCATCCGCCTCTACACCCAGCTATACATGATGGGGCATGTCCATTCAGTGGAATGCTGGCGGGAGGGTAATCTGGTCGGCGGTTTATACGGCGTGTCACTGAAAGGCGGTTTTTTCGGCGAGAGCATGTTCCATCGGGAAACAGACGCCAGCAAAGTCGCCCTGGTCCACCTGGTCGCTCACCTAAAACGCTGCGGCTTTGTGCTGTTAGACACCCAGTTTGTCACTGACCACCTGACAACTCTCGGCGCAATCGAAGTGCCCCGGGATGAATATCACCTGATGCTGGATCACGCCCTCTGCGTGGACGCTCACTTCGCGTCTGAGTTGCCGGGCGCCGGCGATACGGGCTCGCTGGTAGAAGTGATACAGTCCAAAACCCAAACATCGTAGACCGGATGTTCCATAGCGGACAGCGCCGGGCTGGACGCGTACATCCATCCCCGAAAAACGCTGACCGTAGGCTCGCCGGGCCGAACCTCGGCGATATCCAGAAACGCAGCGCTTTCTGGCTGCTCTTCCGGCGGGCGCTTGTCACAGGCCCGGGCAATGATCGCCAGTGTGCCGAAGCGCACCGTTTGCCCCACCGGCGCATCTAAGGTGGACACACGTGCGGTAACCTTGTCTAGCGTCTGCAAGACAGCCGTATCGTACGCCTCCGCGCTCGCAGACGTGACAGTTAACGTTGCGCTGGCCATCGCGCTAACAACAGCGTATCGTATCATAAATGCGAAACGTTTCATGAGGCCGTCTTTAGGACGGAATTGTGGAAATTATTTGTTGCCGCCGGTCGCCAGGAAGATAACCTCACCCACCTGATCCTCCAGCGACCTGAAATTCTCGGTCTTGGCCAGCCGGTCGCCGTCCGCCAGATACTCGGTCTGGTTCCCTGGTTTTATGGCGATATGCGGCCCGCCGATGAATCCGCCGCTGCCGATCGCTGCCACAGAGTTCTTCGGTATTCTCACCTCGCCGGAGATTTTCAGAGTCACCATCGCATCGTAATCCTCGTTGATAGCTCGCTCGGTGACGGAGCCGACCTTGATCCCGTTGATGCGGACATCGCTCCCCGCCTGCAGCCCGCCGATATTGGCAAACAAGGCTTTCACCGTGTACCCCTGCACCGTCTCGATTTGCGCGGTCGTCACAAAGAAATAGAGAAACGCGCCCGCGACGATCAGGACGACCGCGCCCATAATGGTTTCCGCAATATTTTTCCGCATGACTGTCTCTCCAGACTGACCCGACCTTGCCGGCTACTTCTTTAATGCTTCGAGTTGTTTTTGAATTTTGTCCCGGTTGGCCTTGGCCTGGCCGATGATCAAATCCATGATTTCCTGCACATCCACAGAGGATTGGGCGAAATCAAAGGTGTCGCCGGTTTCCATGTACTCTTCCTCGGCGCCCGGACTGAAGGTCACATACTTCGAACCGAATATACTTTCGGTGTGAATGGCGACCGCCGTGTCCGTGGGGATTTGAATGCCCGTGTCGAGCTTGAGCCGGACCCGGGCCTGATACTTATCGGTCAGGGTGACCTTGGACACTTCGCCGATCTTGATACCGCTCATCCGGACTTCATCGCCAACGGACAGGCCGTTGATCTTGCCGAACGTGGCCATGACTTCGGTGTGATCGGCGGCGTTGACCTTATCTGTCCTGAACGAAAACGAACCGACCAAAACAAGGACGGCCAGGGTGAACAGTCCCATTGTGATCGCTTTGACGTCCTCGTTCATGGATAGATTTCCTCGCGCCGGCCGCTTATTCCGGGGTCCAGGCCTCGTAATCGCCGGTCGCCTTGGCGCGCACACCGCCCTCGAGCTGATGTCCGGCAGGCCGATAAGCACCGGCGGTGCCGGTCAAGTTAGGCTGGTGCTGTTGCTGCCAGTCTTTCGCCTTGGTCACTTGTTCAATCAGCGGCTCATCAACCGTGTAATGTAGCCAGGCATGCCATTCCGGCGGCACTTTAGACGCCTCAACGATACCTTTGTAGACAACCCAGCGGCGTTCGCGGCCATTGAGCTTTTTGCCCTTGCCGCGGTAGTAGCGATTGCCGAACACGTCCTGCCCGACCTGTTCGCCTTTAAACAGTGTGTAAATTTTAGTTCCTAGGCTCATCTATCGTCGTCTCGCTTCGCAGGCGGCCGTGATTGTTGTATTAGGGGGAATATGGCACTTGCCGTTTCCCAGGTCTAGTGAAACGACTGTCACTTGAAAGAGATGTAAGCGCGCGCCTAATGCCTGAAAACACGAAGCCCCCCTTCTCCGACGCCCAGGTCCTCGAAAATCGGGGTGAATTGCAGGTAGCCGCCGCTTCATACAAGCTGGATTTGGCCAAATATCCGGGGATCGCCGAAGCGCACCACAACTATGCCCGGCTCCTGAACCGGCTAGGCGACCTTCAGGAAGCCGTGGCGCAATCACGAATCGCGGCGGAACTCTCACCCGATCAGCCGGTAATCCTGTTCGCCCTGGGACGCCATCTAGAAGCCGCCGGCGAGATTGACGCAGCGGTTTCCCAATACCGGCAATGCCTGACCCTGGACCCCGGCCACCTGCCGACATTGGTGAACCTGGGCCGATTGCTGAACGCCATGGATCGGCCTGATCAAGCGGTGGCGCTGTTGGAACCCGCTCGGGACGCCCAAGGGACTGATCCGGGCCTCTGCGTGAATCTCGCCAACGGCTATCTGGGCGTCGGACGGCCCGAAGATGCGCTGGCCGCCGCCGACCAGGCAATCAACGCCGACCCCGCCCTTGCGGCGGCGCACAATACAGCCGGCATTGCCCGCTATGTTCAGCGGGACTGGCCCCAAGCCGCCGATTGCTTCCGCCGGGCCATTGCCGCCGCCGGCGAATTTGCCGAAGCCCGCGAAAACCTGGCGATGACGCTCCTCCACGCCGGTGACTGGCGGGAAGGTTGGGCAGAATATGAGTGGCGCTGGCGCAACCCCTCCAATCATCTGACCAAACGCGCACTCGAAAGCCCCGCTTGGGACGGACAGCCGTTGAATGGCCGCACCCTCCTCCTCCATGGAGAACAAGGGTTCGGCGACACGATCCAATTCGTTCGCTTTGCAAACATGATTGAGAAAGCCGACAGCCAGTTAGTCCTGGCTTGCCAAGCTGAGTTGGTTGAGCTGATGGCATCGGTTGAGGGGGTGGATAAGGCGGTCAGCCTCGATGCAGGCTTGCCGGCGCATGATTGCCAAGCGCCGCTGCTCAGCCTGCCCAATTTGCTTGGGACAGAACCGGACACCATCCCGCAAAATACGCCTTATCTGTATGTGCCGCCGGATGAAGAGACCTCTGCTTCGAAAACGTTTAAAATCGGCGTGGTTTGGGCCGGCCGGCCGCGAGACGTAATGGACCCTTACCGCAATCGGACCTGTTCACCGGACGATCTCGCCACTCTCGCCAGCGTAGAGGGTGTTCAGGTCTATAGTCTGCAAACCGGACCGGACGCCGCGGGCAATCCGGACCGGTCTATCAATCTTTCGCCTCGGATCAAGGATTTTGCCGATACGGCCCGGCTCATCCAGGCGATGGACGTTATCGTCTCGGTGGATACAGCCGTTGCGCATCTGGCCGGCGCCCTCGGCAAACCAGCCTATGTGGCGCTCAGTTACGCAGCGGATTGGCGCTGGGGCGACGGAAACGGCATCGCACCCTGGTATCCGACGGTGAAAATGTTCCGCCAGCACTCACCCGGAGATTGGACACGAATCATTGGCCAAATTACCGACATTATTGCCGAAAAGTCCCGGTAATCTGGGGCGAATCAGAAAATTCCCGCAAATTTTGACCGAAAGCTAGTCCTCAGACGGCCTGTGGATAAAATTCTGCAAGCTATTGTAAAAAAATAAAAAATTATCCATAACAAGGTTTTTCCTCAGATGAGGCTGGGTAAAACGTTCAAATTCCTACAATATTTGGCAATAATATTGCGATTGCCCCCCATATCTTGTCTCTCTTTGACTCAATTTTCGATCAGCGCTACATATAGCGCGTTCGAAGTCGCAACAGACAAAATGTTGTGACGTGGACGCTTAACACCAATACGCTGGCCTGGGAGACTGGGGGAAACGGGAAATTCCTTCCAGTTGGTTTGCCGGGAGCGAAAATTCGGGGGATTTATGCAAGTAAAGCGTTACTTTACCACTGAGGAGTCGGGCGCCTACGGGGAGACGGAATTTCGCGAGGCTTCAAGCGAAATCCGCAATCCTGATGGCTCTCTTGTCTTTAAACACGATGCGATTGAAGTCCCATCGTCCTGGTCGCAGGTCGCGTGTGATGTTCTGGCGCAGAAGTATTTCCGCAAAGCCGGTGTCCCTGCGCGCCTGAAAAAGGTGGAAGAAAACGACGTGCCATCCTGGCTCTGGCGTAGCGTACCGGACGAAGCAGCGTTAAAAAAATTACCTGCAGAAGAACGTTACCGGGGCGAGATTTCCGCGAAGGAAGTGTTCAACCGGCTCGCCGGCTGCTGGACCTATTGGGGCTGGAAAGGCGGCTATTTCGACACCGAATCCGACGCCCGCGCTTATTACGACGAAATGAGCCACATGCTTTGCCTGCAGATGTGCGCGCCGAATTCGCCGCAATGGTTCAATACCGGTCTGCACTGGGCCTATGGCATCGACGGCCCGTCCCAGGGTCACCACTATGTGGACTTCGAAACCGGCAAGCTGGTGAAATCGAAATCGGCCTATGAGCATCCACAGCCCCACGCCTGCTTTATCCAGAGCATCTCCGACGACCTGGTCAACGAAGGCGGCATCATGGACCTGTGGGTCCGGGAAGCGCGCCTGTTCAAGTACGGCTCAGGCACGGGCACCAATTTCTCCCAACTGCGGGGCGAAAACGAGCCCCTGTCAGGTGGCGGCAAGTCCTCCGGCGTGATGAGCTTCTTGAAAATCGGTGACCGCGCGGCCGGCGCCATTAAATCCGGCGGCACGACGCGCCGGGCGGCCAAAATGGTCATCCTGGACGCCGATCACCCCGACATTGAAACCTTCATCAACTGGAAGGTGAACGAAGAACAAAAGGTTGCGGCCCTGGTTGCCGGCTCCAAACTGGCGGAAAAGCACCTGAACGAGGTAATGGAAGCCTGCCACGACGCCGATGCCGAGGACCGGTTCGATCCGAAGAAGAACAAACGGCTGAAAAAGGCGATAATCCGGGCGCGCAAGGTGATGCTGCCGGAAAACTATATCCAGCGCTGCATCGACTATGCCCGCCAGG
Source organism: Rhodospirillaceae bacterium (assembly GCA_038127535.1). Lineage (GTDB taxonomy): Bacteria > Pseudomonadota > Alphaproteobacteria > Rhodospirillales > UBA2165 > JAYPHU01. Next base: position 83,012 of record JAYPHU010000007.1, on the reverse strand, counting down.
GCTTTACCGAGATCGAATTCCCGACCTACAACACGGATTGGGATTCTGACGCCTATCTCACGGTTTCCGGCCAGAATTCCAACAACACGGTGCGAGTGACCGACGATTTCCTGCGCGCCGTAGAGAACGACGAGGAATGGAACCTTATCCGCCGCACCGACGGCGAAGTCGCTGAGACCGTCAACGCCCGCAAGCTCTGGAACCAAATCGGGGACGCCGCCTGGTCCTGTGCCGATCCGGGTCTGCAGTTCGACACCACCATCAACGACTGGCACACCTGCCTGAACACGGACCGGATTTACGGCTCGAACCCGTGCTCCGAATACATGTTCCTGGACAATACCGCGTGCAATTTGGCCTCGCTGAACCTGAAAGCCTTCCAAAAGGAAGACGGGTCATTCGATATCGAGGCGTTTTCCTACGCGGTCCGGCTGTGGACCATCAATCTGGAAATCGCCGTCCTGATGGCGCAGTTCCCGTCCGCGGAAATCGCCAAACTGTCCTTCCGGTATCGCACGCTAGGCCTGGGTTACGCCAATATCGGCGGACTATTGATGGCCATGGGTATCCCCTATGACAGCGAAGACGGCCGCACCATCTGCGCCGCCATCACCGCGCTGATGACCGGTATTTGCTATCGCACCTCGGCGGAGATGGCCGCATTGCTGGGCACCTTCCCGGGTTACGACGACAACGCGGATGTGATGCTGAAAGTGATCCGCAACCACCGTCGCGCCGCCCACGGCGAAGAAACCGATTACGAGCAGCTCTCGGTTCTGCCGGTGCCGCTGGCGAATATCGAAACCGGCGCGGGTGATGCGATCATCGATGCGGCCCGAACCTCCTGGGACGATGCGTTGGCTCTCGGTGAAAAGCACGGCTACCGCAACGCCCAAGTCTCCGTGATCGCGCCGACGGGCACCATCGGTTTGGTCATGGATTGTGACACCACCGGGATCGAGCCGGACTTCGCCCTGGTCAAGTTCAAGAAATTGGCCGGCGGGGGGTACTTCAAGATCATCAACCAGACCGTCCCCATGGCCCTAAAAAAACTCGGCTACGAAGATGCCCAGATCGAAGGCATGATCAACTATGCTGTCGGTCTCGGCACATTGGCCGGCTCGCCCGCCATCAACCACGAGACGTTGAAGGCCAAGGGTTTTGATGACGACGCCATCGCCACCGTGGAAAACGCTCTGGGCGATGCGTTCGACATCAAATTTGTCTTCAACAAATGGACTCTGGGTGCGGACTTCTGCACGGAAACTCTAGGCTTCTCGGATGACCAGCTGGACGATATTTCATTCGATATGCTGGCGTCGCTCGGGTTCTCCAAGGCCGACGTTGCCGCGGCGAACAGCTATGTTTGCGGCGCTATGACACTGGAAGGCGCGCCGCACCTTCAGGACGAGCACCTGTCGGTGTTCGACTGCGCCAATCCCTGCGGCCGTGACGGCAAGCGGTTCCTGTCGGTGGAATCCCACATTCGGATGCTGGCGGCGGCGCAGCCGTTCATTTCCGGCTCCATTTCAAAGACCATCAACATGCCGAATAGCGCCAGCGTCGAGGACTGCATGAGCGCCTACATGCTGTCCTGGAAACTGGGATTGAAGGCCAACGCCCTCTATCGCGACGGATCCAAACTGTCGCAGCCCCTCAATTCTCAGCTCCTGGATGATGTCGAGGATTACGAGGACGAGGATCTGATCGAGGAAATCGCCGCTGCGCCGACCGCCGTTCGCGCCGAAGTCATCGCCGAGCGTGTGGTCGAACGCTATATGGCCAAGCGCCTGCGCCTTCCCGATCGCCGCAAGGGCTATACCCAAAAGGCGACCGTCGGCGGGCACAAAGTCTACCTGCGAACCGGCGAATACGAAGACGGCCGGGCCGGCGAAATCTTCATCGACATGCATAAGGAAGGTGCGGCGTTCCGCTCTTTGATGAACAACTTCGCCATCGCCATTTCCATTGCCCTGCAGTACGGCGTGCCGTTGGAAGAATTCGTCGAAGCCTTCACGTTCACCCGGTTCGAGCCGTCGGGCATGGTCGAGGGTAACGATTCCATCAAGATGGCGACCTCAATCCTGGATTACATCTTCCGTGAACTGGCGGTGTCGTACCTGGGCCGCAATGACTTGGCCCATGTCCAGCCGGAAGATTTGGCCCCGGATACGGTCGGCCGCGGCAACGAAGAGGATGAAGCCGTGAGTGAGGTCATTAGTGAGGCTATGGATGCGGTCGAACGCTATGCCAGCCAAGGCTACATGCGGAGCAACCTGCTGGTCGTCAATGGTGGCAAGTCTGAAGCCATGGGCGAAAGCATGTCGGCTGAAGCCATGGTCGCGACGCCGACCAGTGTCGAAGTCGGCATCACGGAATCGGTCACCGTCGAGGCACATGTGGCGGAAGCGGCAGACAACCGCATGGACGCGGTGCGCGAAGCGAAAATGAAGGGATACGAAGGCGACGCCTGCGGCGAGTGCGGCAACTTTACGCTGGTGCGCAACGGCACCTGCATGAAGTGCGTGACCTGCGGCGCGACGAGCGGGTGTTCGTAAATGAGATTTGACGAGATTCTTTTCCTCCCTGGTGAACTTGGGGTACGGCAACGCAAAGACCAGCCTTTTATTGCTGTGTACGGCGTACCCCATTTTATTGCCGGCAAAAACAATGGGGGAAAAGAACGGGTTCCTCCCTGGTGAACTAGGGGTGCGTCGCGGAGCGGGCCTACCAGCCAACTACCAAACCGCGCGCACCCCATTTTTTTACCTCGGAGAACCAATTTCCTGGTGAACTAGGGGTGCTTGTGTTCCAAACCGATTTCCCCCGATAAGGATCACAGCACCCCCTTTTCTTGCTATAATTTAAGGCCTTGTCCATAGTGGCCATCGGCAATGATAGGGCTTGAACTTTGGCGTCTAGCAACCATTCAACCTTCCGGATCGTCTCGCTTCAAGATTTCTGTTGGGAAGTCCAGTCGCCGGACGACTTTTTCAACCCGGCCGCCAATAACCTGTTCCTGCGAGTCTATCCGTCAGATCAGTTCGACTGCACGCCGCCAGAAAATTTGGGCGACGACGATGCGTCGGAGCTGTTCAGGAACACAACGGTCAAACCGGGATACGGGCTCAGCCGGACGGCGGACGAGGTCTTCATCGCCACCATTTCCGATGCGCGGCTGGCCACTGACAATGCATTCCTGTTTTCCCGGCATGGATTGATGTTCGCGGAGTCTCATCACGGTCTCGATTGGGTGCGGCTTCCCATGGAGCGTACCAAGGGGCTGGTGCCGGTAGATTTCCGCTTTGCCCTGGACGGTGAAAACATTCAAGTGCCCATAAATCTGGCCCGGATGAACGACAATCCGCCCGTCATCGATGAGCCCGCAATCCTGTTGGCCGCGCCGTGGTGGATGGGCTATCACCATTGGATCATGGAAGTCCTCCCCCGGCTTTGGGTGCTGGACGAGTTTGCCCAGTTGAGAGACCTGCCCATCGTCGTCCCGGCGGGAGTGAAGGATTACCACCTGGCGCCGTTAAAACTGCTTGGGATCGATGAGAGCCGGCTAATCAAGTTTGACGGGGATACCCTTGATTTTAAACGGCTTTATGTGCCGTCGTTCCTGGCGCCCGGCGCATACTCAACGCGTCAGTGCACCTGGCTCAAAGATAAGTTCCTGGCGGCCTGCGGCATCACGTCGCTGGCAACGGGCACGCGCCGCTATCTGCTTTCCCGGCGGGACGTGGGCAATCGGGACATCGCCAACTTGGCGGAGCTCCAACCCGTCATCGAAAAACATGGCCTGGAAATCATCTCACCGGGCGACATGTCCATCGAAGATCAAGTGGCCGCCTTTGCGGATGCCGAGATCGTCGTCTCCCCCCACAGCGCCGGCATCATCAATACGGTGTTCGCGCCGGAGGACTGCACCCTGGTGGAGATCATGACCCCCAGCTATATCAACCCCGCCAACTGGTACATCTCGACCCTGTTGGGCCACCCGTACTATTTCCTGATCGGCGAGGCGGAGGGAGATGCCTCCGTCTCCGGCGAACATGACAACATGACCATCGATCCGGCACAGTTGGATTTGGTCCTGACACAGGCCCTCGGATAGGGAAAAATATCCGCATCATCATTTGGAGGGAGATATGAGCGAGAGCATCGCCGACCGTCTGGAAAAACTGGGCATCACCCTGCCCGACACCGCCGCCCCTCTGGCCAACTATGTGCCGTTCGTGATCACCGGTAAGACCGTGTTCGTGTCCGGGCAGTTGCCTCTATTGAACGGGGAGTTGCAATCCACAGGCAAGCTGGGCGCAGACCTGTCGGTCGAAGACGGCCAAGCGGCCGCCCACTTTTGCGCGCTTAACCTGATCGCCCAGGCCCGGGAAGCGGCCGGCGGTGATCTGGAGAAAATCGCCCAGGTGGTACGCTTGGGCGGATTCGTCAACTGCACTCCGGACTTTACCGAGCAGGCCCAGGTCATCAACGGCGCGTCCGATGTCATGGTCGACGTGTTCGAGAACAAGGGCCGCCACGCCCGCGCCGCCGTCGGCTGTGTCTCCCTGCCCCGGGGCGCGTCCGTCGAGGTGGACGGCATTTTCGAACTGGCCTAAACCCAAAATCGGAGGAGACCCGCCATGGTGAGCTATAAACGCATTGATCACGTCGCGCTGCATGTGAAGGACATCGAAGCGTCAAAGGCGTTCTACGAGAGCCACTTCGGGTTCAAGACCTATTTCGAGCACAACACGCCGAAGGGGTTCAATATCGCCTATCTGCGCCTCGAGGACACGGTGCTGGAGCTGGCCGGCTATGAAGACAGCCCGGTCCGGGGATTTCACTTTTGCCTGGAAACCGACGACTTCGACGGGGCGGTTTCAGCGCTCACCGAAGCCGGCGTTGAGATTTATCAGGAACCCCACAAGACCGCGGCACGAGCTCCCCGCGAGGAAAGCTGGCGCCGCGTCGTATTCGAAGGCCCCGACGGAGAGCTGATTGAATTGAGGGGGTAGTCGATTCGGTTTCTTGCGCTTGTTCTTGTTTAGAGGCCAGGATATCACTAGACCATGCCCGATGGCCGTGAAGAAATCTCCGTACAGGTTCTGCCGCGTATCAAGGACGTACCCGCGGACCAGTGGGACGCCTGCGCTGGCGGCAGAAATCCCTTCGTCTCCCACGCCTTCCTAAACGCGCTGGAAGAAAGCGGCTCGGTCACCGGCAAGACCGGCTGGCAGCCCCAACACCTAATGGTCACCGATAAAAACGGCGAGGCGACGGCCTGCCTGCCCATGTATCTGAAGAATCATTCCTACGGCGAATACATCTTTGATTGGGGTTGGGCCGACGCCTATGAACGCGCCGGCGGCAGCTACTATCCCAAACTGCAATGCGCCGTACCATTCACCCCGGCGACCGGCCCCCGGCTATTGGTGAAAGACGGCGCACCGGATAAGGTCTACAATATCCTCATCGCCGCCATGATAGAGCTGTCGCGTCAGCACAACGTCTCATCCCTGCACATCACCTTCCCGCCGGAGGATCAGTGGCAGCGGCTGGGCGACGCCGGCTTTCTGCAACGGACCTCTAAACAGTTTCACTGGGAAAACCGGGGCTATGAGACTTTCGACGATTTCCTGGCCCAGCTAAATTCCCGCAAACGCAAGGCCATCCGCAAGGAACGCCGGCAGGTGGCCGACCAAGGCGTGGAGCTCCACCGCCTCACCGGCGATGAGCTGACCGAGGATCACTGGGACGCGTTCTACCACTACTACATCGACACGATCAGCCGGAAATGGGGCCGGCCTTACCTGACCCGGGAGTTCTTCTCCATCCTGGGCGAGACCATGTCGGACCTGGCCATGCTGGTCATCGCCGAACATGACGGCCGCCGGGTCGCCGGCGCGCTGAACCTGATCGGCGAAGACACGCTGTTCGGCCGCAACTGGGGCTGCATCGACGATTTCAAGTTCCTGCATTTCGAGGCCTGTTATTACCAGGCCATCGACTTCGCCATCGAACGCAAGCTGCGGTGGGTTGAGGCCGGGGCGCAGGGCCCGCATAAGATCCAACGCGGCTACCTCCCTCGCGAGGTCTACAGCGCACACTGGATCGAAGACCCGAACTTCCGGGCCGCGGTGGAACGCTTCGTCGCCCAAGAACGCAACGAAGTCGACTACGAGATCGACGGACTGATGGACTACTCCCCCTACCGTAGCACGGAAAACGACTGAGCCGGTCATGGTGAAACCCAACGAGCTTTTTGACCTGAGCGGCAAGACTGCCTTTATCACCGGCGCCGGCGCGGGTCTCGGCCGGGCCTTTGCCGCCGCCCTGGCCGATGCAGGCGCGGCCATCATCGCCGCCGATATCGTCGAAGACAGGGTAGAAGAAACTATGGATATCCTATCCAAGGCCGGCAAGACCTGCGAAGCCGTTACTCTGGATGTGGCGGAATCAGAAGCGGTAGCGGATGTGTTCGAGGGCCTGGAAAAGATCGACATCCTGATCAACAACGCCGGCATCACGACACCCGCCCTCCGCACCCACGAGATCGAGATCGAGGATTGGCGGCGTTTGTTGGATATCCATCTGAACGGTGCCTATTACTGCACCCGCGCGGCAATCCCGAAAATGCTGGCAGGCGGCGGCGGGTCGATCATCAACATCGCTTCCATCGTCGGCGAGGTGGGCGTGTATCCCGACTTCCCCATGGTCACGGCGTCTTATGCTGCGGCCAAGGCCGCGCTCTCTGGCCTCACCAAGCAATTGGCAGCCGAATACGCAGCGGACGGCATTCGCGCCAACGCCATCGCACCCGGCTGGCACGGCGGCACGCGGCTGGGTGAGCGCAATCAGGCGAGCATGACCAACGAACAAATCTCCCGCTTCGAAGAAGCGATCAGCACCGGCGTTCCCATGGGCCACCGGGGCACGCCGGACAATCTGGATGGGCTGGTTGTGTATCTGGCCAGCGATGCATCCAGCTATCTAACCGGTCAGATCATTGTTCACGACGGCGGCTGGACAGTGGTCTAAGACGTTTTCGGAATTCGCCCCGCCACCAGGCGCACCTTGCGCGGCGCGGCGATCCACATGGACACGATAGAGATAACGCAAACGATAACGGCGACGGAAAACGCCATATGGTAGTTGCCGGCCTGGTCAAACAACCAGCCCGTCGCCCAGGGCCCGAAAGCCGCACCGCAACTGGCGATCCCGCCGAGCACACCCGCGATGATCCCATAGCGTTTGCCTGCAAACAACTCCACCGGCACCGAACCGAATACCGACGCCAGACCGTAGCCTAACAACCCCTGCGCCACCACCATGATGAACGCAAGTGCCGTGGACGGCACGACGGTCAATACCAGTAGCAAAAGATAGGTCGCCAGGTAGCCAATCATGGCCAAAGTCCAGCCCCATTCTCGCCCCATCCGGTCGGAAAAGTGCCCGATGAAAATCTGCCCGCCGATCCCCGTCAGCGCCACCGCACCCAAGGCAATCGCCGCCGTCTCCGCCGGGATGCCCACGTCAATCAAAAACCGTGTCTGATGCACCTGCACCGCGTACCAGGCATAGAGGCCGGTCACTAGGGACAGGCTGAGCCACCAGAACCGCGACGTCTTCATGGCGAGCGCCAGCGTCCACTCGGTCTCCACCCACGCGCGATCGACAATCCGCGACTGTTCGCTGGTTTCATTGTCGGACGGCGTGTTCGCATCGGTCCTTTTGTCTCCTTCAGCACTCAGACCCAGGTCTTCCGGACGACGGCGCTGAAAGATCCTGTTCAGCGGCACGATCACCACGATCATGAGGATCGCCAGGATGTAGAGTGTCTCCCGCCAGCCGACCGCGTCGATAGAGTGCTGCATCCAGGGAAAAAGAATGATGGAACCCACGCCAACGCCGGAGAACGCGATACCGACCGCCAGCCCCCGGCGGCGGCTGAACCAGTTGGGCAGGAACGTCGTATGGCCGATATAGCTAATAAACAGCGAGCCGCCGACCACCAGCATCCCCAACGTTAAATAAAAGTGCCATGGCTCGGTGGCAATCGTCGCCAGCAAAAACCCGGCCGCCGACAAAACCGCCCCCAGGGGCAAGACAAACCGGGGGCCGAACCGGTCCATGGACACGCCGACTACCGGCGACAGAATAATCGACGTCATGAACCCGATGGAAAAAGCCGCCGATACCGTGGCGCGATCCCAGCCGAATTCATCCAAGATCGGCGGAAACAGAAGCGAAAAGGAGGTCCGGGCATTGACCCCGATGGCCATGGTGATAAAGGCCACGCCCACGACGATCCAGCCGTAGAAAAACGGCAGACGTTCGGCAAAAGTGGATTTCGGGGCCGGAGACGGCTCGGTCGTGGTCATCAAGGGACTTTATCCGGAATCCCACAGCGAACAAGTCCGGCGCACCGAGCTAATTGATTGCCTGACGATTGTCTGGCGATTTCCTGGCGATTGTATGGCCAACGCCGCCGAATCAGGGTAATTAGGCGCATTCGAGACTCAAAATTCAGCGAAATAATTGGAGGCACCTCATGCAAATTGAATTCTTCGCCATGTCGGTCTTTGCGGGCATTATCGGCACCTATGGTTTGCTGATCATGGCGCTCTGGGCCGACAGCCTGGGCCTACCCCGGCTCGACTTTTCCCGCGCCATGGCCAATGTGACCTACGCGCGCACCTTCGAGAAAGAAGTCGGCGCCGGCGCCGGCGTCGATGCGCCCAATACGCCTTACTGGCCGGGCATGATCGTGATCTATTTCAACGGCGTCGTGTTTGCGCTGATGTATTCCAGCTTCGCTGCGTCGTATATCGCGGCCTACTCACCTATCGATCACTCAGCCATTAATGGCGCCATCTACGGCATCATCCTCTGGTTCATTTCCGGCGTGTTTTATGTCCCCTTCTATCTGAAGGAAGGCTTCATGCTGTCCCACATTCACCCGCTGGCCTGGGTGACCAGCCTGAAAGTACACATCGTCTACGGCCTGGCCGTCGGCTGGATCGCACCAGTCGCGTCGTAAGCCGCAGTACAAACCAAACAAAAACCCGCCGGTTGGTCTCAGCCGGCGGGTTTTTTTAATGACTATACGTATGGCCTCGTCACAAGAAGGAGAACTGCAGGATGCCGATACTGAGCATCGGATAGGCGATCAGGATAATAAGCACCAACAGCATGGTCACCGCGAACGGGAACGCGCCTGAGAAGATATCGAACAGGGTCACGTTCGGGTCGTTGATGGTGCTCTTGATCACGAAACACGAAATACCCAGCGGTGGCGTCAGTAGACCGATCTCCGCGCCGACAACGGTGACAATGCCGAACCAGATCAGATCGACGCCGTAGGCTTCCAGCGCGGTCAGGAAAAGCGGCACCACGATCAGGATGATCGAGGCGGTGTCCAGGATCGTCCCCAACAAAACCAGCAGAATGACATAAACCGTCATCAGCATGGGCAGGGTCATATTCATGTCGGCAAGCCATTCCCCGAACAAAGTCGGCAGTCCGGCAACACCGAGCATCCGGCTATACATGGACGCGGCGATGATCAGGAACAGGATGGCCGAGGTAATGTGTCCGGTTTCGACCAGCACCTCCCACAAGTCCTGCCAGGTCAGGGATTTCTTCAACAGCGCAACAATCAGCGCAGCCAAGGAGCCCATGGCGCCGGCCTCGACCGGGGTCACAATACCGCCATAGATGCCGCCCAAAACAACCAAGACCAGTACGACGACGGGCAGGATCTTCCAGAACAGATCCATCCAGGTCAGCTTGGCCCAATCTTCGTTAGCAACGTCGTGAGAGTCCTGCCCACCCACATAGTTTGGGGTGATGTAGGACAGCATCAGGATCAGGATGGCATAGGCCACCGACAGAACGATGCCCGGCACTATGCCGGCCAGGAACAGGTGGCCCACTGATTGCTCGGTCACGATGGCGTAGATAATCAGCATGGCGCTCGGTGGGATCAGCATCCCCAGGACCGAGCTGCCGGCGACGACGCCCACAGTAAACCGGTTCTTGAAACCGAAGCGGCGCATTTCCGGCACCGCTACCCGGGTAAACACCGAGGCCGAGGCGATGGACGACCCGGTGATTGAGGCAAAGATGGCGTTTGCCGCCACGGTCGCGATGCCGAGCCCGCCTCTGATCCGGTAGAAAATAAAGTTGGCGACCTCGTAGACATCCTTGCCGAGGCCGGCCTTACTCACGATCAGACCCATTAGGGCAAACAAGGGCACGGTGGCGAACACATATTCCGATACTGTGTCCGCGATGGCCTCGGACAGCAGCGCGACAGCGATATCCACATTATCGCGGATGAGCCAGACGCCGATGAACGATACCAAACCCAGCGCCACCGGAATATAGAGCCCGGTGTAAATCAAACAGACGATCAGGATGACCGACGCAATTCCGACTTCTATTCCAGTCATATCAACTCACATTAGTCCGCCGGCTTGGCCGGATCGTGGACCAGGGCCTGCGGATGCAGATACTGCAGGCCGATCCGTAAGAATTGCAGAAGAGTCACCACACAGCCCAGCACAATGACCGTTTTGATCGGCCATTCGGGCGCCGTGAACAGCCCCTCTTCACCGACGTAATAATTATTAACCCAGGCGTCGATGAGATCAGGAATCGCGCCATTGAGCACGATGATGAAAAATATAATGCCGAGAAAATCAAATAAGGCGCCCATATAGCGGCCAATTTTCGGCTTGCGCGCCTTCATAAAATTGAAAAAACCATCGGAGCGCGTCAGCCGGCCCTTTCGCGTGGCGTCACCCAACTGCATAAACACGATCCCGATGATGGAAAGTTCGACCAGTTCAGACACCCCGTGGAACGGATGCGCGAAAAATGTTCGCGCAAAAGCGTCGGTGTCGATCATCACCATGAGGACAAACACCCACACGGAGCCGATCGCGTTCATAGCCGTGAGAACGCGATCCAGAGAAGTGCTGAGGACGCCGCCTTGCGGCGGCGCCCCTAGCGTTGAATCGGACATGATTAAATCCGCTTCAGCAGACGATCAAACGTCTACTCTTTATCCCATTGGCGGATAATCGGCTGATTGGCGGCCCGCATGGTATCCATGTAGGAGACCAGAACCTTGCGGCCCGGCTGACCCTTCTTGTCGAGGGACGCAGCCCAATCCTTGGCGACGTTAGGCATAGTGTTCGCCCATTTGACGCGCTCTGCCTGCGGCATCACATAGGTCGTGCCGCCGTTGGCGTTGTAGGCCTTGTAGCTGGCGTCGGCCACATCAAGGGCCTTGGCCGTGGTGTGCTCCCGATAGGCAACCGCACCGTCCTGGAGGGCCTTGCGAACCTCACCCGGCAGCTTCTTCCAGGTGTTGACGTTCACAGTTACCGCCTTGGAGGCCACGGAACCCAGGTCGGCTTTCAGCATGTACGGTGCAACCTCGTACATTTTCCGGCCAACAACCGATTCCGGCCACAACATGATGGCGTCCAGAACACCGGTTTTCAGCTTGTTGTAGTAGGTGACCAGACTGCCGCCGACACCGGCCGCGCCGAAGTTCTGCAGCCAGCGGAGGTTCAGACCGGCGCTGCCGACTTTCACACCCTTGAAGTCATCCAGGGTCTTGATCTGCTTCTTGGAGAAGATCTGATAAGTGTCCAGAACGGCCACATTGGTCAGATAGACCTGATTGAACTTGGCGAAAGCCTGCTTGAATTCCGGATGCTTGCCCGCGAGATCATCGATGGTGCGGGAAATCAGCGTCGGGTTTGTGGTCACGAACGGCGTCGCATAGGAAATCATCTGCAGCGGCACCTTATCGGCGTGGAACACGGTGGTCACAACACCCATGTCGCCGAGGCCCTTCTGCATACCGCCCATCACGCCGCGCGGCTTAACGATCTGACCGCCCCAAGCCTGGTTCCACTTGATCTTGTAGTTACCGGTGGCGGCGAGGCGCTTGTTGATGTCGGGAATAAGGAAATTGATAAATTCCCGGACCCACATGGATTTCGGGGAATAGCCGTCAATCGCCGTGATGCTGATGGTTTCGGCGGCCTTGGCGGTGGAGCCGAAGCTCATTCCCAAGGCGACGACGCCGGCAAGGGCCATCCCTGTTGCAATCTTGGTTTTAAACGTAAGCATTTTTTTAGCCTTCCTTTTGAGTGAATAATGAAACGTGATGTTATACTTTTCTTCTTCGTTTCCCCGCGAAAGTATGGCAGCCCGGCTGCCTCGTCAATTGCCGAAATCCCTAATTTTGATCGGATTCCTGCTACCCACGCACACTCTAGTGAGTAAGGCACGAGGTGTGGGAGGGCGGGTGTGGTGGCACGCCTTTTCTCATCTTCCCCGAGTTGCACAGCAATTCTCGGGGATCTCGCTTCAACGAGATCCCCCCATCCGGCCCTACGGGTCACCTTCCCCTGCCCCAAAACTGCGTCACCCCCGACCTGCCTGCGCGAAGCCGGGCTTCGCTACGGTGAAGGCAGGCACGCGGAGCGATTGTCGGGGAACCATCCAATCGATGCCTGTGGACCCTTGAGAATTGCTGCGCAACTCGGGGGCGACGCATTAATTTAGGTTGGAAGAATGAGACCGCGTTCGGCAGCGCATCCATTTCCTCTTCCCCCCTTGCTGGGGAAGTCCCGGAACGATACGCGGGGGATGGGGGGGGGGGTGAAGAACGCCCCCCTACTCCACGTATTCCGGTTTTTTATCGCCCGGGTCCGGATCGTCGCCGTTGTCCTTTTTGCGGGCTTCGAGCCTCTTGGCCTCTTTCTTTTTCGGAAGCGCCAGCTTCGGATAGTCAAACGCGATCTTGGAGTCCTTGATCACCGCACGAACGGTACCGCCTTTGCTCAACTCACCAAACAGCAGCTCTTCGGAGAGCGGCTTTTTAATATGCTCCTGGATGACCCGGGACAGCGGCCGCGCACCAAAGCGGCGGTCGTAGCCTTTCTTGGCCAGCCATTCCCGCGCCTCGTCGGTGAGCTCGATGGTGACATCCCGGTCGCTAAGCTGGGCTTCGAGCTCCATCACAAACTTGTCGACCACCCGGCTCATGACTTCCGCCGATAGGTTCGCGAAGCCGATGACTGCATCCAGACGGTTACGGAATTCCGGCGAGAACATCCGCTCGATCGCTTCCTCGTCGTCGCCTTCCCTCTCCTGCCGCTCAAACCCGATGGCCGGCTTGGCCAACTCGGCGGCGCCGGCGTTGGTCGTCATGATGATAATGATGTTGCGGAAATCGACGCTCTTGCCGTTGTTGTCGGTCAGTTTGCCGTGGTCCATCACCTGCAGCAGGATGTTGAACAGGTCTGGGTGGGCCTTTTCGATTTCGTCTAGCAAAAGCACCGCGTGCGGCTGTTTATCGATGGCGTCGGTCAGCAGACCGCCCTGGTCAAACCCGACATAGCCGGGAGGCGCGCCGATGAGGCGCGACACCGTGTGCCGCTCCATATATTCGGACATGTCGAAGCGCACCAGTTCAATGCCCATGCTGCGGGACAGTTGCCGCGCAACCTCGGTCTTGCCGACGCCGGTCGGCCCGGAGAAAAGATAACTGCCGATGGGCTTTTCCGGCTCTCGAAGGCCTGCGCGCGCAAGCTTGATCGCGCCGGCCAGGGCTTCGATGGCCTTGTCTTGGCCGTACACCATGCGCTTAAGATCCTTTTCCAGGTTCTCCAGCGTCTTCTTATCGTCACGAGAAACGGTCTTTGGCGGGATGCGCGCCATCTTCGCGACCACGTTCTCCACGTCCCTCACACCGATGGTCTTCTTGCGTTTGTTTTCCGGCAGCAGCATCCGCGACGCGCCGACTTCGTCCAGCACGTCGATGGCCTTATCCGGCAGCTCGCGGTCATGAATATAACGGGACGACAGTTCCACCGCCTGGCGGATGGCTTCGGCTGTATAGCGGACCTTGTGGTGCTCTTCGTAGTAGGGCTTGAGGCCGCGGAGGATTTTCACGGCGTCCTCCACCGACGGTTCGTAGACGTCGATCTTCTGGAAGCGACGGACCAGGGCCCGGTCTTTTTCGAAATAGCCCCGGTATTCCTTGTAGGTGGTCGAGCCGATGCAACGGAGCGAGCCGCTTTGCAGTGAAGGCTTCAGCAGATTCGACGCATCCATGGAGCCGCCGCTAGTGGCGCCGGCGCCGATCACCGTGTGAATTTCGTCTATGAACAGGATGCTGTGCGGCATGTTTTCCAGTTCGGTCAGCACCGCCTTCAGCCGTTCCTCGAAGTCGCCCCGATAGCGGGTTCCGGCCAGCAGCGCACCCATATCTAATGAGTAAATAATGTTGCCTTCCAGAACCTCCGGCACGTCGCCGTTGACGATGCGGCGCGCGAGGCCCTCGGCCAAGGCGGTCTTGCCGACGCCCGGATCACCGACATACAGCGGATTGTTCTTTGTGCGGCGGCAGAGCACTTGGATGGTGCGTTCGATTTCCGCCTCCCGGCCGATCAACGGATCGATTTTGCCGTCTGCGGCTTTCTTATTGAGATCGACGCAATAGGCGTCCAGCGCCTCGGTGCCTTTCTTGGCTTCGGTCTCTTCTTCCGTTTCCTCTTCGGAACCATACACGGTCCGGGATTCGGAAAAGCCCGGAATTTTGGCAATGCCATGGGAAATGTAGTTCACCGCGTCCAAGCGGGTCATGTCGTGCATCTGCAGGAAATAGACCGCGTGGGCTTCCCGCTCGGAGAAAATCGCCACCAGGACATTGGCGCCGGTCACTTCTTCCCGGCCGGAGGACTGGACATGGATGGCGGCGCGCTGGACCACGCGCTGGAAGCCGGCGGTCGGTTTCGGCTCCGTCAACTTGGCCGTCACCAGATTTTCAAGTTCGTTATCGATGAAGTCGGTCAGATCGCTTCGCAACTGTTCGATCTCGACACCGCAGGCCCGCAGTACGGAAATGCTGTCCTGATCTTCGGTCAGCGACAGCAGCAAGTGCTCCAGCGTGGCGAATTCGTGGTTTCGTTCCGTAGCCAGAGACAGGGCGCGGTGGAGACTTTGTTCTAAGTTGCGCGAAAGCATAGTTTATCTCGTTTGTTTCAATTGAATGGGGTATTCGCCTTCTCTCGTATTTAATCCTTCTCGATCGTACATTGCAGCGGATGCTGATGCTGCTGCGCCAGGTCCATGGTCTGGTTCACCTTGGTCTCAGCCACTTCGTATGTATAGACCCCGCAAACACCGACACCCTTCTGGTGAACGTGGAGCATGATGCGCGTCGCTTCCTCGTGGTTCTTGGAGAAAAACTCCTCAAGAACGTGAACGACAAATTCCATCGGCGTGTAATCGTCATTCAGCATCAAGACCTTGTACATCGACGGCTTCTTCGTCTTGGTCCGGCTTTTTACGGCGACGCCGTGATCGGAATCCCTGTCGTCATCGCCGTTTCGGTTATCGTCGTCTCGTTTCATACGTCTCTACGGACTGCGCTAATCTATTCCTTAGAGAACTATATGGGATTTAACCGGATCAACGAAAGTGTTCTATGGCCAAAAACGGCAGAAATCTGCGGCTTACATTAGGGTTAGCTAATTTTGCGATGCGAGTCTATTGATGCCGCTGGGGGTCATCCGGACCGTAAACACGCCGATATACTCGTCATAGCTATCTTTCTGATAGGTGTCGAACAGGGACACTTGGTATGGCTCATTGAACGGAATAGTCGTTTTATCCCAAGGTGATAGGAGATCGTGGAGCGCGGCCTCTTTATATGCGGCGCTGGGCCACTTCACCGCTCGGAAGCGATATTTACCGTCAATACAGGCAGCCCCCGTCCAATAAAACTCGTATGAGGCGAAATCTTGTTCGGGAGCGGTAATTTCGAAATACCGGGACTGTTGCAGGGTGGATCGGATGCCCTCCAGTTCACTAGACGAGAGGCTCATCCGCGATTCGATAGCGCGCCAGGGCTGCAAAAGGTCCGGCGATCCAAGCTCGGTCGTGATGCGCCTGGCGGCCTCCTCGGTTACCCGACTGCGCAGTTCATGGTCGCCCCCCGGCGTCCGATAGAGATCATAGGTCCGGACTTGTTTGTGATAGATGCCGTTATAGACGAACCGGTATTGGTTCGGCGCGCCCTCAACACAGGCCGCCCGGATATCATCACCGGACACATAGCTGAACCAGGAAAATTTGCGGGTGACCGGATTACCTGTGTCCTTCTTTAGGCCCTCATAGGTGCAGGCCGACAAAAGGAAGCACCCTAAGAGGGCTGAGACCCCACGGCATAGTTTAGAACTGAAAAAATTCGATCTCTGATCCATGGCTTGCGCTTTAATTTAACGCTTTATTCACGTCCCGCCACTCAAATGAACGCGGGGAAGTTAAGATTAAGTACTTGATTTTATGATATGAGTCCTGGAGTGTTTTGACAAATGTGCTCCAAAATGGGGGATCAGGCCGCGCCCGTGTGTTTCCACTATCGGATTTCAGCACTCAGCCCGGCAGAACTGCGGAAACAACAGTATCGTGCCTAGCGTAACCAGCGACACTATCGTAAATGACGAGGACCGAGTGCCCTTGGTCTTGAAGGCCTTGGCGGTCGCTCTGGTCCTGGTCGCATTTCTGCTTCCGCAAACCGCCCACGCGAAATATGCCTCTTATGTGGTCGATGCAACGACCGGTAAGGTTCTGCACGCGGTCAATGAAAACACCCGCAATTATCCGGCGTCTCTGACCAAGATGATGACGCTGTATCTGCTGTTCGATGCGGTGGACCGGGGCAAATTGAAGTTGAATTCACGGTTGAAGGTTTCCCGCCGCGCCGCCCGGCAGCCGGCCTCCCGGCTCGGCGTAAAACCAGGCCAAACAATCAGTGTGGAAGACGCCATCCGTTCGCTGGTTGTCAGATCGGCGAATGATGTGGCTGTTGTAGTTGCCGAAAACCTGGCGAAATCAGAGCGGCGATTCGCCCTGATCATGACTGACAAGGCTCGCCGAATCGGCATGAGCCGGACCACTTTCCGGAATGCGTCCGGCCTGCCCCATAGCGGACAGATGTCGACGGCTAAGGATATGTCCAAATTGGCCCGGCGGCTCCAAAAGGATTTCCCGCAGTTCTATCATTACTTTGCGGAAACCAAATTCACATACGGGAAACACACCTATCGGAGCCAC
The DNA here is from genome assembly GCA_038127535.1 of Rhodospirillaceae bacterium. GTDB lineage: Bacteria > Pseudomonadota > Alphaproteobacteria > Rhodospirillales > UBA2165 > JAYPHU01. Next base: position 65,861 of record JAYPHU010000007.1, on the reverse strand, counting down.
AACAAAGTCCTGAAACGCCTGGATGGGGCCGAAGGCATGAAGACGGGATACATTCGCGCCTCCGGCTATAACCTGGTCACCACGGCGAAGCGGCACGGTCATCGGCTCGTCGGGGTGGTGTTCGGCGGCAACTCGGTTCGCGCCCGGGACCGGCACATGACCAGTCTCATGAACAAGGCCTTCGCCAAATTCGAGCCGGCGCAATTGATCGCGGAGAAGGAAGACAAGCCGTCCGCCAAGCCCGCTGAGTCAGCTGATCCCATTTGGGGTGTTCAGGTCGGCGCGTTCTACACCAAGTCTCCGGCGGTCGATCTGGCGCGGAAGATTTCCAAAAAATATGCCCATGTCCTGGGTGGCGGTCAGATCACCATTATGCCCTTAAAGAAATCCCGTAATCGGGTGCTCTACCGAGCGCGTATTCTAGGCGTCGAGAAAATCCACGCCTATCAGACTTGCCGGTTGATGAAAAAGCACAAGAAGCCGTGCCTGGAGGTCAAATTGCCGGGTACCGTCGAGCTCGCCGAATCCCGCTAGCGCCGGCCGCGCAGACGGACCAGAAACGCCTGGCGGTGGTTCTCCCGCCAATCCTCGAAATCCCAATTTTCATCAGTCAGTTTCATTCTTGATGACGCCACATAGGCTGCGGCCTTGACGGGCGTGCCATGCCGCGAAATCACTTGAAGGTTATGCCGGTCGTAGCCGTCGTTCTCGAACGCATCTATGCGGCGTACCGCCCCCTCCCTGAGGCCACGAACAAGGCAGCCCTCCACTTTGCTGCCTTCAGACGGATAGATCCCCGGATAGGTCGCGTCCGCCACCCTGACTCGGCGATAATCGGGCAACACGGCGGGGCGAAGCCGGACGGCATCGAACCTCTCCCCGGATACCAAGGAGAGCACTTGCGGCTCCATCAGGGTGCCGTAAACGAAAAAGGTGTATCGGGGCGCGGCCACTCGGGCTATTCGAAGTCGGGGGCGTCCATGCCGCTAAGCGCCAGCTGCTGCGTCACCAGCGCCTTGAGCCGGTCCAGCCCGGCGTCGGTATCGGATTCACACCGGGCCACCAGGACGGGCTGGGTGTTGGACGCCCGCAAGAGCCACCAGCCGTCATCGGTATCGACTCGCACGCCGTCGATGGTGTTGACCTTGATCGCGGGGTCGGCTGTCAGCCTGGCTTTCACTTCTTCGACCAGATCGAACTTACGTTCATCGGGACAGTCAAAGCGCACCTCAGGTGTGTTGATCATCTGCGGCAGTGCATCCCGCATTTGATCCAGGGTTTGATCGCTATACCCCAGAATATTAAGCAGGCGGATCGCCGCGTAGAGCGCGTCGTCAAAACCGTAGTAATCATCGGCAAAGAAAATGTGGCCGCTCATTTCACCCGCCAACGGCGCCTTGAGCTCGGCCATCCGGCTTTTGATCAATGAGTGCCCGGTCATCCACATGACGGCTTCACCGCCGGCCTTTTCCACTTCGTCATAGAAAACCTTGCTGGCTTTCACGTCGGCGATAACCGGGCTGCCGGGCAGACGGCTTAGAACATCTCGAGCCAAGATCACCATCAACTGATCCCCCCACAGCACCCGGCCTTGAGAATCAACCACCCCGATACGGTCGCCGTCGCCGTCAAAACCGATGCCGAGATCGCAATTGTTCTCGGCGACCAATTCCTTGAGCTGCACCAGGTTTTTTTCCACCGTCGGATCGGGATGATGATTAGGGAACGTCCCGTCCACCTCGCCGTTAATGAGATGATGAGCTCCTGGCAGCTTTTCCAGGAGGCCTTGCACAATATCACCCGTCGCGCCGTTGCCGGGATCCCAGGCAACGGTCAGCTCCTTGCCGGGATTGAAGGATTGCAATAGTTTGCTCTCGTAGGCCGCCACCATGGGCAACATGCCGACGCTCCCCTCCCCTTCGACATAGTTGCCCTCGGTGATCCGCCGGCCGATTTCCTGGATATCGTCGCCAAAGAACGACTTCCCGCCGAGCATCATTTTGACGCCGTTATAGTCGGGCGGATTGTGAGAACCGGTGATCATCATGCCACCGGCGGCTTTCTGCATGGTCGTCGCAAAATACAGCAACGGCGTCGGGCCCTGCTCGATCACCAGCACCTGGGCGCCGGTGGAGGCCAGACCGACAATCAGATCCTCCGCAAGTTCAGGCGAACTCAAACGGCCGTCATAACCGACACAGACAGTGCGGCCCGCACCGAAATTGTCGGCCACGATCGATCCGAAGGCCCGGCCAATGCGCTCCACGTCCTCGGCCAGCAGGGTCTCCCCGACCACGCCCCGGATGTCATACTCCCGCAGGATGTTCGGATTGATGGGATCGCCGGCCACGGCTACTCGCCGGCGGTGATCGGCGGGCGGCCGATGCAATGATAGTCAAACCCGGCGGCCGCCATGTCCTGATGACTATAGATATTACGGAGATCGACCAATACCGGCGCCGTCATCAGGGATTTGATCCGATCCAGATCAAGGTTCCGGAACTCGTTCCACTCAGTCACAATGGCCAAAACATCCGTACCTTCTATTGCGTCATAGCTGCTATCGCACCATGTGACACCGTCCATCATGTGCTTTGCCTCTTCCATGCCCTTCGGATCAAAGGCGCGGACTTCGGCGCAGGCGTCCACCAGTGCAGGCACCAATTCAAGGCTCGGCGAATCCCGCATGTCGTCGGTGTTCGGCTTAAAGGTCAGGCCCAGGACGGCAACTTTTTTGTCGGTCAGCTTGCCGCCGGCCGCCTTGCGCACCCGGTCCACCAAGGATTGTTTCCGCTTTTCATTGATGTCGACCACCGTCTCGACGATCCGGATGGGGCTCTTGGCGTCCTGGGCGGTGCGCACCAGCGCCAAAGTATCCTTGGGAAAGCAGGAACCGCCATAGCCCGGCCCGGCGTGCAGAAACTTGCCGCCGATGCGGCCATCAAGGCCGATCCCCTTAGAGACATCCTGAACATCGGCGCCCAATTCCTCGCAAAGATCAGCAATCTCATTGATAAACGTGATCTTGGTCGCCAAGAAGGTATTGGCCGCGTATTTGATCAACTCCGCCGTGCGGCGTGCGGTAAATAGGATGGGCGTCTCCAATAAAAAGAGCGGCCGGTAAAGCGAGCGCATAACTTCCTTGGCCCGATCGCTGTGCGCACCGATGACCACCCGGTCTGGACGCATGAAATCCTCTATGGCTGACCCTTCGCGCAGAAACTCCGGGTTGGAAACCACGTCGAAGTCCCCATTCGGGCTCTCTTCCCGCATGATGGCCTCGACCTCGTCGCCTGTCCCGACGGGTACGGTCGACTTGGTCACGATGACGGTATAGTCGGTCATCGCTCGGGCAATCTCTCGAGCCGCCTCGTACACGAAAGTTAGGTCAGCGTGCCCGTCGCCCCGGCGGCTGGGCGTCCCCACTGCAATAAAGACCGCATCCGCGTCCTTCACCCCTTTGGCCAGATCGGTCGTGAACGAGAGGCGGCCGGCCTCGACGTTCTTCTCAACCAAGCTATCCAATTGCGGCTCATAGATCGGAATTTCGCCAGCGTGCAGCTTATCGATCTTGGAACTGTCTTTGTCGACGCAGACAACATCGACGCCAAACTCGGAAAAACACGCGCCGGACACCAATCCGACATACCCTGTCCCGATCATTGCAATGCGCATTTACCTATCCAATTCGGCGGGTGCTTCACGCCGCCGCCTCTAGCTCATTTATATTTGTTCAGAATTTCGCGGACCCGGTCCGCCATATCGTCCCGTTGTAGGGCAAAGGCGATATTGGCACCGATATATCCGATTTTGGAACCGCAATCATGCCGCTCGCCGGCAAAACGGAACCCGTGAAACGGAATATCCTTGATGGTCCGCGCCATGGCGTCGGTGAGTTGAATTTCGTTGCCGGCGCCTTTCTCCTGCCGGCTCAGCTCCGCAAAGACCTCGGGCTGCAAAATGTATCGCCCGATAATCGACAGGGTGGACGGCGCGTCCTCCGGATCAGGCTTTTCGACCAGTCCCTTGGCCTCCGCGACTTTGCCGTCATCGCTCACCACATCCAGAACGCCGTAGCGATTAGTATGTTCCCGGGGAACATCCTCCACGGCGACCACGTTGCCGCCGATCTCCATATAGCAATCGACCATCTGTTTCAGGCAACCGGGATCGGCGAGCACCAGATCGTCAGCGAGCAAGACCGCAAAAGGCTCATCGCCGATATGGTTGCGGGCGCACCAAACGGCATGCCCCAGACCTAGCGGGTCCTGTTGACGGGTGTAGGAAATCTGACCGGGTTTTGGCAGCCACGAGCGAATCCCCTCCAATGCTTCGGTCTTACCGCCGGCTTCCAGGGTTTGTTCAAGCTCAAAGCTGCGATCGAAGTGATCTTCGATTGCCGATTTCGCGCGGCCGGTCACAAAGATAAATTCCTCGATCCCCGCCTCTCTTGCCTCATCCACCGCATACTGAATCAGCGGCCGGTCAACGACGGGCAGCATTTCCTTCGGCATCGCCTTGGTGGCCGGCAGAAAACGGGTGCCTAGCCCTGCCACGGGGAAGACGGCTTTTTTCACGGGCTTAACCATTAAACCAAAATAATCTATTTGAACGTTCGACGCGCTGTTTTCTGCCACAGCCGGATAGACGCGGCAAGCGGCTCGGTCAATTTGTCAGGTAGTTGAAATTAATATAGATAATATAAGTGCTTAGCGGCGGTTGGCCCGCCGACGTTCCCGCTCCCAATCCAGGATGATTTGCTGCGCCTTCGGACACAGTTTGAGATAGCCCGAAGATTGCATCACATCGGGCGGACCATCCAGCGCCTTCACCGCCAGAATTTCATTTCGCGTCGCCTCGCATTCGAACGCGATGTCCTGAACCCGGCCCGTCGCCGTTTTTATCCCCTGAAACCAACGCTTTGCGTAGTCCAACTTTTCATTGATCTCTTTCTCCAGGGCTTTCGCTTTCGCCGATTCCGCCTGCCCAGACCTCTCCAGCTTGACTTGGGCGCGCTTGATCCGGTTCACGTCCTTCACATATTCCCGCGCGCGCTTGTCCTGAACCGCATGGGTTCCTTCATGTACAAAAGTCCGCAAGAAGAACAGCGCCGAGGAATACCGCACATCCCGCCGGACGAACATCATGCGCTTGCCGTCATCGCTCAAAAGCTTGTTGTAGTAAGCGCCGGACGAATCGATTATCCCGGCCCGAATGAAGTGCTTGGACGACGTGTTGTAATGAACCTCGTCAATCACATCGATGTATTGCTGCAGCTCCTTGGGCAACCGCTTGGCCATGTCGAAGGCGTGGCGGATGACCGAGAAGAACTTGCCGTTGCGCACATCGGGATAGACTGACCCGTAAATCAGCTGACCGGCATATTTCCGGACATACGGATCAGCGAATGAAGAGGACGGCAGCTTGGCGTACAGGCGGCGTTTGGCCTCCAAGATAACCATCTGCACGACGAACTTCGGCGACTTGTCCTCGAAATTGCTGCCGGCCATCCGCAGGACGTTTATATCGTTCTGGGCCCGCCATCCGGCGTAGCGGTGATATCGGCTGCCTTTATAGATCTCCAGCACATCGATAGCAGAAAGATAAACAATGTCGGCAGGATCAGCCGCGACCAATTGCTCCAGAAGCCGATCAGCTTTTTGTTGCAGATCGTCTTTGTCCTGATCGTTGATCCGCTTGTCGAACGTGATCCGAATGTCGGGAATGGGATGCGGGCCCTTCTGCCCTTCAGCGCGGGCAACCCTGCCGGCTTTGCAGGTGAGCCGCTTTGGCAACCACTGCGGTAAGGCGTCCGTTAGTTTCGCCCTAGCATCATCGGACAATGCAGCGCGGTATTTCCGGGAGAGGCGCCGGCCCTCCTTGTCGCCGGCGCGAAATGCCAGCTCCGCCCAAAACGCCGCGCCGAGACCGGTGTCATCTTTCACCATCCCCGCGGCATAGGCTTTGGCCAGCTCCCGTTGCGCCGGGCCCAATCCGGCCTCCGCCATCGGGGCCAGGAAGCGCATAGCGCCGTCGGCTTTGCCGCTTTTGATATCCGCGAGCGCGACCTTGTAGCTCGTGACAATCGCGTCCAGCTTGCAGTTGGCGGCGGCGTCCCGGACCGGCAGCAACACGGCTGCCAGACCAAATCCGAGTACGGCGATAAAATTTGCATTCGCTCTCATGATCCCAATAACAGGTCCTTGGCCTGATTGATCTTGGTTGCGAGGTATGTCGATCCGCCATGATCCGGATGAATTTTGCTCATCAACCGGTGATGAGCCTCTTTGATATCATCTTCGGACGCGCCTTCCTCGAGACCCAGAATCTCGAAGGCCTCGTCTCTGGTCATGCCGGCGGAGGATGATGCGCCACCGCCACCGGTGTTCGCGCCTGCGGCTCCCGCCCGGTCGTGCCACTCGTCGCCATGATACCGGTCGAGATAGGCCGTCAAAACCTGCACGGATTCCTCGTCATCGGCGCAGGCCAGCAGCAACTCCAACAGTTGGTCGAGGCCCAGGCTGCGCAGGGTCTGCCCTTCGAATTTTCCGAGGACGACATCACCGTTCATCTCCCCGGATTCATGATCAAGGTACATCTGCAGGTATTTGGTTTCGATCTCGGATGTCTGCCCCGGCGCACTGCCGCTGCCACCACCGAAGGCGCTGGACATGCGCGACCAGTTCTTCGCCATCCGCGCCGCCTGACGAGCGCGCAGATACCAGGGCAGAATTGCCGGGAGCGCGAACAAGAGCCAAAGCACGTTCTTGGTCAGAATGACCAGGATGACGAACAGCACCACGAGAATGAAGGCCGCCCATTTGAAGGCTTTTACTAGGGTGGACGGCGGCGCGGTCACATACCATTTGGCTGCTAGCAAAAACGCGGCGAGGAGCGCGACACCGAGAACGAGATAGGCCATGAACGCTACGCCCCTTTTACCTGGTGGGCGATTTGCAATATGGCGCCGCCCTCCTTTTCGGCCAGGTTTTCCAGGGCGCGGCGGCCGCCGGCGGCATAGACCGCCACAGCTCGCAGTAATTCCCGAAGCGTCCGGGCGCTGAAGGCGTCCAGCCGGCAATGCGCGCCGTTGGTCAGTTTTGCAATCTGCTTAAAGGCGAACTCGGCGATTTGGTCATTGCCGTCCTGAAATAGGAAAACCGGCACGCCCAGCAAGCCCAATTCACCGGCGATGGCGCCAAGCCGGTCGACATCCTCTTCGACGCAATCGCCGACAAAGACCAGCGCATCCACCGATTCCCGTTTGGTCTCCTTTACGGCGTGCTGCAGCACCTTCCGAATTTGGGTCTCACCGGCGAGGCAATATACGCCGGTCATTTGCCGCAGCAGACCTTCCGGCTCGGACGCCCATGGCGAGGCCTTGAACTCTCCAAAGCCACGGTAATACGCGAGTTGAACATCCAGCCCGCCAAGGTTCGCCGTCTCCTGAAACATTTCGCCCTGTAGCTGACAGGCGGTATCCCATGTGGGCTCCCGGCTGGCGGTGGCGTCCAGGGCAAAGATCAGCCGCCCTCGGCGAGTGCCAGTATGGCGCACGGGCGTCGCTGCGACCTTGTTCAAAAAGGCCTGCACATCCTCATTGGTCGACTTGGTGGGAAGTTTCCCGCCACTCATTTCGGCCGTCTCCTACGCTGGGTGTTTCGTACCCGCCGGCTTCTGGTTGTTGTCTCCGATGCCCTTTATCTAATCCAAAGGCGAACCAGGGCAAGGAGTCTATCGCCGCCCCGGTAGCAACACAACTGTAACAGCGCCGCCTACTTGGTGTGGTGTAGTGTCCCCTTGGGCCGGAAAGCTTGGAAAACAAACGCGAAAGTCACATCGTGGACCTCGTCCGTCAGCCCGCGGTCGGTCTTG
>JAYPHU010000007.1:0-57886 GCA_038127535.1 Rhodospirillaceae bacterium | reverse complement strand
TCGGTCTTGGGCCATTCCCAGTTCCATTGGGCCGGATTGGGGTAAATCCGGTCCGATGAGGTAGCAGCGGCGATAGCGGCCAGAAAGCCCGCGACGAGCATCCTGCCGGCAAATTTGGAAAATAAACTGTTCTTTATGATGCTTAAATTTGCACCGGGTGAGAATCGGCGCAACTCAAACCCGTTAACGAATTGGTGAAAGAAAATGAACTCGCGCTCGACATTTCTCTCCACAGGCGCTGCCGAAATTGCGATAAAGCGAACATGTCCGTAACTGAGAAAATTGAGTGTGTGGTTATCGGGGCCGGCGTTGTCGGTCTGGCCGTGGCCCGGGCGCTCGCCTTGCAGGGACGCGACGTTATCATTCTGGAGTCCGAGAACGCGATCGGCACCGGCACCAGCTCCCGCAACAGCGAAGTCATCCACGCCGGAATCTACTATCCGAAGGATAGTCTGAAGGCGAAGCTCTGCGTCCTGGGCAAGCACATGCTCTATGAGTACTGCGCCGAACATGGTGTGCCTCATAAACGATGCGGCAAATTGATCGTCGCCACCAATGAGGTACAGGATCAGACACTGGAAGAAATTAAACAGAAGGCCTGGAACAACGGCGTGGAGGACCTGACCCGCCTGGACAAAAACCAAGTCCTCGATCTGGAACCGGACGTCAACGCCGTCTCCGCCCTACTCTCTCCGTCCACTGGCATCATCGACAGCCATAGCCTGATGCTGGCCTATCAGGGCGACGCCGAAGACCGGGGCGCGATGATCGCCTTCAACTCTCCGGTGACCGGCGGGCGTGTCGGTCCTGACGGTATTGAGTTGGAGGTCGGCGGCGCCTCACCGATGACACTGGCGTGTGAAATGGCCGTCAATAGCGCCGGACTGCACGCACAGATACTCGCCGGCGCCATCGAGGGCTTTCCATCGGACCATGTGCCCGAGTCACATTACGCCAAAGGGAGCTATTTCTCCCTCTCCGGCAAAACGCCATTCACGCACCTGATCTATCCCGTGCCGGAAGAAGCCGGATTGGGCGTCCATTTGACCCTGGACCTTGGCGGGCAGGCGCGATTCGGCCCGGATGTGGAATGGGTCGACGAAATCGCCTATGAGGTTGATCCGACGCGGGGCGACATCTTTTACGATGCAATCCGCAGCTATTGGCCCGCCCTCCCCGATAATTCTCTGACCCCCGGTTATTCGGGAATTCGCCCCAAATTGCTCGGCAAAGGTAACCCGGCGTCTGACTTTGTGGTACAAGGACCTGAGACCCATGGCGTGCAAGGCTTGGTTAATCTTTTCGGCATAGAGTCCCCCGGACTGACGGCCTCCATGGCAATCGGCGAAGAGGTCGTTTCCAGATTGCCATAAAGTGGCCAAGAACGCCGAGACAATAGGACCGATACGTTGGTTATGTTGGAAATGAAAATTCAGTCTATTTTTCGCCCCCAACTCGCGGCCATTGCCGTGATCACGGCGCTCGCGTGGCCGGCTGAAACAACCGCTCAGGCACCGGCCCCTGCACCGGTTCAGACTCAAAATCAACCGCCGCCCTCCTTCGCGGAGCACAATCCGCGTAAGGCGATGCGGGAATTCATCATCAAGATCGGTAAGTTCTTCCGTGAAGTGAACCCCCAGGGGATCATCATGACTTTGGGCGGGCTCAATCTGGTCGAGCAGGTTGACACGGAAGACGCGACCCGCCGCTCTCCGCTCACCTCTTATATGCGATCCATTGACGGGATTGTGGTCCGCAACCTGCATTTCCGTCCACCGCGGGGAGACAACACCGATACGCGGGTTGACGATCAAACTCATCAGGAGATGCTTCGACTGGCGACGTTAGCCCAGCGATATCGGGTCAAAATCTGGGTCACCGACTTTGCCGAAAACAATGTTATGGCCGATCAGGTGTTTACCCTCAATAGCTCAAAAAGGTTTGTACCGTTTCCAGTCCAGGACCCAATCGGGCTCTTCGACGTTATCCCCGATCATCCGGCCCGCCCGTTTAAAGAGAACCATCACAACATCGTCGGAATAAGAAACGTAGAGAATTTTCTGATGATGACCGACTCCGGCCGCTACGATACGTCTCAGCACTTCGTGCACGCTCTGGCCAATACCAACTACGACGCGGTGATCGTGGACGTCTACCACCGCGGCCGCCACCCCCTCACCAAGGCGGATGTCCAGGGATTAAAATTTAAGAAGATAGGTTCCCGCCGGCTGGTGCTGGCGCATATGAACCTTGCCCAGGCGGAATCACATCGGCACTATTGGCAATCCAATTGGCAACCGGGCAATCCGGGGTTTATTGCGTCCCCGATCCAGGATGCCCCAGACAAATATCATGTGAGATATTGGTATCGCGCCTGGCAAGACCTCATCACTGACACGCCGGATTCATATGTGTATGGGATTGCCCAGCTCGGTTTTGACGGAATCGTGCTGGACGGCGTGGAGGGCTATCAGGTCCACGAGTCCACGGAATAACGGGGAACCGTCGGTTCCTATTTATTGATGATGCTCATTCCTTTAACCACGAACCCATGTTCCGGTGGATAACGGTCCGAAATCAATTTGCAGGCTTCTTTCTCGGTTTTGGCGACGACATCCTGCAATTGGGTATCCGCCCAATGATCGCCAAAAAATGCGTGGCTCTCATTAACTTTAAACAGCGCGCGCACATCGCGGTTATACAGGCTGACTTCGTAGGCTTTCAAACCTTCGGTGATGATGGGCTGAAGCATGATGCACCCCTTTTCAAAAGACGGTGGTCACCCGAACCAGCAAGGTCATCTGCTAGCTATTGGAAGCTTCAAGCTTATATGAGGAAAGTTTAATATTTCATTTTTAAGGCAATCAGGCATTCGCCCTTTTGTCGAACACGGCGTCAAGTCCCGCCATCAATTGTTCAACCGCCTGGCCGCCGTCGCCTTTGAGGTCTTGAGACATGATGACCTGCATCGTGTGGGCATGGAGGAAAATAACCTCAACATCGGTTTTTCCCGCCTTACCTTCCGGCGCTTCGATATACCGGAAAAGCTGGTTGCCGACGATGGTCATCAGGTCATATCCGAAACTGCCGCCCTGGCCTTTGATGTCATGAGCCAACTGGAATACGGCATCCAGGTTTTCCGGGGTCGCGCCGCCGTCCTCCTTTAACGTGGTGCAGGCCACCATTAATTTCCGATATCTTCCGCCGCCCAATCGACATAGCTGTCCGCCAGATCAGCGATAACCTGTTCCGCGCGTTCCAGCACCGCGGCGTCCACAGCGCCCTCGCCGCCGACAGTCACCTTTAGGTTCAAGGTTTGCGGCGGCCTGATTAATTTTGGTCCGTCATCAGCCATCACGTAATATCCGGCTATGTCAGTTTGGGGTGCGTAAACGTGTCTCAAGAAACTGCCTAACCTCAAATACAAAATCAATTGTGGTGAACCCGTTTTTAGGACCTCACACTCTAGATTAATTGAACAAAGCGGCGATTTAGTCTTGTGACAACACGGCCTCTTCGGCGGAAACTTCCCGTGGCTCGTCGGACGAGGACGCACCTTCGACCGGCTTGCGGCGTTCTTTTCCATTAAATTCCACCTGTTGGCGTCGGCGATCCGGTCCAAAATAGGATTTGGTTTTCACAAATTCCCTAGGTTTATCGATGATCTTTTTAATCCGGGCATAGAGGGAGTGCGCCGAAATCGGCCTCGCCAGAAATTCGTTTACGCCGGAAACCCGCGCCTCGACAACCTTGTAGATTTCCGTGTGACCGGTCAGCATAATGATCGGCACGAACGGGTTCGGACTATCGCCGCCGGTTCGCACGAGACGAACAAAATCCAAACCATCCAGCGGCGACATATTGAGGTCGCAAATAATCATGTCAGCGGAGAAATGCTTCAATTCCTTGAAGGCATCTGCGCCGTCCAGGGCTTCCCGGCAATTTTTCGCGCCCAAGGCATGCAGGATAGTCTTCACCAAGGCACGCATCTACTTATTGTCATCGACAATTAAAAAGTTAAGTCATACTAAATTATAGTCTTTTTCAGCCACGCGAGACCCTACCTAGATGCGACTTCAGCCCCGCCCGCGCGCGAACGGGTTGCTTGGTTTTTCTAACATGGGGAGGATCCGGCGGAATTAAAGGGTTAAAACGGCAACTTCCGGAGATATTTATCCGCTATAAAAGACCGAGATTTCTCAACTCTTCCATCATTTCCGGCGGCATCTCGTCGTGTTGCACGTCGGTTGATTCTAGATCGTCCGGCGCATCTTCTATCCTGAGGTAGCGCCATCCCTGGAAAGCCTTTTGCGGCCGGGGGACGACCTGGACATGCGCCGGGTCAAGTTTCAACGCGCAATATGGCCGGCCTTCGTCATTTGCATGCCGTTCGATCCCGATGATCCGCTGACGAACCCGCACAAAGCGCTTCACGACCCAATAGATGGACCCGCCGTCAGTCAATTCATCCACTCTTTTGGGTACATTTCGGGTGTAGGTGTACAGGCCGTCGCCACCTTGCCCGGCAATGGTCTTCATGCGCTCCTCTTGGACGCTCTTCAGATGTGCCAAGCTCTCAATGCGCACAGCCATGCGCAACAGATGGACGGCCATTCGGGATTACTCAGAAAGAATATTGATCTTCTACAGGTAACATTCGCGATCTGGAGAGTCGACCCGCGACTAACGTTGATATTCGTAGGGGACTTCCCGCCGCTAGCTCTCTTCTATTGCCTGAGGCCGTCGGCGGCGGTCCGGGCCGAAGAATGAACCGGTATCCACAAATTCGCGGGGATGCTCAATGATGGATTTCAGGCGTTTGTACACCACTATACCACTCACTGGTTTTGCCAGGAATTCTGTCGCGCCGTGATCACGGGCGGCGAGGATATCCCGAATCTCGGTATAGGCCGACACCACGACAATCGGCACAAACCGGTTGCCACTGGTCTGGCCGTTGCGGATCGCCCGGATAAGCTCAAGCCCTTCCATGGGCTCCATCATGTAGTCGGTAAACACAACATCCGGATCGATGACCGGAAATTCCTGCAAGGCCTCATGGCCATCGGAGCATTCAACCACACGGTTGACGCCAAGTTCTCTGAGAATACCTCGAATCAAGATACGAATGGGCGGACAATCACCCACAATCATGGCCGTCAGCCGGCTGAAATTATACCCAGACATTTGATCACCTTATTTTTTAAATCTCGCATTTAATAAGGTGACTTCAGCGGCAACTGAATCAGGCAATCACCTGAGGAATGGTGATATCAGATAGATATTCTCCTAGATATTACTGGGGGTTGTACCAACTTGGCTTTCTCTTTTCCAGAAAGGCGCCGAAGCCTTCCTTGCCCTCCTCGGACGCCCGGCCAGTGGCACTGGCTTCCGAAAGCCGGGCAGCTGTCGAATCATCCATGCCGGTCCGGCTGATTTCAGTGATTAGCGCCTTGGTATCCCGGATAGCGTTGGGTCCACCGTGCATAATCGCGTCCAGAATGGGGGCTACCGCGTCATCCAGGCCTCCGACTGGGCATATTTCGTGGACGAGGCCCAGTTCCTTGGCCTGATGGGCGTCAAAGGTCTCCGCTGTCAAGGCGTAGCGCCGTATCTGGCGCACCCCGAGCGCCTTGATACACTGCGCGAGTATCGGCGCAGGCGTAATGCCGACCCGCACTTCCGTGATGGCGAATTTTGCATCTTCGGAGGCGATGACAATATCGCAGGCCGCGGCGTAGCCCACACCGCCCCCGAAACAAACGTTTTGCACCAGAGCAATGGTCGGCTTGGCGCAGGCATCTAGCGCCCGCATAGCCGCGGTGCTTAGACCGGCGGCGCGCACCTGCTCCTCTCTTGGCGCTGCCGCCAGCTCCTTGAACCAGTTCACGTCGGCGCCGGCGGAAAAGTGCTTACCCGCGCCGCGCAACAACACCGCGCGCACGGAATCATCGGCGTCAATCTCGGCAACGACCTCCGCCACGCGGGTCAACAGGGCCTCATTATACCCGTTGAATATTTCCGGCCGGTTGAGCGTGATGGCGACCACGCCATTTCCATTATTTTCTTTTAAAACAACATCTTTTGACATTTTTCTAATCCAATACTTATGCTATCAGCCGCCGGTGCTGAGCCACTGATCGATCATCTCGAGACGATCCGTCCCCCAGAAAGGCTCACCGTCCACGAAAGAGAACGGAGAGCCGCAGACACTGCGTTCAATGGCTTCTTCGCTCGCGTCGATGAGCATTTACTTCACTCGGTATTCGTCGATCGCGGCGAGGGCCGCCGACTCATCAACCCCGGCCTTACCGGCGATCCCGGCAACCAAATCCTTGGCCTGGATGGTGACGCCATCAGCAAAGTAGGTGTTGTAGGCCAATTTCGCAAAGGTCTTGGCCAACACTGGATCGCTCTCGTTCAACCAGTAAAACACCCGGCCCGCCGCCTGCGCCGCTATGGGAAACTTCTCCAGTAGTGTCCAGGGAATGTTATGGAGCCGGGCTATCCGGGCAAAATCGTGGATCGAGTACTCTCCATTGAGGGGTTGAGCCGTCAGTGGCCGTTGCCCATTAAACTCGAACACTTTGCCCAACAGAAATGGCCGCCAAACCACCTCTCGCCCATGCTTGGCCGCAATGTCGTCAATGCGGTGGGAGGCGAGATAGCCATACGGCGACGAGAAATCGAAAAAATATTCTATCGCCGACGCCATCAGGAAACCCGTTCAATTGCGACCGCCGTCCCCTCGCCGCCACCGATACAGAGCGAGGCGACCCCTTTCTTAAGGTCGTATTTGTCCAGCGCATTCATCAGCGTCACGATGATCCGTGCACCGGACGCCCCGACCGGGTGTCCCAGCGCACAGGCGCCGCCGTGCACATTGACCTTGTCGTGGGCCAGCCCCAAATCCCTCATCGCCGCCATGGTGACCACGGCAAAGGCCTCGTTCACCTCGTACAGATCGACCTCTTCTTTCTTCCAATCCGCTTTTTCCAGCACCTTTTTGATGGCCCCGATGGGTGCGGTGGTAAACCAAGCCGGTTCCTGGGCATGGGTGGCATGGGCATGAATGATTGCCAGGGGCGTGACGCCGCGCCGTTCCGCCTCGGACCGCCGCATCAGGATCAGCGTCGCCGCTCCATCGGAAATAGAACTGGAATTGGCGGCTGTCACCGTCCCGTCCTTACGGAAGGCCGGATTAAGCTGCGGAATTTTCTCCGGACGGGCATTTTTCGGCTGCTCATCCGTATCCACCACGATGTCGCCTTTGCGGTTCTTGACGGTCACCGGCACGATTTCCTTCTCAAACGTACCGTCGTCGGAGGCCTTTAAGGCGCGTTCCAGCGAGGTGATGGCGAACTCGTCCTGGGCCTCGCGGGTGAACTGATAGGCCTGCGCCGTGTTTTCCGCAAACACCCCCATCAGGGTGCCCGGCTCATACACGTCTTCCAAACCGTCCAAGAACATATGATCCTGCAGCTTCGCATTCCCCATGCGGATGCCCGGCCGAAGTTTGGGCAGGATATGCGGTGCGTTGGTCATGCTTTCCATGCCGCCGGCGACGACAATCCGGTTGCTGCCAGCCAACAGACTATCATGTGCGAACATGGCCGCCTTCATTCCCGAACCACACATTTTGTTAATGGTCGTAGCCCCCGTGGAATCGGAAATACCGGCGCCGCGGGACGCCTGACGAGCCGGCGCCTGCCCCTGACCGGCCGGCAGAACCACCCCCATAATCACCTCGTCTATGTCTTCCGGCTTCAGACCGGCGCGGGAAATGGCTGCCTCGATGGCGACGGACCCTAGTACGGGCGCCGCAACGTCAGCGAAATCTCCGCTCAATCCGCCCATGGGCGTCCGGGCGGCGCCTACCACAACGACTGGATCCTGATCCATGATTGGCCTCCTTGGCATCAGATGATGAGTGATCGCGCAGGGGCTATTGTGTCGCCTTTCAGGGCAAACTCAAGACATCGGCCGCCGATAAAACCAGATGAACGGCGGCGACCCCGACCAATATCCGGGCGATCCATCCCCATATGGGCGCGCCGCAATTAAAGGCGTTCCGCCAAACGGTCACCCCGGCGTATAAAAGAAACGCTGCACGGGTCAAAAACGCCGCAAAGAGAGAGAAAAGCCCGGCCTCGATCAGCACCATCGTCGCCAGGCCCACCAAAAAGCCGCCCAGAATCCAGATCAGCCAGAAAGCGCGCCAAAGCCGATCGTCACCACGCCAAAGCCGAAATATCAGACGGTCACTTTTAACGGTCGCCACGTATCGGCCCGGCCTCGCCTAGCCCAGGCTCAACAGTTGAGGCGCCCGGTCAATGATTGCGTTGAGTATGCGCTCCGCCTTGTCGCGCTGTTCCACGACATTCGCTTTAAGATGGTTCTCGTACTTGGCCTCTTTAAGAACCTGTTCGGCGTCGTAGAGGGTTCTGAGCTCCTGCACGAACACATGGCGAGTGCCCAGCGGCAGGAACTCTTTTTCACAGATGACCGTGAGAAAACTCAACGAGCCATCCAGGAGTATCGACCACACGGCAACGGTCAGTGTGTCAAATTTTTCCAACAGCCCTTCCCGCCGGCCCTCACCCGTCAGATTGATCCGCCGTTCGATGATGATCAGGAACGACAGGCATTCACCCATCATGTCTCTGAATTTCTGATAGTCGTCGAAGTTAATCTCTTGGGGATTTTCTTGGGGCAGGCGTGAAACCTCCAGCAGTTCCTCAACCCGTTCGCTAAGGATTTCCAAAAATTCTTCCGCCTTACGATCCGCTTGATCGGCCATGCTTACTTTCTGCTAAATTCGGTATTTGGAAACGATCTATGCATTATGGATGACTATAATAAATCCTTGCGATAACTGCACGTCAGGTTTGTCCGGCGCGCCACAAGAACAGGAAGAGGGCCAATCCGGGAAACACATAAATCGAGACGATCATAAGAGCGGCAGATTCTGTTCAACGATCTGAGCTTGCGCCTCAACCACCGCAACAGCCGTCATGTTGATAATTCCTCTGGCCGTGACCGTTTCCTGCAGGATATGCGCCGGTTGTTTCACGCCCAGCAGCATCGGACCGACGGCCACGCCATCCGCCAGCATCTTGAGCGCGTTGAAGGTGATATTTGCAGCATCCAGACTAGGCATGATCAGAAGGTTGGGCGTGCCATTGAGCTTTGAGTCCGGCACCAGCGCATCCCGCAAAGTTTGTGACAGAGCCGCATCCGTGTGCATTTCACCATCAATCTCCAGATCGGGCGCACGCTCCCGGATCAGCTCCACCGCATCCCGCATTTTCTTGGCGTTAGGATGGCGAGAGCTGCCGAAGTTCGAGTGGGACAAAACGGCTACCTTCGGGGTGATGCCGAAACGCCGGAGGGTCTCGGTGGCCAGGATCGTAAAATCCGCGATCTGCTCAGAACTGGAACCCGGATTTACATGAGTATCGCAGATGAAATAGGTACCCTTGGGCATGATCAGGATGCTCATCCCCGCCGCACGAGCGACGCCGTCACGCAATCCGATGATCTTAAAAACATGTGGTAGGTGTTCCCGATAGCGGCCGGTGGCGCCGCAGATCATCGCATCCGCCTCGTGGCGCTTCACCATCAGCGCGGCAATCACGGTCGAATTGGTCCGCACGATATGGCGGGCTTCATTCCGCGAAACGCCATCCCGGCTGGTGAGAGAATGGTAGAGCTCCCAGTATTCCCGATATCGATCGTCACCGTCCGGATCGACGAGCTCGAAGTCTTTGCCTAATTCCAGCCTGAGGCCTAATTGTTCGATCCGGCGCTGCACGACGGCGCGCCGGCCGATCAAGATCGGATCAACAATGCCGTCGTCCAATGCGCTTTGAACCGCGCGCAGGACTCGGCGAGATTCCCCTTCCGCATAAACCACCCGCTTGGGGTTTTTCTTCGCCTGGTCAAAGACGGGTTTCATCACGGTGCCGGACCGGAACACGAATTCGATCAGTTTTTGCCGATAGGCCTCAAAGTCGGCAATCGGCCGGGTGGCGACACCAGAGTCCATCGCGGCCTTCGCAGCCGCGCTGGCCAACTCCACCAAGAGACGCGGATCAAACGGTTTGGGGATCAAATATTCCGGCCCGAAATTCAGTTCCTGACCGCCATAGGCCTGCACCACGGTCTCATCGGATTCAGCCTGAGTCAATTCGGCCAAGGCGTAGACGCAAGCCATCTTCATTTCGTCATTAATCGCCGTCGCCCCGACATCCAGCGCCCCCCGGAACAGATAGGGAAAACACAACACGTTGTTGACCTGGTTCGGATAATCCGTCCGGCCTGTGGCAAGGATGGCATCCGAACGCACCGCCAACGCGTCTTCCGGCATGATCTCCGGCGTGGGGTTCGCCAGCGCCAGAATCAGCGGCTTGTCAGCCATCTTGGCGACCATCTCGGGTTTCATGACACCCGGCGCCGAAACGCCCAAGAACACATCCGCGTCCTCGATGACGTCATCCAAGGTGCGGGCGTCCGTCTTTTGGGCATAGCGAACGTTGTATTCGTTGATCTCTTCGGCGCGACCCTCGTAAATCACGCCGGCGATATCGGTCACAAAAATGTTCTTCTTTTTGACGCCAAGCTTAACCAGCATGTCCAAACAGGCTAGAGCCGCTGCGCCCGCACCCGACACGGCCAATTTGATTTCGCTGATATCCTTCTCGACCAATTTCAGGCCGTTAATGACTGCGGCCCCGACGATGATAGCCGTACCATGCTGGTCATCATGCATGACCGGAATATTCATCTGCTCCTTCAGCTTGGATTCGATGATAAAGCATTCCGGCGCTTTGATGTCTTCCAGGTTAACCCCGCCAAAGGTCGGCTCCAAGGATTTTACGATTTTGACGAACTCTTCCGGATCGGTTTCGTCGATCTCGATATCAAAGACATTGATCCCGGCGAACTTTTTAAACAGCCCGCCCTTCCCTTCCATCACGGGCTTGGACGCCAGCGCGCCGATATTGCCGAGGCCCAGAACCGCTGTACCGTTGGAGATCACCGCGACAAGATTGCCCCGCGATGTCATGTTCGCGGCTTCCGCCGGATCGGAGACAATCAAGTTGCTGGCGGCCGCGACGCCCGGCGAGTAAGCCAGCGACAGATCGTGCTGGTTCGCCAGCGGCTTGGTCGCCACAGTCGCCACTTTTCCCGGTGTCGGGTGCCGGTGATACTCCAGTGCTTCTTCAGTTAGTTTGTCCGCCATGATCGGTAGGTTCCAAGAGATTTATTGCCGGTATTTCGGCAAGCTTTATTAGCCTCGGATTGTAAAAATAGCCCGCATGTTTAAGCGCTGATCGAACGTATGTTATCGTGAAGCATGGCTGCGGCCAACGGTCCCCGCGATTTCCCGGATCAGTTTGATCCGGCTTGCCGTTTCGATGTCCTGGAAGTTGCGCGCCGGAATGGCAAAGGCGCCAGGCCCGCCGATAACATTTTCCCGAGAGAACTCCATGAGATTTAAATACCCCTGCAGATAGGCACCCCGTTCACGATCATCCCCGCCTTGACCGCCATATCCCGTCCCATATGGGCAGGCATGCCGTTGCGATCAGGCCCGTCCCCGGAAATATCGATTACCGCTCGCCGTCCCTCGAAGTCGTTGTCCTGGATCGACATCATGCCATGCTGGATCGCATTGCCAATGGCCGTGCCGCCGCCATACAGTTCCCGTGGATGGGTCTCCAGTATCTTGGCCACACGTTGAATATCCTCTTTGGACTTAATGACCGTCCATTGAGCAATGGGAATGTGAAGGCCGGGACCGGACCACTCCACACAGGAAATAGCGATCTTCCCCAGCGGCCCGCTCTGGATGACGCCAAGCACGCGGGGATCGCGCAGCGCCCGGGCATACCCGATCCGCTGCAGGGTAAACTCCTCCTCATCGACGCTGCCGGAAACATCCGCCATGAGGATCAGCTCCATATCGACGGGCTCATCGTCTGGGCAAGAACCGGCCCACCGGTAAATATCGATAGTAGCGAAAGAGCCCCAATCAGGCGTTGAGGCCAGGCGCCCAAATCAGGCCTCCGCGGCTTCGAGTACGGGCGCGACAAAATTTGCATCCCGAACCGTCTGGATGCGCCGCCGGAAGGTTTCCAGCATCTTCCAGCGGACAATCGGGATATCGGCGATTATGTCCGCGGAAATATCCCAAACCTGGGCGTTGCCGATGGTCATCCAATGGGATTTGGGCGTCACATTGAAAATCGCCCGGCCTTCATTAAAGAAATCGCCGGCCCGGATGGTTTCCAGCACATTGTCGTCCAAGAATCGTTTAACCACGCCGCTGTCGAGAATTCTGAGAACGTTTTCGTTGTCGGCATTTTCCGGCACCAGTCCGTCATCAAGCTCCGACATGACCATCGAGTTGGCTACCCGGTTGTGCACCGGATAGCTCAGACCTTCGTTGAACAGCCAGGTGTTGCGCAGCCACAACCGCTTACGGGCCAGATCCTCAATTAGGCGGCGATCCGCGTACTGATCAATGAAGGCCAGATACTGTTCCGAGGGGATGACTAGCACGCTCAGGAAACTGGTCGCGCGCAAAGTCGCGTTCGCTTCCGTTCCCTGCAAGGCCGGCAACTCGCCCAGGAAATCACCGGCCGCCAGTCGCACGACCTCGTGAGAATCTCCCCGAATTTCCTCTGCATTGCCGGAGAGAACCAGCAGCAACTCGCCCACAGGCTCACCCTGCTGCATCAGGATTTCGTGAGGGTTCAATTTTCGCAAGCGGTTGTTCAACAAAATCTGCAGCTTGCTGTTGGACAGCGTCGGGAAATAGCTCTGCAAATAGCGGTAGGCTTGCCGGCGCAGGTAGTCCTGAGAGGCCGGAATTAGCACATCGGCTGTGCCGAATTCCGCGCCAGAGCCGATCTTGCGTTCCTCGGTGGTCAGGTCCCGGTTTAAGTGCGCCAACACCAGTTTGTTCGACGGATCATCGGCAAAATCGACCGCATCGCCGTGGATCATGCCGCCGCCGATATCGATCTTCTTAAGACTGGCGTAGCTGCGATATTCCTGTTTCACCTCCTCGCAATATTCCGGCGTCATGCCCGACGTCTCGGTCGCATTATCGACCATGTCGTCCAGGATGCGGTCGGCGGCGATATCCGCGAGATGGTTGTAGGTATAGTGGCCTTTGGGGCCGAGCACGCTGAATTTGAAAATAGTGTTTTCCACCGGGTGCGGCGAGACCACCGGCATCACACCAAGACCGCCAATATCCTGCCAGACATTGGTCACCAAATCGGAAATATCGAAATAGTTGCCGAATTCTTCCTCGTCGATGGAGAGCAGCGCAGACAGTTTCTTGGTCACCGCGGAACGCACATACGGCGTCGCATAATAGCGCAGCTTGTGATCCGACTGCAGCAGCGCTGTCAGCCCGGCGAAGTGGTCATCGTGGCAGTGGGTGTGGAAAATACCGTCGAGCTCGTTCACGCTCAGACTCAAGGAATTCAGGATCGCGCCAAGGTTGGGCCCGGCGTCGATCAGGTAGAGCTTGCCCTGGAAGGACAAAAGGCTGCCCATGCAGGGGCGGTCGATATCCCAGCCGTCTCCCTCGCCGGAGTGAATGACAGAGAAATACTCCCGGCTGACATGGTGCATGCCGAGCGGATACGGAGACTTGTAACTCTCTCCCTCGGGCAGGTTCATGTTGATGATCACATGCTCTCCATCATAATCGAGTCGGTATTTATTAAGCGTGATCCGCTTGATGGTCACACCTTTGGCAATTTCCGTCTCGTGATGGTCCAACGGAAGACAGTCGAGCAATTCGCTGGGCCGGCGGATTTCCCCAAACGCAAAATGCGTTTTGATCCGCATCATCCTATCGGCGAGGTCGTCGTCCATGCCGGTGGCTAGCAACTCTTCCTTGGAGATCAGCCCGTAATTGCCCCGATGGATGTAATTTAGCTGCGCCCGAAGCTGATTTTCCAAACCCATCAGCAGCGGTTTGCGGCCGGTGTTATTCGGATGGCCCGGCAGCAGCATGCCTTGCTTGTAAAGCATCTGAAGGACGGGAAACTCCGCTAGGTCACAGAATTCACCGCTCTGAAGGGTCATATCAGAAATAAGGATCGTGTTCGGGCCTGTTTCCGCAGGCACGTCACCCACTATCGTGTCTATGATCAAGCCACGACGCATCAAATGCTTCACAATGTCGGCTGGACAGCCGCAGAGGATACGTAGTCCCAAATCCTCGATCTCTACCCATTCGACACCGGGGGTTATTTTAATCTGCCGAATTTTCATCCGTGCTCAAGACCTGACCAGCCCTAATAATCACTTAACCGTATATTCTAAAGAAAAACCCGACTCTGACTACCCCAAATCGGCTTAAAACCTTAGTATCTTTAGGGGATTCTGCTTATCGCAGGCCCGTCTTCCACCAGCGAAACGCCCTTTTGCAGGTCAAATCGGAAGGCAAAGCTCCGTCATGCGGCGCATGGCCGCCGCAATTTTCTCCGCCACGTCATGTTCATCGTTGACGATGATATAGACCCGGCTGACGGCAAATTGGTCATCCAGATAGCCCCCGGTGAAGTGGTAGGCGCCCGTGTCCTTAAAGGCGGAATAGGTGGCGAACTCTACCTCCTGGCGGATAATCACATAGTAAAACGGTTTTAGATTATGCGTCCGGCGCTCCACGGAGATATCCCCCTCCCCGACATCGGTGAAACTAAAATCCGTCTCGCCGCGGATGAAAATGTGGCCGTTCTTCCCGCCCCACTTGACCGCCCGGTTGATCCGCGCCTGGCAGACATCGTTATTGCGCCGTTCGATGGAGCGCATCATGTCGATCGGAATGCCATGGTTTGTGTGGGTGAGATGACTGTGTTCCCGGATGGTCTGGCTGAGAAAAGCAAAAGTTTCTTCGGATTCAGAGGCCGCATACACCGGCCCGGCCGCCAGGACCGAAATGACTATCAAGGCTATAAGCGTTAACGACCGTTTCAACGAACCGTCCGATTTCATCCGGGCGCAATTCCCCCGCCTCAAGAGTATGGATCGATTCCGGCTCTGAAAGAAGGGAAAAGCGTCAGTCTGAAACCGGCAGGTCCAACGGCAAGCGGATGTGATCCCGGTTGATCTCGCTGATGCTAGTCAGCCCCATGGCCGCCATGGTCCGGATTATTTCCGATCCAAGAATGTCGATGGCTTTGGCCGCGCCGGGCTCACCCGCCGCCGCAACGCCATATAGCGTCGCCCGGCCGATGGCGATCGCATCCGCCCTCAGGGCTAAACCCTTCAGCACGTCACTGCCCCGGCGCACGCCGGTATCCGCGATCAGTGTCAACCGGTCGCCAGCGGCCTCCTTGATCGCCGGCAGCGCATCCCAGGCCGTGATCGCAGCGTCCAGTACATTACCCGCGTGATTAGAGACAAAGATGCCGTCCACCCCGGCGTCGGCCGCCATCACTGCGTCGTGGGGGTGCAGGATACCCTTCAACAACAATTTTTTGGGCCAGGCGTCGCGCAGGCGTTTCAAGAAATCCCAATCGAGCGTTTCATTCCGGTTCAGGAATCCGCCGGTGGATTTAGATTGATAATCATCGGCCGCAGCCTTGTGTTCCTCCGGAAAGTGGATATTGGCGAAGGGCGGCAGGCCTTTTTCTGTCCACAGATAGGGACACAGCGTGCCGAAGAACCAGCGCGGATGCAGGGCCACATCCAGCGCGGTTTTCGCATTCACCCTGGGCGGCAAGGTAAAGCCGTTGCGCACATCCACCTCCCGGTTGTTATAGACCGGCGAGTCCACGGTCAGCACTAAAGCCTCGAAGCCAGCGTCCAAGGCGCGCTGCACGGTCACTATGGAGGCCTCAATATCCTGCCAGATATAAAGCTGGAACCACTGGGTCCCGCCGCCGTCGGCGACAATCCTCTCCATGGCCGTGTTGGATGTACTGGCCAGGGTGCAGGGAATGTTGGCCTTAGCTGCGGCCTTGGCGATGGCGGTTTCGCCCCGGTACCAGACATAGCCCGCCGGCCCGGTGGGCCCGATCACCAACGGCAGATCGTGGCGTTTGCCGAACAGGGTGACGCCCGGATCGCGTTTGGAGACATCCCGCAGCATCCGGGGCATCAGCTTGATCCGGTCCAAGGCCTCCCGATTGTGGCGGAGCGACACCTGATCCTCAGACGCCTTATCGCAGAAGTCGAACAGCACCTTGGTCAGCCGCTTTTTAGCCAGCAGCCTCAGATCGGCAATGTTCAGCGCTTTGTCGAGATTAGGCACAATAAGTTCCTCTAGTATGGGCACTCGTTTACCACAGAGAACACAGAGAGCACAGAGGGAGCAGTCTTCTAGCCGCCCTCCCCCGTGCATGCGCACGACCCCTCCCATTAAGGGAGGGGTGATCAGTTCTTATCCCCCCTCCCCTCGTGGGAGGAGATCAGGGGGAGGGGGACAATCAACATGGGTCCACGAGTCACCC
Organism: Rhodospirillaceae bacterium; assembly: GCA_038127535.1. Taxonomy (GTDB): domain Bacteria; phylum Pseudomonadota; class Alphaproteobacteria; order Rhodospirillales; family UBA2165; genus JAYPHU01. The sequence goes on along the minus strand of JAYPHU010000007.1, from coordinate 41,402 downwards.
CGTTCCTCGGGCCCGTGCCTGCCTGCGCGAAGCCGAAGCGAAGCTTCGGCGAAGGCAGGGATGACGACTTTTTATGAAGAAGAAAAATGGTGCGGTCGAGAAGACTCGAACTTCCACCCTATTGCTAGGACAGCGACCTCAACGCTGCGCGTCTACCAGTTCCGCCACGACCGCACACTCATTTGTCGATTTGACAAGGACTTGCCGTTAGACTGCGGGGAGATACCAAATCCCCATCGGCTAATCAAGTTGAACCGCGCGATCAAATTACGATGACTCCCGACGACACATCCGATCCCACGCCCACCGAACAACAGGCGACATCCCATACCCGGATCGAACTGGCCGGCGAGATGGAGTTCCGCACCAGCGCCGGCCTGGTCCCCTACCCCGACGCAGTGGCCTTCATGGAGCACCGAGTGGCCGAGATCGATCATCAGATCGCGCCGGAGACGGTGTGGTTCCTGCAGCATCCGCCGCTCTATACCGCCGGCACCAGCGCCGACGAGGCGGACCTCCTGGACGCCACCCGCTTCCCCGTGTTCAAGACCGGGCGCGGCGGGCAGTACACCTACCACGGTCCCGGCCAGCGGGTGACCTATGTGATGCTGGACCTGAAGCGCCACGGAAACGACCTCCGCGCCTTTGTCCGCAATCTGGAAGGCTGGGTAATCACCACCCTGGCGCGCTTCGGCGTCACCGGCGAACGGCGGGACGGCCGGGTCGGCATCTGGATTGTCGATGAAAATGGCTCCGAAAAGAAAATCGCCGCCATCGGTGTCCGGGTACGACGCTGGGTCACCTTCCACGGGATTTCCATCAACGTCGCGCCCGATCTCAGCCACTTCGACGGGATCGTCCCCTGCGGCATTTCCGAATTCGGGGTGACGTCGTTGCAAAACTTAGGCGTGGACGCCGATCTCCCACAGGTCGATGAGGCGCTCCGCGCGACGTTCAAGGATTTCTTTTAAGGACCAAGTCTTTGCGGACGTGGAAACGGGCTAGGGATACTCTCCCCGGCCCGCTTACACAGTTTTCTGCCAGTGTGGCGATTAGAGCTTCCGGTTCAGGAAATCCACCGCTTTCTCCCAGCAATCTTCCGACTGTTCCTTGCGGTAGCGTTCTTCCCGATTGAAGTCCTGGAACGCGTGGCCCGCGCCGTCATAGCGAGTAAATTCGTAGTCCTTGCCGTTGGACTTCAAGGCTTCTTCCAACGCGTCCACATGCTCTGGAGACGGGTTTTGATCTTCGTTACCGAAGAAACCGCCGAGCGGGGCGCTGATATTCGTCACGCCGTCCAGCGGCGCCGGCATACCCTCGCCCCAGGGGGCTTCAACCCCGCCGCCCCAGAAATCGATGCCGACTTTGTAGTTCGGGTCGCGGGTCAGGGCGAGGACGGTGATCCGGCCGCCAAAACAGTGACCAATGATTCCGATCCGGTTGCTATCCACATAATCCTGAGACGCCAGCCAGTCGTAGGCGGCGGTAATATCGACCATGACTTCGTCGTCATGCATGTATTTGCGCTTCTCCATGCGCTCCCGCTCCAGGGGCTGGCGCTGGAACAGATAGGGCATCGCGCAGGCGTAGCCGTTCTGGGCATAGCGATCCATTAGATCGGTACAGAACGGATCGGACAGCAGGCCCTGGTCCGCCGGCAGGTGCTGCGCCACCACCAACGCCGGATACGGCCCATCGCCATCTGGTTTGGAGACGAGCATTTCGACTTGGTTGCCTTCGATATCGATATAAATTTGATCAGCCATGGGGGGACCCTCCCTGTGTCCTTACGTGGTTGTTTCGTCGCGCCGGACCGGTTCGTCCGGCTTTCGCGCTACAAGGGTTATACTGTAATCCGGCCACAAGCCAAGACCCCTGATCAGCGGATCGATGACCGGCGGGAGAACACGCAGCGGGAGGACCAGTATCCACCCCACCAGATAGTGAAAGCTGCTGGCATGGCGCAACACTTTCGTCAGCCATTGGCTTAGAAATCCGCTGCAATAGCCGATCTCTCTAGCCTCCAGCCCGACCTGCTCGCAGAGCCGGCGGTAGTCCTCGTCGAGATAGCCCCGGCGCACATGGCCGCCGTTCTCAACGGTCGAAAAGGGGCCATTGTCGTCGGGGGTGATGGCCTTGTAGCCAAAGTAAGGCGCTGTCAGTAGAAGTTTACCGCCCGGCTTCAGACAGCCGGAGATATCCCGCATCACCTTAGCGTCGTCCAGGATATGCTCAATGGTTTCCGTACAGATCGCCACATCGAACTGTCCGGCAAGCTCCTCCCATTCGTCGAGCCGGCGAATATCCAAATCGAAAAACGCCGCGTGATCACTGCCGATCCAGCCCGCACGGTTACTGGCTTTCTGGTTTTGGCCCTCGTCCATGCTCACGCCTGTCACGTGATAACCCTGCCGCGACGCTGCCAGACTGAATGTCCCCGATCCGCAGCCCACATCAATCAGCCGGGCGCCGGAGACCTTGGGCAGCCTGCGGCGCAGCCAAAGCCATCGGTCCAGCACCAGCGTGTCGCCGAAGATCAGCGCCGGCCAGATACCAAACAGGCTAAGAATGAGCTTTTGCACGGAGTGACCTCTGGGTCTTTAGGCTGCGGGTTTAACGGTCGTCACCCCAATCATGGAATCCCGTGTTACTAGGCCTTCCAGTTGTTCCTGGCTCCAGCCATCGGTGCCATCGGGGCGTTTCGGCATCACCAGATAGCGCATGTCCGCATTGCTGTCATGAACCCTGAGCGCGACGTTATCGGAAAGCTCAGTGCCGAACTCGCGCAGAACGGCTCTCGGCTCATTCACCGCGCGGGACCGGTAAACTTTGCTTTTGTACCAGTCCGGCGGCAGCCCCAGGATCGTCCGCGGATAGCAAGAACACAGCGTGCAGACGACCACGTTGTGGACGTCGTCGGTGTTCTCGACGACCACCAGGTTCGCACCCAACATCGGAATGTCGTAATCGGAGATGGCCTCGTTGCCGTTGGCCAATAGACGATCTTTGAATTCGGGCTCGGCCCAGGCGCGGGCGATGATCTTGGCGCCGATTTCCTCGCCGCGGGAATCCATGAACTGCAGATACTCTCTGACCTCGTTCGCCTTGATGACCTCTTTCTCGACCAGCAGCTGCCGCAGAGCCTCCGCCAGCAGCGTATACCGGCTGGCTTCGTCATAGTCGTGGGCGCTGTCATCGTCGTATTTCAGGATCGGCTGGTCGCCGTGATCATGGTCATGTTCATGGGTGTGGTCGTTCGACATCTCCGCCTACCCCGCCTTTTCCGGCAACAGCCAATGCTCGTAAATTTCCAGATCAATCGTATCGCCCTCGGGACCGTCATAATTGTCCCAGACGTCATGCTGGCGGAACCGGACCCGGTAGAGATGCCGTTTCGGCAGCCCGTCAAAACCGTAGGCCAGCTCCTCCGGGTTTCGAAACGCGCCGCAATAACGCTCAATCTCGCCCGACTTCCCCCTAATATAAACCGGCACCCGCCGGTGGCCTGGCGGATTGGAATTGAGAATCGTCACCTTGTCACCCGGTTGATAGAGCCTTTGAGAGGTTTGCTTCACGCTCATGCCTTCGCCTCCAGTTTCGCCTTCAGCGCCGCCATCCGATCCTCCACTTCAGAGCGGGTAAGGATACCCTTCTCTTCCAGAAGATTGATGATCGCTTCGCCCCAGCGCTCGTAATAATCCTGATCGTAAACTTCCGTGGGTAGGTCCTCCAAGGCGCGACGGACTTCATCCACCGTAGCAACATCGTGCTGGCGGAGAGCGCTGAACACGGCGGTGATCAGTTTTCCGAAGGGCGGGACATCATGGTCGGAGACTTTCATCGGGCCTGCCGGCATACCGCCTAGATCGTGTTGTCCGCGTATGTCAGTCAATGTCTACTTTCCTCAGTCATCATCGCCTGTTGGGGGAAGAAGCCAGGCCGGGCTGCCCATACCGCCCTCCTGCTACACCAGCTCGGCCAGAGCCTGGGTGTCTTTGATCATAATCCGCCCACGGCCGAGATCAATCCAGCCCTCCTTGGGCCAGGACTGCAGATGCTTGTTGATACTTTCCCGGGATGTGCTCATAAGCTGGCCCAGCTCGGCCTGAGAGAACTTAATTTCCAAGGAGTCCGGCGAACTGTAGGGCGTTTCATATTGCGCCAAGCGAATCAGCCGTTTTGCCAAGCGGGCCGGAAGGGTTAGAAACGCGGGGTCTTCCAGCATCTCACTGGTGACCCGCGGCCGTTCGCAGACCAACTCCAAGAGGTGCGTGGTGAGACGCGGCTCCCGTTCCATCAGATCCCGGAAATCCGTCCGGCGAATCTGAAACAGAGAACAATCCGATATCGCCATGGCGTCGGCCGTCCGGAGCCGGCCATCCAAAAGCGCTATCTCGCCGAACACATCGCCCTGGCCCATAGTAATGAATATGACTTCCTTACCGTCCGGCTCGCTCGAACTGATCCGGATGTGGCCGGAGAGAACCCCATATAAGGCGTCGCCATCATCGCCTTTAAAAAAGAGGGTTTGCCCGCCGGACAATTGGACGCCGCGACTCAAGTCGGCGACCCGCTCGATAACCGAACAGTCCAGGTCCCGAAACAATGTGTGAGTCGTCAAAAGCCCTATTACGTCTTCGGACATCACCTTCCCTCAATATGCTAACATATGCCAATCTTCGCCGGAATTCCTGTTGGTTTCATAAACAAATACTGGAATTCGACTTTCCGGAAAAGAATTGATGTGTGAAAGCCTTCATAGAGGGCTTCCTCACGCGCTGATACATTTCTTGTTACTACGCATAGCCCTCTTAATAAAAAGTAATGGAATCATGACGATGAAGGCTTTACTTCGAAATTTGTTCGTTAGATCCCGTCGTGAAAACCACAAGTATACGGCGCCCGCGGATAAATCCGTCAGTTTGAACGATTTGAAGGCCCTGGACACCAAGACGCTCCGCGATATCGGCGTTAAACATTGGCAAATTCTGATGGGCGCCTAGAGACGTTCCAGGTGCGCGTTTCGTCAGGCGGTGCTTATCTGAACGAATTCCGGCTCTTCCGATAAATCCGCCGGTGACACCTCAAAATGATCGACCCAGCTGGCTGGCGAGCCTTGATGCAGCAGCCGAACCATTTCATCGACTTCGCTTTCTTCACGGCACACTACCGCCTCGACCGTCCCGTCCCGGCGATTACTCACCCACCCCCGAAGTCCCAGTTTCGTTGCTTCCTGCTGGGTCCAGGCCCGGAACAAAACGCCCTGCACCCGCCCTTTGACAATCACATGGACGGCGGTTTCGGTCATGGTCTATTCGAGTTCGATGATTAAAGCCCCGACGGCCAGGCTGTTACCAGGCTCAAAGTGAATTTTCGCAACGATGCCGTCGGATTCAGCAAAAAGCTGATTTTCCATCTTCATGGCCTCGATCACGGCCACCGGCTCACCTTGCTTCACTTCTTCCCCTTCCGCGACGGAGAGCGAAACTAAAAGCCCCGGCATCGGTGAAATGACCTGCTTCGACGTATCCGGCTTCTCTTTCTCCGGCATGCGCGCCAGCATTTCGGCGGCCAACGGACTGAGCACCCGCGCCTCCGCCGTCAGCCCCATATGCTGTAGTTTATATATCGGGCCGTCCCGCTCGACCTGGACGCAGACTTCGTCGCCATTGACCAGCGCGGTAAACAGCGGCTGCCCGGGCGCCCAGGATGTCTCAAAGACGAAATTCCGTTCGCCGACGCGGACCTCAAGGCTGCCGTTGGGAGAATTCGTGATAGCCGGAAACGGCTGATCATTCAGAACCACGACCCACTGATTTTCCTCAATGATCACTTCCCGAGGCGCCAATGTCCCGTCGATCAAGCGGGACTGCAGTCCGTTCTTACGTAACTCGATGATCCGATGAACGGCAGCTGCAACGGCCGCCAACAGATGGATGTCCTTGTGTTCGGTCTGGTCGGCGATGAAACGGTCGCCGAATTCCTCGGCGATAAAATTGGTAGACAGGTTGCCGGCCACGAACCGCTCATTCATCATCACCGCCGCCAGGAACCCCAAATTGTTGGCGACGCCGCGAATGTAGTACTCATCCAAGGCCCAGCGCATATGCCGGATCGCCTCAACGCGGGTTTCGCCGTTGGTCACCAGCTTTGCGATCATCGGATCATAGAACCGGTTAATCTCGTCGCCCTCGTTGATGCCGCCATCAACACGGACGTTCTTGCTGGTGCCGAAGGCACCCGTTACCGGTTCCCGGTAGCGCACCAAGCGGCCGATAGACGGCAGGAACCCGCGCACAGGGTCTTCTGCGTATATGCGCGACTCCATCGCCCAGCCGGTGAAGGTGATGTCGTCCTGGGTAAACTGCAGCTTTTCGCCGTCTGCAATTCGGATCATCTGTTCCACCAGGTCGATGCCGGTCACCAACTCGGTCACCGGGTGCTCGACCTGCAGCCGGGTATTCATCTCCAGAAAGTAAAAATTCTTATCCGCATCAACGATGAACTCGATCGTGCCGGCGGAAACATAATCGACGGCCTTGGCCAGTGCGATGCCCTGTTGGCCCATAGCGTTCCGCATTTCCGAATCAACAAACGGGCTCGGCGCTTCTTCGATCACCTTTTGATGGCGGCGCTGGATGGAGCATTCCCGCTCCCCCAGATGAATGGTGTTGCCGTGAGAGTCCGCCAACACCTGGATTTCGATATGCCGTGGGGTCGTGACGAACTTCTCGATAAACACCCGCCCGTCGCCAAAACTGGATTCCGCCTCAGCGATACAGGCCCTGAGCGCGTCTTCCAAATCCGCCGGGTCGTCCACCAGACGCATGCCCTTACCGCCACCGCCGGCCGATGCTTTCAGCATGACCGGAAAACCGATTTCCTTGGCGAGTTTGGCTGCCTCTGTAGCACTTTCCAGGGGATCAGCGTAACCGGGCACGGTTGGCACACCCGCTTCCTGGGCCAGTTTCTTGGACTCGATCTTGTCGCCCATTTTTTGAATGGCGCCGGTTCCAGGTCCAATAAAGGTCACGCCGGCCTCCGCCAAGCGCTCCGCAAACTCCGCCTTTTCAGACAGGAAACCGTAGCCGGGATGAACCGCATCCACCCCATAGTCCTTGCAGACCTCGAGGATCACATCCATGTTCAGATAGCTTTCCGTGGCCGGCGGCGGACCGATCAGCACAGCCTCGCTCGCCATGTCCACGTGCAACGCATTGTGGTCGGCCTCTGAGTAAACGGCGATGGTCTTGATGCCCATGGCGCGCGCCGACCGTATGATCCGGCAGGCGATTTCCCCGCGATTGGCGATGAGGATGGTGTTAAACATGTCTGGACCTATTGACGGCAAAATTCAGTAAAAGTCCAGGATTTGCGCGCAAAACCAAAAACTGGACTCATGCCCGCCATGGGAACAGACCGACGATAATAATGTTAACGAATTGATATTGAATAGTTTTTTTTGCCAGCCTTGCAACGCCTTCCAGCAACACGTCACAGTCTTTGGACACAAGATTTTAGTAAATTAACGTTGCGGGTAAAATGTAGACGAATCCGGCATTGCCGTCATTTGAGAATCCGCGAATCAGAATTCGTCGTCGCTCCCCATCCGGCGCCGTTGGAGGCGGCGTTCTCCGACGTCACAGTCGAGTTCGAACGTCGCTTGCGCCGGTTGGACTGACCCGGCTCCAAGAGGCTGGGGTGTGAACTCAGGTGGCGTGGCATCCACAATCTCAAAAATGAGTTTGCGCCGAACGGCGCGGGCAAAATCGTTAAAATCGTGCGCCACCACCAAAAATGCGCCGAGACCTCCGATAACGCAGGCCCGGTAGTACTTATCCAAATCTTTGATCTGCGGCCGGCCCGACGGTTGAAGCCGGTCGTTGATGATCGGCAATCCGTTGATCACGACCCCTTGGCGAACGGCTTCATCCCGTGCGCTGGTCACCAGCCGACCGGTGTTATTGGGCCCGTCGCCGGAAATATCGATCACCCGGCGGGTGCCCTCATACCCATTGTCTTTGAACAGGGGCACTGCGTAGTCGATCAGGCTGCTGATCGAGGTCCAGGGACCGGATTCGATATGCGTCTTGGCCAGCCTTTCGGAGAATGCTTCCGCGGACTGCCGATCCTTGATGACGTCCCAATCAAGAACCGGCATCTGAATGCCGTCTCCGGCCCATTCCACATAGGTGACGGCAATCCGTCCCAAAACGCCGGACTGAACTGCTTTCACAAAAGCATCGCTTTTCAGCGCCTGAACGTATCCGTCCCGCTGCAACGCCGCTTCCTGCCAGTCCACACTGCCGGACACATCAATGGCTAAGACCAGTTCTAGATCGACCGGCACCTGATCGGCAAAGGCAGGGCTTGATATCTGGGCAATGACGAAGAGCGCCAAAAATGAGGCGCACGCTCGTGGCATAAATTTTCGAAATAAGGTCACCCAAAAATTAGATACCGTACTCAATTCAGGCGCAAGAAAAATGACCTGTCAGGCGCGGGCTATTCGATATTCAAATCCAATTCCGGGGTCTGTTTTTTCTCGGTTTGATTGGCGATCTCCGCAGCACGCTTTTGACGGTACAGGCTTCGGATGGCGCCATAGAAATCGATCGAGGATTCCCTCAGGGTTTCCAGTTCATCGACGATCGCCGCATAGGTGACAACGCCCTGAAGCCCTGAACGGGCATAACCCCATTCTTCCCGGTCCATATTATCCAGGTAATATCCCGACGGATCAAAATAGGAATCAACGAAATGCTTGCCGAAGGCATCCCGAGGACTAGAGGGGCCCAAGAGCGGCAGGACCCAATAAAATCCCTCGCCCACGCCCCACACGGCCAAGGTCTGGCCAAAATCTTCGCTGTGCTTTTCGAAACCGAACTTCTCGGCCACGTCAATGAGACCAGCGATGCCGATGGTCGAGTTGATGACCAGCCTGGTTCCGGTGTTGAACCCGCGCTTTATCTCGCCCTGAAGCAGATCGTTTGCCAGGACAACCGGTTCATTAAGATTGAAGAGAAAACTCGCAACCGCCTCGCGCACGAATTCAGGCAGGACCGCGTTGTAGCCTTTGGCCACCGGTCCGAACAGATACTGATTAATAAACGTGTTCACGCTGAAGATCGCTCTGTTCATGGGCTCCAAAGGATCGTTGACCTTTTCATCCTCGTCGAACTCTTCGGTGAGATCGTCCAGCTCGGAATGGTCGGTTTCGTTGTCTTCATCGCGCGCCGGTTGAGCAGCCGGTGAGGAGGGTCGCGCAGGCGCAGGCGCCGCAGTCGGCGGTGGTGTGGACGCAAGCGTGCCGGCGGTAAACGGATGAGGCTCCGCCAGCAACGCGTTCATGCTGTATATGGAATTCCCTGCGCCCGCAGGAAAACTCAGTCCGACAAGCATGACGGCAAGCAGACTCAGCCGGGATAGGGAACGCAACGCCCTTTTTTTTTCCGCGTTCAGGCTGGTGAGTACTTTCATAGGAAATGCCCCTGCTCTGCGGCGAACATACCCGAATGCCGACCTGACTCAAGCATTTAGGGCAACAAGCTCTGTGTACCGGTCGGAAAAACTTGATGTTCGCCCTCTTCGGCCGAGCATGTTAAATTTCGGACCTCTTTCGACGACACACAGGAAGCCTGAAATGTCAAAAACGATATACGAAATCGTTGCAACCGGGACTGGTTCAGCGCCGGCCATCGGCGCGCCCGGCAGAACGGACATGACCTACGGTCAATTGAAGGCGCAATTGGAACAGACCGGCGCACAATTGAACGGCCTGGGCATTGGCCGCAATGACCGGGTAGCCATTGTCCTTCCGAACGGCCCCGAAATGGCCACCGCCTTTATCGCCGTCGGGGCGAGCGCGACTACGGCGCCGCTGAACCCCGGCTACCGCGAAGAAGAGTTCGATTTTTATCTCTCCGACCTAAACGCCAAGGCCTTGCTGGTCGAACAAGGTAGCGAGTCGCCCGCCCGCGCGGTTGCGTCTCAGCGAGGCATTCCGGTGCTTGAGATTACTTTTGCCGAGTCTGATCCAGCGGGCTACTTCACTATTATGGAAGACGGCCACGACCAGTCTGATCCATCGGAGGGCGGATTCGCAAAGCCAGACGATTGCGCGCTGGTTTTGCACACATCAGGCACCACATCCCGGCCAAAGATCGTGCCGCTCAGCCAGACTAACGTCTGCGCCTCGGCCAACAACATCCGTGAAACTTTGCGGCTCACGGCGGAGGATCGCTGCCTCAACATTATGCCGCTGTTTCATATTCACGGATTGATCGCCGCGACCCTGTCTTCCATCAACGCTGGTGCGGCTATTTCGTGCTCGCCTGGCTTCAATGCGCTCAGCTTTTTCTCCTGGATGGAGGAAGTCACACCCACTTGGTACACGGCCGTTCCCACCATGCATCAGGCCATCCTGACCCGCGCCGCACGCAATCAGGAAATCATCGATAAAGTGCCGTTGCGGTTTGTTCGCTCCTCGTCGTCGTCCCTGCCCCCGCAGGTCATGCAGGAATTGGAAGAGGTGTTCGGCTGCCCGGTGATTGAGGCCTACGGCATGACCGAGGCGTCCCACCAAATGGCCAGTAATCCGCTGCTCGACGCGCCACGGAAGCCCGGCAGCGTGGGCATCGCCGCCGGTCCGGAAGTTGCCATCATGGCGCAGGACAGCGGCGAAATTCTCAAGGCCGGAGACACCGGCGAGATCGTCATTCGTGGGGACAATGTCTTCTCCGGCTATGAAGCCAATCCTACCGCCAATGCGGAGGCCTTTACCGACGGCTGGTTCCGCACCGGCGACCAGGGCATCATGGACGACGAAGGCTATGTGCGAATCACCGGCCGGTTGAAGGAAATCATCAACCGTGGCGGCGAGAAAATTTCCCCGCGCGAAGTGGATGAAGCCATCATGGATCATCCGGCGGTCCAGCAAGTGGTCACCTTCGCCATGCCGCACGACAAACTGGGTGAGGAGGTCGCAGCCGTGGTCGTGCTTCGGGAGAATCAAGACGCTTCCGAAAAAGACCTCCGCGACTTTGTGGGACAGCAATTAGCCGACTTCAAGGTGCCCCGGAAAATACTGTTCATGGATGAAATCCCCAAGGGCGCGACCGGCAAGCTGCAACGGATCGGCCTCGCCGAGAAGCTGGGCCTGGTCTAGGGCGGCGGCATGAAGATTTGCATTTACGGCGCAGGCGCGATCGGCGGCTATATGGGCGCTGAGTTGGCCTTGGCCGGCGCCGACGTCACGCTGATCGCCCGGGGCCCCCATCTTGAGGCTATGCAGAAAGACGGACTGCGCCTCATCACCGAGGACGGCGAACGGACGGCACAAGTCTCCGCCTTCAAAAATCCGGAAGACGCCGGTCCTCAGGATTATGTCATCATCACTTTGAAGGCGCATTCGGTGCCCAGCATCGTAGATGCCATCCAGCCGCTGATGGGCCCGGACACGGCCGTTGTCTGGGGCGTCAACGGCGTGCCCTGGTGGTACTTCCATCAATTGGATGGCGATTATTGTGACATGCGGCTTGAAACCGTCGATCCCGGCGGCGTGCAGTGGGACAAGATCGGCCCGGAACGGATCATCGGCTGCGTGGTCTACCCGGCGGCGGAGGTGATCGAGCCCGGCATCATCAAGCATATCGAGGGCAATCGCTTCAGCCTGGGTGAGCCCAGCGGCGAGAAAACCAACCGGGTGCAAGCCCTGGCGGTGGAACTGCAGAAAGGCGGCCTTCGTGTCCCCATCCGTCCGCGCATCCGCGACGAGATGTGGGTGAAACTCTGGGGCAATTTGAGCTTCAACCCGATCAGCGCGCTGACCGGCGCCACGCTGGAGCAAATGTGCACCGAGCCGGACACCAGAACGCTGATCAAGGCGATGATGCTGGAGGCGCAGGAAGTCGGCGAAAAAATCGGCGTCAAATTCCCGGTCGATGTGGAAAAACGCATCGAAGGTGGCAAAGCCGTCGGCGCGCACAAGACTTCCATGCTGCAGGATTTGGAGCGGGGACGGCCCATGGAGATCGACGCCCTGGTCAGCGCTGTCTCGGAAATGGGTAGAATGACCGGCACCCCGACCCCCAACCTGAACGGCGTCCTGGCCATGGTCAAAATGCGTGCCCGGCTGGCCGGCTGCTACGACGGGTAGTCAACGAACGGATAGGGCTTTATGGCGCTTTTGCCGATCAAGGATGACTTGAAGCACAAGCACATCCGCTTTCCCTTTGTCACCATCGGTCTGATCGTCATTTGCGTCTTGGTGTTTTTGTTCCAGCTGGTCGTCGATACGCCCGACGACAGGATTTCCATCAGCGTCGGCACTATTCCCGTCATTGTCACCGGGCAGCAGGTATTGCCCGCCGTCTACGATGTCATCCCGTCGAGCCTAACCCTCATTACCAGCATGTTCCTGCATGGCGGCTGGCTGCACCTGATTTTCAATATGCTGTTTCTATGGGTTTTCGGCGACAACGTGGAAGATGCCATGGGGCATTTCCGCTTTTTGATTTTCTACCTGCTCTGCGGTGTCTTGGGCACCGGCTCGCATATCGCGATGGAGATCGGCTCCACCTCTCCGTTAATCGGGGCGAGCGGCGCGATCTCCGGTGTCTTGGGGGCGTATCTGGTTTTGCACCCCAAGTCCCAGCTCCTGGTGCTATTTATGAATTTTATTCCCATGAAACTGCCGGCCATCCTCGTTCTCGGCGCTTGGATCGGATTTCAGTTCATGAGCCTCGGCAGTGAGAGCAATACGGCTTGGTGGGCCCATATCGGCGGATTCTGCGCCGGCATGCTGTTGGTCGTCCCGTTCCGTCGGAAAGACTTTGTGCTTTTTGACGGGATGGGCCGGTTTGGAGGCTCGCCCAACGAGGTCGATCTGCAGACACACCGCAGAGGGTCTTCGATCATACCGGATGCGGAGAATCCGTTCGCCGGCCGGCGTGATTCGGAACCGTTTCGCCGCGGCCCCTGGGAAAAGTAAACATTCCCGGAAATCGGCCCACCTATCGGCTTGCCCGGCGGATGTCAGACGCTAAAATTCGCCACATCAACAACCGCATTTAGGGGGAGTATCAGCCATGGGGCAGTTCGGTATTGGCCAACCGGTTTCACGTTTTGAAGACCCACGCCTGTTGACGGGCCGGGGTCAGTATCTGGATGACATCAACCTGCCCAATCAGGCGCGCGGCTACATTCTGCGTTCCCCTTACGCCCATGCCAAGATCAACTCGATTGATGCCAGCGCCGCCAAAGCCGCGCCTGGTGTGATCGGCGTTTTCACCGGCGAAGATCACGAGAAGGATGGTCTCGGCGCGCAAGTCCCACAAATTCCCCGCAAACGGCCCGACGGATCGGATTTTTTCTTCACGCCCCAGCCCGCGCTGGTGAAGGATGCGGTGAAGTTCGTCGGCGACTATGTTGCGTTTGTGGTGGCGGAGACCCTGGATCAGGCCAAGGATGCCGCCGAACTGATCGAGGTGGATTTTGAACCCCTGCCCGCCGTCGTGGACACGTTCGAGGCGGCTGAGCCCGGCGCGCCCAAAGTGTGGAAGGAAAGCGACGACAATATCGCGTTCCTCCATGACTTCGGCAACCGGGAAGGCATGGAAGAAGGCTTCGCCAAGGCCAAGCACATCGTCAAGCAGCGTTTTGTGATCAACCGCATCACCGCCAATTCTATGGAGGTGCGGGGCGCCATCGGCGACTATCAGAAAGACAGCGGCCGCTATGTTTTGCACACCGGCTCCCAGGGCCCGCACGCCGTCCGCAATGCGCTCGCCAACGAAGTGTTTAAGGTGCCTGTCGAGCAGGTCCAGGTGATCACCAAGGATATGGGCGGCGGCTTCGGCATGAAGGGCGGCAACTATCCGGAATATACGCTCTGCCTTTGGGCCAGCCGAGAACTGGGACGGCCGGTCAAATGGGTCTCCGACCGCACCGAAGCCATCCACACCGACAACCAAGCGCGAGACAATGTGACCGAGGCCGAACTGGCCCTGGACGAGAACGGCAAGTTCCTGGCGCTCAAGGTGCGCACCCGAGCCAATGTCGGCGCGTATTACAACACCGACCGGCTCGCCTTCCCGGCGATTACCCATATCGGCGTCCTATCCGGGCCTTACACCACCGGCGCGATCCATGACGAGATTAGCATCGTCATGACCAACACCAACATGACCGCCCCCTATCGCGGCGCCGGACGGCCCGAGGCGGCGTATGTGATGGAGCGGATGGTCGATCTGGCGGCGGACGAGCTGGGCATCGATCGGGTAGAACTGCGCCGGCGGAATTACATCCCGGAAGACGCCATCCCGTACGAGACCGGCTTTATGTACACCTATGATTCAGGCCGGTTCGAAGAAAACATGGACATCTGCATGAAGAATGCGGATTACGACGGGTTCGAGGCCCGGCGGGAAGAAGCGAAATCGCGGGGCAAGCTCCGCGGGCTCGGCCTTTCCAACACCATTGAACTCGCCCAGGGCATGCCGACCGAGGCGTCGTCCATCACCATTGATGAGAATGGCCACGCAACCTTCGTCATCGGCACCAAGGGCAGCGGCCAGGGTCACGACACAATGTACAAGCAGATGCTGTACACCAAACTGGGCATCGATACCAATGACGCCACCTTCGTCGATGGCGACACGGACCAGATCGATCAGGGCGGCGGCACGTTTGGTTCCCGCTCCACCTTCATGGGTGGCAGCGCGCTCTACCTGGCGGCTGACAAGGTCATCGAAAAAGGCGTCAAGATCGCGGCACACGTGATGGAGGCGGCCGAAACGGACATCGAGTTCGCCGACGGCAGCTTTACCATTGCCGGCACCGATCTTTCCATGTCGATCACCGAGGTCGCCAAAGCGGCGCACGATCCGGCCAAGCTGCCGGCCGGCATGGAAGTCGGATTGGAAGGCTCTGACGTCTTCAAGACCCCGGCGCCCACCTTCCCCAACGGCTGTCATATCTGCGAGGTGGAGATCGATCCGGAGACCGGTTTCCTAGAAATCGCCAAATACACCGTGGTCGATGACGTGGGCGTGGTGGTTAACCCGCTGATGCTGAAGGGTCAAATCCATGGCGGCGTGGCGCAGGGTCTGGGCCAAATCCTCATGGAGGACCTGGTGTATGACAAGGAAACGGGACAGATGCTGACCGGGTCCTTCATGGACTACGCCATGCCGCGGGCGGCAGACTTCTGCCATTTCGAGGTAGCCTCCAACGAAGTCAAAACGCCGATGAACCCATTGGGCGCCAAGGGCGGCGGCGAAGCTGGCACGGTGGGCTCTTTGCCTGCGGCGATGAACGCCATTGTGGATGCGCTGAAGTCGCTGGGGATCAACCATATCGATCTGCCGGCGACACCGAGGAACATCTGGAACGCCATCCAGCTTGCCAAGGCGTGATTGAGCGGCGGCGGATTGCCGCTTGTCGAACGGCCTGGAAGTTTCCTAATCTTTCCTTGGAATGCAAAAGGAGGCGGCCATGCCCAAAGACACGATTGAAAGTCCGGTTTCCCTGGTGGAATACCGCGACCTGAGTATAGAGGAACGCCGCAAGATTTGGATCGAGATTTCCGATATCACGGCGGACGACCTTCAACATCATATGGATGAACAAAAAGCCCGGGAGGTAGGCGTGCCGCAACCGGGCGACGACGCCCCGGATTTCACCGCCGACGTTCTGGACCGGGATCGCCAACGGACCGGCGCACAAATCACTCTCTCCGCCCTTCGCGGCAAACCAGTAGGAATATTCTTAGGGTCTTATACATGACCCCCCTTCCGTACTAAGGCCGTGCGCCTTAACAACCTCTACAAACGCTACGGCGACAAAGCCCATTTCTATGTCGTCTATATCCGGGAAGCCCATCCACATGACGGCTGGCGCGTGCCCAATAACCTGATCGAAGATATCAATTACTATGAGCCGACCACCGACGACGAGCGAACCGAAGTCGCTGCTGCTTGCCAGATCGGTATGGACTTGGACATCCCGATGCTGGTGGACCGAATCGACAATAATGTCGAGGAAAAGTATATCGGCCTTCCCATGCGCCAAGTGCTGATCGATGGGGACGGCAAAGTGGTCTATATCGACCGCAAGGGACCGTTTGGCTGGGACGACGAGGCCTTTGATGCTGCGTTGTCCGAACAATTGGGCGAGACGGTTAACACGGCTTAATCGCTTTCTGATAAGGGAAAAGTATGGCTCGGATCATCGCCGGAATCGGCGCTTCGCACACGCCTACCATCGGCTTTGCCAAGGACAACGCATCACCGGATGATCCGGCCTGGGCGGACGTGTTCAAGGTTTTCGCCCCGGTTCAGTCCTGGCTGGAGGAGAAGAACCCGGACGTCCTGTTCCATATCTACAATGACCACATTACGGCATTTTTCTTCAATCACTACTCCCCGTTCGTCATGGGGGTGGATTCGGAGTATGTTACGGCGGATGAAGGCGGCGGCCCCCGCGCCCACCCGACCGTAAAGGGCCACCCGGACCTGGCCAGCCATATCGGCCATTCCCTGTTCGCCGATGAATTCGATATTTCCTTCTTCCAGAAGAAGCCGGTGGACCATGGCCTATTCTCGCCATTGTCCATGATGACGGACCGGGGCAAGGCCTGGGCGAATGCCGTGATCCCGTTCCAGGTCGGCGTGCTGCAATACCCGGTGCCGACCGCGAACCGGTGTTACCGGCTGGGCCAAGCTTTGCGGCGGGCCATCGAGAGCTATCCGGAGGACATCACCGTCGCCATCGTCGCCACGGGCGGCCTCTCTCACCAAGTCCATGGCGAACGCGCCGGATTCAACGACCTGGAATGGGATAATCGCTTTCTTGATTTGCTGGAACACGACCCGGTCGCCCTCACCGAAATCACCCAGGCGGAATACGCCAAACGGGGCGGCTATGAGGGCGCGGAAGTCATCACCTGGCTGATCATGCGCGGCGCCCTTTCGGCCAGCGTCAATTGCGTACATCGGGATATCACGCTGCCCTCCATGACCACCATCGCCACGGTGATCTATGAAAACTTATCGGATACGGAGGCTTCGGTCATTGAAGCGCAGCGGCAAAAGATTGCCCACCAATTGGACGGCATCGAAGAGTTGGACGGCACCTATCCGTTCACCCTGGATTGGAGCCACAAAGCTTTCAATCTAAATGACTTCCTGCACCGCCTTACCGTGCCGGCCCATCGCAAAAGGTTCCTGGAGGATACGGCGGCGTTGTATGACGAGTTCGGGATCACTGAGGAAGAACGCGCCCTGATCGACGGCCGGGATTTCATCGGCCTCATCCATTACGGGGTAATATTTTTCTGTATTGAGAAACTGGCCGCCGTTTTGGGCATTTCCAACCCGGACGTCTATGCTCAGTTCCGGGGTGAAACCATCGACGAGTTTATGCAGTCGCGCAATGTGAGTATGCATTACTCCGTCGCCGGCGTGGACGAATAGTCCGAGTAAACTTTGTTCCTACTTCCCGATCTTGCGGGAGATCATATCCTTGGACGCCGCTTCGACCCGCGCGGCATTGCGCTGCATCCACTCGAGATTCAACGGCACGCTGGGGCCGATCCACATGACATTGGCCGTGTGATCCTGATAGCCGTCGCCGGTATTGGGATGGAGGAGAATGCTCATGTCGCCGCGATTGAGCGCCAGGAACGGCACGATCTCCGGTAACACATCAATTGGGAACGCCACTTGGAAATGAGAAACGGGGTGCGGCCCTTGGGGCGCCTTATCCCGCCACCGGCCGATCTCGACCCGGTCGCCGAACATGCACTCGATCTGACGGCGCAGATTGGCCGCATGGTTCTTGGTCTCCCCATCATAGTAGAGGTGCACGTGATAGCTTCTGATATCACTGGCGGGGCGATAAGTTTTCGTGCTCAGAGGCATATTCATGGCATCGTGCCTTTGGTTTATCCTGAGGATATAAGCCGGGAAGGCCTACCCGGCAAGGGCGCTAGCGCAGTTTCACCTGATGGGTGAAGCTTTCTCCGTCGCTGACGGCAATCTGCTTGAATCCCAGCATTTTGAGAAGATCGAAAAAGGTCAGATGCTCTTCTATGCCGAGTTCCCTGAGCGCCGGCAGGGTGCGCGCGACCGAGGTCAGCATCGCCAGCAGGGCGCGAACTCGATAGATGGTGTTGAGCTGGTTCGGCCGGACCGAGACGATAATCAATTTTTCCGCGCTCGTGCCTTTGGCGAACATCGCATATTCCGGCGCATAGGCCCGGGACAGGTCTTGATTCACCATGGCGGTGACAAAACCGATGCGGCGCTTTCGATCCACATTGGGGATGGTCCTGGTGCGCGCCCGGTACTGTTCTATCTTTTCCGGCGCTGGATAATAGTAGCCCGCATGATGGTTCGCCGCGTGAACAGGCTCGGGCAGCGCCAACCCTGCGATCAATCCCGCCATTGCCAGAAGACGAAGCATCAAAGCGGTATATTGCCGTGCTTCTTCCACGGCACGTCCTGTTTCTTATTCTTGAGCATGCGCAGCGAGCGAATGATCCGCCAGCGGGTGTTGTGGGGCATGATCACGTCGTCGATATAGCCTCGAGTGCCGACCCGGAACGGATTGGCGAACTGTTGCTTATACTCTTCCTCCCGCTCTTTGATCTTATCTTCGTCCTCCAAGTCTTCGCGGAAGATAATTTCAACCGCACCTTTGGAGCCCATCACCGCGATCTCCGCGCTCGGCCAGGCGTAGTTCATATCCCCCCGAAGATGCTTAGAGCCCATGACGATATACGCTCCGCCATAGGCTTTGCGGGTAATGATGGTCACCTTCGGCACTGTCGCCTCGGCGAACGCATACAATAGCTTTGCCCCGTGGCGGATCAAGCCGCCATGTTCCTGCGCGATGCCGGGTAGGAAGCCGGGCACATCCACCAGCATGATGATGGGAATGTTGAAGCAATCGCAGAACCGAATAAATCGGGCCGCCTTGACCGACGCATCAATATCCAGACAACCGGCCAGCACCATCGGCTGGTTGGCGACAATGCCGACCGTCGATCCTTCCATCCGGCCGAAGCCAATCACCATGTTACGGGCGAAATCGGGCTGCAGCTCAAAGAAGTCCCCCTCATCGACGATTTTGGAAATCAGCTCCTTAACGTCGTAAGGCTCATTGGGATTGAGCGGCACCAACGTATCCAGCGACGGCTCGGTGCGGTCGGCCGAATCATCGGTCGGCAGCTCTGGTGGGCGCTCCTGATTACTGAGGGGCAGGAAATCGAAAAACCGGCGCAATTGCTCCAAGGCGTCGATATCGCTTTCAAATGCCATATCCGCCACGCCGGATTTTGACGAATGGGTGACCGCGCCGCCCAGTTCTTCCTGGGTTACTTCTTCATGGGTCACTGTCTTCACCACGTCAGGGCCGGTGACAAACATATAGGACGTATCCTTCACCATGAACACAAAGTCAGTGGTCGCCGGTGAATACACCGCGCCACCGGCACACGGTCCCATGATCATGGAGATTTGCGGCACGACGCCTGAGGCCATGACATTCCGCTGAAACACTTCGGCGTAGCCGGCCAAGGACGACACCCCTTCCTGGATGCGCGCACCGCCGGAATCGTTCAAGCCGATCACCGGCGCGCCGACCTTCATGGCCTGATCCATGATTTTACAGATCTTCTCAGCATGGGTTTCCGACAGCGATCCACCAAATACGGTAAAGTCCTGGCTATAGACGAAAACCGTCCGGCCGTTGATTGTCCCGTGACCGGTGACCACCCCATCGCCAGGGATGGATTTCTTCTCCATTCCGAAGTCGGTTGAGCGGTGCTCGACGAACATGTCCCATTCCTCGAACGTGTCCGGGTCAAGCAGCAGGTCCAGCCGTTCCCGGGCGCTCAACTTGCCGCGCGCGTGTTGCGCGTCGATCCGTTTCTTGCCGCCGCCGGCTCTGGCGCGGGCGCGTCGTTCTTCGAGTTGGCGGATGATGTCGTACATGTCTTTACCTGACGAGTTGAAAGTGGATAGCCTTTATCCAGTCGCACATTATCGCGATCCCTCCCCGGAAAACCAGAAATTCACGCGGACAGCAATTGCAGATAGGTCGCGGCCTCCTGAATCTCCCGGCGGATAGCGCGCTGGCGGTCCATCGCCTCGGAGTCCTGCCCCCATTGCTCCATCTGAAACACTTCATCCAAAAGGGCTAAATCGCCGGCTGATTCGGCTGTCACCCGGCCATGATGGACGGCGATACCCAAAACCAGTGAACCCATCGCGGCGGCAGCAGCCGAAACCGCCATCAATTCGTGATCAGATAAGGCAGACACTCGCTCGGTCAGCGCCGCAAGCGCCGCGTAGGGCTGGTTGACCGGCAAGACCCCGCTGGTCACCCGCAAATCGGCGCCGAGCTCTTCGCGGACCCAGTCGAGAAGCGGTTGCCAGTCCCTGGATTGGCGCGCCACCAGCTCCGGCGGCTCCTCGGCTCGGTAACAAAGCAAGTCGGTCTCCGCGAACTTCAGGGCAACCGCGACGACCTGATCCCTTTGGGCTGAAACTCGATCGATCACCGTGGCCGCCATCTTCGAATACGGCATGGTCGCCGGGTCGATTTTTCCCGCCTGGGCATCCCACTCTGCGACGATCTCCGCTGCCAGCTTTTCGGACGGCACGGCCAGAGGTTTGCCGGCGGGCGTATTTACCGGTTTGCCGTCGAGCGCGACACCAAAACTACCTTCAAGGTTTGAAACAGCAACACTTTGATAGAAGCGCTTGGCCTGATTCCAGTCGGTCATAGACTTTCCTACTTCCCAAACAATGACTTCAGGGCGCCGATCAGCAGCGGCATCAAGGACAAACCGGTTTCCAGCCGCTTCAAGGAAACCATATGCGGTCGGGATCCCCACGCGGCATTGCTTAGGGTCAGATCATTGGCAATCACCGAGGGCGTAAGGGAGACGGAAATCTTGAGGTCTCCGGCGATCTTGAGATCACGGCCGGTAGCTTCCTTAATTTTGGCAGTCAAATACGCCCGGAAGTCATTGGGATCCATGTTCGCAATCACCGCAAATCCAGCGGCGATGGCGGCGATCATCAAAAAAACGACGCCACCCGCAATTTTCAGAAACTTCTTCACGGCTTACCTCCCCGTTAACTCCTCCAGGGCTTCAATTAACTCACTGTAGCTGTGAATAATGACATTCGCACCCGCCTCCCGCAATTCGTCCACCTCGTGGTATCCCCAGGAGACGCCGATGGCGTGAATGCCGGCATTGCGGGCCATTTCCATATCGAACGTCGTGTCGCCGACCATGACAGAATAAGGCTTATCGACGCCCGTTTCAGACATGGCGCGGTACAACATTTCGGGGCTCGGCTTACCGGGACCGATATCCGAGGTTTGGCAGGTGGAAAAATGATGCCCGATGCCGTGAAGCTCAAACACAGCCGCCAGTCCTCGCATGGATTTGCCGGTAGCGCAGCCGATGATCCAGCCCTGCCCCGCCAAAGCCTCTATGGTCTCCACCGTCTGCGGATACAGCGGGTCCTCCCAGTTGCCGCTGTCGCGGTGCGCGCGAGCGGTCGTCTTATAGCCTTCAACCAAGTCGTCAATATGGTGATGGGCGTCCTCGCTCACCAGACAGGATATGGCGTCCGCCAGATCAAGACCGACGATCCGCTTGACCTCATCAGCGGCTGGTGGCGTCAGGTTCAGGGCCTCGAAAGCACCAGTCATGGCACCGACAATGGCCGTCTGGCTATCGACCATGGTGCCGTCGCAATCCAGTACAACGAGTCGAAGGGGCGCGTTCCTCATGCGGGATGGTCTAGTGGGGATTCGCCGGAATGAAAAGCCGTCATTCCCGCCATTCGAGGAACGGCTCGACTTCGTCCCGTTCATCAAATTCCAGGTAGCGCCACGTCTTCACCATGTGATCCGGTAAAGGGGCGATGACCTCAAGGATACCACCGCCTGGATTGGGAATTTGAATCCCGCGGGCATGCAGATGGAGTTTCCTGGAAATGGGGCTGTCACCCACAATAAATGCGTCTCGGCCGCCATACTTACCATCCCCCAGGATCGGCGTACCGATGGCCTTGCAGTGGACCCGAAGCTGATGGGTGCGGCCTGTTACCGGCTCCAGCACCAGCCAGGACGCCTTTCGTGCCGCATTTGCCACTATTTTATAGTCCGTGATGGCCCGCCTGCCTTCTTCATCCGCCGTCATCTTCTCGCCACCCCGGCCGGGGCGTTTCTCCAAGGAGAGGTCCATCCGCCCCATCGCCGGGCGCGGCACGCCAGCGACAATCGCCCAATAGACCTTACGCGCTTCCTTCGAACGAAAGGCGTCCCCCAGCATTGCCGCCGACTTGGCGGACCGTGCGAGCAGAAGAACGCCGGAGGTATCCTTGTCCAGACGATGCACCAGGCGTGGCCGCTCTTTGCCATCGAACCGGAGCCCATCCAGAAGCGCATCTACATGCTTTGCCGTACCCGTACCGCCCTGAACCGCTAGGCCCGGCGGCTTGTTGATGGCGATGACATGACGGTCGATGTGCAACACAGTGTCTTGAATATCCCGCAAGTCTTGGGAAGAGACGTGCGGCGTGGTGCGCCTTTTCTTCTCTTTGCTCGCTTCATCAAAGGGCAAGGGCGGCACACGGACTTCCTGGCCGGACTCCAGCCGTGTATTGGATTTGCAGCGCCCGCCGTCGACACGCACCTGACCGGTCCGTAATAGCTTCTCCAGCCGGCCATGGCCAAGACCGGGAAACCGGCGCTTGAACCAGCGATCGACGCGAAGACCGTCTTCATCTTCGGTCACCGGGATGGTCTGCACGCCGCTCATGTTAGTGCGTGCCGGAATATGGTCATCGCCAGGAAAAAAGCGCTTACCGACAAAATGACCGAGGCGATCACATAACCTGCCGCCGCCGCTATCTCGCCGCGATCATACATAGTAACCACGTCCAGCGAGAAAGTCGAAAAGGTGGTGAATCCGCCCAACACACCGACAACCAAGAAGGCTCGCATTTCCTGGGACGGCGACCATACATGGGTCATGACTTCTACGAGCGCGCCCAGAATAAATGAGCCGATGATGTTTACCGCCAGCGTGCCAAAAGGAAACCCCATGCCCAGCCAGTGGCCGACCCGCGCCATGACCCAATAGCGCCCCACTGCGCCCAAGGCGCCACCGGCAGCTATGGCAAGGATGAGTTTCATATGTTCCAGCCCCAATCAGACACAGGGTGTTCGCGCCAGATCATCGAGTATTCGAGACGGCTGTCAAGAAGCCGCCTAGCCGCCCCGGCGCAGCTTGTCCCAATACTCCAGCCGTTTCTTGATTTCCCGCTCGAAACCTCTGGCGACCGGGTGGTAGAACGAGGCCCGGCTCATCTCATCCGGGAAGTAGTCCTGGCCCGAAAAGCCATCCTTCGTGTCGTGATCGTACTGATATCCGTCGCCATAGCCCAAATCCTTTATCAAGTTGGTCGGCGCGTTGAGGATGTGCTTGGGCGGCGAGAGTGAACCGGTTTCCTTCGCCGCCTTGGACGCCGCGCCTATTGCGCGGTAGGTGGCGTTTGATTTAGGCGCGGTGCCCAAATAGATCACACACTGCGCCAACGCCAACTCCCCCTCCGGCGAGCCAAGCCGCTCATAGGCCTGCCAAGCCGCAATCGACTGGGGTAACGCGTTCGGATCGGCCAGGCCCACATCTTCGACCGCGAAACGCACAAGCCGCCGGGCGATGTAGTTCGGGTCTTCGCCACCGGCCAGCATCCGGGCCATCCAATAGAGCGCGGCGTCGGTATCGGAGCCACGTAAGCTTTTGTGAAGCGCGCTGATCAGGTTGTAGTGCGCTTCCTGAGATTTGTCGTACAGCGGCATCCGCCGCTGGATCACATCCGCCAGATCCGCCGTCGCCAATTTGGACTCCGCCGGTTGGAGAAAAAGTTCCTCCGCCATATTCAACAGATACCGGCCGTCCCCATCCGCCATGGCCTTGAGTGCCACGCGGGCACTGTCATCCAGCGGCAACGGGCGGCCTTCGAGCTTCTCCGCGCGCACCAGAAGCTCTTCCAACGCCGTCTCATCCAAACGGTTTAGGACAAATACCTGGCTGCGGGACAGTAATGCGGCGTTTAACTCGAACGACGGGTTTTCCGTCGTCGCCCCAACTAGAATGACAGTACCGTCTTCCACATAGGGCAGGAAACCGTCCTGTTGCGCCCGATTGAAGCGATGAATTTCATCGACAAACAACAGCGTGCCGGTTCCGACTTCCCATCGGTTTTTGGCGCCCTCAAACACTTTGCGCAAATCGGCCACACCGGAAAAGACAGCGGACAAAGGTTCAAAATGGAGCTTGGAGTTTTCCGCCAGCAGCCCTGCGATGGTGGTCTTGCCGGTGCCTGGCGGTCCCCACAGGATCATGGAGACCATGCGACCCGAGTCTACATGGCGGCGCAACGGCGCATCGGTGCCCAGCAAGTGATCCTGACCAACAACATCTTGCAGCACGTCGGGCCGCAACCGGTCCGCCAAGGGCCGGGGCGCCTGCGACTCAAACAGCGTGCTCAACGATCCACCACCATGGACAAGGACTCCCCGTCCCGTTCAATCACCACCCGCCAACGGGAAACTTTTTGGACCAGCAGCGCCTTTAACTGGGCCACGCTTTTGATCTCCGTACCGTTAATCTTCCGGACGATATCTCCGAGCCGGAAGCCGAAGCGGTTCGACGCACTTCCGCGCCGCACCTCAGCCACAACCACGCCGGTCTTCAGAAGATTGACGCCCATTTCATCCGCCAAGGCCGGCGAGAGATTAGCGACTGTTGCGCCCTGCACTGGGTGCACGCCGCTCAGCTCCGTCCTCGAAGGTTTGGGATCGCGCGGCGGCGCTTCGATGGAGAAATCGACCGATCTCCCGCGCCCGCGCCGGACCAGGTCAAGTTTGACGGTATCCCCGATGGGCCGGGTGGCGATGCGGAACTTCAATGCCTCCGGATCATCGACCTCGTGGCCGTTGATGCTCACAATGACATCGCCGACGCGCACACCTGCCCGATCCGCCGGACCTTTGGGGAAAACATCGCTGATGAGCACACCCGCCGGTCGCCGGAGGCCCAAGTTCTCCGCAATCGCGGCGGTGATCCCTTGCCCCTCTGCGCCGATCCATGGCCGCACTAGTCGGCCCGCCTTACTGATGCCCGACAGCACCGAGCGAACCATGTTCGAGGGGATGGCAAAGCCGATACCCACCGAGCCGCCGCCTTTGGAATAAATCGCGGAGTTCACACCAACCAGCCGCCCATCCAGAGAGATCAGTGCGCCGCCGGAATTACCGGGGTTAATGGCGGCGTCGGTCTGAATAAAGAAATTAAAATCGTTGATCCCCACCTGGGTCCGCGCCAGGGCCGAGACAATGCCGCTAGTGACCGTTTGCCCAAAACCGAAGGGGTTGCCGATGGCCAACACCAGATCACCCACCTCCAGCTCATCCGAATCCCTAAACTTCAAATGTGGCAGATCACTGCCATTGGTATCCACCTGGATAATCGCCAAATCAGTGCGCTCGTCGCTGCCGATTATCTTGGCGTCGAATTCCCGGCGGTCGGATAGTACAACCCTGATTTCGTCCGCGCCGGCGATCACATGGTGATTTGTGATGATTATGCCCTTCGGATCGACAATCACCCCGGAGCCGAGGGAATTCTGCACCTTCTTACGAGAAGGCGGCCCAACCTGAAAATTATCACCGAAAAACCGGCGGAAAAACGGATCGTCAAACAGCGGCGAGAACGACAGGGCGCGCACCGTCTTCTTGGTGAAGATATTGACCACGGCGGGTGCGGCCTTCTTGACCAGCGGTGCGTAGGAAAGATTGATCTCTGTACGGGAGGACGGCACGCGTTTTTGCGCCTCCGCGGTTCCGGTGGACAACACAATCAACACACCTGCGACCAAAAAGGCCCATGCCGTCAATTTTCGACGTCTGCAATTCATCACTCTTAAGCTAACTCACTTTGTTGGACCTGCCTATGACGTATTCCCGATCCCTGCCCTCAAACAAAAAGGGGTAGCACGCGGCCACCCCTTAATTTGTTCCTTCGCGCCAGTGGCGCAAGTTTGGACGCGCCCTTAGATAGGGACCGGCGCTCCTTCGGCTTCCGCTTCCAGCATCGCATCGTGGCGAGCGCGGTCTTCAGCGCCCTTGGCGTCGGGATCGCGATCCACCAGCTCAATCACCGCCATCGGCGCTGAGTCGCCATAACGGAAACCGGCCGCCAGCACGCGGGTATAGCCTCCCTGACGATCCTTGTAGCGATCCGGCAGCTCGTCGAACAGCTTGGACACTACCTCGCCGTCCTGCAGGAACGACATGGCCTGCCGGCGGGCATGGAGATCGCCACGCTTGCCCAGCGTGATCATCTTTTCGGCAAAGCTCCGTAGGTCCTTGGCCTTCGGCTTGGTCGTCTTGATCTGCTCATGACGCAGCAAGGATGCCGTCATATTGGCAAACATCGACTTACGGTGCGATGAAGTCCGGTTCAGTTTCCGGCCGCTCATTCTGTGACGCATGGCTCTCTTCCTTAAGCTGGTAGGCGCGCCGTCTTAAAAAGGCTCATCCAGGCGTTTGGCCAAGTCTTCGATATTCTCAGGCGGCCAATTGGTGATTTCCATACCCAGATGCAGGCCCATTTGGGACAGCACTTCCTTGATTTCATTCAGCGACTTACGGCCGAAGTTCGGGGTACGGAGCATTTCCGCCTCGCTCTTCAACACCAGATCGCCAATGTAGATGATGTTGTCGTTCTTCAGGCAGTTCGCCGACCGCACCGACAGTTCCAGCTCGTCCACCTTACGGAGCAGGTTCTTGTTGAACGGCAACTCGTCGCGGGCGTCCTCGCGGATCGCCAGTTGCGGCTCTTCAAAGTTAATGAAGAGCTGGAGCTGATCCTGCAAGATGCGCGCCGCCAGGGCGACCGAGTCTTCCGGCGAGATCGTGCCGTCGGTGGTCACGTCGATGGAAAGTTTGTCATAGTCGGTCACCTGTCCGACACGGGCATTGTCGACTTTGTAGGCGACTTTCCTCACGGGCGAGAACACCGCGTCGATCGGGATCAAGCCGATCGGGCTTTCTTCCGGCTTGTTTTGACCGGCGGGGACATAGCCCTTGCCGGTTTCCACCGTCAGTTCCATCCGGATCTTGGCGTCATTGTCCAAGGTGCAGATCACCAGATCGGGATCCATCACCTCGATGTCATGACCGGTGTCGATCATCCCGGCGGTGACTTCACCGGGGCCCGAGGCTTCGAGGAGAACCCGGCGGGGACCCTCGCTGTGCATGCGGACGCCCATGGACTTGACGTTCAACACGATGTCGGTCACGTCCTCGTGGACGCCCGGAATGGACGAGAACTCGTGAAGCACACCACCAATCTGGATGGCGGTGACCGCCGAGCCTTGGAGCGAAGACAAAAGAACCCGGCGCAGGGCGTTGCCCAGCGTCAGGCCGAAACCGCGCTCCAGCGGTTCGGCGACAATAGTTGCACGCCGTTCCGGCACTGCGCCTTGAACGACTTCTAATTTGTTCGGTTTAATCAGTTCCTGCCAATTTTTCTGGATCACGAGCGCGCCTCAATCTGCTGCAGGTTAAAAACAAAAATTACTTGCCGGCTGATCCCGTCAGACTAGCCGGTTGGATGCAAATCGCCGCTATACCCGACGGCGTTTGCTGGGACGGCAGCCGTTATGGGGTACCGGCGTAACGTCCCGAATGGAGGTAATGGTGAAGCCAATGGCTTGCAGGGCCCGCAGCGCGGACTCCCGTCCCGAGCCAGGACCTTTGACTTCGATTTCCAGGGATTTCATGCCGTGCTCTTGTGCTTTACGGCCGGCATCCTCCGCCGCGACCTGCGCGGCATACGGCGTAGACTTCCGCGACCCCTTGAAACCCTGACTCCCCGCCGACGACCAGGAAATCGCATTCCCCTGCGCATCGGTGATGGTGATGAGCGTGTTATTGAACGTCGCGTTCACATGCGCCACACCGGACGTGATGTTCTTCCTTTCCCGGCGACGCGGACGTGCTGTAGCTGCTTTTGCCATCTCGAACCTTCAACTTTCGCCGGACAACGCCCGGCCCTAACTAACAAATTCGTACTTCGGTTAAACTTTTTTCTTACCGGCGATCGCCTTGGCCGGACCCTTACGGGTGCGGGCATTGGTGCTGGTACGTTGACCACGCACGGGCAAGCCGCGGCGATGCCGCAAGCCGCGATAGCAGCCCAGGTCCATCAGCCGTTTAATATTCATGGACACTTCCCGGCGAAGATCGCCCTCGACTTGGAAGTCGCGGTCAATCACGTCGCGAATTTGCGACACCTCATCGTCGGTGAGTTCATGCACACGACGTTCCTGCGGGATCCCGATTTGGTTACAAATCTGGGTCGCCGTCGTGCGTCCAATCCCGTAGATATAGGTCAAGGCGATTTCGACCCTCTTTTGGGTTGGGATATTTACGCCAGCAATACGAGCCAAAGCCAGTTCTCCTTAGCTTTCAATAATTTAACCATATATCGCGGGGGGTCCCGAAGAGGCGCGATTATAGGGAGAAAGCCCCCGAAGTCAACTCGCGCAAGTTCGATTATCCTGCCGCGACGATCCCCTTAATTTCGTCCAAAACAACTTCCATAGGGCGATTACCATCCACGGTCTTCAGCGCCCCTTTTTCCTCGTAATACGGCAAAATCGGAGCTGTCTGCAACTTATAGGCCACAAGTCGAGACCGCACAGTCTCTTCGTTGTCGTCAGTGCGGCGCACGAATTCCGTACCGCCGCATTTGTCACAGACCCCTTCTTCGGCCGGCTTCAGGAACGTATCGTGATAGCCGGCGCCACATTCCGCACAGGAAAACCGGCCGCAAATGCGCTCCACGATCGCGTCCTCATCCACATCTATCTGGATCACGTGACCCATAACTTGCCCTTTTTCCAGCAACATCGCGTCCAAAGCCTCTGCCTGAGCCGTCGTCCGCGGAAAACCGTCCAAAATAATGCCCTTTGACAATTCTTCACCATCCATTCGAGATGAAATCATACCGATAATCATGTCGTCCGGCACCAATTGGCCTGCATCCATCAATGTCTTCGCATCTTTGCCGATTTCACTGCCCACCTTAATCTCTTGCCGGAGCATTTCCCCGGTGGACAATTGAACCAGCCCAAATTCCTCTACTAACCGTTCCGCCTGGGTACCCTTGCCGGCGCCGGGAGGTCCCAGAAGAATCAGATTCATCCCCGCCGTCCCTTCAACCTGGATTTCTTAATCAGCCCCTCATACTGATGGGCCAAAAGGTGGGATTGGATTTGCGCCACCGTATCCATGGTCACCGACACAACGATCAGCAAGCTGGTGCCGCCAAAGAAGAACGGTACGCTCAACTCCGAAATCAGCATTTCCGGCAGGATCGCCACGGCAACCAGATACGCGGCGCCGACCACGGTCAACCTGGTCAGCACGTAATCAAGATAATCGGCGGTGTTCTTGCCCGGCCGGATACCCGGAATGAAGCCACCGTATTTCTTCAAGTTGTCAGCCGTCTCTACAGGGTTAAACACCACCGCCGTATAGAAAAAGGCAAAGAACGCGATCAAAACGGCAAACAGGATCAGGTATCCCGGCTGACCGCGGCCCAGAAACAGCGCAATCGTATTCAGGAACTCCGGCCCCTGGTTCGCCGATAATTGAATAACCGTGATCGGCATGAGCAACAGGGACGAGGCAAAAATCAGCGGGATCACACCGGAGGTATTGATCTTCAGCGGAATGTGAGAGCTTTCGCCACCGAACATTTTATTGCCTTGCTGGCGCTTCGGATACTGCACCAATACCCGGCGCTGCGCCCGTTCTACCCAAACGATGCCATAAATCACCAGTATCGCGCCGATCAACAGGGCGCCGATCAACGCAGAGGACATGGCGCCCGTCCGGCCAAGTTCCAACGTCGCGGCCAGAGCGCTCGGCAGTTCCGCCACAATACCGGCGAAGATGATCAGCGAAATACCGTTTCCGACGCCGCGGGCGGTCACTTGCTCACCCAGCCACATCAGGAAGATGGTGCCACCGACCAATGTAACAACGGTGGTGAAGCGGAAGAACCCACCGGGATCAATCACGGCGGAACCTGCGGAGCTCGTCATCCCCTCAATGCCAACGGCGATGCCATAGGCCTGTGCCGCAGCAATCAGTACGGTGCCATAGCGGGTGTATTGGTTGATCTTCTTACGTCCCTGTTCGCCTTCCTTCTTGAGTTGACCAAGGGTGGGGGAAATGGACGTCATCAACTGCATGATAATGGCGGCCGAAATATAGGGCATGATATTGAGCGCGAAGATGGTCATGCGCCCCAAGGCGCCGCCCGCAAACATATTGAACATGCCCAGAATGCCGCCCGCCTGTTGGCGGAAAATATCCTGCAGGATTACCGGATCAATACCCGGCAACGGAATGTACGTGCCCAGCCGATAAACAATAAGGGCACCCAAGGTAAACCAAAGACGTTTTTTCAACTCAGTCGCTTTGGAAAAAGCACCGAAGTTGAGATTGGCGGCTAGTTGTTCGGCAGCAGATGCCATATTCACTCCTGGGCCTAGTTTGGTCCCCATTCACCTATAGGAACGACGCCGTTGGGCGTTTTATTCCTCGTCGCCACCCTCTTCGGCAGCCGGCGCGTCGGCCTCATCATCGGCAGCGGCCTTCTTTGGCGCGGCCGCATCCTTCTTGGCTTGTGATTTGGCCGATTTTTCCCGGGCTTCAAGTTCCACTTTGGTCGGCTCCGGCAATATGACCTTGCCGCCCGCGCCTTCTACGGCAGCAATAGCGGATTTGGTCGCACCGGCAACTTCGATCTCGATCTTCGCGCTCAAATCGCCCTGGCCCAACAACCGGACACCGTCCTTGTTGTTACGAATCAGACCGGCCTGCTGTAACGCATCGGCATTCACAGCGCCCGCGCTCAGTTTCTTCTCATCAATCGCCTTCTGTAGGCGGCCGAGATTCACGATCTCGTAGTTCTTGCGGAAGATATTGTTGAAGCCACGCTTCGGCGTCCGCCGGAAAATCGGCATCTGGCCACCTTCGAAGCCGACCAGAGCAACACCCGAGCGGGATTTCTGTCCTTTTTGGCCACGGCCACCGGTCTTACCTTTACCGGAGCCCTCGCCCCGTCCGACTCGCGTGCGGGATTTATGAGCGCCTTGTTTATCGCGGATTTCGTTCAGTCTCATTGTACTCGTCCTTAAACTTGCCTCTTACCGGGGATTTAAGCGCTTTCTTCGACCCGGACCAGATGGCTGACCTTGTTAATCATGCCGCGCACCGCCGGCGTATCTTCCAGCGTGCGAGTGCGATTCATCTTATTCAGACCCAGACCCTTGAGTGTTTCCCGCTGATCCTTCGGGCGGCCGATGGGGCTGCCGATTTGCGTAACGGTAACCGTCGCCATGACTATTGCTCCTTGGCCGCAGCCGCAGCACCGTCGCGGCGGCTGACGATATCGCTGACCTTTTTACCTCGCTTCGCCGCAATCGAGCGAGGTGAAACCAAATTTTCGAGGGCGTTGATAGTCGCCTTGACCATATTATGAGGATTGGGGCTACCGTTGGACTTAGCAACCACGTCCTGCACGCCCAAAGTCTCAAACACGGCGCGCATCGGACCACCGGCAATAATGCCCGTGCCCGGGGGGGCCGCGCGAACAACAACTTTACCGGCGCCGTAGCGGCCGGTGACATCGTGATGCAGGGTCCGACCTTCACGTAGCGGCACCCGGATCAGCTTGCGCTTCGCGGCTTCCGTCGCCTTGCGGATCGCTTCCGGGACTTCGCGGGCCTTGCCGCTGCCGAAACCAACCCGGCCCCGGCCATCACCGACGACGACCAGCGCGGCAAAGCCGAAACGCCGGCCTCCCTTGACCACTTTGGCGACGCGGTTGATGCCGACAAGTTTGTCGATCAGCTCCGGATCTTCCCGATCCCTGTTGTCCCGATCTCCGCGAGGTTCTCGTGCCATATCCCCTACTCCTAAAACGACAGGCCGGCTTCGCGAGCCGCCTCGGCCAGGGCCTTGACCCGGCCATGATACAGATAAGCGCCACGATCAAACACGACTTGCTCGACACCGGCTTTCTTTGCCCGCTCGGCGACCAGCTTGCCGACTTCGCCGGCCGCTTCGATCGTGCTTCCATTCTTCAACGAGGAACGCAGGTCTTTCTCCAGGCTGGACGCCGAGGCAATCGTGTTGCCGCTCCTGTCGTCGATAACCTGGGCATAGATGTGGCGGCCGGACCGGAATACGGACAGACGCACCCGCCCGCGGGAGCGTTTGGAAATCTTGCCCCGGACCCGCCCGCGGCGGCGATCGAAAAGCTGTTTGCTCGTTTTCATGGCTTACTTCTTCTTTCCTTCTTTGCGGACAATCTGCTCTTCCTTGTATTTCACGCCCTTGCCCTTGAAGGGTTCCGGCGGACGGAAGGAGCGGATCTTCGCGGCGACGCTTCCCACTTCCTGCTTGTCCGCACCGGAGATCGTGATCTCAGTTTGGGACGGGCAGTCGATTTTGATACCTTCCGGAATCGGAAACTTGACCTCGTGGCTATAACCGAGCTGCAGAATCAAGTCCTTGCCTTGCACTGCGGCACGATAGCCGACGCCGTTGATCTCCAATTCCCGGGTAAACCCTTCGCTGACGCCAACAATCACGTTGCTGGCGAGGCGCCGATATGTTCCCCACATTTTGCGAGCCGTCATCGAGTCGTTGACCGGCTTGACCCACAATTGATTTTCCTCAATCGACGGTTCGACATCATCCACGAACGTGAGGCTGAGTTCGCCGAGATTACCTTTGGCGGTCAGCTCCCGTCCGTGCAGAACAACATTGACCCCATCGGGAATATCGACCGGGATTAACCCTACGCGAGACATTTTCCTACGGCCTCCTCAACCCTAGAATACGTGACACAGGACTTCGCCACCGACATTTGCCTCGCGGGCTTCCGCGTCGGACATAACGCCCCGCGGTGTCGACAAGATAGCGATGCCGAGGCCGTTATAGACTTTCGGCAAGTCCTTGATTTTCGAATACACACGGCAGCCCGGACGGGATACTCGATTGATCTCACGGATCACCGGCTCACCGTCGAAATACTTGAGCTCGATCTTAATTTCGTCGATGCCGGTCTTCACGTTATAACGCTCGAAGTTTCGGATGTAGCCTTCACGGCGCAGCACATCGAGAAGATTTTCGCGCAGCTTCGATGCCGGCGCGACGATCGAATCCTTTTTGGCCTGTTGGCCGTTACGAATGCGGGTTAACAAGTCCGCTACGGGATCAGTCATAGACATCTTTAGCGTCTCTCCTTACCAGCTCGACTTGACCATGCCGGGGATTTGCCCCAGCGACGCAAGGTCGCGCAAAGCGATACGCGACAGTCGGAATTTACGGTAGTTGCCACGGCCACGGCCGGACACATCACAACGCAGACGTACACGAGTCTTCGAAGAGTTGCGCGGCAGTTCCGCAAGTTTCAGCCAGGCATTGAAACGGTCCTCGGCGCTCGCATTCTGATCTTTCGCGATTGCCTTCAACGCGGCGCGCTTTTCGGCATATTGAGCCGACATGCGCATGCGCTTCTTGTTCCGTTCGATGACGCTCTTTTTGGCCATCCTAAATCTCCGTCCCTATCTCTAGTTATTGAACGGCATGTTAAATTCGCGCAGAAGCTCGCGGGCTTCGTCGTCGGAATTCGCCGTGGTGCAAATCACCACGTCCATGCCCCGAATTTGATCGACGCGGTCATAGTCGATCTCCGGAAAAATGATCTGTTCCTTGATGCCCAGGGCGAAATTGCCCCGGCCGTCAAAGCTCTTGCCGGAAATACCGCGGAAGTCGCGGACACGCGGCAAGGCAACGTTGACCAGACGGTCAAGGAACTCGTACATGCGCTCACCCCGCAGGGTTACCTTGCAACCGACGATCATACCGTCGCGCAACTTAAACCCGGCAATGGATTGGCGGGCCTTGGTGATCACCGGCTTCTGACCGGCAATGGCCGTCATCTCATCAACCGCAGACTCGATCTTCTTGCGGTCCTGAGAAGCCTCTCCCACACCCATATTGAGCACAATTTTTTCCAGCTTCGGCACTTGCATCGGGTTGGAGTAGTTCAACCGCTCCATCAGCTTCTGCCGGATTTCAGAATCGAACGTATCGCGTAAGCGAGCCATTTCAAAAATCCCTATAAATCAATCACTTCGCCGGACCGCTTCGCATAGCGGACACGGCGGCCATCTTCCAAAACCTTGGTGCCGACGCGGGTCGGTTTGTCGTCCGACGGGTCCACATGGGCTAGGTTGGAAACATGAATGGTGGCTTCTTTTTCGATGATGCCGCCGGCGCCTGCCTGAGACGGCGCGGTATGGCGCTTCACCATGTTGACGCCCTGAACAATCGCCCGGGAACGCGCCGGGACCATTTTCAGAACTTCACCGGTCTTACCTTTGTCACGGCCGGTGAGGACCACAACTCTGTCGCCTTTTTTGATGTGCGCAACCATTACAGCACCTCCGGCGCAAGCGAGATGATCTTCATGTAGCTCTTGCTGCGCAGCTCACGAGTCACCGGGCCGAAAATCCGGGTGCCGATGGGCTCGTTCTGGTTGTTGATCAGCACGGCGGCGTTGCTGTCAAATCGGATCGCGCTGCCGTCGGGGCGGCGGATTTCCTTGGCGGTGCGCACCACAACGGCGCGGTGCATCTCGCCTTTCTTCACGCGGCCGCGCGGAATGGCCTCTTTAACCGACACCACGATTACATCGCCGACCGAAGCAAACTTACGCTTCGAGCCGCCGAGAACCTTGATGCACTGCACCCGTCGCGCGCCGGAATTATCCGCCACTTCCAGGTTGGTTTGCATCTGAATCATCTGCTTACGTCCTTCTATTCCACCACGCCTTAACCGGCGTCGGCGATTACTTCCCAGCGTTTGGTCTTCGACAGGGGCCGGCATTCCTGAATGCTGACGATATCACCGACCTTGAACGCATTATTTTCGTCATGAGCGTGATAACGCTTCGAGCGTTTGATGTATTTTTTGTACAGGGGATGGGCGAACTTACGCTCGACATTCACGACGACCGTTTTGTCCATTTTGTCGCTAACAACGACACCCTGCATAATTCGCTTCGGCATCACTAAAACTCCTTAGGAGGCGGATTCCCGCGTCTTTTCCTTCAAAATTGTCTTTACCCGTGCAAGGTCGCGGCGGACCGCACGGACGCGGGCAGTATTCTCAAGCTGGCCACTGGCCTGCTGAAAACGCAGGTTAAATGCTTCCTTGGCCAGGTCGTTCAACTGATCGTTCAATTCATCGACCGATTTGGTGCGCAGATCTTCGGCTTTCATCGCTTATTCTCCCGCGCCCAGGCGTTGGACGAACTTGGTCTGGTTCG
Organism: Rhodospirillaceae bacterium; assembly: GCA_038127535.1. Lineage (GTDB taxonomy): Bacteria > Pseudomonadota > Alphaproteobacteria > Rhodospirillales > UBA2165 > JAYPHU01. The sequence goes on along the minus strand of JAYPHU010000007.1, from coordinate 5,887 downwards.
GTAATTTTGCCGCCGCCAATTCAAAGGCACGGCGGGCAATATTTTCCGGCACGCCGTCGATTTCAAACATAATCCGGCCGGGCTTGACCCGGGCGATCCAATATTCGGGCGTGCCCTTACCTTTACCCTGACGAACTTCCGCCGGCTTGGTCGACACCGGAATATCCGGGAAAATGCGAATCCATACACGGCCGGCACGTTTCATATGCCGGGTCATGGTCCGCCGTGCAGCCTCAATCTGGCGGGCGGTGATCCGGCCCGGACTCATTGCCTTCAAACCGTAGGACCCGAAATTCAACGAAGAACCGCCCTTGGCGATCCCGTGAATCCGGCCCTTATGGGCTTTCCGGAATTTTGTTCTTTTAGGCTGAAGCATGGTTCCGTTCCTTGACCCTTAACGCTGCGGCTGTTGTTCCAGGGCGCGTTTCTCAACGGCCATCGGATCGTGAGCCAGAATTTCACCGCGATAGACCCAAACCTTGACGCCGCAAATACCGTACGTGGTCTTGGCTCTGGCGGTGCCATAATCGATATCAGCGCGGAGCGTGTGCAGCGGTACCTGCCCTTCGCGATACCATTCAGTTCGGGCAATTTCTGCACCGCCCAACCGGCCGGCGCAGTTAATCCGGATACCTTCAGCGCCCAGACGCATAGCCGACTGGACGGCCCGCTTCATGGCGCGGCGGAAAGCGATCCGGCGCTCCAACTGCTGGGCGATGTTTTCGGCAATCAACTGAGCGTCGATCTCAGGCTTGCGGATTTCAACGATGTTCAGGCTAACATCGCCACCGGTACGGCGCCCCAGTTCGGCCCGCAGTGTCTCAATGTCGGCGCCTTTCTTGCCGATGACCACACCCGGACGAGCCGTGTGAATAGTCACCCGCGCGCGACGTGCCGGTCGTTCAATAACGACCTTGCTGAGTCCAGCCTGCTGCAGGCGGCTTTGTAAATAGCTACGAAGCTCCAAGTCCTCGTGCAGAAGATCGGCATAGCTGTTCTTGTCGGCGTACCAGCGGGAATCCCAGGTCCTGTTTATACCGACACGGAAACCGATCGGATTGACTTTCTGCCCCATTACGCAGTCTCCTCGCGCTCACGCACCACAATGGTTAAGTTGCTGAAGGGTTTCAAAATACGTCCCACCCGGCCGCGAGCCCGAGCCTTCCAGCGCTTCATCACAAACTGGCGGCCGGCGGTCGCTTCGGCGACAAACAAACGGTCCACGTCCAGTTGCTGATTATTTTCCGCATTGGCGATCGCCGACTGCAGAACCTTCTTTACCTCGCCGGCCACACGGCGGCGCGAAAAAGTCAATTCGTTCAAGGCCTCCTCGCAGGACTTACCCCGGATAGACTGGGCCACCAGGTTCAGTTTCTGCGGGCTGATGCGGATCGACTTGGAAAAAGCCTTCGCTTCGTTATCAGCCAGGCGCCGGGGGGCTGCACTCTTGCCCATGACTAGTCCCTCTTACCTTTCTTGTCCGCGGCGTGACCGTAGTAATTGCGGGTCGGCGAAAACTCGCCCAACTTGTGACCCACCATGTTTTCTGTCACCAACACGGGGATGAATTTCTGGCCGTTGTAGACCCCGAAGGTCAGGCCAACGAATTGCGGCAGGATGGTGGAACGCCGGGACCAGGTCTTAATGACGTCATTACGACCGGATGCGCGGGCGGCCTCCGCCTTCTTGAGCATGTAACCGTCGACGAACGGTCCTTTCCAAACAGAACGAGACACAGTTCCTCCTTTACCGCTTCCGCCGGCGCATAATCAGCCGGTCGGTCTTCTTGTTATTCCGCGTACGTTTACCCTTGGTCGGCTTGCCCCACGGCGACACCGGATGACGGCCACCGGACGTCCGGCCCTCACCACCACCATGGGGGTGATCCACCGGGTTCATGGCGACACCGCGAACCTGCGGGCGTTTACCCAGCCAGCGCTTGCGGCCGGCCTTACCGAGTTTGGTGTTGGCTTGGTCCGGATTAGACACCGCACCGATGGTAGCCATGCATTCGGCCCGCACCATACGAATTTCACCGGAAGTCAGGCGCAACTGCGCATAGCCTTGGTCTTTACCGATCAACTGCACATAAGTTCCGGCGGACCGAGCGATTTGACCGCCGCCGCCGACTTTCATCTCCACATTGTGGATGATCGTGCCGACCGGAATGTTGCTCATGGGCAGCGCATTGCCCGGCTTGATATCGACCCGTTCGCCGGAAATGACAGTGTCACCCGGCTGCAGACGTTGCGGCGCCAGGATGTAGGACTTCTCACCGTCTTCGTAGGTGATCAGCGCGATGAAGGCGCTCCGGTTCGGATCGTATTCGAGACGCTCCACGGTCGCCGGCACGTCATAACGCTGACGTTTAAAATCAACGACCCGGTAGCGGCGTTTGTGACCACCACCCCGGCGGCGCATGGTGATGCGGCCCTTGTTGTTACGGCCTCCCTTGCTGCGCAGACCTTCGGTCAGGCTTTTCTCCGGCTTACCGGACCACAAATCCGACTTGTCGACTAGCACAAGGCTCCGCCGGCCGGGGGATGTGGGTTTGTAATTCTTAAGTGCCATAATCCGTCCCCTGCCTATACGCCGGTCGTGATGTCGATAGAGTCGCCGTCGGCCAGCGTGACGATCGCTTTCTTGGTATCGACCCGCTTGCCAATTTTTCCGCGGAACCGTTTCACCTTACCCTTCTGACGGAGGGTATTCACGGCCTTCACCTTGACGTCGAACAGTCCTTCGACGGCAGCGCGAATTTCCGGCTTGGACGCGTCCAGCGGCACCTTGAAAACAACTTGATTGTGCTCGGAAATGATCGTCGCCTTTTCCGTAATCATCGGCGAACTGATCACCTGATACATCCGCTCTTTGCTAAGCTTCAGATTTTTGTTGGCGTACGGGCTGCTCATTTCAAACGCTCCTGCAACTGAGCCACAGCGTCCCTGGTCAGCACCAGCGTATCGCGGCGGAGGATGTCATAGACATTGGCGCCTTGCTGCGGCAGCACATCGACTTCGCGGATATTACCGATGGCGCGGCTGAAGTTGACGTCAACCTCATTGCCGCCGATAACCAAGGCCGACTTCCAGCCCAAGGCCTTCAACTGCTTCGCCAGTTCGCCGGTCTTACCGGAGGAGGATTTAGCCTCATCCAAAACAATCAACTTGCCGTCGGCCTGCTTGGCGGACAACGCGGAACGCATCGCCGCACGGCGCACCTTCTTTGGCAGGTTGTGGCTGTGATCGCGCACGACCGGGCCGAACGCGACACCGCCGCCAACCATATGCGGGGACTTTTTGTCACCCTGGCGGGCGCGGCCAGTACCTTTTTGGCGGAACGGCTTGGCCGTGCTGCCGGCAATCTCAGCACGTTGCTTGGTTTTGTGGTTGCCCGACCGGCGCTTGGCAAGCTGCCAATTGACGGCGCGATGCAGAAGATCGGCGCGAGGCGAGACGCAGAAGATGGCGTCGTCGAGATCGATATCGCCGACCTTCTTGTTATCCAAACTGATCACGTCACATTTCATGATCGACTATTCCTTATTCTCTTCGCCGTCAGCGTTGGCGGCATTCTGGGCTTCGGCCTCGGGCGCGGCCTCCTCAGCCGGCGCGGCTTCCACGGCATCTTCCTGAACGTCCTCTGCCAGAATTTCTTCTTCCTCCGGCGCCTTTTCGGCAGCAGCAGTGCCACCCCGAACAGCACCCGGCATCGGCACACCGTCCGGCAGCGGCTTCTTCACGGCGTCGCTGACCAGAATAAAGCCACCCTTGGAACCGGGTACAGCCCCTCTCACCAGGATCAAACCGCGATCCGTATCGGTGGACACGACCTGCAGATTTTGTGAGGTGACCTGGACGTCGCCCATCTGACCGGCCATTTTCTTGCCCTTGAACACCTTGCCCGGGTCCTGGCATTGACCGGTGGACCCAATAGCACGGTGGCTGATCGATACGCCGTGGGAAGCGCGAAGACCGCCAAAACCATGGCGCTTCATGCCACCGGCAAATCCCTTACCCTTGGAAGTGCCCACCACGTCGACATACTGGCCTTCAATGAAATGGTCCGCGGTCAATTCCGAACCGACATCAATCAGGGCGTCATCGGACACGCGGAACTCGGCTAACTTGCGCTTGGGTTCCACCTTGGATTTGGCGAAGTGGCCGCGCATCTGCTTGGACACGTTCTTAACCTTGGCTTCGCCGACACCGAGCTGCAGGGCGGAATAGCCGTCCCGCTCTTGCGTGCGCTGGGCAACGACCTGGCAATTATCCACTTTCAAGACGGTAACCGGAATGTGCGCGCCGTCTTCGGCGAAGAAAGCGCTCATTCCAAGCTTTTGAGCAATTAATCCAGTTCTCATGGCGCGATCCACCTAGAGTTTGATTTCCACGTCGACACCGGAAGCCAAATCAAGCTTCATTAGGGCATCAACGGTTTCGGGCGTTGGGTCCAGAATATCGAGCATGCGCTTGTGGGTGCGGATTTCGAACTGTTCCCGGGACTTCTTGTCGATGTGCGGCGAACGCAACACCGTATACTTTTCGATCCTGGTCGGCAGCGGGATCGGTCCGCGGACCTGCGCCCCGGTGCGCTTGGCCGTATTTACAATCTCCAGGGTGGATTGATCCAGAACCCGGTGATCGAACGCTTTGAGGCGTATTCTTATATTTTGACTGTCTACCATGATCTCAGGCCTTAAACTGAACCAGCGCCCCACCATGGAGCGCCGGTATTAAACATTGTTACTCGACGATGCTTGCGACGACGCCGGCGCCGACGGTGCGGCCGCCTTCGCGGATCGCGAAGCGCAGGCCCTGGTCCATGGCGATCGGCGTGATCAACTCGACCGTCATCGAGATATTATCACCCGGCATCACCATCTCCGTGCCCGACGGCAACTCAACCGTCCCCGTCACGTCCGTCGTTCGGAAGTAAAACTGCGGACGATAGTTGGCAAAGAACGGCGTGTGACGCCCACCCTCTTCCTTGGTCAGGATGTACGCCTCGCAGGTGAACTTCTTGTGCGGCGTGATCGAACCCGGCGCCGCAACAACCTGGCCGCGCTCAACCTCTTCACGCTTCGTGCCGCGCAGCAGGCAACCGATGTTGTCGCCCGCCTCACCCTGATCCAGGATCTTGCGGAACATCTCAACGCCCGTGCACACCGTCTTCTGCGTATCCTTGATGCCGACGATCTCAACTTCGTCGCCCGTATTCAGAACACCAGACTCAACGCGGCCCGTCACAACCGTACCCCGGCCCGAGATCGAGAATACATCCTCAATCGGCATCAGGAACGGCTGATCCTTCGGACGCTCCGGCTGGGGGATATACTCATCCACCGCCGCCATCAACTCCTGGATCGAGTTCTTGCCGATCTCGTCATCACGGCCTTCCAACGCCGCCAGGGCAGAACCCTTCACAATCGGAATATCGTCGCCAGGGAACTCATACGAAGACAGAAGCTCACGCACCTCAAGCTCAACAAGCTCCAACAGCTCTTCGTCGTCCACCTGGTCGACCTTGTTCATGTAAACAACAATCGCCGGCACACCAACCTGACGGGCCAGCAGGATATGCTCGCGGGTCTGCGGCATCGGGCCGTCCGCCGCGTTCACAACCAAGATCGCGCCATCCATCTGCGCCGCACCCGTGATCATGTTCTTCACGTAGTCAGCGTGACCCGGGCAGTCCACATGCGCGTAGTGGCGTGCGTCCGTCTCATACTCAACGTGCGCCGTCGAGATCGTGATCCCACGTTCCCGCTCTTCCGGTGCCTTATCAATGTCGGCGTAGTCCGTAAACTCAGCACCGCCCAACTCGGCCAGCGTCTTCGTGATCGCCGCCGTCAACGTCGTCTTGCCATGATCAACGTGGCCAATCG
>JAYPHU010000006.1:92918-125511 GCA_038127535.1 Rhodospirillaceae bacterium | reverse complement strand
CCGCCTTGTCCGCTCCCGATAATCCTCGATATGAATCTCTCACACGCACCATGGCACCACCTCGAATTTTTTGGGAACACATTAACGAGGATTCAGCGAAAGAGTCAAAGGGCGGGGGACGCGCGGGTTTTCTTTGGAATTGTCCCCCATCGGCGATAAGCTTCCGCCACAGAAATTTTCACCAGCGGGGAGACCGGCCTGTGCTTCGTCTTGTCAGCTTGTTAATATGCGCCTCCATTGCCGCCCTTTACCTTACTGCACCAGCACGCGCCGACGCAATCGACGGTCACTGGTGTTTCGACGCAAAACGACTACACGTCGACGGCGAAAACATGGTCACACCAGGCGGGCGCGCCATCAAAGGCGAATATGACCGGCACGGATTCGCCTACGTGGCGCCGCCGGGCGAGGACTATGCCGGACAAAAAATGGCCCTAGACTTGGTCGATGATGACCACCTGCTGTACAGCTTTTCCAATACCGTGCAGCCTCAGATGTGGCGGCGGTGCGGACCTCCGACGAGCTGACCTCGTTCAATCGTTAAATCGAGAATGATCTACTAGTAGATTTGACCTAATCTTGCGGAGCAGCACCACCTTTTTGGGCGCGCGGTCGAACACCGACCTGATTTCCCGGCAATAAATCTTAATCGCGCCCTTGTCGGTCACCTTGTCGGCATTGTGCTCCAACACCTGGCCGTCGGTCTTCATCTGGATAAAACCGCGGACCACATCCAGTCCCATCTTTGCCAGCCGGTTCGCATCCTGCTTCTTGATGCACTTGCCGCGGACAGTCATCGTGGACTTGTCTTTGTTGCAGGTGATGGAAATGATGTTTTCGTTGCGGTCGAATAAGACGACCTGACGGGCCTTCGCCAAATCGCCGCCCTTGGACCATTCGTATCAACTGCCGGAGGATTTCTTTTCTTGTGACTTGCCTTGGTCCCAAAGTTCATCCATTTCCGCGAGCGTGCAGTCCTCGGGCGCGCGGCCTTGTTCCCGCAGCGTCGCTTCAACATAACCGAAACGACGTTCGAATTTGGCGTTGCCGTAGCGGAGCGCCGCCTCCGGATCGATCTCCAGCTTGCGCGCCAGGTTGACCGCGCAGAAAAGAACATCCGCAAACTCGTCCAGCAGTGCCGCCTGATCGGTGCCACCGTCGATCTCTTCGCTGAGCTCGCCCATCTCTTCTTCCAGCTTTTTAAACGCACTTTTCGGATCGGGCCAGTCAAAGCCGACCCTGGCCGCGCGTTTCTGCAGCTTGTAAGACCGCAGCAGGGCAGGGAGCCCTTTAGCCACGCCATCCAGAACGCTGACATCCTCTGAGCCTCCTTTTTCCCGGCGCTCTTGGGCCTTCTGTTGCTCCCAAGCCATAGTCTGTGCCTCGGCAGACTCTACATTAACGTCGCCAAACACGTGCGGGTGCCGGCGGACCATTTTGTCGCTGATGGAATTGGCAACGTCGTCGAAATTGAAGTGCCCTGCTTCTTCCGCCATGCGCGCGTGAAAAATCACCTGCAGCAAGAGATCGCCCAATTCGTCTCGGAGATCGTCCGTATTCTCCCGTTCGATAGCGTCGGCAACCTCGTAGGCCTCCTCAATCGTGTAAGGCGCGATGGTGGCGAAATCCTGTTCCACATCCCAGGGGCAGCCGGACTCCGGATCGCGGAGCTTAGCCATGATGTCTTTCAGACGCTCAATGGGGGGAGTGGAAGAGGGATCGTCAGGCATATCCCTGAATAGTCTGCCAGCCTGGATTTATCCAGTGCAAAGTCGGGATAAGAGTCTCAGGTATCTCACATGCGCTGGTACAATTTCGGAATTTACGGCGACGTTTTGCCGAAGTGCCAGCCATGACCGTAATCAATACCGCATTCAGCTAGGAGCCCCTTCATTTCTTCGTCTTCAACCATCTCGGCGATGGTTTTGATACCGAGCTGGCGGCACAGGGTCGCCATGGCGGCGAGGAAGGCCTTGCCCTTTTCCGTGCCGGCCGCGCGCTTCACCACCAGGCCGTCAAATTTGATCAAATCCAGGTCAAAGGAATTGAGATCGTCGAAGCTGGCGGCGCCGGCGCCGAAATTATCCAGTGCAACCTCGAACCCGCTCGCCCTGAATTCCTGGATGTAGCTGTTCACCCGCTCCAAATCGGTGATCTCCGACGACTCGGTGATCTCGATGGAGAGGAACTTGGCGACGTTAGACGCTTTGACTATGAGTTGGCGGAATTCCTCGACAAAATGATGATCGCTGATGGAATGGCCGGACACATTCACCGCGATCGGCGGAATACCGCCGGCGCTGGCCACATTCTGGGTGATCATGCTGAAGGCTTTCTGGCCCGCCGCCAGATCGAAATCGGAAATCATCCCCATTTCCTCGGCCATGGTGATCATCTCGAGCGGCAAACCTGAGAGGCCCAAATCACCTCGGAACCGATTCAGCGCCTCGGCGTGATGCACTTGGCCGTTGTACAGACTGCAGATGGGCATAAACACCAGATCGAAATCCTGGGTCAGGCAAACCCGCTTGAAGATATCGATGGTCTTCATAGTTTCTTCCATGCCTGTCTCCAGCGTGCCGGCCAGGGACGCGTTCGGATCCAGCTCCTCGCCTTTATCAAAAGACTTCATGGTATAGACCAGGGCCTTCGCCAGCTGATCTTCGGACGGGCCCTGGGAGTCGCCGTTGACGATCTGAATATCACTGTCCAGGGAGATGCCTTCCGGCGTCAGATCCCTGGCCGCATTGGCGATCTGCTGGCTGATATCGGACGTGTCCACATCGGCGCTGTCCACCAGCGAGTATTCCTGCCCGCCGCTTCGACCTGTCGAGTCGCCGCCCAGAGAGTGCTGACCCAGGATTTCACCGATCCGGCCCATCAGCTTGTCTTGCTGACCCGAAGACAAAAGCTGCTGCGCCTCTTCCAAGTGGTTGACCCGGACCATGGTCACCTTTGCTTCGCCACCCTGCGCCTGGAATTCCTGGATGCGCTTGGCCGCTTCCTCGGCGTACGTGTCTTTATCGAGTGTACCGCTGGCCTCATCCCGGTTCGGGTTGCGCTCTTTGATAAGCTGAACCTTCGGCTAGGCGACATTGATTGCCAGGAACAAGTGACTGCCGAGATCAGAATACCGGTAGCCGGAAATGATAGCGCTGGTGGTTTGCGCGCCGGCGGAGGGGAGGCGGACGATCATGTCCTCCAGCCGGTCTTCGTTTTCAGTGATCCTTGGTTTTTACTCGACCGAGCGGCGATACTTATCGTCGATCAGGTCATAAAACGACTTGCCGTGAATATCGGCAGAGGACTTTCCCAGGATTTCCTTAGTGGTGCCGACGGAAAACAACACATTATGGTCATCGTCCAGCTCGAACAGAAGGTCCGCACGGCAGAATGCAAGCGCCACAAAGCGCTGCATGTTTTGCATTAGATCGGGACTACTTGCTTCCATTTTCCCCATGGAATTACTGTGACGGTCTAACTCTTAAGTCAGGCATGATTGCAGAGCATTTTCAAGGGACATTCCAGCCCAAACCATGAGGTTAAACCCGGAACCGTACCATGCGGGTTTAGCTGGCCGGACCCTATCGTTTTCCAGTACCATGCATCATCAAAAGAGTAGGGGGCTCCACATGGCGCATTGGCTGCGGTTCGACCACCACAATCAGACAAAATTCGGCACACTCACCGGGGAAGTCATTCAGGTTCACGAGGGGGATATCTTTGATAATCCCTCGGACACGGGCGAAACCCTGCATTTGGGGGAGATTTCGTTAAAAACGCCCTGCGATCCGACCAAGGTTGTAGCGCTCTGGAACAACTCCAAGGCCACCGCCGAGAAGCAGAACCTGGAAAAGCCTGACTATCCGCTCATTTTCCTCAAGGCGCCGCATACTTATATCGCCGCCGGCGAGACCATCCGCAAACCCGCCGGCTATGACGGACGGGTGATCTTCGAGGCCGAGCTGGGCGTGGTCATCGGCAAACGCTGCAAAGGGGTCAGTCTTGATGACGTTGAGAGCTATATCTTCGGCTACACCTGCATCAACGACGTCACCGCGACCGATCCGCTGCGCGAGAATCCCAGTTTCGAACAATGGACCCGGTCCAAGGGTTTCGACACGTTCACCCCCATGGGCCCGGTAATCGCGACCGAAATCCCGACCGATCCGATGATTAAGGGCGTGCTCAACGACCGGGAGCGGCAAAGTTACCCCTTAAGCGACCTGTTCTACGGGCCGAAAGAGGTGGTGCACATGTTGTCCCAGGAAATGACCCTGGAGGCAGGGGACATCATCTCGCTCGGCACTAGCCTCGGCGCCGTACCCATGAAACCCGGCGAGACGATCGAAATTGGTATCGACGGCATTGGGGTTCTGTCGAACGTGTTTGACGAGTAGAGGAGCTGCTGCTCTTTCCTGCCGTCACGCCCCATTCCGTCATGCCCGAGTTGGCGAAGCCAATTCTTGGGTATTTCAGAGAACGTCTTCAGATCCCCGACAATCGCTTCGCGAGTCGGGGATGACGATGTTGGGGTGGGGACAAAACATGCAAGTTAACCACGAAGTTCACGAAGAACACGAAGTGGGGTTGTTATCGATCGTCCACGCTCTACTCCGGGCATGACGGACTGGGTTGGAGGAAGCAGGGGAACTCCGTCCGAGGACCCGTCCAATCCAGCCCCTAATCCTCCTACCTCTCTATACTTATTTATCGCATAATATATATTATGTATTTATTTTTAATTAGTGAGTTTTTCATTTTATTTCAATATTTTATAAGATTAAACGCAAATATAATATTCACGAAAAATGCGGATATCATACGCCCCCCTGCGCGGCTACACCGGATTGATACTCTGCCGCAATAAAAGTAAAAATTTGATTGCGGAAGGACGTCAAAAATCAACACCACAAGACGCCGCCGGGGCGCGTCCCCACTCTCACCACATCGATAGAAAGATCAGGCCGTCGCCTTGGAGAACAGCCGGAAAAAATTCTCCGTCGTCAATGGGCCCAGATCACTGAACGGCACGCCGAGGAGTTCGGCTACCTTATCGGCTGTGTGCACGACAAAAGCCGGCTCGTTGCGCTTACCCCGATGCGGGATCGGCGCCAGGAACGGCGAATCCGTTTCCACCAGGACTCGATCACGGGGTAAATCCTTGACCACATCGCGGAGATCATCCGCGTTCTTAAAGGTCACAATCCCCGACAGCGAAATATACATGCCGAGCTCCAACGCGCAGTCGGCTACCGCGCGGTCGGCGCTGAAGCAATGAATAAGCCCCGGAAACGCGCCGCCGGCGTTAAATTCGTCCTGCAACACCTCAATGGTTTTTTCGTCAGCGTCCCGCGTATGCACAATCAACGGCAGGCCGGTTTCCCGGGCGGCGCGGATATGGGTGCGGAAATTGCGTTCCTGAATGTCCCGCGGGCTGTTGTCATAGAAGAAATCCAGCCCGGTTTCGCCGATGCCCACGACTTTCGGATGTTGGGCCAGCTCGACCAGGGTCTCAACGTCGGTTTCGGGCTCTTCACCGCTGTCATGCGGGTGAATGCCGACGGTGCAGAAAATATGGTCGTGGGCCTCGGCAATCTTGCGAATATCATCGAATTCGCTGAGCCGGGAGCAAATGCAGACCATGTGCGTGATCCCGGCCTCGTCGGCGCGGGCCAAAACGTCCGGCAATTCCTCGACCAGGCCCGGATAATTCAGATGGCAATGACTATCGACCAGCATAATTTCGCCCGATTGCTATTGGTTCCGCCGGAAACTACTGTAGCCGGGCGGCGGTGAAAAGCGCCGTTTCTTGTATCCAAGAGGCAAAGCCAATGAAAATCGCCGTCACCAACCCGTTTATCCACCTGTTGCCGCACCTGAAGGACGAGCTTCTGGCCGACTATCCGGACACCAAGTTCAAGCCCGTGGGCCCGAAATTCACCAAAGAAGAGCTCATCGCCTTCTGTCAGGGCTGCGACGCGGCGATTATCGGACTGGACCCGTTCGATGACGAGGTGCTGACCGCCCTGCCCGATTTGAAGATCATTTCGCTGTGTTCCGCCGGCACCGACCATATCGACCCGGCGGCCCTGAAAAAGCACGGCGTCCGCATGAATTGGGTGCCCGGCATCAACCATATCGCGGTGTCCGAGATGGCGGTGAGTTGCATGATCAACATCCTGCGCAACATCCACACCCAGAACCGCATCCTGCACACCGGCGAATGGCCCGCCGACCGCCGGCCCGGCACGTATCTGCAGGGCAAAACCGTCGGCATCCACGGCTGCGGCCATATCGGCAAGGAAGTGGTCAAGCGCCTGAAACCCTTCGGCGTGGAGATTTTGGCCTGCGACCGGCTCGATTTCTCCGAGTTCTACGAGGAACACGGCGTCCGCGCCGTGGATCAGGAGACACTGTGGGCTGAATCTGAGGTCATCAGCATCCATCTCAGCCGGAATTCCACCACCATCGGCCTCTATTCTGCGGAGGTGTTGGATAAGCTGCGGGACGGGGTTTACCTGGTGAACACGGCGCGGGGCCGGATGATCGACGAAAAGGCCCTCTGCGAACGGCTGAAATCGGGCAAAATCGCCGCCGCGCACTTGGACGTGTTCGAGATCGAGCCGGTGACCGAGGCGTTGGAGCTGTTCACGCTCCCGAACTTCATGGCGACGCCGCACATCGGCTCCGGCGCGATTGAGGCGTTCGAGGCGATGAGCCGCTCGGGCATTGAAGGCCTCAAGAACAACTACATCCCGGAGCCCGGCGTTTATCCTTTTGATTAGTTTCCGCTGACTAGGGCAAGGAGCGCATCCATGTCGGCGGGCGGCGCATTGCCGCACCAGGCGCAGTGATGATCGGGGCGGACCAGCACATAGTCTTTGCCGAAAATGTCGCGGGCATGGTGATCATCCAGGCTGAGCACGCTCAGCGGAATATTTTGCGCGGAACCGGCTGCGGAATCTCTGGATTCTACGGATTCTGGGCCTAATTTTCCGGTGAAATCGATCAGCGTAAAACCAGCCCCGAGCCGGCTATAGAGGTCCGCGCCGTCCTGCAGGAGCACGCTCGGGATACGCAGGCCTGGCACCGCCAGGGGCTGATAGCGGAGCGGATCAAACGCCGGCGGTGTTGCGCCCGAATGATCGATGATGGCGGAGTCCGCATAGCAATACCCCTGCTCGATCCCGAAGCTTTCGTTTTCATGGTTGCCGATAGCTTTGAGGCGCTCGCCCTGCGCCTCCCGCGCCACGTCGCCGGCCGCACCGTCTTCGAATAGGGCCTCGGGCCAGTCTTCTGCCACACGGCCCCGGGTCAGCGCGTGCTCGCGGGAGCCTTGGCAGTTGCGCAATCCCACCGGCCGGCGCTCGGTCTGATAACTCTCCAGCAGCCCTGCCCCGCCCCAGCCGCTCACCACGGCCCCCAGCTTCCAGCCCAAATCAATGGCGTCGCCGATGCCAGTGTTCATGCCGTAGCCGCCGGTGGGCACATATTGATGGGCCGCGTCACCGACCAGGAACGCCCGGCCCGCCCGGTAATGATCCGCCACGACCAGCCGCGACATCCAGTCGTTGGCCTGAGTGACATCGCACTCAATCGGCCCGCCGGTGAAGCCGAACAGTACTTGCTTGGGATCCACCGCGCCGAAATCCGTGCCTTGCGGCACGATCGCGTGCAGGGTCCAAATGTCGTCGCCGTCCTGGCTCACCATGGTGCCGTGGGTGGCCGATTGGTAGTGCCAGGCCCGGCCCCAGCGCTCCAGCACCGCTTTGTCAGGCGAGGTAAAGTGGATGGAATAGCGCCGGCGGAAATTCTCATCGCCCTCGAGACCAATGCCGAGCGACCGCCGGACCAGGGAGCCACCGCCGTCGCAGCCCGCCAAATAGGCGCAGGTGACCGTCTCCGCCCGGTCCTCTTCGGGGTATTCCAGCTCTACCGCCACATGATCTCCCTGGTCCGAGAAGCCCGCGACCCGGCAGTTATAGCCGAGCTGGATCAGGGGTGAGGCCAGGGCGTGATCCCGCAAAATGGGTTCCACCACCACCTGGGAAATACGCATGGGCGCCTCGGTAGAGCGCGTGCCGTCATTGGCCGCCCGCACCATGGCCACATGCTCCGCCGGGCCCGGATAACCGAAGCGGTAAAGCTCGTGGCCACGCATATGGGTCACCCAGGACACATCAAACGGGTGATCATCGGGCACCGCGGCGGCGCGAAGCGCGTCCGCCACGCCGATCTTGCGGAACAGCTCCATGGAGCGGCTGTTGGTGATGTCCATCTTGGGATGCCGGGTCGGGCCCTCGTTGCGCTCCGCCACCCGGCAACGCACCCCGAAGGACGCCAGCGTCAGCGCGAGGGTCAACCCCACCGGCCCCCCGCCGGCAATCAGCACCGAGATGTCTGTATTGGTTGTCATCGGCGGAGTTTAGTGGGGGATTAGGGGATAGTCATGCTTGGTGGCTTGCTTTCATATTAGTCATCCACTGGCCGCCAAAGGCGTGACCCGTGGACCCACCTTAAATACAACATGGGTACGCGGATCAAACGCGGGACAAGCCCGCGCAATCGGGCATGACGCGCCAAGGGCTACTCCCCCTCAGCTTCCACGAACCTGGGGAACACCCCCTCGGGTGCCGGCAAGACCGTGCCGGGGGCGAGCATATAGGCCACGTCGGTGACGGCGGCGAATCGGCGCGGCAGGTTGGCGCTTGCGTTCGGGCCGGATTGGCCTGACAAATCCACAGCAGCTGCCTTTACGGCAGCGGGATCAGAATCTTTCCCCCCCTCCCCTTTATCCCCTCCCATCAAGGGAGGGGAGATTTCGTTGGAGGCAGCGTCACCATCTGTATTCTCTGCCCCACCTCCGGAGATGTCTTCCGACAAATCCAACCCGCTCAACCCTGCGCCGAAGACGCTACCGCCGGCGGTTTCATCGCCCGGCACGGCGAGTTGATCCAGCATTCTGGCCGCTGAAGCCGGCATGAACGGCTGGGCTAGGATCCCTAAGCGCCGGATGGTCTCGGCCAGCGTATAGAGCACCGCCTCCATCCGCGCCGGGTCTTCCTTGCGGAGCTTCCACGGTGCCTGAGCGTCGATATAGGCGTTGGCGGCGCGGATCACCGTCCACATGGCCTCCAGCGCGGTGTGGAAGGCCTGCACCTCGAACGCGTCGCGCATCTCGGCCACCAGATTGGCTGCGGCGTCCAGCAGCGCCTGATCGTCGTCGTTGAGCGCCGCGTTGGACGGCACCTGCGCACCGCAGTTTTTGCTGATCATGGACAGCGAACGCTGGGCCAGATTGCCGAAATCGTTGGAGAGGTCGGCGTTGATCCGCTGCACGATGCCTTCGTGGGAGAAGGAGCCGTCCTGGCCGTAGGGCACCTCGCGCATCAGGAAATAACGAAGCTGATCCAGGCCGAACTCGTTGATCATGGCGTCCGGCGACAACACGTTGCCCAAAGACTTGGACATTTTCTGGCCCTCGATGTTGAGGAAGCCGTGGCCAAAGACGCGTTTTTGCACGGGGATACCGGCGCTCATCAAAAAGGCCGGCCAATAGACTGTGTGGAAGCGGACGATGTCTTTGCCGATGATGTGCAGATCGGCCGGCCAGTGGGTCTTATAGGCCGCGTCCCGCCCGGCCACGCCGCCGATGCCGTCGCCGGGGAAGCCCAGCGCGGTGATGTAGTTGGTTAGCGCGTCCAGCCAGACATACATGATGTGGGCGTCATCGCCCGGTACCGGCACGCCCCAATTAAACGTGGTCCGTGAGATCGACAGATCTCGCAAGCCCTGACTGACAAAGCTCACCACCTCGTTCTTGCGGGTGGCGGGCATGATGAAATCCGGGTTTTCCTCGTAAAACGCCAGCAGCTTATCGGTGTATTCCGAGAGCTTGAAGAAATAGCTGGGCTCCTCCACCCACTCCACCGGCGCGCCAGACGGCGCCAGCTTCTGGCCCGCGTTCCCGGGCTCGTCCGTTAGCTCGCTTTCGTCGAAATAGGCCTCGTCCCGAACGCTGTACCAGCCGGCATAACTGTCGAGATAGATGTCGCCGGCGTCCGCCAGCATTTTCCAGATTGCCTGGCTCGCCTCGATATGGCGGAGCTCCGTGGTGCGGATGAAATCATCGTTGGAAAGATTGAGCGTCCGCGCCATTTCCCGGAAATGGGCGGCGTTCTGATCACAAAAGGCCTTGGGGTCCATATCCGCGGCCATGGCAGTTTTTTCCACCTTCTGGCCGTGCTCGTCGGTGCCCGTCAGGAAGTGCACGTCGAACCCGTCCAGGCGCTTGAACCGGGCCATCACGTCGGCCGAGATCGCCTCATAGGCATGGCCCAGGTGCGGCAAGCCGTTCACATAGGAAATCGCCGTGGTGATGAAATAAGGCTGTTTACCTTCTTGATTTTCGTGTGGCAAAAACCGGACTCCGGGGAAAATCGCGTGGGCTGCGCCGTTTCCCTTACGGCCGGGCGGCGTCCCCGATGGACTGAAACGCGTGGACGATCACTTGTTTCTTGTCGAGGTTGATGCCGTCGGTCTGCCGGAACAGGCGCGAGGTCTTTTCCCACACCTCAATCCATTGTTCAAGCGCAGGCGTCGGCCCTTGTTGGATGGCGTCGGACTTGATGGTCCGGGTCAGCCACTGGCTCATAATCTCGGTAGCGACGGCGAAGGCCTCGCCGGAATTGTCCCTGGCGATTTTGTCGCCCAAACGGTGCACGGTGGGGATATCGAGGCGCGGCAGATCGTTGAACAGCTTGGTCATCTCGCCGGAGATTTCCAGTGCGCTATCCTCAGCGAAGCGGAGCGCGCGGCCCAGGCTGCCTTCCGACAGGTGCGCCAGGTGCATGCGTTCTTCGGGTGGCAATTCGGGCAGGTGGGTCTCCAGCAATCCGGCCACCTCAGCTTCCGAGAGCGGGTTCAGCGCCAGCCGCCGGCAGCGGGATCGGATGGTCGGCAGCAACCGGCCCGGATTGTGGCAAACCAGCAGCATCAGCGCGTTTTTCGGCGGTTCCTCGAGGACTTTAAGCACCGCGTTGGCGGCGTTGGTGTTCAACTCGTCAGCGCTGTCGATCAGCACCACCCGCCAGCCCCCCTGCCCCGGCGTCAATGACATGAACTCGCCGATGCCGCGCACTTCACCGACCAGGATTTCGGCGCGGCGCTTGCCGGTTTTCTCGTCAGAGCCCCGCTCAATGGCGCGGAAATCCGTATGTCCGCCGGCGGTAATACGCTTAAACACCGGCGTTTCCGGACTGACGTAGAGGCTTTCCGGATCGTTCGCCGGCAGATCATCTCCAAATAACCCTGGCCCATCATCAGCGGCTGGCTGAGAGAGGACAAATCTTGCCATGCGATAAGCCAGCGTCGCTTTCCCGATCCCGGCCGGGCCAGTGATCAGCCAGGCGTGATGCAGCCGCCCGGCATTGAAGGCTTTCACGAATTCTCTCTCGGCTTTCTCATGGCCGATCAGATCGGGATTGTTGCGGGGAACAAGCTCGTCGTCTTCTTCCGACAGCGGCGGCATTTAGTCCTCGATCCCGAATTTCTCGAAGACAATGCGTTTCACCTCGGCGGCGACGGTGTCCACGTCTTCGGCCGCATCGACGAGAACGCAGCGGTCGGGCTGCGCCTTGGCGATGGCCAGAAACCCGTCGCGGATGCGCTGATGGAACGCGGTGTCCATGTTTTCGTAGCGGTCTTCCGCTTCGGCATTACCCTCCGCCCGCTCCTGCGCCCGGGCCAGGCCCTGTTCCACCGGTAGATCAAAGACCAAAGTCAGATCCGCCGAAACACCGTCCGCCACCAAGCCATAAAGCGCGGCGATGGAGTTGCGATTCACCCCGTGCCCATACCCCTGATACGCCATGGTGGAATCGGCGTAGCGGTCGCAAATCACCCATTTTCCGACCTTGAGCGCCGGTTTGACCGTTTGGCGCACATGATCTCGACGCGCGGCGTAGTGCAACAGAACCTCGGTCTTCGCGTCCCAGCGGTCAGGCTCGCCTTCTACAAGAAGCTTGCGGATTTCCTCCGCGCCGGGTGAGCCGCCGGGCTCCCTTGTAATGATGTGATCCACGCCGGCGGCGTCCAGCGCCTCGGACAATTTCTTGATTTGGGTGGATTTCCCGGCCCCCTCCCCGCCCTCGAGGGTGATAAACCGGACCGGACCACCGGAGCCGCTCATCCCGATTTCCCCAGCAGGATGTATTTCAACGACGCGCCCCAGCGGGAGAAAAGCCCCAGCCGGTTCACATCTTCACCGGCCACCAGGGGGATTTCCAAGTTCTCCTGATCCGGTAGTTCAACCTTGAGAATGGCCACCGTATCGCCCTTGCGAATCGGCGCGGGCAACGGCTCCTGATAGACCACGCTGACCTTCATGTCGCGACGCACCCCCCGGTTTAAGGTCAATTCCAGCTCCTTCTCGATCACCAGGGGTACCCGGGGCTGCGTGCCCAGCCAAACCTCGGCCTCGGTCACCTGCTCGCCGGCGGAAAACAGCTTGTAGTTACCAAAAGTGCGGAACGCCCAATCGATCAGGCGCTCTGATTCATTGGAGCGCGCCTTTTTACTCGGCAAGCCGTTGATCACCAGGATAATGCGACGGCCCTTGCGCTCGGCGCTGGCGGTCAGGCCGTAGCCGGCGGCTTCGGTATGGCCGGTTTTTAGGCCGTCGGCGCCAATATCCCGATAGATTGCCGGATTTCGGTTGGACTGTTTGATCCCATTGTAGGTAAAGGTTTTTTCGCCGTAATACTTATAAAACTCAGGAAAATCGCGGATCGTGGCGGCGGCCAGTATCGCTAAATCCCGGGCGGTGGTTCGGTGTTCCGGATCGGGCCAGCCGCTGGCATTCCGGAAGATCGAGTTGGTCATGCCAAGACGCTTCGCCAGCTCATTCAACTCATCGGCAAAAGCGCTTTCCGTGCCCGAAATTCCCTCCGCCACGACAATCGTTGCGTCGTTGCCGGACTGCACAATGATGCCGCGGATCAGATCCTCGATCTTCACCCGTGAATTCACGGACACGAACATCTTGGAGCCTTGCTTCCGCCAGGCTTTCTCGCTGACCCGGAACGTGTCCTCCAAAGACAGCCTTTTGTCTTTCATCAACTCAAACAATTTGTAGATCGTCATGATCTTGCTCATGGAAGACGGCGGCATGAGCTGATCGGCATTTTTCTCGAACAGTACAGTGTTGGTTTTGGCGTCTATCATGATGACTTGCTTACCCAGGGTCTCGAGAGCAAAGGCGCCCGGCGCAGCCAAAAGCGCAAAGAGAGATACCGAGATAACCGAGATAACAACGCTCAATTTCCTGATCACGAAAGGCCTCTTCAGAATAGATTTCGGCGGGTCTCCAACACCTGCCACGGGTTTACGAGGAATCGCCGACGATAGCAACGGCCAAGCCGCGAATTCTCTTCAGAATTCTGTTTACATTATGACGAGAGTGGATTTATTCGTCGACCACGATCCGGGCGTTGGGAAAACCGGCGCTGATAATTTTCTCCAGCACCTGATCGGCGCGCTTCAGCCTGGAGATCGCAACCGTACGGACCCGGAAGAATTCCCTGCCGTCGACGATTTTCGAGCTCACAATGATCTCGCCCACATCGGCCAGCCGCGCTGCGGTTTGATGAGCGTTTTGAAACTCGGTGAAGGCGCCCACCTGAACATACATTTTGGTTTTCACCGGCTGGCCACGAATGATCCGACCATCCGGTTTAATTTCGCCGACGGGCTCCCGCTCAATGGAGCTAGCCCTGGGAATCAAGGACTCCTGGGTCTCAACCGGGGTCTCAGCGGCGCTGGCGCCCTGCGGCGGAGCCAGGGATTCAGAGGCCACCACCGATTTCGGCAACCGAGTGTTCTTCTTTATAGGCGAGGTCATCTCGGCGACGGTTTTACCCTGACGCGCCTGGTTCGCCATGATCCGGCTTTCCGCCGGCAGGATCCGGACCCTCACCCTGGCCGTCCCACGCCGATGGAAACCCAAAAGCTGGGATGCCCGCCGGGAGACATCGATGATGCGGCCATGAGCAAATGGCCCGCGGTCGTTGACGGTCAGGCGGAGGGAGCGGCCGTTCTGGAGATTTGTCACCTCGACCAGGCTCGGCATGGGAAGGGTGCGATGCGCAGCCGTCAGCGCGTTCTGATCATAGGTTTCACCGTTGGCGGTTTTCTTGCCGTGAAAACCGGGGCCGTACCACGACGCAATGCCGGCTTCATCATAGCCGTAGTCTACCTGAGGGTAATACCAAACGCCCGAAATCTGATATGGCTTACCGACCTTGTATTTTCCTTGAGATTGGCTATCGCCAGACACCCTGGAAAGCTTTTTCGCGGTGTGGAACAGCAGTTGGGTTTCCGAGCACGCGCCGATCGAAAACGCCGCAAGGACAACAACTAAAAATCTTAATTTAATATTATATAACAAAAAGTTATCTGACTTATTTAAGATTCTATCACACCAATTCTAAGAGCCGATTCTCTCCGCCAAAGTGCCGACCGCGACAGCGAAGAACGTCGACCGGTTCCATTTCAGGATCACCCGATAGTTGTTGTATACCAGGAACACCGGTCCCCGTTTAGCCTGCACCAGCGACGCCGTCAGTTCCCGTTTCGGCAGCGCGGTGCCGTCAACTTTACGAACACCTAAAGCCTGCCACTCGCTCATTTTCTTCCGGACCTTCAATCCGATGAGCTTCTGGTCAAACCCTGATGGCAATGCAATACGCCGTCCCCAGGTTTGGTCATCCTTCCAGCCCGATTTGGAGAGGTAATTGGCAGCGGAGGCAAAGGCATCCTTCTTGTTACGCCAGATATCGCGTTTGCCGTCGCCGTCGTAATCCACCGCAAAGTTCTCGAAGCTCGACGGCATAAACTGGAAATTTCCCATGGCCCCGGCCCAGGACCCCTTCATCCGCTCGGGCGTGATGTGGCCCTGATCAAGAATGCG
Source organism: Rhodospirillaceae bacterium (assembly GCA_038127535.1). Lineage (GTDB taxonomy): Bacteria > Pseudomonadota > Alphaproteobacteria > Rhodospirillales > UBA2165 > JAYPHU01. The sequence goes on along the minus strand of JAYPHU010000006.1, from coordinate 110,540 downwards.
AATGGCGCGGATAAGCTCGCCCCGGAAGAACTTGCTGCGCCGGCCGTCATGGGCAAGCGTTGCCAGGGCGGCGACAACGGAAAACCCGCCGTCCAACCGGCCAAAGTCGGTCTCGACCCCCCAAAAGGCGACAATGAAACGCGGCTGCACCCCGTACTTCTTACCGATCTCAGTCAGAATCTCTATATTTTCCGCAAGCTTTTTGCGCCCCGTCAGCACCCGGCGTTTGGGCACCACGCGCGAGAAATACTGATCAAAGGTGAGCGTGAATTCCGGCTGGCGCCGATCCAACTCGATCACCCGTTTGATGGGAGCAACGTTTACAAACGCCTTATCGAAGGTTTCCCCGCGGATACCTTTGCCCACCACTTCGGCTCTAAGGGCTTTTTTCCAAGTGGCAAAATCCACCTGCTGCGCCGCCGCGAGGCCGGGCATGACGGCAACAATAAACGCGGCAAGGGCGCCGCCTCGTCGAAAGTGCCTGAACATCAATATTTCCCCTAGCTTCCCGTCTTTCCAGCATTAGGTGCCGGGTACATTTGGTTTGTACGGTCAGTAAGCCAATAAAAGGTTAACCCCAGCCATTCGTGTAAGGCGTCTGAGAAGTGATTTAGCCCCGATAAGAGATCAAATGTGGCCGAGATCGGAAGATTTCTCTTCATCCCATAATCAACCGGATACGGGATCACCAGCCAATTGGCCCGACGAAACACGCCCATCGTGCGCGGCATATGGAAGGCAGAGGTAATCACGATCCAAATCTCTTCGGGTTTGGGCTGCATCAATTTCTTCGTAAACGCGGCGTTCTCGGCTGTATTCCGCGATTCGCGCTCATAAACAACCCGAGATGGGGTTACCCCCAACTTTTTGAGGATCGGCGCGACGTAATCGGCCTCTTTGACGCTCTGGTCGCTCAATGAGCCTGAGCCTCCGGAGAACACCAGCTTTGCCTCTGGGTATTTTTGCGCTAGCTCCGCGAAGGAAAACAGCCTTTCGACCGCGCCGTTTATGACAACCGAGCCACGGTCCTTGGAGACGAATTGATCGACGACGCCGCCCAGCACGATGACGCCGTCAACTCGATCCGGCAGGCTTACCGGTGGAGGAAACCGATTCTCTAACGCCAAGCGCATGTGTGCGCCCACCGGCACAATGGCCAGAACCAGTGCATAAAGCAGGGTCAGGGACACCCACCAGCGGGCCAGCCGCCGCCACGGCAGCCACACCAGGATCACGCCGAAGATGAGCGCCATCAGCAGAAGGTTTGCCGGCGCAAATAAATACCAAAGAATCTTGGACAAGGGGAAAAACATGCCGACCGTGATACCCGCCATCGCTTTTTCCCGCAAGCTACGCCCGAATAGCGCAGAAGCCGGTTGATTGAGGCCGGACCATCGGGCACATATCAACAGCAATAACCGAATCTCACCAGGAACCTGTCTCATGGTCAAAAAGAAACTCGAAGAGCTGCGGAGCCAGCGCTGGCATGGCCGCGACGACATGCGTGGGGTTACCCATCGCGGACGTCCCCGGCAAATGGGTTACGGTCCCGATGATCTCGTCGGGAAGCCCAGCATCGGCATCATCAACACTTGGAGTGACATGAACACCTGTCACTCCCACTTCAAACAGCGCGCGGAAGAGGTCAAACGCGGCGTCTATCAGGCCGGCGGCTTTCCGGTGGAACTGCCGGCGATGTCGTTGGGCGAAATTCTGGTGAAGCCGTCGACCATGCTCTACCGCAACTTCCTGGCCATGGAGGCCGAGGAGCTGATGCGCTGCCACCCCATCGACGGAGTCGTGCTGATGGGCGGCTGCGACAAAACCACCCCCGCACTATTGATGGCGGCGCTGTCCATGAATATTCCGGCGATCTATTTACCCGCGGGACCTTCTTTACGCGGCTATTACGCCGGTGAAACGCTGGGCAGCGGCACGGATATCCTCCGCTATTGGGCGGACCGGCGCGCCGGTTTGATTGATCAGGACACGTTTGAAAATGTGGTCGGCGGTCTGTCCCGTTCCGCTGGCACCTGCATGGTGATGGGAACGGCGGCGACCATGATGTCCATCGCCGAGACCTTGGGCATGACGCTACCCGGCGCCTCCTCTATTCCGGCGGTCGATTCCAACCACGCCGTGATGGCAGCGGCCTGCGGCCGGCGCATTGTGGATATGGTCTGGGAAGACCTGAAACCCCGGGACATCATGACCGAAGCCGCGTTCGACAATGCGACCATCATCGATATGGCCATGGGCGGCTCCACCAACGCGATGATCCACCTGATTGCGGTGGCGGGCCGGGCCGGCATTAAGTTAACTCTGGAGCGGTTTGACGAGATTTCCCAGAAAACCCCCGTCCTGGCCAATATCAAACCCTCCGGCAAGTATTTGATGGAGGATTTTTATTACGCCGGCGGCTTGCGGGCCCTGATGGCGCGGCTCACCGACTATCTCGACCTCAGCCAGAAGAACGTCCTGAGCACGACCTTGGGCGACGCCATCGAAAGCGCGGAAGTCTATGACGAGGATGTCATCCTCTCGCCCGATAAGCCGCTGTATCACCAGGGCGGCTCGGCGATCTTGCGCGGCAACCTGGCCCCGGACGGCTGCGTGATCAAGCAAACAGCCGCCGATCCGAAGTTCCATCAGCACAAGGGCAAGGCCGTGGTGTTCAAGGACTATGCCGATTTGAGCCTACGCATCGATGATCCTGATTTGGACGTGGATGAAAATTCCGTGCTCGTCCTGCAAAATGCAGGGCCGATTGGCGCACCGGGCATGCCGGAATGGGGCATGCTGCCGATCCCCAAGAAGCTTCTGGAGAAAGGCGTGCGCGACATGGTCCGCATTTCCGACTGCCGGATGAGCGGCACAGCCTATGGCACCTGCGTGTTGCACGTTTCGCCGGAAGCGGCAGTCGGCGGTCCACTTGGCCTTGTTAAGACCGGCGATATGATCGAGATCGACATCCCCAACCGCACCATCAACATGGACGTCAGCGACGCGGAGCTTGAGAAACGCCGGTCGGAATGGACCGCGCCCAAGTATCCCGCTAGCCGCGGCTACACGGCTCTCTACGCCAAACATGTCACCCAGGCCCATGAAGGCTGCGACTTTGATTTTCTGCATGCCGGCGAGGAAACGCCGGAACCGCTTATTTTTTAACCATAAAATCCAACCAGGGAGGAACCAATGCCCACCAGTACGGACGTTCAATACACCACCCGCGACGGCGAGAATTTTAACGGCCGCATCGTCACGCCCGATGGCGATGGCCCCTTCCCCGGCCTGCTGGTCATCACCGCCATCTTTGGCGACGACCAGGAGATGCAGGAACTGACCACCGCCTGGGCCGAAGACGGATTTGTCGTCTCAGTGCCGGATATTTTTTGGCGGGTGCTGCCGGGCCCCGTTGCGGACTTCGAAACCGCCATCGGCCGGATGAATGATTTCGACTTCGATCAGGGCATGAAGGACGTGGAAGACCTGATCGGCGATCTGAAAGGCCGGCCGGAATGCAACGGCAAGGTCGGCATGCTGGGCTTCTGCTTCGGCGGCCGATATGTGCATGTCAGCGCCGCGCGCCTGGGTATCGATGCCGGTGCCGCGTTCCATGGCACAACCATCGGCCAACACCTGGACGAGACCAGCAAGATTTCCTGCCCGATGAGCCTGCACTTCGGCAGCGAGGACCCGGCTGTCCCCATGGAAGAAGTCACCGCCATTCAGGAGTCATACGCCGGGATGGGTAACGCCGAGATCGTTGTGCATGACGGCGCGGCGCACAATTTCTCAATGCCCTACAAGCCGGGCTATGACGCGGATGTCGCCAAGGCATCTCGCGCAGCGGCGCTCAAGTGCTTCCAATCGATGTAGTTTGATCTTTGGTTAGACCGGGTCGGGGGTAGCTTCCGCCTGCCTTTTGTCCCGGCCTTCCCGGTAGGTCAAATAGGTCGCGCCGGCAAAAATCAGCGCGCCGCCGGCAAAGGTCCAAATCGTCGGCACCTGGGAAAAGAAGATAAATCCGAACAAGCTGGCCCAGATCAGCTTAGCGAAATCGAACGGCATGACCAATGTCGCGTCGGCGCTCCGCATGCCTTGGGCGAACATCAATTGTCCGATGGTGCCGGCCCCCGCCAACGCCGCCAGCCAGAGATAATCCTCCGGCTTCGGCCAAACCCAATCATAGAGCGCCGGCGGCAACGTAAATATCGTCAGGAACAACACCCCGTAAAAGGTGATCGTCAGGGACGAGTTGGTAACTGTCAGGTGCTTGATCACGATTACCGCAAAGGCCCAGGTGATGGCCGAGGTCAGCGCGAATATGGCGCCGACATGCACGATCTCGACGCCCGGCCGGATAATGATCAGCGCGCCGGAAAAGCCGATCACCAAGCTCAGTGTCCGGCGCATGCCCATCCGCTCTTTCAGGATCAGCACGGCCAAGAGGGACACGAATAACGGCACGGTGAAATTCAGAGCCGCAACCTCGGCCAAGGGGATCATGGTGATCGCCAGAAAGTAAGTTATCATGGCGCCCGCGTTGAACACCCCACGCAAAGCCATAAATCCCAGATTATCGGTCTTCAGAAGCGAAGGGCCGAATTTGAACAGCGTCGGCAACAATATCAAAAGGCCGATAAAGTTCCTGAAAAACGCCGCCTGCATCGGCGGCACGCTATCCGACAAATGCCGAACCATCGCCGCCATACTGGCCAGGAACAGGGTCGATCCCAGGACCAGCAACATGCCCTGGAGGTTTTTCGACATCGGAATAGAGGGCATAGGCGGTGGCTTCGCCTAGTAGCCGGTCACATCGACGAGGGTCGAGCCCTCTTCCTGCTGTCTGCGGTGATTTTCCTCGACGGCCTTTTGCACCTCGGGCGGCACGCCGATCTCAGAGGCAATTTCAGGCATTTCGCGAAGCTGGGTAAACCATTCAAAGACGTGGGGATGTAGCCGCTCCATCGGATAGCCGCAGCGGATCAGACGGAAGGTGTAAACGAACCAGGCAATATCAAGAACCGTCAGATCATCACCCATCAGGTACTTTTGCCGTGACAATATCTCGTCGTTCTCGCTCAGCGTTTCCCGAAAACGGGCGGCCGAGGTCCGGATCGCGTCGTCGGTCAGACCTTCTCGTGCAGCGGTCTCCCAGAAATCGATCTCCCGGTCTTTGTGGCTGTCCCACTCCCCTCCGACAGTACCGCTGCCGAAATCGCGATAGTTGGAGAGACTTTCCGCAGACTTGGGCGCCTTGCCTCTGGGCTGGGTATAGCGAAATGTGATCGTCCGTAAATCCAGATGGAGCTCGTCCTCATGGTGCAGCAATTCCCCGACACGGCTTTCCTGGCCGGCGGGGATCAATTTGCGGTCCGGGAAGCGAACATCGAGCTCGGTCATGATATCGTTGCTCTCGATATGCACCTCGCCGTCAATCACCATGGTCGGCACCAGCCCGCGCGGGTTGATGCCCAGATACCAGGGCGTGAAGTTTTCGCCCTTGGGCAGATCGATCAAATGAGATTCCCACTCGATCCCCTTTAAATTCATGAAAATCCGGGTCTTTTGGGAACAGGACGAGGCCCTGAAATGCAGCAGATGCACGCCCTTCCAGTCGAACACTTCCTTGGTTTGCACATCTTCTTCTATCAATTTGACCATACGCCTTACTCCTTCTGCGCGAAGTTGGTCACAGTCCGCGCGGGAGTGCAATAACCCGGCGCATATTTTTAAACATTGGGCTGGCCTTAATGCTGAAAATTTGTGACTCTCTGATCCATGGCAAATACGAAAATCGGAGGCAAAAATGCCTAAAGATCAGAATCTTGACCTCGGCTCCCTGGTAGAACCCGATCGCGTGCACAAAGCTTGCTATGCCGATGAAGAGGTATTCGAGGAAGAGCTGGAACGAATTTTCTATAAGTCCTGGATCTATATCGGCCACGAAAGCCAGGTCCCAAACCCCGGTGACTATTGGACCACTTGGGTCGGCAAGGAACGGATGATTTTGACCCGCGCCGAAGATGGCGGCGTCCATGTCCTGTATAACCGTTGTCCGCACCGCGGCGCGCTGATCTGCAACAATCACCACGGCAATACGCAAAAGGCATTCCGCTGCCCCTATCACGCCTGGCAGTTCAATATGGACGGCTCGCTCCGCAACGTGCCCATGAAGCAAGGGTACGAGGGCATCATCGAGCTCAATGACCCGCAACTACAGATGAAACGGGCGGAGCGGCAGGATACCTATCGCGGCTTTGTTTTCGCAAGCCTGTCCGAGCACGGCCCGTCCTTGGAAGAATGGTTGGGCCAGGGCGGCAAGGCGGCGTTCGACGATATCTGCAACCGCTCACCGGAGGGCGAATGCGAAATCGTGATGAATTGCTTCCGCATTTTACAGCATTCCAACTGGAAAATTTTTCTGGAAAATCAATTAGATGCGGTTCATCCGTCGATCACCCATCACTCCACGGGTGATGCTGCGGCGGACATGCAGAAAGTCTACAAGCAGGAAACCGGCGAAGACCCGCCGCAGGGCTATCAATACCTCGCCGACTTCACCCTGCCCTATGAAAAATGGGACAGCCTCGACACGATCGGCCATCCTTATGGTCATACTGTATTGGCCGGCTATATGGGATTGCGCCCAAGAGACCCGGTTACGGTGGCCCACGAGGAGGCGCTGACGGCGGCTTATGGCGCCGAGCGAATGGATGAAATCCTTAGCACCAACGTGCACCACGTCCTGGTCTATCCCTGCCTGTCGGTGCAGCCGCCGTTGCAACAGCTACGCGCGGTACGGCCGCTGGCGGCGAACAAGACTCTGACGGAAATTTGGCACTTCAAATTGAAGGGCGCGCCTGAAGGCATCTACGACCGGTCGCTGGCCTACTACTACCACGTCAATTCCCCGTCCACGATGGTGAACGCGGATGATCTCAACAACTTCCGCGCCTGCCAGGACGGCTTGACGTTGGAAGGCGGCGGCGATTGGGTCAGCTTCCACCGCAATGTCGGTCAGGACACCACGGTTGACGGCGTCACCACGTCCGTCACGGGGATGAGCGAACAGCCCATGCGCAACATGTTCGCCGCCTGGAAAGACTATATGTCGGCGTAATACCGGGAGGAAAATAATGCATAAAGACAACGCACTAACCGTGTCAGCTGACATTCAACGCGAGGTCGAACAGTTCCTCTTCCGCCAAGCCGAAATCCTGGATCGACGGCAGTGGGACGACTGGCTGGACCTGTTCACCCCGGACGGCATCTACTGGATGCCGGCGGACCCGGAACAAGAAACCGGGGAGCGTCAGCCGAACATTTTCTATGAAGATCACTATCTCATGGACATGCGCATCCGCCGGGTCGAACATCCCTACGCGCATTCTCAGAAAGCCGGTCACCGGACCAGCCACGTTGTCTCCAACGTAATGGTGCAGAGCGAAGATGAAAGCACCGGCGACGTAGTCGTGACATCACGCTTTCACATGATCGAATACCGGCTGGAGGAACAGCGATTCTTCGGCGGGAAATATACCCACACGCTGAAGAAAACCGATGATGGCTACAAGATCCAATTGCAGCGGGTTGATCTGGCCAATGTTGAAGGCCCATTCGACTATGTAATGCAAGTTTGGCTGTAGTATAATTTTACAAATTAACTCTCTTTTAAGTATTAATTTGGAGTTCTAGGGGGCGATTCCGCCCCCTTTTTGTTTCTATACTCCCCCTGAATATTTCCATATGTTTCAATCGGCCTATAACGATTGACCACAATTCAAAATCTACTGATATTGTTTTTCTCTACCCGATTTCTTTTGTGTAATTATAATTTGTAGTAGCCCCAAAAACACTGGGACAAAAAAGTGAACCTATAAGAGCTGTCCAGTTTAAAACCGGGCAAATTTGATTAACACATTTGGTAATAGAACCAGGGAAAATCTGGTCGTCGCCGCCTTGAATGCCCACGACCGCACCTGTTTCGAGTCCCTACTCTCCAATCTTGCGGGCGAAATCAATGCGGACGCCGCGGTGATTGGCGTACTCTCCGATGACGAGGCGAGCCGGGTTCAAACTCTCTCCTTTCTTAGAGATCACGAGTTCAATCGGAACTTCTAGTATTCCGTAGAGAATACCCCCTGCGCCAAGGTCATTTCCGGCCAACCCTGTTATTATCCGACTGGGATTCAGGCGCGCTTCCCCGAGGACCGCATGCTGTGCGAAGAAGATTTCGACGGGTATGCGGGAATTCCCCTGGCCTCTCCCGACACCGGTCCCCTCGGCATTCTATTGGCGCTGAAGTACGCGCCGTTTGAGGACGAGACCCGGATCCTAAATGCGATCAACCTGTTTGCCATGCGGGCGCGAAACGAATTTGACCGGCTGCAGAATGAAGCCGTCGGACTGTTCGCAGCCGACCACTCGACCGTGAACAGCGCGCTCGACTATCAGCGTTTCAGGGACGTGGCTCATTTGTGCGCTGACTGGATTTAGGAGACCGACAAGGACCTGTGGTTCAGTTATTTTTCCGAGGGGTTCTAAAGTATCTTCGGCTGGCCGGAAGACGCGGGCATGGGGCTCAACGGCAGGGAAATTGAGGAACGAGGTCGCCGGCACGCGAGCCGGGAACAAGCCGAACGCATGCAGCAATTGATGGAAGTGCTGCCGAAATTTTTCTGGTACGGAGAGTGCAAGATTACCCTTTACCAGCTGCGGAAAAAGAACGGGCAAGTCATCGATGTCTTGCTGCCTACGAACGGGTTCCGCGATGCCGAAGGCAATATTATCCGCCCCGAAGCGACGATGATCGATGTGACCATCCAAAAGCGCTATGACGCGCTATCGGAAATTCATGAAATGCTGCTAAAAGAATCCGAACGGAAATATCGCGCCATCAAGCACGACGACCACTATATTCTAGTTGCGGTGGCCCGCGACGAGACCGAAAACCTGTCCTATCAGGAAGCCCTGTAAGAAGCCAAAACCCGAGCCGAAGGCGCGCAGGAAGTGGCTGAACAGGCAAGCCGCGCCAAGCCCGACTTCCTGGCCAATATGAGCCACGAATTGCGCACGCCCCTGAACGCCATAAACGGATTCGCCAAGACCCCGGAAATTCTTAACGAGAAAGGAATGTTGTCGACGGAAAAGGCGACCGAATACCTCGACTACGTCAAAGGATCCGGCCAGCAACTCTTGGGCCTGATGAATGACATTCTGGACTATTCCGCAATTGAGGCCGGCAAACTGGAGCTGCACCAAGTCTAGACAAATGTCGAAGAATTGTTGAACAACTCCGTCTTAATGCTGGCCCAGCGTATCGAAGACTGTGATCAAGTCCTCAATGTTTACGTCGAGCCCGATCCGCCTGACATACTGGTGGATCAACTTCGTATAAAGCAGGTTTTGGTCAACCTGCTGACCAATGCCTCAAAATTCACTCGGGAAGGCGGATCGATTGCTGTGCGCACCGCCATGGGTAGCTATGGCCATCTGCACATCACGATCAAAGATTCCGGCCAAGGCATGGACGACGAAGAGATACAGATCGTGCTCGAGAGGTTTGGACGGGCGAATAGTTCTGCCGGCCACGAAGGCACGGGGCTTGGCCTGCCACTCTCCCGTGAGCTGATCCTGGCCCACGATGGTCAGATGAAAATCGAGAGCCAGCCCGGCCTTGCCACCACGATCACTTTATCCCTCCCGGTTAGCGGCCGAAGCAACACCGCCACCGACGGCGACGGCATTCCCAACCGGGACATTTAGCCGTATTGTCGGTCCGCAATCTCTGCAGGACCCGGCATCATGGTGAACCCCGTCCGATTAGCCCTCTACTACGCCGCATATTTTGCCGTCGTCGGCGTGCTCCTGCCGTTTTGGCCGGTCTGGCTGTCGTCAAAGGGGCTGACTCCCGTCGAAATCGGGATCGTTCTGGCCGCGGCGCCGTTCGTCCGCGGTTTCACCAATCCGTTCATCGCCCAATACGCTGACCGGCGCGGTATCCGCCAGCCGCTGATGGTCGCGCTCTCAGGTCTGGCCGCCCTCTCCTTCGCGTCTTACGGCCTGACCGAGACCTTCTGGCCGATCCTCCTGGTTTCGGTCCTGTTCTTTATGTTCTGGTCGTCAACGCAGCCGCTCGGCGAAAGCTTGACCATGCATATCGTCCGCCAGGAAGACGCAAACTATGGCCGCATCCGGCTCTGGGGCTCCATCACCTTTATCCTGACCGCCGTCCTGGGCGGCCGAATTCTGGAACAAACTTCGCCATCCGCGATTTTTACCCTGTGCCTCGTCGGGATCGTCATCCTATTCGGCGTCTGCCTGATCCTGCCACGATCCCGCATGCAGACCTCCGGCGACGCCCGCTGGCCCCTGGTGCCACTCCTAAAATCAAAACCCTTATTGCTGATGCTCGGCGCGGCGGCGTTGATCCAGAGCAGCCATGCGGTGGTGTACGGCTTCGGCACGATCCACTGGCAGAAAGCCGGCTATTCGGAGACGCTGATCGGCTTGTTCTGGGCCTTAGGCGTCATCGCCGAGATCATCCTGTTCCAATACAGCAAACCGGTTCTCCGGCTGATCAGCCCCGCCGGATTGATCGCCATCGGCGCCACCGCCGGCATCGTCCGCTGGACCATTACCGGGACGACGGATGCGCTGGTGCCGCTATTGATCGCGCAGGTTCTGCATGGCCTGACCTTCGGCGCGACGCATTTGGGCGCGGTTCACTACATTTCTGACAACGTGCCGCCGTCCCTGTCCGCCACAGCGCAAGGTTTGCTATCAGCGGCTGTCATGGGGATCGCCATCGGCTCGGCCACACTGGCGTCGGGCGCGCTGTATGAAGCGGCGGCGGGTCATGCGTTTTATGCCATGACCGTCTTGTCGTTATTCGGCGGAATCCTGGCCGTCTTCCTGATGCGCAGTGGTGATGCCGGCCTGAACGGAAACCCTCGTTGATGTCTGGCCTCCGTCCGCGCCTTGGACTAACGTTCCTCTCATGAGTGAGAACCCTTTCAAAATCGGTATCTTTGCGGCGAATTGCTCCGGCGGTATCGCGTGTACGACCGTGCCGGAACGCTGGGACGCGAGCTGGGACAACAATCTGGCCATCGCCAGAATGGCCGACGAGGCCGGGATCGAGTTCATGCTGCCGCTGGGGCGCTGGGCCGGCTATGGCGGAGAGACCAATCACAACGGCATCTCGTTTGAGACCCTAACCTGGGCGTCCGGCCTCCTTGCCGCCACCCGTCACACGATGGCGTTCTCCACCCTTCACGTCGCGCTGATCCATCCGGTGTTCGCCGCCAAGCAGATGGTCACCGCCGATCACATCGGCAAGGGCCGGTTTGGCCTCAACATTGTCTGCGGCTGGAACACCGACGAGTTCGGCATGTTCGGGGTCGAGATCAAGGATCATGATCGCCGCTACGAGTTGGGTGACGAATGGCTGCGCATCGTGAAACGCATCTGGACGGAAAAAGAGCCGTTTGATTTCGAGGGCGAGTTCTTCACGCTGGAAAATGTCCGGGCCGAACCCAAGCCCTACAGCCAGCCCTGGCCGACCATCATGAACGCCGGCCAGTCGGGCTCCGGGTTGGATTTTGCCATTCGCAACGCCGACTATTTGTTCCGGGGCATCCAAACGCTGGAGAAAACTAAGAACGACCTCGCCCAGATGCGGGAAGAGACTGCAAAACTCGACCGCAAGGTCGGCGTTTTCACTAATGCCTACGTGGTGGTTCGGCCCACAAAGAAAGAGGCGGAGGAGTATCATCACTACTACGCCGTCGAGAATGCGGACGAAGGCGCGGTGGAAACCATCTACGTGGGCCGGGGCATCAAGGACAATCCGAACCTATCGGACGAGACTAAAGCCGCGCTATGGCGCCGCATCGCCGCCGGCAATAGCGCCTATCCGTTTATCGGCGATCCGGACGGCGTCGCCCAACAAATGAAGGACTTACACGATAGCGGTTTCAGCGGCATCGCCATGGGCCTGGTGAACTACACGCGGGACTTTCCCTATGTCCGGGACGAGGTCCTGCCGCGATTGGAACGGCTGGGCCTGCGCCATGCCTTCTCGCCGGAGGAAACTGAATGAACGAGATACTGGGCCACCGCGCCAAGATGGGTGTCATCATCCCGACGGTGAATACGGTCACCGAGCCCGAGTTCAACGCCATGAAGCCGCCGGGCGTCACGGTTCACTTCACCCGCATGCCTATCCACTTTCATCCCGAGGAAGACGACTACAAAGAACTGATGGACGACCTGCAGATCCGATTGGACGAATTTTCTCTCTTCGGCGCGAACATCGTCGCCTACAACTGCACAGTCGGCTCCATGGCCTGTCCGCCGGACATGCTGATCAACAAATTGGAAGAATCCACCGGGGCGACGGGCGTGGCGACAGCCGGCTCGGTCGTGCTCGCGCTCAAGACCCTCGGCGCGGCGAAGATATCCATGGCCACCCCCTACCCGGACACGGTCAATGAACACGAGAAGGAGTTTCTGGCCGGCCACGGGATCGAGGTTCTGAATATGGCCGGCATGGAATTCGGCATGTCGGAGCCGGAACGAGGCCGCATGTTCGCCCGCGTACCGCCCGACGAAGCGTTCGAGCATGCCCTGTCGGTTGATGATCCAGACGCCCGGGCGCTCTTCCTGAGTTGCGCCAATTTCCACACGGCCGGCATCGTTCAGCGGCTTGAGGATAAACTCGGCAAGCCGGTGGTCACCAGCAACATCTGCACGTTCTGGGCAGCGCTCCGCAAGGCCGGCATTACCGATCCGATCGAGGGCTACGGCACACTGTTGCGAGAGCATTGAGGCTGCGACCGAATCATCGTTCGCCGGCGTTTAACAGCGAGGAAATCGTTAAATGAAAAGCCTGGACACGTTCATTGCACTAAACCGCTTCGGCCTGGGCGCTGCACCCGGAGAAGCGGATGCCGTCGACGCTGATCCCAGAGGCTGGATCAAATCACAAATTCAACTGGATCAATCCGTTCCCGCCGCGTTCGCCAAATTCCCGAGCTCTTCCGACACCCTGACCAAGATTCATACCGCCCGGCTCGAAAGCCCCACGGCGCTGAGAACCACGACCGGCGGGCTATACCGCGACGTGTTCATGGAAGGGATGATGGCCCGGGCACAGCACATGATCGGGACGAACCAGCCGTTCGCCGAGCGGATGGTGCTGTTTTGGTCCAACCATTTCACCGTATCCCGCACCAAGCGAATCATCGGTCCCGCCATTCCGGCCTATGAGCGGGAGGCCATTCGCCCCCATATCTTCGGCAAGTTCGCGGATATGTTGAAAGCGGTCTCCGCCCATCCGTGCATGATCAGCTACTTGGACAATATGGCCTCGGCCGGGCCCAACTCCGCGGCCGGCAGAGGACGCATACGCAGAACCGGCAACAAGAATACTCTCAACGAAAACCTTGCCCGCGAGATACTGGAGCTCCACACACTCGGCGTAAACGGCGGCTATACCCAACAAGACGTGATCGAACTTGCCAAGGCGATTAGCGGTTGGAGCCATGGGGGCATGCGTTTCAAACGATCGCGGGCGCCGATTGATCAACAGCCGGTACAGGGCGGGTTTGAGTTCCGCCGGGGGTTCCACGAACCCGGCCCTAAGACCGTGCTCGGCAAGACCTACGAGGAAAACGGCGTCGATGAGGGGCTCGTGATCCTGGACGACTTAGCCCGGCACCCGGCGACCGCCAAATTTATCGCCACCAAACTGGTCCGTCACTTCGTAAACGACACGCCGCCAGCCGGCGCCGTTGAGAAAATCGCCGGTATCTTCAGGGATACCGACGGAGACCTGGCCGATGTTTCTGCGGCGCTGATCAATCTGGACGAGGTTTGGGCGGAGCCGTTGCCCAAGGTCAAATCCCACTACGAGCTGGTCATAGCGGCCAACCGCGCCGTGGGAAATGTGGCCGCCGGACGCGGCGACGTCTTGTTTCCCCTCCGCGAGTTGGGGCAGCTCCCCTTCTCCGCTTCCTCACCCAAGGGCTGGGGGGATAAAGCCAAGGATTGGATCGCCCCGGAGGCTTTGATGCGCCGGATCGAATGGCTCAGGCGATTCTCCCGCAAAGTGAAAACCACCACCTATCCTCAGCAAATCCTGGATGACACGATCGGATCCGTGGCCGGCGACGAAACCCGGACCTGGGTTGATCGGGCGCCCTCCGGTGACGCCGCCATCGCCATGGTCCTGGCCAGTCCGGAGTTTCAAAGGAGATGACCATGCTCGACCGCCGAACATTTCTGGGCTCCATGGGCGCCGGACTCGCCGTCGCCGCAAACCCCGTCTCGCTCGCCTTCGCCAACGCACCTACGGAGAACCGGCTGGTGTTTGTGGTGCTACGCGGCGGACTGGACGGTCTCCATGCGCTACCGCCGTATGCGGACAAGGATTATCGAACCCTGCGGCCGACGCTAGCGATCGGCGCACCGGGCAGCAACAACGGCGCCCTGAATCTGGATGGGCATTTCGGCCTGCATCCGGCGCTGAAAGAACTGCTGCCGTTTTACAAACGAGGCGAAATGATCGTCATCCCAGCCTCGACGACACGCTACCGCAACCGGTCACACTTTGACGGCCAAAACCTCTTGGAGAACGGCAGCGGCAAGCCGTACGGTGCACCGGACGGGTTTCTCAACCGCGCGCTAACCGGGTTAAACGCCGGCGACGCCCGTCTCGGCTTGGCGCTCGGCCCCGCTGTGCCGTTGATCTTGCAGGGCGAGGCCGGCGTACAGGCTTGGGCCCGCTCCAAACTCCCCGCCGTCGACGAAGATTTTCTGGGCCGTCTTGCTCAAGTTTATAAACACGATCCGCTCTTCGCCCGCGCCCTTGCCAATGCCCGCGGTAGCGCCAAGCCGGACATGAGCATGGATGACATGCAGGCTCCTCGCGGCGGCGAGAAATTCAACATCACCGCCAAGGCAGCCGCGCAATTGCTGGCCAAAGACGATGGCCCCAGGGTCGCGGTGATGGAGATGCAGGGCTGGGACACCCACTTTGGCCAGGAGCGTAGGCTGAGCAACTTATTTACTGAACTCGGCGAAGGCATGACCGCATTCCGCGACGAGATCGGCGACGCCTGGTCAAATACCACCGTCATCATCGTGTCCGAGTTCGGCCGCACCGTATCTGAAAACGGCAGCCGGGGCACCGATCACGGCACCGGCGGCATCGCTTTCTTGCTGGGCGGCGCAGTCAACGGGGGACGCATTGTCGGCGATTGGCCGGGCCTATCGGAAGCCTCGCGATACGAAGGCCGGGATCTCAACCCGGTCAACGCCTATGAAGGCATCTTCAAAGCAGCCCTCATCAGCAAGCTCGGTCTGGCGCAAGGATTTGTCGAGGACAAGGTACTGCCCAACAGCCCGTCTATCCGACCGTGGGACGGGCTTTTCAAAAGCGCCTAACTTTCCGCCGCCGATCTTATTTTCAGCAACACTCCCGCGATCTTGCGAGGACACCCCGCCATTGGCAGAATGGGTCCCTGAGACGTCATGGAGGCACCTCATCGATACAATGACGGAAATGATCGCCGCGCCGGATGACACGATCCCCGTGCTGGATGTGGACCCGTTTGCGGAGCCCTTCCTCGACGACCCCTACGAGGAGCACGAGCGCATGCGGGAAGCCGGACCGTTTTTCTGGCTGGGCCGCTACGGCATTTATGGCTCCGCTCGGCATGACGAATGTGCCGCCGTGATGAAAGACTTCCAAACCTTCTGTTCCTCCGCCGGCGTCGGTATTGCCAATTTCAACAAGGAAGAACCATTCCGTCCGAAAAGCCTGGTGCTGGAGACCGACCCGCCGGAGCATACAAGAGCCCGCGGCGTTATCGGCCGGGCGCTTGGCCGGAAATCCATCGCCGTATTATATCAGAACTTCGAAGACTATGCCGATATCCTGCTCGACAAACTGGTCGACCAGGGTGAGATCGACGGTATGGACGACCTGGCGGTCGATTATCCGCTCAAAGTTTTTCCGGACGCTGTCGGCTTGGCCGAAGACGGCCGGGAGAATTTGCTGATCTACGGCAACATGCTGTTCAACGTGTTCGGCCCCGACAACTGGCTGCGGCAAGATAGCGTCAAAGACGCCCAGCATGTCACCGCCTGGGTCATGGAACACTGCAATCGGGACGCCATCGCGCCCGGTGGTTTCGGCGATTTCATCTATCAAGGCGTCGAGGACGGCGACATCAACGAGCAGGAAGCCGGGATGCTGGTTCGCTCGCTGCTCTCCGCCGGCGTGGACACCACCATCTCGGCCATCGGCAATGCGTTGCTGGCCTTCGCGCAACACCCGGATCAATGGGCCTTGCTGCATGCCGACCCCTCTCAGGCAAAATGGGCGTTCGAGGAATGCCTGCGCTATGAGTCCACGGTCCAGACCTTCTATCGCACCACCGCCAAGCCGGCCGAAGTCTCCGGCGTTAAAATGCCGGCGGATGAAAAAGTGGTGCTGTTCCTGGGCGCCGCCAACCGCGATCCGCGGAAGTGGAAAAATCCCGAAACGTTCGACATCACCCGCCGGCCCGAGGCGCATCTGTCCTTCGGCACCGGCATCCACCGTTGCGTCGGCAAGCAGGTCGCCCAGACCGAGGGGGAGATCATCCTCCGCAAGCTAGCGGAACGGGTGAAGGCATTGGAGCTGACCGGCGAGCCGAAGCGGCGGCTCAACAACACCATCCGGGTGCTGGACTCCCTGCCCCTGCAGCTCGTGCCAGCGTAAGACTTCGCACGTGGATCTCCTCTCAGCGTCTCTTCTAGTCGCGGTTTTTGCGACGTCCTACGTCAGCGGCTTGCTGAGCCTGGCCGGCGGCACCATATTGATCGCCATCTTCGCTTGGATCCTGCCGGTGCCGGTCACCATGATGCTGCACGGCGTTACCCAAATGGCCTCGAACGGGTCACGCGCCATCATCTACTGGCGGCATCTGAGATGGGACATCATGGGCCGCTATATGGCCGGCGCGGCCGTCTGCCTGGCGGTGTTTGTTTGGCTGACATTTGTTCCGGATAAGACCTTGCTTTTTTTCCTGCTCGGCATCATGCCGTTCGTGAATTTCCTGGTGCCCAAAGGCTATGCCCTGGATATCGTCCGGCCCAGCAACTCCTACGTCTGCGGGTTCATCAATTCCGCCACCCAGCTGACGGCCGGCGTCTCGGGCCCGTTGCTGGACATCTTCTTCGTCCGCACCAGTCTCACCCGGTTTGAAATCCACGCCACCAAGGGGCTCACCCAGACCCTGGGCCACATCATGAAGATCATTTACTTCGCGGTGATCCTGGGATTCTTCGAGGAGGCGTTCGTTCAGCTGCCGGCCTGGCTCTATATCGCCGTCATCCCGACCGCCTATTTGGGCAATCTGGCGGCCCGGCAAGTCGTCCAAAAAATGAGCGATAGTTTCTTTAAAGGTCTCACACAGTATTTCGCAATGGGCATGGGTGTAATATTCTTGATCAAAGCATTCTCGCTGCTGCTCGAAAATCCGTAAGGGGGAAATCATGTCCGCACGCACCAAACCGCCGTTTCGCGCCGATCATGTCGGCAGTCTTCTTCGCCCACAGGAACTG
>JAYPHU010000006.1:0-92818 GCA_038127535.1 Rhodospirillaceae bacterium | reverse complement strand
CAAACCGCCGTTTCGCGCCGATCATGTCGGCAGTCTTCTTCGCCCACAGGAACTGAGCGAGGCCCGGGACAAATGGCGCAATGGCGACCTGTCCGCCGAGGCCTTGAAGGAGCTGGAAGACAAAAACGTGGCGGATGTGGTGGCGCTGCAGGAATCGACCGGCATCAAGGCGATCACCGACGGGGAATTCCGCCGGGACTACTGGCACCTGGATTTCATCGCGGACTTTGAGGGGATCGAGCTGAACTACGAGACCTATGGCCACGCGTTTTCCGGCGGCGGCACGGTGCCGACCTTCAAGACCACCGGCAAGATCGGCAACAACACCGGCTACATGCGAGAGCACTTCAGCTATGTGAACTCGCTGACCAAGGAAACGGCCAAATTCTGCATCCCCGCCCCCGGCATGACCTATCTGCGCAGCGGCCGCGCCGGCATCAGCGAAGAAGCATATCCCGACCTGGAGGAATTCTGGAACGACCTGATTGCCGCCTACTCCAACGAGGTGGCCGCGCTCTATGACCTGGGCTGCCGCTATCTGCAGTTCGACGACACCAGCTTCGCCTATCTGTGCGATGAGGACTTCCGCAAGGGCGTCTATGAGCGGGGCGACGATCCGGACGAGATGGTCGCCACCTTCGGCCAGGCCATCTCCCGCGCTGTTGCGGGCCGGCCCGACGACATGATGATCACGACCCACATGTGCCGGGGCAACTTCCAGAGCACCTGGATGGCCCAAGGCGGTTATGAGCCGGTGGCAGAAATCATGTTCGAGAACCTGGATGTGGACGGCTACTTCATGGAATATGATTCAGACCGGTCCGGCAGTTTTGAGCCTCTGCGCTTCACCAAGCCCGATCAGGTGATCGTTGCCGGCATTATCACCTCCAAGTTCCCGGAGCTGGAACCCAAGGATGAGTTGAAGCGCCGTTTGGACGAGGCCGCTCAGTATGTGGATATGGACCGGCTC
This sequence comes from Rhodospirillaceae bacterium, assembly GCA_038127535.1. Classification (GTDB taxonomy): domain Bacteria; phylum Pseudomonadota; class Alphaproteobacteria; order Rhodospirillales; family UBA2165; genus JAYPHU01. The sequence goes on along the minus strand of JAYPHU010000006.1, from coordinate 91,848 downwards.
TGCCTCAGCCCGCAATGCGGCTTCTCCAGCACGCACCACGGCAACAACCTGTCCGTGGACGAACAGAAGAAAAAATTGGAGCTGGTGGTGAAAACGGCGGACGAGGTCTGGGGCAGCGCGTAGACCGGCCCTACCTAAATAGGATCGTCCTTGAAGAATACTCGTCGCTGTACCGGGAAGAACCGCAGGTCATAGCGCTCGGCGATCAGGCCCCAGAGCCCCTGGGGGGCCTTCAGCATGATCACCACCGCGATGGCGCCCAGCAGCATTAGGTACCAGGTGCCGAAGTCGGACAGCGGCTCCCGCAACAGGAAGAAGATGATGGTCCCGATGATCGGGCCTTCGATGGTGCCGATCCCGCCGATCACCACGATGAAGATCACCGTCGTCGTCCAGTTGATATCGAACGCCGCGCCAGGCGTGATCCGGAGCTTGGTCATGTAAATCAGCGCGCCGACGGCCGATGTGCCCACTGCGGCGATGATATAGACCATCAGCTTGGTCTTGAAATTGTCGACACCCAGACTGCGGGACGCCTCTTCCGAGTCCCGGATGGAGGTCAGCGCCAGACCGTGGCGGGAGCGCAACAGCCAATAGACGCCGGCGACAATGACGACGACCACCGCCAGCGCCATCCAATAGACCGCCTGATCCCGGCCCGACCGGCTTTCGGCGATTTCCTTAATGACGGAGATCGGCAAGCTCATGCCGGAGCCGCCGCCCAGTGATCGCAATTGCGCGAAGCCCAGCAGGAAGACCTCGGCGACAACCCAGGTGCCGATGGCGAAGTAATGTCCCCGCAACCGGAACACCACGAAGGCAACCGGCAAGGACACCAATCCGCCGATGATGCCAGCCAGGGGTACGGTCCAGAGCGGTGCGATGCCCAAATGGATTGCCAGGATAAACAGCAGATATCCGCCGAGGCCGACGAAGGCCTGCTGACCCACGGAGACCAGCCCGCCATAGCCCGCCAACAGGTTCCACATCTGGGCCAAGGCCAGGAAGTAGAAAATCTCGACAAAGAGCCGCATTGAGGCGCGGTCCAACCACCACGGTCCGGCAATCAACACGGCAAGAAATATGATCCCGGCGATAGCACCGAAGCGGCTGAGCTTGGTGGAGCGCTCAACTGAATACGTGCTGTCAGTCATCGCGCGTCCTCGGGAACAGGCCATTGGGGCGGAATACGAGCACTACCAGGAAGGCAATGTGGCCGGCCAATATCTGCCAGCCCGGATCAATCTTCGCGCCAATGTTCTGGGCAACGGCCAGGATCACTCCGCCGGCAAGCGTTCCCCAGATTGAGCCCAGCCCGCCGATAATCACCGCTTCGAAGGCGAACAACAGCCGCGACGGGCCGAGCGACGGATCAAAGTTGCTGCGCACGCCCAGGAACACGCCAGCGATGCCGACCAGGACCAGCGACAGCGCCATGGACAGCGCAAAGATGTGCTTGTGGTTGATGCCCATAAGCTGCGCCGTATTGGCGTCATCGGAGGTAGCTCGGAACGCCCGGCCGATCTTGGTCCGGGTGAACAGCATTTGCACCAGCCAGATCATAACCACCGCCACGACAAAGATGATCAGCGGGAAAACCCCGACTTCCAAACCTTCCACGACTTTGATGCTGAGCGTCTCTACCGGGCCGGCCTTGAGCCTTTGCGCATCGGCAGAAAAGATTTCCAGCAGCAGGTTCTGCAGGATGATGGAGATGCCGAAGGTGACCAGCAGCGGCGGTAGCAGGTCATCGCCCAAGGTATAATTCAGAATCCCCCGCTGCAGCGCGTAGCCGATGACAAACATCACCGGCAGAACGAGAAGCAGGCTGAAAAACGGGTTCATGCCCAGCGTCTCGATCACCACCATGGCGACGAAAGCGGCGAGCACGATCAAGTCGCCATGCGCGATGTTCACCAGCCGCATGACACCGAAGATGATCGCCAGTCCGGCCGCGAACATGGCATAGAGTCCGCCTGTCAAAACGCCGTTGATGATGGTGTTGGCCCATTCAATCATGATCAGTGTCCGAAATACGCCCCCGCGATTTGTTCCCGGGTCAGCTCGCCCGGCCTACCCGTCAGCGACACCCGGCCCTCCTGAAAACAATAGACCCGGTCGGCGACCTGCAGGGCCTGGTTGATATCCTGTTCCACCACGATCAGCGATACGCCGTCCTGTTTGATCGCCGGCAGGCTGGCGTAGATATCCTTGATGATGATCGGCGCCAGGCCAAGGGAGAGTTCGTCAAACAACAGAACATTGGGATTGGACATGAGCGCCCGACCGATCGCCGTCATCTGCTGTTCGCCACCACTGAGCGCCGTGCCGGGCACGTCCCGCCGGTTCTTTAATGCCGGGAAGAGCTCATAGATCCGCTCCAGCGTCCAACTGCCGGGCCGGTCCAGATAACTGCCCATCTGCAGGTTCTCTTCCACGCTGAGACTCGGGAACAATCGGCGGCCTTCCGGCACCATAGCGATGCCGAGCCCGACGATATCGGCCGCCGCCTTCTCGGCGATGGAATTATCTTGGTAGGCGAGGTTCTCGGAACTGGAGGCCACCAGCCCTGTCAGCGCCCGGAGGAACGTGGACTTTCCTGCCCCGTTTGCCCCGATGATGGCGACCGTCTCGCCATCGTCCAAACTAAAGTCGATCCCGAACAGCGCCTGAAAGTCGCCGTAGAATGCATCGAGGTTTTTGACGTCCAACAGGCTCATTCGACGTCGATCCCCATATAGATTTCCTGCACGGCCGGGCTGTTGAAGACGGTCTGTGGATCGCCGTCATCCAGTTTCTTACCGAAATTGATGACGATGAGGCGCTGCACCACGGACATCAGCGCATGCACGATATGCTCGATCCAGATGATGGAGATCCCCTTGGCGTGGATGTTCTTGATGGTCTCAATCAGTTCGGCCACTTCATGTTCGGTCAAGCCACCGGCGATCTCGTCCAGCATTAGAAGCTGAGGATTGGTGGCAAGCGCACGAGCCATTTCCAGCCGCTTCCGTTCCAGCAACGTCAGCGAGCCGGCCAGGACATTGGCCTTATCCCGCAATCCCGTCAGCTCCAGGATTTCGACGCACGGATCATAAGAATGCGCCTCGCTATGCGCCCCGCCGAAGGCCGCGCCCACCAGCAGGTTCTCAAACACGGTCATGCCGCCGAACGGGTGCGGAATTTGATAAGATCGCCCCATCCCGGCCCGGCAGCGTTCATGAGCGGGCAGACCGGTCACGTCCACGCCTTGGAAAGTAATCCTCCCGGCGTCCGGGCTGAGCCCGCCCGTGATCAGGTTGAACAGCGTGCTTTTTCCCGCGCCGTTGGGCCCGATAATCCCCAGCGCTTCGCCTTCCGCCAGCTCCAGGGAGAACTGGTCGGTCACCAGAAGCGAGCCGAAGCTCTTCGACAGGTCATCGATGCGAAGAATCGTGGACATGGATTCCTATAACTTTTGAATGCGTTGCCCTGTTATGGAAACGGTAAGCGCCTCGGGAAAGACGCTTACCGCTCCAGATAACAGATATGGAAGAGCCGAACTACGTAATGGGGGTGAACTTTCCATTCAGCGGAACGTTCGGTGCGGTCTTATTGTCGACGACTTTGAGGTCGTACTTATGCTTGCTCCCGCGCACCCATTGACCGCCGACAAGTGGGGTCTTACTGACGTTCTTCACCGGCTTTCCGGCCCAATTCACCTTACCTACGATCGTGTCGAGATTGGTCGAGGCAATTGCATCCACAATGGCCTGGGGCGAGTTAACGTCCTTTGTCCGCTTGAGCACATCGGTCGCCACTTCAAACAAAGCATGTCGGAAACCGATGGGCTGGGTCCATTGCTTGTTGGTGGATTGCTCATACGCCGCCGATAGTTGGCCTGCAGTCACGCCAGTCAGGCTGGACTTAAACGGATGGCTCGGTGTCCACCAAACTTCGGAACTTAGTCCCGTACCGCGATCCCCCAGCGCCTCAATCGCCGCCGGGAAAAGGAGTGCCTTCCCGACCGTGACAGCCTTCGGCTTAAAGCCCTGTTGTGCCGCCTGGGTCCAAAAGGTGGTGAAGTCCGGCGGAATCATCACACCACTGACAATTTCCACGTTGGCTTTCTTAAACGCTGAGATTTGCGCCGTGAAGTCGTCGCTGGGCGCCTGATAGCGGCCCGGATCGACGAGCTTAAATCCGGCTTTCTGAAGGGCCGGCGGGAAACCAACTTCCGGGCTGCCCCAGGCATTACCGTCGGAGTCGTTAGGCCACAACGCGCCAACTGTCTTATTGGTGTCGAGCGAATTCCAGAGATTTAGGAACACGGCAATTACGTCTTCCAGTCCCCAGAAGAAGTGATAGGTCCAGTTAAATCCCTTAGCCGGGTTGCCGCCACGGCCGAAAAAATACGGCTGCCACGGCGCATCAGAGGTAATGCAGGGTACCTCGTTGGCTTCCGCCTGATCGGACGCCGGGTTAGTGGTCTCAGGCGTACCGGCGGCGAGCAGAATATTGACCTCGTCCTTGAGGATCAGTTCTGCCGCGACTTCGGCGCACCGGTTCGGGTTCGACTGAGTATCCTTGACGATAATTTCAATCGGATGAACCTGGTTGCCGATCTTCACGCCGTCTTTGAGCGCCTGACGGATACCGCCGATCACGAAGTCATCCGCCTCGGCAAAGGGTGCCAGTGGTCCCGTTTTGGGGCTGACATAGCCGAATTTGATCGGCTTGCCGGCGGCATAGGCCAAGCCAGATCGGAGAATTGCCGGTGCGGCAACGGCGGTTGTGGCCGCCGCGGTTACGGTTTTTACAAAACGCCGTCGGCTGATCTGGTGATCGGCTGCTTGGGTATTAGGTTTGTTTGATTTGGTCATAATTGAAGTCTCCCTATGAAAATTTACTGTATCTATTTGCCCTTGCGCATGACGTGATAGCTGAGCTCGCCAGGGTCCGACAGGTCGGGGACCGTCCAGCCGTCGAGATCGTATTCCGCCATGCAGTCCTCGGCGAAGCCCCGGAACTTATCCGCATTGCCGGAAGCTTCCGCACCAAACAGGCAATAACGGCGAATTTCCTCGGTGGAACCGCCATAGTTAATTTCGTAGAGCTCATGCCGCCCGCCAAATTCTGACGCGATGCTGTCCCAGAGAAGCTTCATCAGCTTTACCCGTTCTTCGGACTGATAACCGTTGGACCCGCGTAGATAGCGATCGATGTACGGCCTGATCTCTTCGTTCTTAAAATCCAATGAATGGGAATTGAGATATATCAAGCCGGAAGCCACGGTTTGCTCGATAATGTGTTTCACCTTGCTATATGCCATGGTGGCGATAATCTGATAAGCGTTACCGGGATCCATGTTTGGCAGGACGTAGTCGTCGATCCAAGGCTTGGGATCTCGGACCATCGCGTCCGATAATCCCCAGAACAGGTTCCGCCAAGCAATCACCTCGCCCACATTGGCCTGAACACCACGATAGTCCTTGGTGCCCGCCGCCTCGACCGCTTTCAATAAAAGCCCGGCGATGAAATCCAGTTTGACCGCGAGGCGGGTGCAGCCATGCACCACAAAACGCGGCAGGAAGCCGGTCTGCGGGAAGAAGTTATTGGCCTTGTCGATATCGCCGTAGACGAAGACATTCTCCCACGGCACCAGCACCTCATCCATGATGAAGATCGCGTCGTTCTCATCCAGACGGCTCGACAACGGGTAGTCAAACGGGCTGCCCATTACCGTCGAGGTCATCTCATAGGACGTACGGCAAATGAACTTCACGCCGGGCGCGTTGGTCGGGATCATAAATACGACCGCGAAATCCTTGTCCTGCAACGGGATCAACCCGTGATGCGCCACGAATGTATAGTTGGTGAGAACGGAGCCGGTCGCGACAACTTTGGCCCCGGAAACGATCAGTCCTTCATCGGTGTCCCGCTCTACCTTGCAGCAGACATCCGCCGCTTCGTTTGGCGGGCGGTCTCGGTCCACCGGCGGATGAATAATCGCATGATTGATAAACGGCACCCGTTCCTGGCTGAACTTGTACCAACGTTTGGCGTTTTCCTGATAGGGATCATAAAACTGTGCGTTAGCACCCAGGGTCGCCAGAAACGCCGCCTTGTAATCCGGGGCACGGCCGATCCAGCCGTAGCTGATTTTGGCCCATTCTGCGATCGCGTCACGCCCCGCGATCAGGTCGTCGACTGTTTTCGGCGCCTTAAAAAAGGCGTGGGTCATGCCCCCATTGCCGGTGTCGGTAGGGACTAAAATTTTGTCTTTGTGATTGTCGCTGTGCAGTGCGTCATAAAGGCGGGCGTTCATGCGCGCAGTGTTGCGGAATGCCGGATGTTCGGTGACCTTGTCGACCTTTTCACCGTAGATATAGACCTCGCGGCCATCATCCAGCTCTTCCAGGTATTCCGCCCCTGTCATGGGCTTGGAATGTTCGACATTGCCTATGGATTCGGGCAGTTGGTTGAAGCCAACTTTATCCTCCCGATCAACCATGTGGTCCATCAAGCGCCCCTCCTTTTTACGAGCAAGAACCTTAATGTTCTTGGTTAGTTGTATAATCGAGTTGGTTCACGAACGCGTCAAGGGTAGACCGCGGATAAGACAACGAAAATTGTTTGAATTTATGTCGCCTTATGGGATGAACGAAAGCCAAGCCTCATCGCTGCCACCTGAGTAAGCGCTAGAGATCGCGCGGGTAAAAACATCCTCACAGACCGGCCCGTGGACGGCATTGATCAGACGGCCATGTTGTTCGAGGGTGCTGAGAAATCGAACCGGGACGGCTTCCCGTTCCACATTAAAGAGGAACTCCGGGCCGTGAAGTGGCGCAATTGGAAACTGCACTACTATTGGGAGCCCGAGGTCAATGAAGGCAAAGGCAAACTGGAAGCGCCGTATTTGTTCAACTTGACCCAGGATCCAAAGGAAGAAACCAATGTGGTTTTGGAAAACACCTGGGTGATGGGTCCGATACAAATGATGCTCCGCGAGTTTCGCCAAAGCCTGGCCGAACATCCGCCGATCCCGCCGGGGGCGGCGGATCCCTATGAGCCGCCGGTCGCAAAGTAAACTAAGCGGCGCCTCGCCATTGGGCAAAGCCACAGCCGGCATAGACCTCAAACAACGGCGCGTAGTGGATCAGGTCGAACCCCTGCCCGCCCATGGCCGCGTGGGCAATCACCCAGCTACGCACTTCGTGTGCGCCGTTACCGGTGCGGGGCAACCAGTCTTCCAGCGTATCCGTGATCTCCACCTCGTCCGCGCTGCCGAACATTTCCAGGCAGCGCTGATCAAACGGCACATCCAATTGCCCCATGGTGGGCTCTCCAATGGAATGGCTGAGACCACCGGTGCCGAACACGCCGATCCGCTGATCACCGGGAAAGCTCTCAATCGCCGTGGCAAGTAGTTTTCCCCAGTCAAAGCAGCGCTTAATCGTCGGCATGGGCCCTTCCAGTTCGTTGATGAACACCGGTACGATGGCCGGGATATCCTTCAACGCCATTTGCCAGAGTGGGATACAAACGCCGTGATCCAGCTTGGCGCGATAGCTGATGGCTGGATCGAAGCCCTCGGCAAAGGCTGTGTCCACTAAGTGCCGGCCGAATTGTTCATGGCCCGGTAAGGTCCCATGGGGGAAGTGCGGTTTCATGAAGGGTTCCGGCGGGCCGTCATGTTCCGGCCCGACACCGACACAAAAGCTCGGCAGATTGTTAAGAAAGAAATTCACCCAGTGATCGGTGGTCACCATGACCAGGATATCGGGCCGGGCCTCCATCAGCCGCTTGCCCAGTTCTCGATAGGACGCGATGACGATTAAACGGGTCTCGTCGGTCAGGACCTCCCACTCCCGCGCGATCAGCGGTGCATGACTGGCGGCAAAGGAACCTATGATCTCAGCCATCACTCGCCGTCGCTGTTTCGGCGAGGGGTTGGAGGCTATCGATGAACTCGGCGTCGGTCATACCGCAGATCGCACAATAAAACCTTAGGAGGTACGCATTCACGTGCGGTGCAATAGCGGCAATGTCGTCGTTCAGGACGGCTTGGCGCATATCGTCTCTAAGTGGATAGTCTTTCATCACCGCCGAACGGTCAGCCCTCCAGGCTTGGGTCATCTCCGCCGACTGCAGATCATAGAACATCTTGCTAAGCCAATAATCGGTCACTATTCCCGACCCCCTGCCTCAATCTTGTTGGAAGTCGCTTTGAGATATAGCGCACGGGTGTCGTCCATCGCCTGAATACAGACGGGGTCCAAATGCTCTTTAGGTTCCGGGTCAGCTCCCCAATAGCCGTATTTGTCTTTACCTCGCAAAAGCATGGCCGTGGAGCCCTCGAACCGGGTTTCCCGCACATGGGGCGCGACATAGTGAATCGACAACCCGACACGGGGGTGATCCGCATTGTTGGGGCCCGAGCCGTGCACCACGCTTTCATGATGAAACACAATCTGCCCGGCCTTCAATTCCGCTGGCACAGACTTGCTCTCGTCCACGCCCAGCGCGCGCTGGCCCATAGGGATCAGGTTGTCCGGGTGGGGTTTGAGCTCATGGGTGGTCGTGCTTTTGTGGCTGCTGGGAATATAGTTCACGCAGCCGGCTTCAATGTTGGACTCATTAAAGGCCAGCCAGGCGGTCAGCGTGTCCGCCGGATCAAACCCATAGAAAAAACTGTCCGTGTGCCAGGAAACATAGCGCGGATCATGCGCCTTCTTGGCAAAGAAGGACGCGCCCCAACAAAGAATGTCCGGACCGATCAGATCTTCCACCGCATCCAGAAGGTACTCGTTTTTCACCACGTCGCAGAGCCAGGGAAACGGCAATTGCGCCTTGATGCGGAAACGCTCCTGCGGATCGTGTCCGATCTCTTCTTCCAGCGCCTGGAACCGCCGGCTCAGCTCACCTGCTTCTTCCTCCGAATAAAGATCAAACGGAAACAAAAATCCGTCATCGTGATAGGCGTCGATCTGTTCTTGGCTCAGCGCTTTGCCCATAGTCTCGCCTTTCCTCCAATGCGGCTTAGATCGGCGGCATGTATCCGCAGGTCAGGCCGCCATCAATCACCAGCTCGGCGCCGGTCATCATACGGGATTCATCGGACGCGAGATATATGATGCCATGGGTCACGTCCTCGGTCTCCAGGATATCACCAAGCGGGATGAGATCACCCAGGGTCTGATAGGCCGCCTCTTCATCCCCGCCCATGGCGTCGGCGAACCGCTGCAACAACGGCGTCTTTATGAAGGTCGGATGCACAGAATTGCAACGCACATTGTATTTGTGCCGGGCACAATGGAGCGCGATGGACTTGGTCATTGATCTCACCGCCGCCTTCGCCGTGCCGTAAGCTAGTGTCAGCGGATTACCCAGTATGCCCACGGTGGACGAGATATTGATGATCGAACCGCCGGTGTCCTTCATGTAGGGTAGCGCCAGCTTGCAGCCCCAGAACACGCTGTCGACGTCTATTTCCTGTAGCTTCTTCCAGGTGGCGTAGTCGGTTGATTCAATATCCCCGCCGATGGAGATGCCGGCATTGTTGACCAGGATTTGGAGTGACCCGAACTGGTTCCTGCAGAGCTCCAGCGCAGATTTCCAATCGTCTTCTGACGTCGCGTCATGATGGGCGGAAATCGCCGCGCCCTGCCGTTCAGCGTTAATCATCTCCGCCGTTTCGGCGGCCGTCGCTTCATCGAGGTCGGTGGCGACGATGTTCGCCCCTTCCCTCGCCAGATGCAGCGCGGCGCCACGTCCCAATCCGGACCCGGCGCCGGTAACGAGCGCTGTCTTGCCTTCGACGCGGCCTGCCACCGTTCGGCGGACCTTAGAGTCCGAGGCGTTTCATCTGGGGTTCCGGATATCGGAGACCCGCCGTGCCGCCCAGCGGGAACGCATCGCTCAACGTCTGGATTTGATCACCGGTCAGTTGGATATCCACCGCCCGGACGTTTTCATCTAGATAGTTGGTGTGCTTGGTGCCGGGGATCGGAACCGCATTCGGATCCTGGGCCAGCACCCACGCAATGGCGATCTGCGCCGGCTTGAAGCCCGTGTCCTCGGCGATCTTTTCGACCACCTGCACCTTCTTGATGTTCTCGGCGATGTTCTCCTCTGCAAAACGTGGGTGATCACGCCGCCGGTCGCCTTCCACCAAATCATCAACTTTCTGGATGGTACCGCTGAGGAAGCCGCGGCCCAACGGCGCGTAAGGCATCAGGCTGATGCCCAGTTCCTGACAGGTCGGCAGAATTTCCTCTTCGACATCCCGTGACCAGAGGGAGTACTCGGTTTCCACGCTGATCATGGGATGCTCGGCATGCGCCCGGCGGATGGTCTCCGGCGCCGCTTCGGACAGGCCCAAATAGCTGACCTTGCCTTGCTCAATCAACCGCGCCATGGCGCCGACGGTTTCCTCAATCGGCACTTCCGTATCCACCCGGTGCTGGGCATAAATTTCGATGTGGTCGACACCAAGACGCTTCAGGCTAGCCTCGCAGGCTTCCTGTACATATTCTGGCCGGCCGTTGACGCCGCCGCTGCCGTCAGGGTTACGGGTCTGACCGAACTTGGAGTTCAGGATCACTTCGTCGCGCCGGCCCTTGATGGCTTTGCCGATCAGTTCTTCATTCTTGCCGTTGCCGTACATGTCCGACGTGTTCAGGAGATTCACACCGATATCCAGCGCGTGATGGATCGTGGCGATGGATTGATCATCGTCCAACTCGCCATACTTAATGGACATGCCCATGCAGCCCAGGCCGATCGCCGGGACCTCGGGGCCATTTGTTCCTAGTTTCCGTTTCTGCATATCTTCCTTCCTTATTTTATGTGAATAGTGAGATCGCCAACGCCGTCGATATGACCCTCCATCGTGTCGCCGGCCTTCACCGCTGCAACGCCTTCCGGCGTGCCCATGTAGATCAAATCACCCGCCTGCAGCTCCACCAAGCCCGAGAGATAGGAAATCGTCTCCGCCGTGGTCCAGATGTGCAGATCAAGCGTGCTTTCCTGTTTGGTCTCGCCGTTCACCTTAATCCAGATGGCGCCTTTCGTAGTATCGGGATGCCCCACATCGCTGACCGGGCGCAGTGCCGTGCAGGGCGCGGAATTGTCGAAGCCCTTGCCCATGTCCCAGGGTCGGCCCATTTCCTTAGCCTGATTTTGTAGATCGCGACGGGTCAGATCGATGCCGACCCCATAGCCCCACACGTGGCCCAGCGCATCCGCTTCGGCGATGTCCTTACCACCCTTACCGATAGCGACCACCAATTCGATTTCGTGGTGCAGATTACCGGTCTGCGGCGGGTACGGGATGGTCGCCCCGTTCTCAACCACCGCATCGGCCGGCTTCATGAAGAAAAACGGCGGCTCACGATCCGGATCGGCGCCCATTTCGATGGCATGGGCCCGGTAGTTGCGGCCGACACAGTAAATACGGCGGACTGGAAAACGTTCGTCGGAACCCTCGATGGCGACAGACGCCTGCTCACCCGGTGAAATCACGAAACTCATTCAAAACTCCTGCAAATTGAGCATTTTCTTGTAGTCCAGACTGGCGTGCGGACTTATCGGTTTAGCTCCAGAATGTCAAAGCCGTTGTCCCGGTCATAGAGGTAGATCAGGCCGTTGGGCGTGACTTCCACGTCGTTGCTCTGTGGGCTGTCGAACCCGGCGACCGGCTCTGGGATGTAATGACCAATTTCGACCGGATTGAACGGATCGGCCACATCAACGATCCGCAATCCGCCGGAGAACCAAGTGCAATAGACCAGCGTGTCATCCATATGATCCTGGAACTGATGCGCGCCGAACCGCCCGCCCGGCAGCGTCGAATACGGGCTGCACCATTCGGGCACGTGGAACGATGCCAGGCATTTAATATCGTCATAATCGGTGACGTCGAAAGTCCACAAATTGGCCGGCGCCTGGCCCGGACCCGGCACGCGCTTGTGTTCCTCGTCCACCACGACGGCGATACGGCGGCCGTCGATCAGATGGGGCACGGGCAACACCGTATGGGTCGGCTCCCTGACCGGCGGGTGGTAATTGTGTTCGGCCACGGTCGTCGGCTTGGTGATGTCGGACACATCGACGATACGGAAGCCGGCCTGCCAGACAGATGCCCACATCTCGTCCCCGACCCTGAGCGCATGGTGCAGGCGGTTGCGGTATCCGGACCAAGTGGGTGTTTCGCCGCCGGCCAAATGCTGGCCGGGCATCCACCAGCGGGAGACTTCCGTCGGATTGGTCGGATCAGCAAGGCTATAGATCACCAGGATGTTGCCGATATAACCCTCCATCTCCGTCGAGATATAGGCATAGTTTTCATCCATGTCGAAGCGGTGGGTGCCGAACCCATGGGTCCGGACATAGGCGAGCTCTTTCGGGTTTGTTTTATCGGAGATATCCCAGACCTTGAACCCGCCGTCCGTATAGCCCCGCTCCCGCGCTTCATTAAGGACGGGTATGTCATCTTCCTTCACGCCCAAGGCGGCGGCTATGTTGGCGTCCGTGGGGTCTTTACCGTCGGTTTCCAAGAGCGCGATGGTTTCCGGGATGCGGTCGCCGACACGCAGGAAGTGCCGGTTATTCATCTCCACATTGGTGACCATGATATCGCCAGCCACCCTCACTTTGTGGGTATGGGAAAATTCGCTGTCGGTTTGAGTATGTGCGACGACCCTCGGATCGGCCGGATTGGAAATATCGATGATGGAGGTGCCGTGGGGCGGTTTCATATGTCCGATGTAGGCATAATCCCCCTGAACGACGACCTGACCGCCGCCCGCAATGTCCAAGTGACCCAACCGCTTGACGTTTGAGGCGATTTCGCCTTTCGGCTGATCCAGCATGGTTTCCTCCCTGTTCTTATGTTCTTATTCCGGCTTCGGGATAAGACTTTATCGGTCAGACAGGGATTAGCAAGGCGCAAAGCCATAGGAGTTATCACGTCATGGTCATTCGAGTTTTAAGTGCCGGTGCGCCGGCAAACGGCGTGCCTCTTTGCTCGGAAGCTTATGAGGCAAAAACCGGTAAAGCCATTGAAGCAGACTACACCACCGCCCCGGTGATCCGGGAAAGATTGGCGGCCGGCGACGGCAATGCGGAGGTCCTGATTGCACCGACCAACGCCATGGAGGATTTCTTGGCGCAGCGGCTGGTGGTGGCCAGCACTATCGCCGACATCGGCTCGGTGCGTTCGGGTGTCGTGATTAAAGAGAGTGCCGAAGCGCCCGATATCTCCACCGAAAGCGCCTTGAAAGCCGCCATCCTGGCCGCCGACTCGCTCGCCTACAACACGGCCTCGAGCGGCCAGTATATTGCCACCATGATGGAAAAACTGGGCATAGCAACCGAGGTCGCGAACAAAACAGTCCGGCCCAACTCGGCGGAAGAGTTGATGGACCATCTGGCCAACTCCCCGTTTGAGACCGAGATCGGCTTTGGTCAGCAGACCGCCATCCGCCGGTTGATGGATGCGGGCGTAAAGGTGAAGCTGGTCGGCCCCCTGCCGGAAAGTCTGGATCGTTATACGTCTTACCAGGTAGCCGTGCTGGCCGACGGCGACAATGACGATGCGCGCGCGCTCGCCGCATTCATGAGTTCGGAGGAAGGTCTGGCGCTGTTCCGAAGTGTAGGCGTGGCTTAGCTGCTCCATCCAGCTCCCTGTTAGTCATCCACGGGCCCGCGCAGCGGTGATCCGTGGAACCATGTTTAAGTAAGTTGGGCATGCGGATCACGGTCTGCCGGTCGGTCCGCGCATGACTATGAAACTAACCCCTACTCGCTCGTCGATTCCTCGGCGTCAGCGGCGGCCTTCGACCTTCGTCTCTCCAGGAACATCGGCACGACGAGGGACAGAACCAGGCACACCCACAGGATATTGCCCAGGGTCGAGGAGAAGATGACGAAGATGTCGCCCTGCGACATTTTCATGGCGCGTAGGAAGAACGTCTCCAGCAACGGCCCGAGGATCACGCCAATCAGGATGGCCGCGACGTGATAGCCGGTCTTGCGCGCCACGTAGCCGATCACACCGAACGCCAGAGCCAAGCTCATATCAAACACATAGGCGCGAGGCACGAAGGAGCCGACAAGGGTGAATGAGATGATAATCGGCGCCATATAAGTCGTTGAAACAACAGTAATATTCGACATATAGCGGGCCAGCGGCAGCACTGTCAGGATCATCAGCACGTAAGTGATCAGCATGGCCATGAATGGCCCGAAGGCAAGCTCAGGGTCGGTCAGGAAGAGATCGGGTCCGACGGTCACCCCGTGGAATTGCAGCACCACCAGCATAATCGCCGCCGTCGCCCCGCCGGGAATGCCGATCACCAGAAGCGGCACCAGCGTGCCGGAGGTCACACCATTGTTGGCCGACTCGGGCGCGACCAGGCCTTCGATATGGCCGGTGCCATAGAGCTCGGGCGTCTTCGAATACGTCTTGGACTGCTGATACGCCACAAACGAGGCGATGGCCGCACCGGCGCCGGGCACCACGCCGATGACCAGACCTATGATGCTGGTCCAAATGATATGCCACCATTTGGAAACGGCAATTTTCACGCCCTCAAATGTTTGTTTCCAGGACGGGTTCTGCATGGCCTCTCGGCCGCGCTTAGACAGGATGGACTCCCCTTCAATCACGGCGAAGGCCTCGGAGATGGCGAACAGACCAACCAGCGCCGGGATTAACGGCACTTTGTCGTAAAGCTCCAGGAAACCAAACGTGCCACGGGGCGTCTCATAGACCGTGTCCGCGCCGATAAAGCCGATCATCAACCCGAAGAATCCGGCGATGAGTCCCTTCAAGGTGTCCCGCGCGGCGATGCTGGCGATCAGGGAGATACCGAATATCATGATGACGATCATCTCAACGCTGTGGAGATAGAACGCGATCTGCGACAGCCATGGCATGGCAATCAGCGCGATGATGGTCGTCAGCAATCCGCCGGCGATGGAAGAGACAAACGATATGGCCAACGCCTGCTGCCCCCTGCCCGCCTTGGTCATGGGATAACCGTCGAGCGGCGTCGCCGCCGCGCCGGCGGTGCCTGGAATATTTACCAGGATGGCTGGAATACCGGCGCCCATGCGTGACGAGGCATAGAGTGCCACCATAAAAGCCAGGCCAACGTCCGGCTCGAACGCCAGGGTTAGCGGCAACAGAATAATGATTGTATTGGCCGCACTGAATCCCGGGATCGCACCGACGACCAAGCCTAAGAAAATGGCGGGGATCATCACCCACCAGTGTTCCCAAGTGGTCCAGAACATCTCCACATAAAAGGCTAAATCGTAGTCACCCATGCTACAAAATCCCCTTCATGAATTGTTCGAAGGGGCCGTCCGGGAACCGGGTCTGGAAAGCAACGATAAACAGGAAATACCCGCCAACCGATAGGATCAGCGATAGAGTCAGTATCAGCCCTTTCCGCTTGCCCTCGCTCAATAGCAGCATGGCTGAACATAAGAACAGGAAAGTGGTGATAGTAAAACCAAGCCAGCCCACCGCCGTGATATAGGCAATCGTCAGGGCCAAGAGCTTTAGTCGCTTTGGGATGTACGCGTTGGGCGCGGTCAACCGATCCATCTTCAGATCGATCTGCCCCGCTTGCAGCTGCCGGTAGGTGCGCACCAGATAGATGATCACCAACAGCGTCAGGATTGAACCAACAAATAACGCACTGACCTGCGCCGTCCACGGGGCGTCGATAATCGTATAAAAATAATAGCCGGTGAACAGAAGCGCCGCGATCGGGATAACGAGTTCCCCGCCGACTGATTTCTTCCCGTCTTCGTTGGCCGCCGGTTGATCCGACATAGTTTTGTGCCTCCCTGATACGTCGCCGGAGTCTAGTCGGCTATCCCCTTCGGCGCAAAGAGCATGCTTTAAGAAAAGGCGACCGGATTAGAATGTCCGGCCGCCTCTCCTCGGATGTTCAACTTCAGGTCTTAGGTTTTCTTACCGGAGAGCAGTTCCTTGAATTCCGCACCGACCTGGGCGATGCCCTTGGCATATTCCGCCGCCTGTTCCGGCGAACGGTAGCCGACGAATTCCCACGGGGACTTCGTCTTCAGATACGCCTTTTTGAAAGCCGGATCGGGGAAGACTTTCTTCAGCGTGTCTTCCAGGATTTTGAAATTCTCCGGATTCTTTTCCATGACCGACTTCTTGATGCCGTAAGCGCGGGCGCCCGCGACCAACGACGGCATATTCATGTTGAAGTGCTTGTTCATCACCGGCGCATTCTCGGTCCGGCCCGGCAGCGGGTTGTCGTGAGACATCATCAGCAGGACCTTAAAGCTTTTGGCCCGGTTGACGATACCGCCGGACGGCAACACACCGAAGTCCATTTCGCCGGTGGCCACACCTGCACGAGTGTTCTTGCCACCCGACAGCGGAATCGGATTGAACTTCGCGCCCGTGTGACGACCCAGCGCCAGCGCGCCCAAGGTTGCCGGGTGCGCAAGACGGCTGGTGCCGACATTCAACGTGCGCTTCTTACCCTCGGCAATAATGTCGTCGATCGTTTTGAATTTGCTCTTACGGCTGACAAACACAATGCCGGGATCGGCATCGACCTGCGCGAAGTACATAAACGTATTCAGATCGAAAGTCGGTTTTTTAACCACCCAGTTCAGAACTTCCGGCCCCATGTTGCCGAACAGAATTTGATGACCGTCATCACCGGCCAGGCCCATGTACTTCTCATAGCCGACACGGCCGGCAGCGCCGGGATAGAAAGACGCTTCGAAATTCACGCCGAGGTATTTTTTCCACACTCCGGTGATGGAACGGTTCAACCGGTCTGCGCCGCCGCCTTCACGGGTGGGGACGGAAACATTGATATTGCGCACTGGAAATTTTGCGGCAAAGGCACTGCTGAACGGCAGTGATGCAACGGCCGCCGCACCAAAGGCCGCTGTGGTGCCGCGAAGCAGCATCCGGCGGTCGAGTTCCAGATCGTATGAGCTCATGGATAATCTCCCTGTTAAACATGATTGGTTTTGCGACTGAAGAGAGTGTACTCGCAGATCAAAATGAGTGACAACCCAAATTCATGTGATATCGCTGTCTAAACAAGTTTCAGCGCCCCTTATTCCGGAGGAAATCGTGTCCGAAATCCCGACTTTTGTAACCCACCTGGAATGCAGCAAGACAGGAAAGGAGTATCCAGCGGATACACTTCAAGGTCTGTCGGATACGGGCAAACCGCTGCTGGTTAGATATGACCTGGACGCACTTGGCAAGGCGCTGACCAAGGAAACTCTGGCCGCCCGCGACCCGGAATTCTGGCGCTATCGGGAGTTTCTACCCATCCGTAAGGCCGAGAATGTGGTCCGGCTGGGCGAAGTGATGACGCCGATCCTGCCGGCCCCGCGTCTGCAATCTCACCTCGGATGCGGTGAAATTTTTATAAAAGACGAGGGCCGGCTGCCCACCGGCTCCTTTAAAGCTCGCGGATTGGCGCTCGCCGTTTCCATGGCCAAGGAGCTCGGCGTCACCAGAATGGCCATGCCGACCAACGGTAATGCCGGCGCGGCGCTGGCGGCCTATTGTTCGGCGGCCGGGATCGAATCTTACGTCTTCTGCCCGCAGGATACGCCCCAGGTAAATGTCCGGGAAATCGCCCTGCAAGGCGCGCACACGTATCTCGCCAACGGGTACATCAATGACTGCGGCCGGATCGTCGGCGAAGGCAAAGAGGAAATGGACTGGTTCGACACCTCCACCCTGAAGGAGCCTTATCGGATCGAGGGCAAGAAGACCATGGGCCTGGAATTGGCGGAACAACTGGGATGGGAGGTGCCGGATGTGATCTTCTATCCGACCGGCGGCGGCACCGGGCTGATCGGCATGTGGAAGGCCTTCGCAGAGTTGGAGGCCATCGGCTGGATTGGGTCCAAGCGTCCGCGCATGGTGGCCGTACAGGCGGACGGTTGCGCTCCTATCGTGAAGGCCTATGAGGACGGCGTCGAACATGCGGAGGCCTGGGTCAACGCGCACACGGTGGCGGCCGGCATTCGTGTCCCGGCGGCCATCGGTGATTTCCTGATCTTGCGCGCCGTGCGGGAAAGCGAAGGATTCGCCATCGCGGTTTCCGACGAATCCATCAATGAAGCGCAGGCGCAGGTGGCGAAGTCCGATGGGATTCTTCTCTGTCCGGAAGGGGCCGCGACCCTGGCGGCGTTCAAGAAGTCCTTGGATCAGGGCCGTATTTCCAACACCGATCGCTGCGTCCTGTTCAACTGTGCGACGGGACTGAAATATCCGATGCCGGGGGCCGGCGACTTTATCGATCTCAACAAGCCCATTGACTACGAGACGATCAAAAATGGCTGAGATCAAAATGACCATCGGGGATCACGTCATCCGGGCCGAACTGTTCGACACGCCGACAGGGGCAGCGATCCAGGCCGCCCTTCCCTTTACCTCGTCCGCGCAGCGTTGGGGAGAAGAGGTATACTTCGCGACGCCGGTCTCCACCAAACGTGAGGCGGACGCCCGCGCCGTGGTCGAGGCAGGCGAATTGGCGTTCTGGGTGGAGGGAGACTCCATCGCCATCGGGTTCGGCCCCACGCCCATTTCCCAAGGCAATGAAATCCGCTTGGCCGCACCGACCAACATCTGGGGCCGAGCCTTGGACGATGTGACAGTGCTGACCAATGTGCCGGCCGGCACGGCGATTACCGTGGAAATCGTGGACTAAGGTCAGGTTTTCCCGAATTTAAAGTGGCGCTGCCTGTCGAATTCCTTTACAAATCCTGGCTGTATGCGGGAAATCGGATCACCAAAATAAAAAAAGAACAACAGGCAGGCATTTATTTTAGAACGAATTGTAAAATTTTTGGCCTTGATCAGCGGGGCAACACTGATGGGGCTGATGTGCCTCATCGTATATTCCGTTTTTATGCGCCGGGTGTTCAATGCGCCGCCGCTGGGTGTCTATGACACCGCAGAGGTCATGCTGATCCCGATTGTCGCTTTTTCCCTCGCCTATACTGGCCTGACCAAAGGACATATTGCCGTCGACCTGCTGAGCGCGATCTGCAAACCGCGGACCGTGCAATTGAGTGATACGATCATCCTGGGCGCCTCGGCGATCTTGGTCGTCCTGTTGACGTGGGAAAGCGCCCTGCTGTTCCAGCGCGCCCTTGATGTCAACGAAGTCACGCAGATGGTGGAGATTCCCTACTATCCATTTCTGGTCATGTTGACGATCGGATCAGCGATGTTCGCCATCGTATTGTTCCGCCAAGCCTGGCAGACGTTTCTAGGCAAGGAGGAAGAGGAGATGACCGGCCATGAGTAACACCATGTTCGGCATTGTCGGCCTTCTGGGCTTGTTTACGCTTCTCGCGCTGCGAATGCCCGTGGCTATCGCCATGGCGATTATCGGTGTTGTCGGCTTCGGCTTTATGAACGGCTGGACCCCGGCGCTCTCCATGCTCGCGGACGAAGCTTTTGTTATCTCCAACAACTACGAGTTGATCGTCATCCCGTTATTCATCCTGATGGGGAACTTCGCCTCGGTTTCGGGGATGAGCCGCGATCTATACAACGCCGCCTATAGTTGGTTCGGCCATTGGCGGGGCGGATTGGCGTCCGCCACGATCGCCGCCTGCGCCGGATTTGCCGCGCTTTCGGGCTCCTCTGTAGCCTCTGCTGTGACCATGGGCCGGGTCGCTCTCCCGGAAATGCGGCGGTTCAATTACAATTCCAAGCTGGCGACGGGCTGTATCGCCGCCGGCGGCACACTAGGTATCCTGATCCCGCCCTCCACCGGGTTCATCATCTACGCCATCCTGACAGAGGAATCGATCGGCCGGCTGTTCCTGGCAGGCGTGTTCCCCGGCATCCTACTAGCGACTCTGTTCATTATCTCCATCTACATCCAGACTCGGATCAATCCGGATCTGGGACCGGCCGGCCCGAAAGCCAGTATTAAAGACCGTGCCAATTCGGTGCGCCAGTCCGTATCCATGATCGTGATTGTGGTAATTACCATCGGCGGCATCTACGGCGGTCTGTTCACGCCAACCGAGGCCGCTGGCGTCGGCGCCATGCTCTCACTGCTGCTTACAATATTCCGCCGGAGATTGAACAAGGAATCGCTGGCCCAAGTGTTGTACCAAACCATCCGCACAACTGGTCTGGTATTCTTAATCCTGATCGGCGCGCACGTATTCAATCCGTTCCTGGCGTTGACCCAAATACCGTCTGATCTGGCCAGCCTTCTCACGGGTATGGATCTATCGCCTTATGTGGTCATGCTGATCCTGATGGCAGCCTATGTGGTGCTAGGCTCGTTCCTAGAGGGGTTTGCCATGCTGGTGCTGACCCTGCCAATCGTGCATCCGCTGATCATCGAGTTGGGCTTTGACCCCATCTGGTTCGGCGTGCTGATCGTTATCACAATTGAGATCGGCCTGATCACCCCGCCGGTCGGCGTCAACGTGTTTGTCGTGAAGGGCATCGCCGGCGATGTGCCCCTTCGCCATATTTTTGCCGGCGTTATCCCGTTTTGGATAGCGATGATCGTTTGTATTTTGATACTGATGGTCTTTCCGGATATCGCCTTGTTCCTGCCGAATACCATGATCGAGGCGCAGTAGAGTAGACGTTAAATCAATCAATCGGTATCAAGAAGCGTGTCTGAAGCACGCCACATGACTTCAATGACGACGTAAGGAGACGTAGAACATGAACTCAATTTTCAAAGCAACGGCACTGTCCGCCCTAGCCTTGGGCGTGGTCAGCGCAACCGGTATCGGAACGGCCTCGACCGCCAACGCGGTGGAACTTAAGCTGGCGTCCTTCACCGGCCCCAAGCACGCCATGAACCGTGCCTTCTTTACCCCCTGGATCAAGAAAGTGGACGAAATGTCCGGCGGTACGCTAAAAATCAAAATGTTCGTCGGCGGCAAGCTCGGCAAAGGCGGACCTCGCCAGTTCAAGCGCGCTGTTGACCGCGTAGCCGATATTACGTTTGGCTTGCAGGGCTTCACCTCCAGCCAATTCCGCGCCACCACGCTGATTGAATTACCGGGCATCGCCAAGAACGGAGTGCAAGCTACCCGCGCTCTGTGGGCGGCGTACGAAGGCCACCTGGATAAGGAATACAAAGACGTCAAACTACTGTTCATGTGGACGGTGGACCGGCCGGTCATCATGACTAAGAACAAGAAGATCACGAAGATCGAAGATCTGAAGGGCCTGAAACTCAGGACTCCGTCTCAATTCCAGGCGAAGCTGTTGAAATCTCTCGGCGCGTCCCCGATCCCGATGCCGATCTCCAAGGTCTACAACGCCTTGGCCCGCGGTCTGCTGGACGGCGTGCTCACCTCTACGACGACACTCACCAGCTTCAAGTTGAAGGAAGTCACCAAGTACTTCGCTGATGGGCTGCCCTGGGGCCGTTCTCCGATGTTCCTGGTCATGAATAAGGACTCCTATAATGGCCTGACGGCTGATCATAAGGACATCATCAACAAGACCACGGGTCCCAAGCACAGCGAAATGGGTTCCGCGGTCTACGATAAGGAAAGCCTGGACGGGTTTAATCTAATCCGCACGTCCAAGAACCACGAACTGCACAAGCTCTCGGATGCAGAGATCAAAAAAGGCACCGCTCTCTTGATGAAGGCGGGTGAGCAAATCATCGCCGAGACCACGGCTCAAGGCATCGACGCCAAAACCATCGTGGCGAAGATGAACGCGGCCAAATAGTATCTCGCTTCATTTCTCGGAAAAGGGCGCGGGTTCATCCGGCGCCCTTTTTTCGTTTCATATAACCAAATCGTTATTGGCTAAGTCTCCTTTGCTGATCCACAATTACTAGGATTGGAGGCTATATGAATTCAGTCGTACTTAAATCCGAAATCACATGTCCAAAATTCGGTCATGTCGAGATCGAAAACATGCTGACGGATGCCTGCTAGTGGTTCTATGGCTGCAAAGGCTGCGGCGAGGTTTTGAAACCGCTTGAGGGAGACTGTTGCGTCTTCTGCTAATACAGCACCGTCCCCTACCCGCCTATCCAAACATCACCGGACGGCCAAAGTTGCTGTAGTGAAGTCTGAAACCTACATCATGAAGCCCACTGCATGACGCAGGATAGAGGCCGGGTCACCGGTCTCGCCGCGCCAGGCGACGTGCTGGTCCGGCCGAATGAGTGCTAGCGGCGCTTCGTACATCTCTCTGATACCCGCCTCGGCCACCGACACCACGGTGAAGGGAATGCCTAATTCTTGCGCGGCCGCGGTCCAGTCATCAGCTGCCAGCGCGGCCTCGCCCAATCTTAACAGAGTGAACCCCGGCCCCAGACAGTCGTACAGCGACTCTTTGTCGTTAATCCAATAGTGGGGGGCGCGGCCGCCGGGACACGCGCTCGGCGTATAGATCGCCCGGTCATCGGGTGGCGGCGTAGTGCCGTCGGACACAATCAACGGCGAGCCATCATAGCGCGCACCCAGGATCACCCCCAGGCTGGCGAACTCCTCCTTAAAGGTCAGCAGCTCCGCTTCCAACGCGGCTCGCGCCTCGGCGCCGCGCTCGCTGTCTTCATCCACATAGTCGGGGAATGACAGCCGGCCGATCTTGTCGGCATAATCGCCGGAGGCTGAGGTATTGCGAATACCGATGGGCCTGCGTTCGGTCTCATAGGTTTCCATCAGGCTCGGTGGCGCCCAGCCGTCCAGGACCGCCGTCAGCTTCCAGCCCATATTGGCCACGTCATCAATGCCGGTATTAAAGCCGAACCCGCCAGACGGCGTGAACAGATGCACGGAGTCGCCCGCCAACAGCACCCGGCCCTTTTGATAGTGATCAGTGACCAGCGCGAGACCCGCCATCCATTCCTGCACGGACACCACCTCGAACGGGGTTTCCGCGCCGATAGCATTCCGCACGATCTCATCCATATCGATCTCTTCGAGCGTCAGGCCCGGCTCAACCTCGGCCAGCAGGACGTATTCTCCCTCTCCGTCCAGGGTGATGAAATCCACCCGGCCCTTGGGATTGATGGTCCAATAGTGCCAGGCGATGGGCATGTTGATGACGTCGAAGATTTCCGGCGCGCGCACATAGATAGACAACATGGTGCCGTCATAAAACCGGTCGCCGGAACTGCTGCGCCCTTCGTATGAAAAACCGAGCTTCCGGCGCACATTGCCCTGCCCGCCGTCACAGCCGATCAGATAGTCGGCAATGACTTGCGTCCGCTCCCCCGTGGCGATCTCCTCCACCTCGGCCTCGACATGATCGCCCTTGTCTTCAAAGTCGATCATCCGCCAGGCATAACGGATATCCGTCGTCGGGAAGGATCCCGCATGCTTCCGCATCACGGATTCGAAATAGAACTGATTGACCCGGTGGATGGGTTCGGGCGTCAGTGCCGTCGGACCCCAAGGTCCGGGGTTCTCTATCTTCTCCCTCGGAGTCGGCATTTTCAGCCGGCCCAATTCCCACTCCGCGAGCCGGGTCACATAGGTGCTGTCGGTGACGTGATCCGGCGGCAGACCCAGCTCCCGGATCGCTGGCGCGCAGCCCATCCGGCGCATATGCTCCATGGTCCTAGGATTGATGGTGCTGCCCTTGGGATGGGTCGCCGTATCGGGACGTTCATTGACCAGCAGGCATTCGGTGCCGCGCCAGCCCAGCTCCATGGCCAGGCAGATGCCGACGGGACCGCCGCCGATGATGAGAACAGGTACTTTGATCGGATCAGGCATGACGAGTACGCGATTCTATCCGGTATAGAGGGGTGCCGGCTGACTGAGATAGCTGTGCAGGATGTGGTAGCACATCATGTAGTTCTTCTGCTGGAAGCTGGCGTGGGAAATGCCGGCCATCACCGTGAATTGCTTGTCCGGGTTGGGCAGCTTTTCGAAGAACTTCACCAGGTCCTCCATGCTGGCAATACCGTCCCACTGGCCCCGCATGATCAGACACGGCATGGTCAGCTTTTCCGGATCAACCACCGGCAGCTTAGAACACATGTCCACATAGGTGCCGTTGGGGATGGAATCGTCCAACGCGCAAATCTGCTCGGCGAAGGCTTCGATCACGGCGTCCTCGGCGCAGCCCGGATGATCCCGGCTGAAGATCGAGCGGACGAAATCCAGATCGATGGGCCGGCGGCGGTTGGCCTTGAACTCTTCCAGCTTCTTTTTGCGGTTTTCCAGAGTGTGGCTCCCCTCCCCGGTCCAGACCATGGCGTCCATGGCCAGCTTGCCGACCCGGTCGGGATTGCGCTGGGCGAAAAGCGCTGCCCGCAAAGCTCCGGAGGAAATGCCGTAGAGGTGAACCTTGTCGATGCCCATCTTGTCGAAGATGTAATCGGTCGCCGCCTTGCAGTCGTCGGCGCCGTCGGAGATAGAGAAATGACTGTCCCGGTCCTTGTCGGAGCGGCCATAGCCTTCCATATCCACGCACCAGGTGTCATAGCCGTTGAGCGCAAACCAATTCATGGCCGAGGAAAACGGCCGACCCTCCACCTTCAGATCAAAGGTCGGTGTCGACGCCATGGAGGAGCCGTGGACAAACAGGATCGTCCCGTTCGGCGCGTCGGCGGGATCACCCACATATTTGTGATACAGGAAGAGATTGATATCGCCCTTCTTGGTCCAATGCTTTTCGCCGACGACATCGGCCTCGGTCAGGTTGGTCATAATGGTTGGTCCTTGCGGTTTTAATTGTTCGTCGTGCGCGTGCTCGACCCGCGTCACCATGTTTTGCCGAAGATGGACCGATAGGACAAGTCGCCTTCAAAATTTTCCGGATTAATTGGATCCACCCCCCACCCTCGGAACGCGTTGCGTTCCTCGACCTCCCCCGTCATAGGGGGAGGTTGAAGACGATACCGTCTCATAACCCTTCCCCCCTTGCGGGGGAAGGTGGCCCGTCAGGGCCGGATGGGGGGAGGCCTGCGGCGCCTCGATCCGGAAAGCGGCCGCGATTATCGATGCCGAAGATGCCGACGGCGTTGCGGAAGGCCACTTTTTCGGCGACCTCCGCCGGCAACTGCTTGATCCAGGTGCGGTGCTCTTCCACTAGGTCGATATATTCCGGCTAGCGGCTGGTCACCCAGGTGTCCGTCCCCATCAGGAACCGGTCCGGATATTTCAGGATCACCCGCCGCCATTTCGGATCAAGCTGTCCGCCCGGCGCAACGTCGCCGCCCCGTAACGCCACTTCGGCCATCGGGCTCGGGTATTTCTCCAGCATGGTATCCACGGTTTCCGGCCCGTCGGTCATCCCCATATGAGCCAATATGATCTTGAGTTTGGGGTTTACCGTACACATGGCGGCGATGGGAAACGCGCCGGCGTGAATCTGTAAATAGAGATTCCGCTTCACCACTTCGTCCGCCAGTTCCTTACCCTGCGGGGTCAAGGCCGATCGGGCGTCAAACAGGTGAAACTCCCCGACGCCGACGTAAATGCCTTTGGCCAGGCGTCGCTTGAGATAGGCCACGGTTTCCTGATCGGCGAACCAGTTGGACGAATTGATGTCATCCCGATACGGCCGCAACATGGGTGCGACCATATTCGGGTTCAGATCATAGAGCTTTAGCGTGCCGTCATCGGGGGTCTACGAGAATGCACCCATCACAACCCCGGCTTTCATCGGCATGGCCAATATTTGCATGGGCTCGAAACTCGACCAGGCGTCCTTGGAGAAATGCTCATGCGTGTCGAACAGCGGCAGAATCCCCTCCGTCCGCACAGGCGCCGGCGCCAGCATCGCCGCCACCGGAATCGCCATCAGGGATTTGAATGTCATTCCGCCGTCTCCTCTCGGGATTGTTGCCCCGCCGCCTTCGCCGGGCCGACCTCGTTGGCCGCCTTGATGTGGGACACCAACGGATAGAGCGCGCCGCAAAGCGCGATCATAAAGCCGTAGCCCCCTTCTTTATAAGCCTTCCGGCGGAAATAAACCTTGATGAAGCGGGACAGGAATTTCCGGATGTAGTTCGGTAGCGAGCCGATTTCGCCCTGATCCACCAGGTCCGCGGCCCGGTAATCCGTATAGCGGTCCAGCCGCCGCAGGATGTCAGAAACGTTCCGGTCCACATAGTGATCGAGATGGTTCTTCAGGTCCGGCCCGCGCTTGCCGTGTTCCATGACGTGGGCATGAAACCGGCCGATGCCGTACATCTTGGCGTGTTTGCGGTAGAGACCCAGGTACGAGACCTTGCCGAACGAGCCGCCGCCCCAGCCATGCTCCACAAAAGTGCCGCCGATATAGTTGCGGACGGGAATATCGAAGATATCGAACTCCGTCGTCGCAATGGTTTCCAGAATTTCATTAGCCAGATCATCGCTGATCCATTCGTCGGCGTCGGCGTCGATGATCCAGTCGGAGGTGCAGCTCTCGATCCCTTTGTTGCGCCGTTCGCCTTCGAACTCCCACGCGCCCTCGACGATCTTGTGGGCATACTCCTCGGCGATTTCCTTGGACCGGTCGGTGCAGCGGTCCAGCAACACCATAATCTCGTCGGCAAAATTAAGTCGCTTCAGGCAGTCTTCCAGGACCTCTTCCTCGTTGTGCGCGACAACAAGCGCAGACAAGGTTGGCCGCTTGGATTCTGAACTATCACTCATAACAGGATTTTACACGCTCTGGGACGGGCGCGCATCAGGAATAGTCGCCGGCCCAGCGGATCGGCTATTTTTGCTCTTCAGCGAGTAGAGACCCGTTGGGATCACCCTGCGGACGGAACTGATGGACGAAGTTATGCCCAACCAAATCGGCCGAATGTGCAAATCCAGCTTAGGTTTCAGGCCCGAGGCCATCGGCCGGGTGATAGTGATGGTTTCGCCGGCCTTCATCTTGAGGCGCTTGCGCCATAGGAACACTTGCCTGCCGGTCAACGGGTTGCGGGCGTCCGCCTGGAACAGGCCGATGAAGCTGAAACGCGGCCAATCTTCACCCCATTTGGTGATCTTGTAGACCACTACATTTTGCAGGAAATCGCTCTCGATCCGGACGTGAAGCGGCTCAAGCTTTTGACCATCAGACGTGCTCACTTCCTCTGTCTGGAAGATTTTAACCGGCCTTTTCGCAAGAGCCGGCGACACGGACAGCACAAACGCCATGGCAAAGGCCATGACCGCCCAAACGGCGCCACGATGTAAAGTCTGTATTTTCATGTCTCTCAAGTCCCGGCCCGAATTCGGCTTGGGCGTTATGCTTCACCGTGAAGACTAAACCTCAGGTTTGTCAGGGAAATTAACGCGATCATACATTAGGGTCGAGTGTAATAGAGGACATGAATTAACCTTATGAAAAATTTTCTCGCAGGATGCGACTATCACCGCCCTACCCTGAAGAAAACACGCACTTAGTACCTTCCATCCTCGCAAAAAATCGGTATGTTCAGCGCTCGTGGAGAGGTGCCTGAGTGGTTGAAAGGACCGGTCTTGAAAACCGGCGTACGTGCAAGCGTACCGTGGGTTCGAATCCCACCCTCTCCGCCATTTGACTGACCAACATACTGACCAACAACGTCAATATATTGTTTAAAAACAATAATTTACGGAAAACCTTCTGGTCTTGAAAACCGGCGTACGTGCAAGCGTACCGTGGGTTCGAATCCCACCCTCTCCGCCATTTATTTTAATTAATACAATACGAACAATATATCATAAATATTGTATCTGCGCGCCCACATTCATACCCAATTTAAATAACTTAGTTGGATCCTAATATCTCTCAAAAGTTCAACGGCAAGATGATGGTTGGATGAACAGGTTCTCCCCGGTTTTCACAAATTGTGTTCCCCGAATTTTCTGACTACAGTCCTGCCCCTGTTCATTGCGTAAAGAGGGAGGGGCGGCTATAGCACGGATACTCATCAAGGGCGGCACGATTGTCAGCCTGGATAAGAAAGTCGGCGACTTCGCCAAGGGCGATGTCCTGATCGACGGGGACAAAATTCTCAAAGTCGCCAAATCCATTCGCGCGGCAGACGCCAAGATTATCGACGCCGCCGGGATGATCGTCCTGCCGGGGTTGGTGAACGCGCATCTGCACACCTGGCAGACCGGCTTGCGGGGCAGCGCCGGCAATTGGTCCATCCCCGAATATCTGCACCACATGCATGCCAAGATCGCGCCCCGCTTCACTGCGAATGACACCTATCTCGGTAACCTTGTGGGCGCGCTCAACCAGATAAACGCCGGTGCGACGACCATCATGGACTGGTGCCACAACAACGCGACCCCGGCCCATTCAGATGCGGCCATCGACGCGTTGAAAGAATCCGGCATCCGCGCCGTCTTCGGCCATGGCTCCCCCAAGCCGGACGCCAAGAAGAACCAAACGCCGTTTACCCATATCCCCCATCCCCGGTCAGAGATCGAGCGGTTGCGCAAAACCTCCCTGGCGGCGGACGACGCCCTTGTCACCTTGGCCATGGCGGCGCTGGGCCCGGACTTTTCCGTGTGGGACGTGACCAAGCATGATTTCGAACTGGCCAAGGAGTTTGATCTCCTCATCTCCGCCCATGTGTGGGGCTCACCCCACCGGCTGAACAATGACGGCTATCAAAAACTCGCCAAGCTGAGACTGCTGGATGAGCGGCACAACATGGTCCACGGCGTTCATCTCAGCGACAAGGAGCTGAAAATCCTGGTGGATGCGGGCGCGTCGCTGACGGTTACCGCGGAGGTAGAACTGCAGATGGCCCATGGCGTGCCGATCACCGGCCGGGTGCGGGCGCTGGGCGGCCGGCCGTCCATCGGCGTCGATGTGGAATGCAATATTTCCGGAGACATGTTTACAGTGCTGCGCACCACCCTGCAGCATCAACGCAATCTGGATAACAACGAGACCATCCGAAAAACCGGGAAGCCGGCCGATCATCTGTCGATCACCGCGCGGGAGGCTTTAGAATGGGCGACCATCGATTCCGCCAAGGCGCTACGGCTGGATCACAAGATCGGATCAGTGACGCCGGGCAAGCAGGCCGACATCATCCTGGTCGATGGCCGGCATCTAAACCTGTTCCCCGTCAATGATCCGGTGGAAGCGCTGGTCTTCCACGCCAACGGGTCCAACGTGGATACGGTCATGATCGCCGGCAAGATCAAAAAGCGGAACGGCAAGCTGCGCTATAAGGGGATCGACAAGAAGATGGATCTCCTCGCGCGTTCCGGCCAGCGCATCCTGAAAGACGTCAAACTGGCGGCCTAAATGGCGGAGACCTCTCCCACTTATGACTTCGTGATTGTCGGCGCGGGCAGCGCCGGCTGCGTGCTGGCCAACCGGCTAACCGAAAACCGCAAATATACGGTCTGCCTGCTGGAGGCCGGGCGGAAGGACACCAACCCGTGGATCCATATCCCCATCGGCTACGGCAAGCATTTCACCAATCCGCTGGTCAATTGGCTTTACCGGACGCAGAAAAACCCGGACTGGGTTGACCGTCAGGTGATCCAGCCCCGGGGCAAGGTCATCGGCGGCTCTAGTTCCATCAATGGACTCGTCTATATGCGCGGCCACCGGCAGGACTACGACCTGTGGCGGCAGCTGGGCAACACGGGCTGGAGCTTCGATGACGTACTCCACTACTTTAAGAAGTCGGAGGATCAGCAGAGGGGCGAAAGCGAATACCACGGTACCGGCGGCCCGCTGGCCGTTTCCGACCCGGCGACACCGCACGAAATCGCCGACGCGTTCATTGAGGCGGTGCAGCAAGCCGGACATGAGCGCAATGACGACGTCAACGGCGCCAAGCCGGAAGGCTTCGGCTATGTGCAATGGACCAGCCGAAACGGCCGGCGTTGCAGCGCGGCGGTCGGTTATCTAAAGCCGGCCCGAAAACGCCCGAATCTCACGGTGATCTCCAACGCCCATGCCACACGATTGCTGTTTGATGGCAAGAAGGCCACGGGCGTCGCCTTAGAAGCGGGCGGCGAAAAAAGAACCGTGATGGCCGGACGGGAGGTTTTGGTCTCCGGCGGCGCGATCAACTCGCCGCAACTGTTGCAGCTCTCCGGTTTGGGACCGGCAGAGTTGCTGCAGTCTCATGGCATCGACGTGGTGCAGGACATGCCCGGCGTCGGCGACAATCTGCAGGATCATTTCAACGGCACGCTGATGTACCGCTCCGCCAAGCCCAACACGGTGAACGATATCTTCCATAGTCCGTGGCGCAAAATTCGGACGGGGCTGAATTACGGCCTGCGACGACAAGGCCTGATGGAGATGGGCGCGGCCTATGCCGGCGGCTACACAAAGATCGAGCCAGGTGCGGCCTCGCCGGAAATTCAGATGCTGCTGATGCTCTTCACGGCGGACACGCCGGGCGACACGCCGCATCCCTTCCCCGGATTCTCCCTCGTGTGCGCGCTGATGCGGCCGGAAAGCCGGGGCAGTGTAAAGATCGTCGCCTCCGACCATCGCACCGCGCCCTCCATTCAACCGAATTACATGTCGGCGGAAAAAGACCGGCAGATACTCTTGGGCGGAATGCGCGCCGGCCGGGAGATCATGGCCCAACCCGCCTGGAAAGGCGTACACGAGGGAGAATTCCGACCCGGCCCGGACCTCCAATCCAACGACGAACTGGTGGCCTTCCTGAAAGAGCAAGGCCGGTCCAGCTATCACCCGGTCAGCACCTGCCGGATGGGTACGGACGAGCGCGCCGTGGTCGATCCACGCCTTCGGGTCCACGGCATTCAAGGCATACGCGTAGTCGATGCTTCGATCATGCCGACGCTTGTTTCCGGCAACACCAACGCCCCGACCATCATGATCGGCGAGAAAGCGGCGGATATGATTTTGGAAGACGCTTCAGCCTAAGCTCGACTTCCTTAAAAAAAACCACTGCCGATTCACGGATTGGTAAGGAATTGGCGCTATTCTCATCCTCAACAAAAACAAATCCAGTGAGGAGAGCAGAATGCGCTACTCAGTCCAGTACCAGAACACCTCTGACGATTGGGTGATATTCGATAAGGTAGAGTGTTACATGATGCCCGGACGTTTTCGAAGTGAAGAGCAGGCACTTCTGGCCGCGCTGAATATGACGGAACAAGGCCGTAAGCGTGGGAACGGATTAACTTATAAGATCGCGTAGACGACTCGACGATAAGCGTGAAAGAGTTTAGGGCACTTGTGCCAGCATCCCCTCGCATACCCCACTACTCCCCCGAAGGTGCGAGTGCCCTATCTTTCCCCGCCAAAAGCCAGGGCAGAAATTTATTTAACTGCAATTGTTAAGATTTGCGGTTTTTGGTGTTGGCAAACGGCGCAGCACCATCTGAAAAACTGCTAAAAACAGTCCAATTTAGTGCATATACATTTCTTTAAGCATTTCTGATTCAGTATCAAGAACTGGTTCAGGTGTGCTTATGAAAAGCAAAAACTCAAAGATCACTAGGATGGCGCTTTCCGTGGTGCCGTTGTTCGTCGCCGGTTGGTTCTTCACCGGCTGGCTGTCCAACCAAACAACGGCATCCGGACCACGCGCAGAACTCATCGTCGTCAACCCGCCCAAAGAATTGGACCGGGTTGCTCAGGACATGGGTTTCTGGATCACTAATCGGGAATCAGGCCCTCGTCTGCAACAAGTCTCGCTTAGCCTTCGCGCGCCCAAAGGGGTTTCGGAGCAACGGGCCATAGACCTACTGCGTCAGAAGTTTCCCACGTTGGTGCTCGAAGACGGCACAATCGCCCGCTGATTTTCCAATTGCCCACCCCCTGGCGTAAAGGGGATACTCCGGTGTGAGCGCTGAGCAAAACACGCCGTGGCGGCTTATTGTCATCGCGCTGACGATTGGAATCGTCGGCGCGTTTTACGTGGGCAAAACCCCGCCGGCCCTGCCTCTTATGCGGGACGAACTAAAGATCGGCCTGGTGACCGCCGGCTGGATCGTCTCTATCTTCAGCCTGATCGGCACCGGTCTCGGCATCGGCTTCGGCCTGCTGACCGACCGGCTGGGCCATGGTCGCATGATGGCCCTGGCCATGTTGCTGATGGCCGGCGGCGGCGTTTGGGGCGGTTTGGCTCAGTCGTCCTTCGAAATGCTGATCAGCCGCGCCCTGGAAGGCGCCGGGTATATCGGTTTGATGATCGCAACGCCCTCGCTCATCGCGCAGATCGCTGCCGAAAAAGACCGCCTTACGGCGGTAAGTTTCTGGAGCAGCGTCACCCCCATCGGCATGACCATCGCCATCATCGCCGCGCCTTGGGTGATCACGCAGGGCGGCTGGCGCAATTTGTGGCTGCTCACGGCCATTTTGTCCCTGGTTTTCCTGGTTGTGGCGATGATCAGCTTTCGGCGGCATGCCCCTCCCAAAAAGACCGAAAGCACGAGTCACTGGCAAAACGTAAAACTCACCACGTCCCGGCCAGGCCCGTGGATCCTGACCATTTGTTTCTCCACCTATACCTTCCAATGGATGGCGATGATGGTTTGGCTCCCCACTTTCGCCATCGAGGAAAAAGGGCTCAGCCTGGAAATCGCCGCCACGCTCACGGCCATCGCGCTCGCCATCAACATTCCCGGCAACTGGTTCGGCACCTGGCTGGTGCACAAACAAATCCTAAGATGGCTGCTGATCACACTCGGCAGCGGGATCATGGGGACGACCGCCCTCCTCGCCTTTCCTGATTGGCTCCCGGATGGTATCCGGTATCTCCTGGTTCTGGTCTTTTCCTTCTGCGGCGGCATGCAACCGGCGGCCATCCTTGGCGGCGCACCGGTGCACAGCCCGTCTCCGGCGCAACTCGGCACCACAAACGGTCTTATTTACCAGGGTTCTCAGGGCGGTCAGTTGATTGGTCCGCCCATTGTCGCTTTTGTGGTCGTGCA
This sequence comes from Rhodospirillaceae bacterium, assembly GCA_038127535.1. GTDB lineage: Bacteria > Pseudomonadota > Alphaproteobacteria > Rhodospirillales > UBA2165 > JAYPHU01. The sequence goes on along the minus strand of JAYPHU010000006.1, from coordinate 59,013 downwards.
GACCGGCGCCTGGGATCACGCGGGTTGGGTCTTGCTGGCATTGACGGGTATTAACCTGATCCTGGCCCAATGGATCAGACGGTTGGAGCATTCCTAGGTACTTATCTCTATTACTTTCTTAGAATAGAAACATAATACGTTGATTTTATTATATTAATTTAGTTTATTGTTCATCCGTATACGGGTAGGTACTATCGCTCGGTACAACCTGCTTTGGGCGCGTGATACGATCACGAAAATACGAAATGAGCCTCTATACCCTGGTGTTAAACGGAAAGCCATTCCGCAATGGACGTGTTGGCGCATCAACGAATTTCAAAAGATAATCACGCCCCGGAAATTCTTCTGGCGCAGGCCAGATTGCTGTTCAACGCCGTCGGCGTCATCATCCAGGTCGCGGTGATCATCATACTGGCGTTGATTCAGCGTGACTCCACGCCGCTGCAATCGTCTTTGCCCCTCATCCTGACGATCTCGGCCATCTGCTTTTACCGGTTCTGGCTCTCGCGGCGCTATCGCGACCTGGCCGAGACGCCAGAAAACGTCAAATATTGTCTCGACCGCCATACCGCTGCCCTCGCCCTGAGCGGCTTGGTGTTTGGCGCGGCGGCGATCTTTTATATCCCGGGTGCGAGCCCCGAACTGCAGATATTCTCCGCCTTGGTGCTGGGCGGATTGGCATCCGGCGCCATGGTGTCACTGCTCCCCTCGATCAGAACCTATGTCAGTTTGTTCTGCCGGCAGTCGTTCCCGCGATCTTACTTTTCTTCATGTAGAGAACCGAACTTGGATATACCACCGGCGCTTTGGCGACCGTGTTGACCTTATTCCTGATTGCCGCCGCCCGGCGGCTCAATACAGCGCTGATCGAGCAAACCCGCCTGCGCTTTGAATACCCAAACCTGTTCGAGGACCTGTCGGACGACAAGCACAAGATTGAAAACCTGAACAACCATCTGGCGTCCGAGGTCAACGCGCGGGTGCAGTACAGAAGAACAACTACTATACGCCATCCAGGAGTCCGAAAACGCCGCCAAAGTTAAGTCCGACTTTCTGTCTTCCATGAGCCATGAACTCCGCACACCCCTAAATTCGATCCTCGGCTATGCGCAACTCCTGAACGGCTACATGAAGCTTCCGGACCGGGGCAAGATTGATCATTACTCCAAGGAGATTATTTCCGCGGGAGAGAACCTGTTGGGTCTGGTGACCCAGATTCTCAATTATGCGGAAATGGAAACCTACTCCGTCGATCCGGAGTTGGAGCATATTGAGCTGGCGGCCGGAATCAGAGCCTGCCTGGCCGCCATGAAGACTCGCGCCGCAGAAGCCATAATTATCCTGAGATTTGAAGCCAATGCCGAGGACCATTCGGCTGTTTGGGCGGACGAAAATTGTCTACATCAGATCATCACGACATTTCTGTCCAACGGCATTAAGTACAACAGATCCGGCGGCAGTGTGACCGTCCGGATTGAACGGCGGGCAAAAAGCCAGATGCACATCACTGTTCAGGATACCGGTGACGGTATTCCCAAGGATCGTATGGCGTCTTCGTTTGAGCCGTTTAACCGGCTTGGCCGAGAATCCAGTAATGTTTCCGGTGCCGGTTTAGGGCTGGCGATTGCGCGTCACCTGGTCAATTCCCTGGGCGGAAAACTCGGCGTTAATAGTGAAATCGGCGAGGGTTCCACGTTTTGGGTCGACCTGCCCGAGGCCACGCCCGGCGAGGTGAAGAAGCAGTCTTTCGTGGATGGGAACGCGGCTGCCCGATCCCTCGGGAATCTTGTTCTCTGTGTGGAGGACAACCGCGCCAATATGCAGTTTGCCTAGGAAGTCGTCGGACTCATCGATGACGCCAATTTCGAAGGCGCCACCAACAGCCAAGACGCCTTGTCCGCTATCGGCCGCCGGGTCCCTGACCTGATTATCCTCGATCTGAACCTGGCCGATATGGACGGGGTGAGCTTTTTCAAGACACTGCGCAGCAGCGAACAGACCGCCCATGTGTCGGTGATCCCCCTGACCGCCCGCGCCATACCCGCCGATGTGCGGCTTGGACAATCGGTCGGATTTGACGAATATTTCACCAAACCGGTGGATGTTTCGACGCTCAAATCGACCATCGAAACCTATCTTCAGAACGGCAACGTCAGCTCCCTAGCCTGAGGCGAGAGGGATCTTTGACTAGGCAGATTCTGCCCTAAAACCGATGTTTTACTGCCACTTTCGAAAATTATTATGGGATTCAAGTACGTTAGTTTGGCATGCCCGTTGCTTATGTCTTTTTGCGATTTGAGTAACACCCAGGACTCAAAACATGATAAATACCCAGGCCAGTGGGAAGTGGTTCCCATTCCGCGCCCCTGTGCGCCCTCCCGTTGAGCCGGATCAGGCCAAAGTCTTCGATCATTTGCAGTCCCCCGATATCCGCACAGCCCCTAACCGGCTGGTTGGGCCTTTTGGCGCGCGGAAAAGAACGGTGGGCGACCCGGAGGCGCTGTTCGCCAATATCGCAAAGGACGACAAACATCCTTGCGGGCGAACAGCGCCAGTCGGCGACTGGCTGAACATGGTGGATAAATTGAAACCGTTCGGCGCCAAAGGCCAGGTGGCCGGCGTCAACCGCTACGTCAATCAGATGACGAGCATTCACGAAATTGCCGAATTTGGAAAATCCCGCGCCTGGGCTGCGCCGGTGATGCATTTTCGCTGCCGGGACGGGTCTGAGGAATATGCCTTCGCAAAATACTTATCTCTGCGTGTTTTGGTCTTTCACGCAGAGAGGCTCCGCCTGGTCTGGCTGAAACGGATAGGCGGCGCTGATCACGCCGTTCCGACCGTTCAGCTGAGCGGGTGGGAATTTGTTCTCGACAATTCCCACGAAGCAATCCTGCCCGCTGACGCTGTGGTTTCGGATTTCCAGCCCTATTGCTCCCTGAACGGATTTCGGTTTTGTGTACATTGGCCGAAAACCGCACAGAACGGCGCCAAACTCGCCTTGCGCATGATGCGCCAGCGTCTTATGCGCGGCCGTCTGGCCCTGGTGGCGTAAACCTCACCCCACGGCCGTCTCACCTTCCGCGGATATCAGCACAAAGGCGATGACACAGGGCTTGGTCCCGTTATTGAACCAGTTGTGGATGGTGTCCCTTTGCACGAGAACGTCGCCCGCACTCAAATGCACCACGGTATCATCCATCTCCATGTCAATTTCGCCTGAGATGACCACCGCATAGTCGATGCTGTCGGTCCGGTGATTGCGCGGCGTCACGCCCGGGCCATATTACACCGCCCGGAACACCGAGCCGCCGGGGATCGTGGTCGCGATATCCCGATCACCAAGATCGTCGGGCTTGGCTTCGAATTGGACCGGCAGTTCTTCCGTGGTCCAGATGAGTTGGCGGTATTGTACCGGCCGTCCGGAGGCTCTGTTCACGCCGATGTCGTCGAATTTGACCACGGCCTTGCCGGCTTCATCGTGCCCGGTGACCACCCGGCGAATATTCTTCGTCATTATGCGCCTCCTTTCCGGCGAAATGGAACATGCCAGTCATACAATTCGGTGCAAAGCACACGAAAGCCCGAAATTTCCACGAAATCTGTCCCAAATTAACCCTTTGCGTCGCCGTACGTGGTAATATTGGTTGTTTTTTTAGATGCCGGGAGAGGATTGATTTCCACCGACTTTCCAGAAGCTGACCGGGTGCGGTTTCGCAATCTGCTAGAACTGGCCAACAGTTCCAAGTTCGAGGGCGAGCGCGCCAATGCCTTGGCGGCGGCCAACCGGCTGGCGCGTAAGCACGGCATGTCCATCGACGAAGCGGCCAGCTGGCAACCGGAGGTTCAAGAAGACCCGAAAGTCTACGCCCGGACAGCGCGCACCCACCCGTCCAACATTGATCGCCGCGCCTATCAACACTATGCCGCCGATGCCAAGGCCCAGCAGGATGAAAAGGGCCGTTGGCAAGAGGCGCTGAAAAAGGCCAAGTCTCGCGGGCTGGACAAGGAGGAAAACCGCAAAAAGAAAGCCAATGACCGGCCGCGCAGGTTTTCCAAGGCCCGGCGCAACCCGGTCAAACATGCCGAAGTCCTGCTGCGGGAAACCTCGTTGCCGTTCTCCGAAATCGCTGACATCACCGGTTTGGACCTCTATGATGTGGTCGCGATGAAGCTCAAGTTGCGCCGAGCAGCATAGTACTCCTGAATTTTTTACTTGTTTGGCAAATCAAACTCCGGTTAGCATAAAAGTGCGCTCGTCCGCAGAAGAGGCGAAATCCGCGTTTTGCGTATCTAAAGCGCTGATAAACGCCCAAAAAACATGAAAATTAATGCGCGTTCGTTGCGGCCTGGCCTGAATTCGCCAGGTTGAGTGGTACATCGGAAGGGAGGCGTTATGGCTACCGGAACAGTAAAATGGTTCAATAAGACGAAGGGTTTCGGCTTCATTGTGCCGGACGAAGGGGACAAGGACGTGTTCGTCCACATCACCGCCGTTTTGGCCAGTGGCATGCAGGAACTGAGTGAGGGTCAGAAGGTAAACTACCAGGCCGTCGAAGAACCCAAGGGGATGAAAGCCGTCGAATTATCGGCAGTTGAATAACCGCCGGTTGAACCGACCATTGATCTATTAATCGAGATAAACCCGCTGCAGCGACGGCGGGTTTTCTTTTGAGGTGATCACGCTCCTATCCCTCTTTCTCCAATTCCTCGGCATTCCTAAGAATGCCTCTCGACGTCCAAAACCAGACGACGAGCCCCAGTATCATGGCGCCGGCCAAGGGCGCCTGAAGCCCAAACGTTTCGGACAATGAACCCAACACTAAGGCGCCGGTGGCTGGCAACCCGACGGCTAGCCCCGTGCTAAGGCTGATCACGCGCGCCCGCTTGGTGGGATCAACCGCATTCTGAACCAAACTCTGGTTGGCCACCGCGAAGGCGATGATGCAAACGCCGCCGCCGAACAGGCAACCGGCGGCGAACCAAAAATGACCGGTGGTCGCGAATCCGAACAAAAAGATCGTGCAGAACAGGATCGAGATTACATTGATCCGCGCCAAACCACTGGTCCTGCCCCGCCGCGCCAGCCATAAGCCGAACACGAAGGAGCCCAGTCCGAAAGACGCAGCCAATATCGCCACTCCGTCCGCACCGCGCTGGAAAATCACATCCGAATAGCCGGGCAACAGATCGACGAACGGCCGGATCAACAAATGCGGAATGATGGCCATCAGAAAAAGGGCGCGAATGCCGGGATCGGTCCAGGCATAGATCAAACCGTCCCGCATATCGGTCAGAAGCGTGGTGCCGGTCAAATCCTTGACCGGCCGGGGCGGCAGGTCGAGCGAATTCAGACAATGCATGAAGTAATAGAAACTGGCCGCATTCAACAGGAAAGCCAACTCGAGATCCAAAAACTGAGCAAAGACAAAGAACAATCCCGGCCCAATGGTCGCGCCCAGATGGAACGTGGTTGTATTCAGGGCAATGGCTGCCGAAAGAACCGGGCGATCCACCAGGATAGGCACCAACCCCTGCCGCGCAGGCAAATCAAACGCAAAACCGAGACCCTGAAGCGCCGTGAGCAGAGCAACGATCCAGATATTGTGCATATCCATCAGCACGGCAATGCCCAGAAGCGCGGCACTGGTGCCCGCCACCAGCAGGGCAAACATCGCCGTCTTACGTATGCCGAACCTGTCGCCGACGGCGCCGGAAAACGGCGACAGGATAAAGGCCGGGAACAGGGCGGCAAATCCGATCACGCCAAGCCAAAGCGGCGAGGCGGTCATCTCCCAGACCAACACCCCCAGCGCTAGCTTATGCATCCAAAACCCGAGAATGGAGAATGAATTACCGAGCCAATAAATGCGATAATTCCGGCTTGCCAAAACCTGGCCGGCGCCGCCTACGATCCAGCTCAGGTTCACGGCACTACCTGACCAACGAAAGAGACATTCAACGTCGTCATGCAGCCTCCATATCCCAAGTTCCAAAGATCGTCACGCAGAGATCGCGTTATTGCGCACACGAGGATTCATTGATTGTGATGTGGAACGGCAGTAGCCTTGCTCCCAGTATGCGGATCGACATTATCTTCGACACGATTTGTCCCTGGTGTTTCCTGGGAAAACGGCGGCTGGAACAAACTCTGACGAGCCGCCCAAATGTTATTGCAGACATCAACTGGCACGCGTTCTTGTTGAACCCGGACATGCCGCCCGACGGCTTGGACCGTGAAGATTATTTGATCGCCAAGTTCGGCAACCAGTCCCGGGCCGACCGGGTTTGCGGGGCTATCGCCGAGGCGGGCCAGACGGTCGGCATCGAATTTCAATTTGATCGCATCACCCGCATTCCGTCGTCCATCGACTCGCACCGGCTGGTGCAATTCGCCAACCGCCGCGGTTTGGGCAGCGAAGCGGCCGAGGCGCTCTATCAAGCCTATTTCCTCGAGGGCCAGGATACGAGTAGCCGCCTCGCCCTGTACGACATCGCCGAAACCCTTGGCTTCGACAGCAATGAGGTCCGCGAATATTTCTATAGCGATGCCGACGTGTGGGAAATTCGGGACCAAAACTCCCGCGCGCACCGTCTCGGTATCAGCGGCGTGCCGGCGTTTATCATAGACGGACAGTTTTCCGTCTCCGGCGCCCAGGAACCGACAGTTTTGGGACGCTTAATTGATATCGCCGAGGAACGGGCGCGAGAGCTCTCCGCCGTTGACGCCCTCCCCGCTATGTCGGACTAAGACTCGGCGTGGGCGTTAGAGCCCAAGCAGCACCTTTGCGAGAATACCTCTCTGGATTTCCGACGTGCCGCCCAGGATCGTATAGGCGCGGTAATTGAGATAGCGCGGACCGTAGCCCAGCAACTCTTCGTCCTCCGGCGCCAGTTGCAGGTGATCATAGAGCGGCCGTTCCGCCTCCCAGCGCAATCCGTCGACGCCCAGCGCATCCAAAGCGAGTTCCGCGATCTCCTGCTGCAGTGTGCTCCAGCGGAGCTTTAGATGCGACGACACCGCGCCCGGGTTCGTGCCCGATTGGAGCGCCGACAAGAGGGTGAGCTCCAGCATCTCCATGGCGTCGATGTCCATGCCGATCTCGGCCAACCGCGCGGTCAAATCGTCATCGTCCGGCGAACGGCTTTTCAGCAGTTTGGCGATGATGCTGAACTTGGACCGCGCACGGGCGGCCTGGGGATTGCCGCCGCGTTCATACTCCAACAGATATTTGGCGATGTCCCAGCCTTGGTTTTCTTCACCGATCAGGCCTGACTTGGGCACTTGCACGTCCTCGAAGAACACCTCGTTGAACTCGTGATCACCGCCAGAACCGCGAATGGGCCGAACCGTCATTCCGGGCAGCCCCATGTCCATTACCAGGAAGCTGATGCCGGCCTGCTTCTTGCCATCCGTGCTGGTCCGGACCAGCGCATAGATGCGGTTGGCGAACTGGGCGTGGGTGGTCCAGATTTTCTGGCCGTTGACCAGGTAGTGATCGCTCTTGTCCTCTGCCTTCGTTTTAAGGGAGGCGAGGTCCGAGCCGGAGCCCGGTTCCGAATAGCCCTGGCACCACACATCATCGCCGCTGAGGATCGCCGGCAGATACTTTTCCTTCTGCGCCTCGGTGCCGTATTTCATCAGGATCGGCCCGATATGCCGGGTGCCCTGATCATTGAATCGAGGTGCGCCGGCGCGAGCATACTCGCTTTCGTAGATATATCGTTGGACCGGGGTCCAGCCCGTACCGCCGAATTCCACCGGCCAGTTGGGGGCGGCCCAGCCCTTGGCAAAGAGCGCCTTGTGCAGTTCCCTGCCGACAGGCGGGTCATTGATGAACCCCGTCGTCAGCTTCATCGCCCGGCGCATGTCCTCGGTCACGTGTTCGGCAAAAAACGTCCCGACCTCGTCCCGGAAGACAATATCGTCTGCGGTGAGTTTCAGATCCATCGCCGCTTACTCCGCCGCCTCAATCAACAGAGCCGACGCCGCCGTTTCCGGATCGGCGATCAGCTCGCCGTAGCGTCGACGGTGCTCCCGGGTCGAGCCATAACTCGCCTCGAACGCGATCAGGCGCCTGGCGTACCAGCCCAGCATCAGCTCATCGGTGGTGCCGATCGCACCATGGGTTTGGATCGCAGCTTGGTGGACGAAACGCGCCGCCCGGCCGACCTTAGCCTTCGCGCCGGACACCGCTCGGTCCTGCAACGCCTTAGGCGCGTCCAGGGACACGGCGGCGAATAACGCAGAGGCGCGGGCCTCTTCGACGGCCAGCTTCATGTCTACGAGACGATGCTGCAGCACCTGAAACTTACCAATGGGCTGGCCGAACTGCTCCCGCTGTTGGGCGTAGTCCGAGGTCTGCTCCACCATCGCCGCTATGGCGCCGACCGCATCCGCACATACGGCGGCGATCGCATGGGCCAGCGCAGCCTCAATGGCCGGGCTCACGTCTTCCCCGCCTCCAAGCGCACTGTCCCCTCCCACCTTCACGTTGCTTAGGGTGATGTCGGCGGAGCTTCCGCCATCCATGGTGAAATAGGGCCGGATCCTAAGGCCCGGCTGGTCAGTGGTAATAAGAAACACGCCGGTCCCGCCGGCCGGTAATTTCGCCGAGACCAGTAAAGCATTCGCCATCGGCGCAGCCGCCACCGCTTTTTTTGAGCCGGTCAGAATATACCCTTCGCCGTCAGGCTTGGCGGCCGTCTCGTCATCCCCGTCATCGTGGGCAAAGGCTAGCTGGATTTGGCCGCTGATAATGCCTTCTAGATCATCTGTCGCGCCGGCAGCTTCCAACAGCTTACCGCAGAGAATGACCGTCGGGATATACGGCTCCAGCACCAGCACGCGGCCGAACGCCTCCATCAGGGTCGCGACTTCCGCGCCGCCCATACCGAACCCACCATGTTCCTCGGCGAACGGCAGGCCCAGCCAGCCCATCTCGGCAAAGCCGGCCCAGATATCCTGACGCCAGCGCTCTTCGCCGGCGACCAGTGCCCGGAACGCCTCGTGGGAATAGTGCTCTCGGAGGAACTTCTCCGCGCTCTCCTGGATCAGGCGCTGTTCTTCTGAGGGTTCAAGATCCATTGGGCTCGAACATCAACAGGTGATGACCTTCGGGTAGCGGATACCAATAGGGTTTCAGCCGCATGCCAACCTTGATGTCCTCTTCTTCGAGGTTAATCAAAGTACCGATCACATTCACACCTGCGTCCAGGGTCACCAGCCCGACGGCAAAGGGTTCATGACCCTGGTACGGCGGCCGCGACCGGCGCGCAATCGTGTAACTGTAGAGATCACCCTCACCGGAGACCTCCCGCCATTCCACGTTGTGCCTGCCGGTGTAGAGGCTCATGGGCCGAGGGAAGAATTGATACTGTTCCGTCTCCAGGCAGTATTGCAGTACCAGTTTCTTTTCTTTGGTCGCCTCCCAGAACGGTTCGGTGAAGCTCATCGGGCGGATCGCCTGACGCTCCGCATCCATGATGCCGTTGAGAGTGAAGTCCATTGCGCAGTTCATCGCTTTATCCGTCCGGTTCCAGGATGGCCACGGTGCTGGTGTTCCAGTTGCGGCCGTAGCCGATGCCGCCGATGCCGGTGACCATGGCGTTCTTGGTATTTTTCACCTGCCGCTCGCCGGCTTCGCCGAAGAGTTGCCGGACGGCCTCCACCAGATTTACCCCGCCGCCGGCCAATCCCGGCTGCCCGGCTGAAATTTGACCGCCACCCGTATTGAGCGGTAGGTCACCGCCGATGTTGAAATCAGTCTCGTTCACGAAAGTGCAGCCCTGGCCTCGCTCACAGAATCCCAGCGCCTCCAATTGCAACAGAATGGCGATGATGAAGTCATCATAGGGATGGAAGGAACAAACATCCTTCGGTATAATCCCGGCAGCGGTCATGGCTTTTTGTCCGGCGACTGCGTGACCGGACTCGGTTGGATCGAAAATCGGGTCTGTTTCCTTGTAGTTCGTCCGCTCACCATAGCCCGTGGGCACAACAAACTTGTCGTAGCCTTTTTCTTTTGCGCGCTTTTTACTCATCAACAAAAGCCCGCTCGCCCCGTCATTGACCATGACGCAGTCCAGCAGCCGGATCGGCTCATAAATCATGCGGGAATTCAGATAGTCATCCACGGTGATGGGCGTTCGGAGTTTCTCGCACGCATTTTCATTCAGAACCGCCCCATTGCGCTGCGCCACCGCCAGCTTACCCAGCGCCTCAAAGTCCAGGCCGAATTGATGATCGTAACGGTTGGAGATCAGACCAAACACCGCCGGCGGCCCCATCAGGCCGGTCGGAAACTGAAACTCCGGATGAAAAGACCGGAACCGCTGCGCCGACTCCCGCGCCTGGGTGTCGGCGAACAGCAAAAACACGGTCTCGCAGAGGCCGGCCTCAATCGAGGCGGCGCTTCTGGCCATCGCCCCCAAAGGCGAACTGCCGCCTATGTCCACGGTCTGGCAGTAGTTCAATTCCAGCCCTAGGAAATCCGCCGTGGCCTGAGACCAGAATGGATTGCCGGCACCTGTCATCGACGAGGACAGACACAGCCCGTCGATTTCTTCTTTGTCCACGCCGGTGCGTTCCATCAGGCCTTCCATAACTTGCGCGCCGAGTTTCCAAACGTCCATGTCGCTTCTGGGAACGATCTTGGTCTCGGCGTAGCCGACGATGGCGGTGTCGCGAAGTGCCACTTAGCTGAGCCCCCTACTCATCCGGCTTCTCGATACGCTTGGCTTTTTTCTGCAGAAATTCGTCGATCCGCTGGGCGGAATTCTCGTCATAGATCGAGGCGACCAGCAGGCTCTCGACAAACAGGCCGTCGTTATAGCCCATGTCATAGATGCGCGGCAGGCCGTTGATCATGGCGAAGTTGGATTGCGGCCGGTTCTTGGAAATTTGCAGCGCCAGCTCCTTGGCTTTCTCCATCTCCTGACCTTCATCGACAATGTACTGCACCACGTTGTGCCGCTCCGCCTCGTCCACGGACATCACCCGGCCGGTGAGCATCATATCCATCATCCGGGGTACGCCCATCAGCCGCGCGACCCGGACCGAACCGCCGCCGCCGACATAGATGCCGCGCTGGCCTTCGGGCAAGGCGAAGAACGCTGTCTTGTCGGCCACCCGAATATGCGTGCTGGCGGCGATTTCCAGACCGCCGCCGATCACCGCGCCCTTGAGCGCCGAAATAAATGGAATATCGCCCCGGGCCATGATGTCGAAGCCGCGGGCGCCGTCGGGGCGGGTCACTTGATCCCGCATCCGCTGGCCTTTCGCCATCCGATCCTTGAGATGGGCCAGATCAAGACCCGCGCAGAAGTGGTCCCCATGGCCGAAGACAATCCCAACCTTGGCTTCTTCATTGGCGCGTACGGCCGCCTCAATCAGCCGGGTCCGAACCTCGTCGTTAAAGGCGTTGCGTTTCTCCGGCCGGTTCAAACCGATCAGCGCAATCTCCCCCTCCAATTCGTATGAAACGACTTCATCGGCCATGATGTTCCCGACCCCATATGATCCTTGTTTCTGCGACGCGATTTCCGTACCAACAGTGTTGACATTAATCCAGCCCAGCAGGAAAACAAGACCACAAGGGGCGTGTAGACAATGCGTCAAAATAAGGCAGAACCGGGGGAGTCATGACTAATTCCAGAGCCAGTATCGCCGCCGTATCGCGCTCCGCCGAGAAAAGCGCCGCCCTCGTCCGCCGCATCCTTGAACCCAAATCCATTGCCATTATCGGCATGTCCGCGCGGCCCGGCTCCCCCGGCCAGAACGCTATCCAGAACATTGAAAGCAAGGGGTACAAGGCGGAGCTACATTTGGTTGGACGCCAGGCCGGTGAGATCGATGGCCGGCCGGTTCTAGGCAGCATCGACGATCTGCCGGAAGGCATTGATCTGGCCATTTTCGTGATCCCCAGCACCGGCATTCCCGACGCTATTGCCGCGAGCATCAGACGCAAAGTCGGCGGCGGCGTGGTGTTCGCCTCAGGCTTTGCCGAGACCGGCGGCGAAGGCGAAGCGGCGGAACAGCGCATCACCGAGATGGTGCAGGAAAGCGGATTCGGCCTGGTCGGGCCGAACTGTCTGGGCCTGTTCAATTTCTTGAACGGCTTGACGGTTTTCCTCTTCCGCGCGCCGCCGGCTGAACTGGTCAAACCGGAAAAAGGCAAAGGCCTGGCCGTTGTCGGACAATCCGGCGGGCTGGTGAACCAGCTCCGGAGTATACTGACGGAGCGTTGCCTGCCGGTCGCCTACAACATGACCACCGGCAACGAGGCCGGCCTCGATCTCTGCGATTTCTTGCATTTCTTCATCCAGGACGACGCAGTCGGGACCATCGCTGCCTACACCGAACAAATCCAGCGCCCTGAAGCTTTCCTGCAAGCCGTCGCAGCCGCGCAGGCCGCCGGCAAGACCATCGTCGTCATGCATCCGGGCCGAAGTGCCAAGGGCCTGGAAGCCTTTCAGTCCCATACCGGTTCCCTCGCCGGGGACTATGACACCATGCGGACCGTGGCGGAGGCGGCCGGCGTTTTGATGGTGGATACGCTGGAGGAATGGGCGGACGTCACCGAAATGCTCGCCCGCTATCCGAATGCGTCGACCAAAGGCACCGGGCTGGTGACCTTCTCCGGCGCTCTCTGCGGCATTGCGCATGATCTGGCGGAAGATATGGGGATCGAGTATCCAGAACCCCATGCCGAGACCTTGAAAAAGATCAACGACCGGCTGCCCGATTTCGTCGACGCCAAGAACCCGGTGGATATGACCACCCAGCCGGCGTTCGAGACAGAGCTGTTGGGCTACGGTGTGCGGGCGCTGTTGGATGATGACAATTTGGGCAGCGTGGCGATTTCCATTCCGTTTGCCCTCTTGGGCGACAAGTATATGGACGGGTTGATCCCGTTGATCGACGGCAACGAGAAGCTGCTGGCGGCCTCACCGATGAATGACGGCCGGCCTCTGCCGGATGATCTCTCCAAACGCATGCGGGACGCTAATATCGTGCTGCACTATTCGACCGAGCGAATGCTCCGCGCCATCGCACGGGTTACCCAATACGCCAATAAGCTGGAGCTGACCGGCGCGTCCGCCAAGGCCGATGCCTTTGCGGGACTACCGGACATGGACCCAGGCGCACAGGCCGAATGGCGAGGTAAGGAAATCCTGTCCGCTATGGGCATCAGCGTGCCCAAGGGCGGCCTGGCCACATCCGCGAACGAAGCCGCCACCTTGGCCGGCGATATCGGCTATCCGGTGGTCATGAAAGCCCAATCCAAAGACCTGGCCCACAAGACGGAGGCCGGCGGCGTGATGGTCGGGATCGCCGACGCAGACGAACTGCGCACCGCTTATGATCAATTGCTCGCCAACGTGGAGGCTTATTCGCCCGGCCTGACGTTGGACGGCATTCTTGTCGAAGCCATGTCCGGCGGCGGCACGGAACTTGTGATCGGCGCCAAGCGCGATCCTCACTGGGGACCGGTCTTGATGATCGGATTGGGCGGCATCTGGGTCGAGGCCCTGGGCGATGTGAAACTATTACCCGCCTGGGCGTCTGAAGACTGGATTAAGCAGGAATTACTCAGCCTAAAAACCGCCAAGCTGCTCACCGGCTTCCGGGGCAAGCCCCCGGCGGATATCGACGCCGTGGCCAGGACCGCCGCCCTGGTCGGCCGGTTGATGCTGACCCGGCCCGAGATCACCGAGATCGATATCAATCCGTTGATTGTCCGCGCAGAAGGAGACGGAGTGACCGCCCTCGACGCGTTAATAGTTACGGAAGACGATTAGGCGATATCGATGACCCGGTCCGATAGCGGATCCGCGTAAAGTTCGGCAACCAGATCGGCGCGGCTTTCCCGGGTTGCGCGCTGGTTGATATAGCCCTTGTCGGTGATTTCCTTGGCGTCGATCTGCGCCGGCTCTTCCATCAGCAGCACCCGCTTCACACGGCGGCTGGATCCGCCGGCGGTTTTGTTATGTGCGCCGAGGGATTGAGCAATATGCGCCCTGACTTTTTCATCGGCGATCAATTCCTCCGCGCCTGCATCGGGCCCCAGTCCGGAAAGCCGCCGGCAGCCGTTCAAATCTGGCCAGGCCAGGGCCCCCAGAAATTCCTCATCTGGCGCGCAGATCACCATGTCTTGAATGGCCGGCGCGGCAGCGGCAATAGCGTCTGTGCGGAGCGTGCCGACACTGACCCAGGTGCCCGACGACAGTTTGAAGTTCTCCGAAATGCGCCCGTCGAACAGCATGCCCTTTTCCGGATCGTCCGGATCGATGAGGATCATGGAGTCGCCGAAACAATAGAACCCCTCTTCGTCGTGGCTGTCGGCTGTCAGCTCCGGTTCTTTATAGTAACCGGGCGACATAAACACGCCCTTGCCGCGGATTTCCATCTTGTCGCCGACCGGGGCCAGCTTTACCTCGCAGCCCGGCACCGGAATACCGATGTTACCTACGCCGCTCTCCGGCCAATGGACAAAGGTCAGGGTCGGTGAGGACTCGGTCGTGCCGAACCCCGACGCCATGACGATACGTTGCCCGGTCGCCTGATAGGCCACTTTCTCGTATCTGTCCCACAGGTCCTGTGTCAGCGCCGCGCCTGCGTACCAGGTAAAGACCAGGTCCTTGAAGAAATGTTCCCTGAACGCCTTGTCCTGCTCCAGATGGGGCAGTAGCTGGCCGAAGCCCGTCGGCACGTTGAAGTAGGCCGTGGGTGAGATATCCCGGAGGTTCTCAAGCGTTTGATCAAACAGGCCCGGCACCGGTTTGCCGGCATCCAGGTAATAGGACCCGCCGTTAAACAGCACGGCATTAAAGATCATGTTGCCCGCCGCCGTGTGGTTCCACGGCAACCACTCTACAAAAGTCGGCGGATAGTCTTTCAGGAATTGCAACACCTGCAGGCTGGCCTGTTGGTTGGAGCACAACATCTCGTGGGTGTTGATCACACCTTTCGGCGTACCAGTGGAGCCCGAGGTGAACAGATATTTCGCGGTGTCGCTTCCTTTGACCGCATCGAAGGCTTTGTCGACTGCTCCCGTCGGCGACGTCGCCGCCAGCTCATCGAAGCCCGTGACCTTGAATCCCGCCGGCGGATTGCGCGTCACCGACACCTCGAACGAGCCGTCATCAATCGCCTTCAGCGCCTTCTCGAACTTCGCGCCGTCTTCCACGTAAATTAGGCCCGGTTTGAGAAGCTCAAAAATCGGCTTGAGGATAGAGAAATCCTGGCTCGCCAAAGAATAAGACGGCGAGATCGGGGAAACGGGGATACCGGCCTGCATCGCCGCCAGCGCCAGCAAGCCGAAGTTGACGGATTTTTCCGACAAGATCACCAACGGCCGAACCGGTCCCAGCCCTTTGTCCAGCAGCGCCTGCGACAGCGCATCGCACATCCGGCGGGTCTCGGCATAATTCACCCGACGCCAATCACCCGTCCCGTCTCGCTCCGCCAGGAAAACTGTGTCCGGCCGTTCCCCGGCCCAGCGCCGCACCCATTCGCCGATCTGGCGATCATAGGCGCGGAGGGGGTCGTTAGAGGTCAGGATGACACTGCCGTCGGTCCGCCGCTCCACATTCAGCGACGGCTTCGCCAACGGGCACGGCCGGAAAGGGGCGCCTGGAAAGTCTGTATCACTGCCGCTCATTTTCTATGGAATTCCCCGAGGAAATGAAGCCGGTGTTCTTGCTCTGCGGCCATTATCCCATTGTCCGAGGGAGCCACAAGGAAATTTCCGGGGACTACCTCAGCACGGCGCACCGGCCCACGGACACAAAAAGCGAGTCCTAGTAGTCGCCCGGCGGCCGGTCGCTGAGGCTCGGGTGGAGATAGCTGAAAATAAAATTGCCGTTAGGCTGGAAGAACAGTTTCGTCGGCCGGTCGCACTCAATGTGGTCCAGCCTTTTCCCCACCCAATGCTCCGTACAGGATCGGGAAAATTCGCCGTGGTGGTCGCCCCCATCGCCCCTGATGTTGTAGCAGGCGTTCAGCATCGACGGGCCGTTATTGGATTTCTTTTCCTCGTAATTTGGCCGGCAGTTTTCCTTTTCGATTTCGGAGGCGGCCTCCAAGTCTACTTTGGTGACAATATACCACCCGGTTGTGAACCTGGCCGGAAGCCATCGGCCACGCTCCCACTTGAACCCGGTCGATTGTTCCCCGACGCAGAGAAGCGAGAAGAAAGACCCTAGGCCCGAACCCTGCGCGAAAGCCGTCGTGGAGGAAGACAGGATCAAAACGGCTGTCAGCGCGGCGAACAGTTTTCTGAATTTAGGCATACTCGCATTTTGCATAATTCAGTTTACCAACCGTTTGACTTAGGCAGGGCCCGCGGCGCACGCAAGATTACGCCGCCGCCAACTTGGCCAGTTCGGAGAGGAGATAGCGCGCGCCGGCCAAACGTTTCTCCCCGGTGTCCCAGGACCGCATGAAGACCAGCTTGTGATCCGGGCGTAGCTTGGCGGTGCCCGCCTGCGCCGTGATGAACTCCACCAGCCCCGCCGGATTGGCGAAATCATCATTGCGGAAGCTGATCATAGCGCCCTTAGGCCCGGCTTCGACTTTCTCCACACCGGCGGTGCGGCAAAGCTGTTTCACACCGACCGTGTTGATCAGGTTTTCCACCTCTTCGGGAAGAGAACCGAACCGGTCGATCAGTTCCGCCGCAAAAGCCTCGATCTCCGCTTCGTTGGCCAGGGCGGCGATCCGACGGTAGAGGCTTAGACGGATGCCCAGATCGGGCACATAGTTCGACGGAATCAGCACCGGCACGCCCACATCGATTTGCGGCATCCAGTCGTGCGTCTCGATCGCCGAGACGCCGTCCGCCGATTTCGCTTCGGCCACCGCCTCTTCCAAAAGCTGCTGATAGAGCTCGATCCCCACTTCGCGGATATGGCCGGACTGCTCCTCGCCCAACAGGTTGCCCGCCCCCCGGATATCCAGATCGTGACTGGCCAGCATGAAGCCCGCGCCGAGACTGTCGAGCGTCTGCATGACTTCGAGCCGGCGCTGGGCGCTGGGCGTCAAAAGTTGGTTCGGCGGCAAGGTCAAATAGGCATAGCCCCTTACCTTGGACCGGCCGATACGTCCGCGAAGCTGATAGAGCTGGGCCAGGCCGAACATGTCGGCGCGGTGAATAATGATCGTGTTCACCGTCGGCAGATCGAGACCCGACTCAACGATGTTGGTGGAGAGCAGCAGATCATACGCCCCGTCATAGAAGGCGGACATCACATCTTCCAACTGGCTCGGCGCCAACTGGCCGTGGGCCACGGCGATGCGAAGGTCGGGGATCAGCTCCCGCAACTCCTCTTCCAGGCGCGATAGATCAGCCAACCTGGGGCATACGTAAAATACCTGCCCGCCTCGGAAGCGCTCCCGGTTGATGGCCTCCCGGATCACGACCGAGTCTTTCGGCAGGACAAACGTTCGCACCGCCAAGCGATCCACCGGCGGCGTGGTGATCAGGCTCAACTCGCGCACACCGGTCAGGGCCAATTGAAGCGTGCGCGGGATCGGCGTGGCCGTCAGAGTCAGTACGTGCACCCCGGTCTTCATTTGTTTGAGTTGCTCTTTGTGCCCGACGCCGAAATGCTGTTCCTCGTCAATAATCATCAACCCCAGCCGCTGGAACTTCACATCTTTGGCCAGCACTGCGTGGGTGCCGATGATGATGTCCACCGTGCCGTTGGCGAGGCCTTCCTTGGCGTCTTTGGCGTCTTTGGCGATTACCAACCGGGAGAGTTGGGCGATGCGCACGGGAAAGCCTTTGAACCGGGTGGAAAACACCTGGAAGTGCTGACGCGCCAGCAGGGTGGTCGGCACAACGACCGCGACCTGCTTGCCCTCCAGCGCGCAGATGAACGCGGCGCGGAGTGCGATTTCCGTCTTGCCGAAGCCCACGTCGCCGCAGATCAGCCGGTCCATGGGCCGGCCCTTGGCCAAATCCGCCGCCACGTCATCGATGGCGCGGGCCTGATCCTCGGTCTCGGTGAAGGGAAAGCCGGAGCAAAACTCCTCAAATGCGCCCGTTTCGGGGCGCAACTTATCGCCGGGCTGTAGTTCCCGGGCGGCCGCCACCGCAATCAACTGATCCGCCATTTCCCGCAAGCGCTGCTTGAGCCCGGCTTTGCGCGCCTGCCAAGCTGCGCCACCCAGCTTGTCGAGCCGCGCCTGGCTTTCTTCATCGCCATAGCGGGACAGGACGTCGATGTTCTCGACCGGCACAAAAAGCTTGTCGCCGCCGTCATAGACCAGCCGCAGGCAATCATGGGCCGCCCCGGCCACATCCAGGGTCGCCAGCTCCTCAAACCGGCCGATCCCGTGTTCGATATGGACCACCAGATCACCGGCGCTGAGGGTCGATGCTTCGGTCAGGAAGTTATCGGGCCTGAGCCGGCGACCGGAACTGCGCAGCCGGTCGCCCAGCACATCCTGTTCGGTGATAACGGTAATCCCCGGCGCCTTGAAGCCACGCTCCAGATCGAGAACCGCTGTGACCGCCTCGCCCGCCGCCAGCGCCGTCCAGGCATCGGCGTGAAATAATTTAAGCCCGTGCTCACCGAGGATGCGGGTCAGACGCTCGCCGGAACCGTCAGAGACGGTCGCCAGCATGACCTTTTGACCGGCGGCGCATTCCGCCTCCACCAGTTCGCGAAAGGAGTCATAAAGATTGCGATCCTGCTGGGCGCGGGCGTCCGAAAAATCCCGGCCGGGCCGCCCGCCCTTATCGATGATCCGCTCATCGGCGTCGGGCGCGGCAAAAGGCTGGAATCCGAACGCTTGCCGCGCGGCGACTAGGCTGCTGATCTCATCGCGGGTGAGGTACAATCGGTCAACGGGGATAGGATTGTAGATGCCTTCGTTGACCGCCAGCCCCTTGGCTTGAAACCCGGCGCGGGCCTCGAAACTGTCGCGCACCAGATCTGCGCGCGCGGCGATCGCCTCCCCCGCCTGGTAGTCCAAGACCACCGGGGCATCGGGAACGAAATCGAACAGGGTGCTCATCTCTTCATGGAACAACGGCAGCCAATGTTCCAGTCCGGGAGCGACCCGCCCGGCGGACACGGTTTCATACACATGATCTTCGGACGCCGGCGCGCCAAATAACGCCCGGTACCCCGTCCGAAACCGGGAGATGCTGTCCTCGTCCAGCGCATACTCAGACGTCGGTTTCAGCGAAAACCTGTCCACCTTGCCCGTCGACATCTGACTGAACGGCTCGAACCTGCGGATCGTGTCCAAATCTTCGCCGAAAAAGTCCAAACGCATGGGCTCGCCGAAGCCCGGCGGGAACAGATCGATGATGCTGCCTCGGATCGCATACTCGCCGGGCTCCATCACCGTTTCGCTTCGGGTGTAGCCGTTGCCCTGCATGTAACTCAGGATATTCTCCCGCGCCGCGCCTTGGCCGGCGTTCACGGTCAGAGAAACATCTTCAAACCGGGACCGGCCCGGCACCCGCTGCATGACCGCCGCCACGGTGGTCAGCAGGATCACACCATCGCCACTTGCCCGAGCCAGGCTTGCCAATTCCGTCAGGGCGGCAATGCGCTGGGCGACGATATCGTTCTTGGGCGAGGTTCTGTCATAGGGCAGGCAATCCCATGCCGGAAACTCGATCACCCACATATCCGGCGCAAAATACGCCAGACACGACCGGACCGAGGTCAGCCGCCGGTCATCCCGCGCCACGAACATGGTCATCGGCGCCTCAGCCGCCATCTCCGCCAGCACCAACGCGTCAAAGCCTTCCGGCACGCCGGCCAGCAGGGTCGTCTCAAGTTTCAGGTCTTGGTCGGGAATGTGGTCCACGGTCAAATCGTATTCTTGAAGTTGATGATTTGCCGGATCAGATCAGTATCTATATGGGCGGGCACGGCTTCCCGTTCCATGATCCAATTGAGAAGATCATTGTCGCTTTCGTCCAGCAGCGCCTCGAACGCCGCCGTCTGATCCGCCGGCATGTCTGCGAGGTACGCCTCGGCAAACCCGCCGACCAGCCGGTCGGTTTCCTTCATTCCCCGGTGAGTCGCCCGGTAGAGCATACGCTTGCGCTCAGCGTCCATTGATCCGTCGTCAGATGCGGCAAAAAACTGCACAGGATATAAGGCTTGTGGACCCGCCTGTCAGCCCCGTTGCTCCCCTCCCCGGCAGCGGCTACCTTTCTTCCATGCGGCCCGAAATTCTATTCCCCTTGTTCAAAGAAACGAACACGCTCGCCGGCGTGGGCCCCAAAATCGCCAAGCTGATTGAAAAATTGGCCGGGCCACACCTGATTGATCTGGTCTGGCATTTACCGAGCGGCATCATCGACCGCCGCTATGCGCCCAAGATCGGCGACGCCGAACCGGGCCGGATCGCCACGATGATCGTCGAGGTCGGCCGGCACCGGCCGGCGAAGACCCGCCGCCTTCCTTACAAGATCATCTGTTCCGACGCGACCGGGTTTATGACCCTGGTATTCTTTCACGCGCGGGAGGATTACCTGCGGCGCACCCTGCCGGAAGGCGAAATCCGCGTGGTCAGCGGCACGGTGGAGAAGTTCGGCAACGAGCTGCAGATGGCCCATCCCGATCATGTCGGCAAAGTGGAAGAGCTGGAGAAGCTTCAGGCGGTGCAACCGATTTATCCCCTCACCCAGGGCCTATCGTTGAAAGTCCTATCCAAGGCGATTAAGGGCGCGCTTGAATTTGTGCCGGAGCCGGAGGAATGGCTGGACCCGGCTTATCTGAACAAGCAGTCATGGAACCCATGGGCCCAGGCGATCAAGGCCGTGCATCATCCGCAGTCGGATTTAGACCTGTCCTTGGAAACCAGAGACCACCAACGGCTGGCCTATGACGAACTCTTGGCAAACCAGCTTGCTCTCGCCATGGTCCGCCGGCATCTCAAACGCGCCAAGGGCCGCCCCATCCCCGGCACGCGGGAGCTGCAGCAGAAAATCCTGGCCGCCCTCCCCTTTGACCTGACCAACTCGCAGAAGCAGGCGGTCGAGGAAATCACCGGCGATCTGGGTTCCGATCTCCGCATGCACCGGTTGCTGCAGGGCGATGTCGGCGCAGGGAAAACCGTGGTCGCCCTGATGGCGATGGCCCACGCCATCGAAGCGGGCTCGCAGGCGGCGCTACTCGCGCCCACGGAAATTCTGGCCCGCCAGCATTATACCACCATCGCGCCCTTGGCCGAGGCCGCCGGTATCCGCGCCGAGATTTTCACCGGCCGGGACAAAGGCAAAACCCGCGCCGGTATCCTAGAACGGCTGGCCTCCGGTGAAACCGATATCGCCATCGGCACCCATGCCCTGTTCCAGGAAGGCGTCGATTTTAAAAACCTGGCCGTGGCCGTCATCGATGAGCAGCACCGGTTCGGTGTTCACCAGCGCCTGGCCCTGACCAACAAAGGCAATGCGGTGGATGTCCTGGTGATGACGGCGACGCCCATCCCCCGGACCCTAACTCTCACCGCCTATGGCGATATGGACGTGTCCCGGCTCACCGAGAAACCTGCCGGGCGCCTGCCCATC
The DNA here is from genome assembly GCA_038127535.1 of Rhodospirillaceae bacterium. Classification (GTDB taxonomy): domain Bacteria; phylum Pseudomonadota; class Alphaproteobacteria; order Rhodospirillales; family UBA2165; genus JAYPHU01. The sequence goes on along the minus strand of JAYPHU010000006.1, from coordinate 37,468 downwards.
GATACGAGGGCTGTGCCGATTGAACGGCTCGACGAGGTGGTCAATGGGGTGAAGCGCGCCCTCGATAAGGGCTCAAAAGTCTATTGGGTCTGTCCGTTGGTCGAGGAATCGGAGGTTCTAGACCTGGCGGCTGCGGAAGATCGCTACGCACACCTGAACCAAGTTTTCGGCCCCCGCGCAGGCATGGTCCACGGCAAGCTGAAAGGCCCGGAGAAAGATGCGGTGATGGAGGCCTTTTCCCACGGCGACGTGGATGTGCTGGTCGCCACCACGGTGATTGAAGTGGGTGTGGATGTGCCTCGGGCCACCGTGATGGTCATCGAACATGCGGAACGGTTCGGTCTCGCGCAGCTTCACCAGCTGCGGGGCCGGATCGGCCGGGGTTCGGACGCGTCCAATTGCCTGCTGCTTTATGGCGGTAATCTCAGCGCCACGGCCAAGGAACGGCTGAAGATCATCCGCGACACCGAGGACGGCTTTGTGATCGCCGAGGAAGATTTGCGCCTGCGGGGCGCCGGTGAACTGATGGGCACCCGCCAAAGCGGCCTGCCGGAATTTCGCCTGGCTGATCTCGCGGTGCATGGAGAACTGCTGGCGACCGCTCGAGACGACGCCAAACTTATCCTGGAGCGGGATCCGGAGCTGGAGGGCGAGCGCGGCCAGCGGCTGCGCGTACTGCTCTATCTATTTGAACGGGATGCGGCGGTGAAATTTCTGCGCTCAGGCTAGTCGTTGCTGGCCCGCTTTTGGCTGGGCACCAGCACCGGCGCATTTTCCTTCTCGCGGAGCACGTCCAAATCCTCATAGGTCGCGGAGGATACAACAGAGGTGCTCTTTTCTTCCTCTGGCCGGCGGTCTTTCGGTGTGACGATACCGCCGGAGATCACCATCTTCACCGCCTCCTCCACCGACATGGACAAGTGGACCACGTCCTTGCGCGGCACGAACAGCAGGAACCCGGAGGTCGGGTTGGGCGTCGTCGGCAGGAATACGTTGACGGTCTCGTCCTCGGTCAGGTTCTGAACCTCTTCCTTGGTGGTGCCGGTGATGAAGCCGATGGCCCAAATGCCGCGCCGCGGATATTCCACCAGCACGGCCTCCCGGAAGGCGTTCGATTGCTGCGCGAGAACCGTTTCAAAAATCTGCTTAATCGCGGAATAGACGCTGCGGATCACCGGCATGCGAGCCAGAATTCGCTCGCCGAAACCGACGACCCAGCGGCCCATCAAACCGGCGGTTAGCCAACCAATCAAGGTCAAACCGATTATCAGAATGACCAAGCCCAACCCCGGCAGAGAGAACGGTAGATAGGTCTCCGGATTGTATTTCTCCGGGACCAAGGGTGTGATGGAATGATCGATGAAACCTATGATCAGCCACGCCAGATACACGGTGATTACCAACGGGGCGGTGACCAGAATGCCGGCCAGGAAATAGGCGCGCAACCGGCCGAATAACGTGCGCTTCGCCGCTGGCTGTAAAATGCCGGTGGGGTTGGAGTCTGGATTATCTTTGGTGGCGTTCATTCTGCCTCCGGGGCTTGATCGCCCATGGGTTTAGGTGCGGGTCCAGGGATTGTCGAGGCTTAATACGACTATTTAGAGGCGGATCGGCGGGAATCAATTGTTGATCCGGTCGTTCACCATATTTCGGATATTCTTCACGAAGATGCCCAACAGGCCGCGCACAAAGGGGTCGCTTTTGGCCAGTTTCTTGCGGAACATCTCCCGGTTGATGACGATTACGGTCGTCATCGCTGCGGCCTTCGCCGTAGCCATCCGGGGCTGATCATCAATCAGGGCCATTTCGCCGAAAATTCCACCTTTCTCGATCGAGCCCAGGACGACCTCCGCGCCATCGGCTGATTCTCTCAGGATTTCGATCAGACCTTCCTGAACGACATAGGCACGATTACCAACGTCTCCCTCTTGAAAAACGCTTTCACCCGCTTGATAAACTATTCGTTCTAGAATACCGCTCGACGTCATTTGAGGCGGAGCCCTTTACGTTTTCGCTTATTCTGGCGTAGATTCATAGCCGATTCTGTAACCTTGATCACCAGAATTCAACGTATAACCCATTTTATTTTCAAGGACTTTCCCGATTTCAGCCCAGGAAAACACGAACGACAACCGCACCTATCTTGATCATCCTCGGGTGGGCGTCGGCGTCGTCGTCTGGAGGTGGGATGAGTTTCTCCTGATCAAACGGGGCAACCCCCCGAGGCTGGGCCAATGGAGCATCCCCGGCGGCCTGCAGGAACTTGGCGAAACCGTACGCGAGGCCGGGATCCGGGAAATCAAGGAAGAAACCAATGTCGATATCGAGATCACCGCCCTGATTGACGTGATTGATGGCATCACCCTCGATGAGGAAGACGTAGTGAAGACCCATTACACATTGATCGACTTTGCGGCGCGCTATGTCGCCGGCGACCCGGTTGCCGGCGACGACGCGATGGATGTCGGCTGGTTCAAGCTGGAGGATCTGGACGCGTTGGACCTGTGGGAAACAACGACCCGGGTCATCCGGGCTTCTGCCGAACTAGTTTGATTGGATTTTCCCGATTCCCCCGCTATACACTCGCCAGCCACAGGGCCGAATTGCACTAGGTTTTGATATGACACATTCACTCCTCGTCTCCGTTTTTTGCCCCGATAAAAAAGGCCTGGTGGCCGGCATTACTGGCTGTCTTTTTGACCTGGGCGCCAATATGGGGACACGACGTTTGCCGTCCTCGGCGGCGGTGCGGAACTCACCTATGTCGTCGACGTGCCGGACGGTTTATCAGCAGGTGACCTGCAGGCAGAACTCGCACAACTTCCGGATATCGAGAATGGCGAGATCAGTGTCGCGCCTTTTACCCTGGACAAGCGGCATGGCCCGTCCGGGGAGATCACCCACCAGTCGACCTTCGGTAAATCGGGATAAGAGCCGGCATCCGTGGCGGCCACGGGCAGGATATCCTCGCCCCCGGCGGTATTGGCTTTCAGACAATCCAGAACTTCGATCCGCGCCTTGATATCTTCCACGTGAGCCTTGAGGGTTTCGCCCACCAACGTGGGATTGCGCGACTTGATGAGGGCGGACTTGCCGCTTCGCACATTCTGCTCCATGGCTTTTTTGATACTGCCGCCAGCGATTAATGTATTTGTCCCAATCGCCGCCAAAGCGCGCGTTAACCGTTTTCTCGACAGCTTTGGGGTCGTTCACCCAATACTCAACCTTGGGAAATTCCTTGCAAGTCGCGGCATTGGCCGGGCTCGGCGCGAAGGAGCCGACGGCCATGAGACAGCCGAAAATCACGCCTGCCGCAGACAAGCCAGCCGCGCGTAAAGTTTTTTCATATCAAGCATGAGTACAGTACTAATCTTTTCGGGCCTTTTACGACTATTGGGGAGACGAACTAGTAGCGGCGAAAAACGGCCAAAAATTTGGCGATTTCTGATCACAATCCTGACAGGGGCGCACGGTAGTCCGTATCAGCGGATGATCATCACCGAGTTTTCCGCGTACTCCATGACTTTGAAGGCCACGCTGCCCATAAAGAAGCGCTTAAGGCCGGTCCGGCCGGTATCTCCCATCACGATAAAGGAATAATCCTTGCCCGCCTCAATGATTTCCTGCACAGGATTGCCCATCCGGGTAAAGGCGTTGACCGGTTCAATGCCAATGGATTTCAGATGTTGAACCGCTTTTTCAACGTTGGCCTTGGCCTGCGCTTCACCATCCTGATCCAGCGCAACCGACAACACGGAGACGTTCGCGCCCACGCGCTTGGAAGTTTCGCCCGCTTTCAGGAGCATATCCATCGCCCGGTCCGAGCCATCGGTGCAGAAGAGCTGACCGTGGCCGACCTCCAAATCCCGCGCGATACAAACGGAACACGGCGCGTGAACAGCCACCTTCTCGGCCACGGCCGGGTCCCAGAAATTTTTCGCGATGCCGCCTGATTTATTTGAGGAGCCCAGAATAATCATATTGTAAGGGCCAAGCTCATACTGATCGAGGATGCCGACCGCCACCGATGGCGCAACTTTGAGCTTAAGGACCACAGACCGGCCGTTCCTAGGACTAGTATAGACGGTCTTATTATCGCCCAGCGGATCGCCATCCACATCAGTGTGGGTGAACTCTGAACTCCAATCCTCGGCGATCTGGCCATTTTCGATTAGCCGGTCCAAACCCATCTTCAGGTACTTAATACCCGGCAGATCCAGTCCCCAGTTGAGCATGTTTTCGCGCGCGACACGGACCTGCAGCCCGCCGGTGCGCATGCCCTGATCGATGGGACGGACATAGAGGAGGATAATATCCGCATCGGGATGTTTGCCGATATCACCGGCGTACCGGAGACCGCGGTAGGATTCCTCCGAACCATCGACGCAGACGAGAATTCGGAAACGGTTTGCCCGTTGTTCCTGCAGTTCCGCCAGACTGAGTTCTGTCTCAGCCATACTGATTCCCTCCACCGGCAATTTCTATGCTGACAAACTAGACGCCGAGTAGCGGCCAATAGAACCACGCCGCCAGTAACATGATTATGGTAGATGTTACCGCCATTTTCCAACCTACGGCCAGAAAATCCGTCGTTTTGAGATATCCGGATGCGTAAACAATGGTACAAGCCGGCGTGCCAACCACCGTTAAATAGGCAAAAGCGGAGGAAACCGCCGTAATAAAGCCAATTATGATGGGGCTTTCACCCGCGACGGAGGCCATTTTCAAGACAATCGGACCCAATACCGCAACCGCTGCACCATTCGACATGGTATTGGTTACCGCCGTGGTAAGGGCCGAAACGGCCGCCCAGAGGCCGAATCCTTCATCGGCGCCAAACGGCTCCAGCAGGCTCAGGAAACTCAACGCAACCCATTCCGCCGCCCCTGTATTCTTCATCTCGATCCCAAGGGAGATCGCCGCGCCGTAAAGCAGCACCACGCCCCAGTTCACCCCGGAATTGATGTCTTCCCATTTTACCAGGCCGGCGACGAGGAAGGCTGTCGCTCCCAAAAGCGCCACGGTTCCCATCCCGACCTTGTCGGAGATCAGTATCCAGCCGCAAAGCACCAAACCGAACAGGCCAACGGCCACCCAGTCGCTCCGCTTCATCCGCCCTTCGGATTCGACTTGAGCCCTAAGTTTAACGACAGCACGCGACAGATCTCTCTGTTCCGGCCGGAACGTCAGGAACAGGATCAGCGTTACGAACGGCAATTGCATTAGGAACATTGGATAGGCAAATATCATCCAGCGTACGTAATCGATGATATATTTGGCCGTTTCCGGATTGCCGGGATCAAAGAAGAACTCCCGCCAATAGCCAATCATGATGGCGTTACGCGCGCCGCCGGACGGGGTACCGATACCAGCGACCGAGGCGCCGTAGGCGATGGAAAACAACAACACTGCCGCCAGATTTCTGACTTTTCGGGGATCATCCGACGTCAGCGTGACCAGCGTAATCCCCACCGGCAACATCATGGCGGCCACCGTGTGCTCGCCGACGAACGACGCCAATATCCCGGATGTCGCCGAAATGCCGAAACAAATGTTCGAGGTTTTGGTGCCCGTCATTCGGACGATTAGCCAAGCCAGGCGCTTATCCAGCTTCTGTTTGACGACGGCAACGGCCAGCATCAGCGAGCCGAGAATAAACAACACCGAGTCGTTCCACAGGGTCTTGGCGACGGTCGATGAATCCAGTCCCAACAGAAACACCTGGCCTAAGATAATCAGAAGCGCCACACCCGGCAGTGGAATGGGCTCGGTAATAAACATAATGGTCGCCATCACCGACATGGCGAGAACAATCATACCCTCATGGGAGAGATTGTTCGGAAGCGGCAGGCCCATCATGACCCCGCCGACGATCAATGCGATGAAAAACCACCTCTTTTCCCAGACAAAATGCAGGAAAAAGTCGGACATCAAGGAAACGACGGCGTCGTCCTTGTGACTGGCGATCCTATGCTGCAAAGAGCTAAGGGCCTGAGGTGTTAAGCTCATAAATTACTCAATGGCGCCGGACATCCGCCGATGGTCCCGGCAGGCTTTATGCGACTGCGCTACGTAGTGCGCCGATTGTCGCTATGTAGTCGTCCCCTTGGAAGACGGCGCTGCCGGCCACGACGGCATCAGCACCTGCCTCGATAATGGAAGCAACATTGTCGGGTTTTACCCCGCCATCGACCTCCAATTCAATATCCCTGTCCCCGATTAACGTGCGCACTCTTTTTATTTTTTCAAGCTGCGACGGGATAAAACTCTGCCCGCCGAAGCCGGGATTGACCGACATCACCAAGATCAGGTCCACGGAATCGATGACATTTTCCAATACCGTTTCGGGCGTAGACGGATTGATCGACACGCCGGCTTTCTTGCCGAGCCCGCGAATGACCTGCAGGTTGCGATGAAGATGAGTGTCCGCTTCGGCGTGCACCGTGATGATATCCGCGCCCGCATCTGCATAGTCCTGCAGATACGGCCCCGCCGGATCGATCATCAGGTGGACATCGAAGGGCTTTTTGGTGGTATGCCGGATAGCCTTGATGACCGGCGGGCCAAACGTCAGGTTCGGCACAAAGTGCCCGTCCATGACGTCGATGTGAATGTAGTCCGCGCCGGCCTCATCGACGGCGCGAACTTCAACTCCCAATCTCGCGAAATCCGCCGACAGGATTGAGGGGGCAATCTTGAAGGCGGTCATCGTTCCGGTCCCGGCCTTAAGCGGCCTCTCCCATGTACTGGGCAGCGCAGGCGGCGCTGTTGGCTCGTGCCCGCTCAAGCAATTTGGCTTGGGCGGCGCCGTTGTTGGCATTGTCACCGCCCCAGGCCTTGAGCGCACTTTCCTGCAGCGCCCTGCCGTAAGAATAGCTAAGCACCCACGGCAATGGACCGTTATTGGCGTTCATAGCGTTCAGGTGGGCGGACGCGTCTGACTCGCTTTGACCGCCGGACAGGAACATGATGCCGGGAACGGCAGCCGGCACGCAGCGGCGCAGGCTAGCCACGGTCCGGGCGGCCACTTCTTCCACACCGGCTTGCTGAGCGCACTCTTTGCCGGAAATCACCATGTTCGGCTTTAGGATCATGCCTTCCAGCGCCACGCCCTGGGCATAGAGCTCGGCAAACACGGCGTTCAAAGTATCCTCGGTGATCACCTCGCAGGTGTCGATGTCGTGATCGCCATCCATCAGTACTTCCGGCTCGACAATCGGCACCAATCCGCCTTCCTGACAAATCTTGGCATAACGCGCCAAAGCGTGAGCGTTGACGTTGATGCAATAGCCTGACGGCATATCCTCGCCGATGGTGATGACCGCCCGCCATTTGGCGAACTTCGCGCCCAATTCCACATACTCGGCAACCCTGTCGCGCAGGCTGTCCAGGCCTTCGGTAATTTTTTCATCTTCGGAGCCGGCCAGCGCCTTGGCGCCAGCGTCCACCTTAATGCCCGGCAGGATATTCTGGCTGTTCAGGATATCGACCAACCGGGTGCCGTCCGCGGCGCTCTGTCGGATCGTTTCGTCGTACAGGATCGTGCCACTGATATATTTGCCAAGCCCCTCGGCCGTGAACAGCATGGTCCGGTAGTCCCGGCGGTTTTCCTCGGTCGACTCAACGCCGATGGAATCCAGCCGCTTGGTAATCGTACCGGTGCTTTCATCCGCCGCCAGCAGGCCCCGGTTATCGGACACCATGGTCTGCGCGATTGTAATCAGTTGATCTATGTTCATTTTCCCACCTCCAATTATTGTTTGCCGTCCTTCAGAACAGCCGATTAAACGCGTTCCTTAACAGCGGCAACAACCGCGTCCGCGGTAATGCCGAAATGCTTGTACAATTCGTCGGCCGGGGCCGAGGCGCCAAAACCGGTCATTCCGATAAAGGCGCCGGCCTCGCCCAGATATTTTTCCCATCCTTGGGAAACAGCCGCTTCAATGGCGACACGCGGCGTGAAGCCGAGGACACTTTTACGGTAGTCCGCCGGTTGGGCGTCAAACAGTTCCCAGCTCGGCATGGACACCACGGCGACATGAATGCCGTCCGCTTTCAGCACCTCTTGCGCTTCCATCGCGATGCTCACCTCGGAGCCGGTCGCTAAAATGGTCGCCTGGCGCTCCCCTTCCGCTTCGGACAGAACATAGGCGCCCCGTGCAGAGAGATTGTCGTCTGTATGTTCCGTGCGCAGCGTCGGCACCCCTTGTCGGGTGAGGGCAATCGCCGACGGCGTGCCCCGGGACTCCAGCGCCATCTCCCAACATTCAGCAGCTTCCACAGCGTCCGCCGGGCGATAGACGTTTAAATTCGGAATGGCGCGCAAGGAAGCCAGAGTCTCGACCGGCTGATGGGTCGGCCCGTCCTCGCCCAACCCGATAGAATCATGGGTCAGTACATAGATCACCCGCTGCTCCATCAGCGCGGAGAGCCGGATTGCCGGGCGCATGTAATCGGCAAACACCAAGAACGTCCCGCTGTAGGGGATCACCCCGCCGTGCAGCGCCATGCCGTTCATGATCGCACCCATGCCGAATTCCCGGACGCCATAGTGCACATAGCGTCCGCCGAATTCGCCGGGCCTCACGACCGCCGCCTCTTTGGTCTTGGTGTTGTTGGACCCGGTTAGGTCGGCGGAACCGCCGATCATTTCCAGGATGGCGGCGTTGAGCACTTCCAGCGCTTCGCCGGAGGCCTGACGCGTCGCCCAGCCGGGTTTTTCTTCGGAGACTTTGGCCTTATGGGCGATCACCGCGTCCCGCCAGCCTTCCGGCAGACTTCCGGCCATGGCGTCATTGAACTCGTCTTTCCGGCCGGATGATTTCAGTCGTTGGGTCCAGTCATCACGGTCGGATTGGCTGCGCGTACCGGCACCCCGCCAGGCGGCGAGAACATCTTCCGGCACCTCGAAGGGTTCAGCGCTCCAGCCTAAAGCTTCGCGGGTCTGGGCAATTTCATCATCGCCCAAAGGCGCACCGTGGGTCGATGCCGTTCCCTGTTTGTTGGGTGCACCGAAGCCGATCACCGTCTTGCAGGCGATCATGGACGGCAAGGTGGATTTCTGCGCCGCTTCAATCGCGGCGGCGACCGCGTCCGGGTCGTGGCCGTCCACGGAGGCCACATCCCAGCCGCTGGCGGCAAACCGGGCCAGTTGATCATCGGAGACCGCAGTGTCCGTGCCGCCATCGATGCAAATGCCATTGTCGTCGAACAGCACAATTAATTTGCTGAGGCCCAGGTGACCGGCGAAGGAAATCGCCTCGTGGCTGACGCCTTCCATTAGGCAGCCATCGCCGGCAATTACATATGTATGGTGGTCGACCAGCGCATCGCCGAATCGCGCATTGGCAATCCGCTCGGCCAGCGCCATGCCGACCGCCATGGTCACCCCCTGGCCCAGCGGCCCCGTGGTGGTTTCAATGCCTGCTGCATGACCGAATTCAGGGTGGCCCGCGGTTTTGGAACCCAATTGCCGGAAGTTCTTGATCTCGTCGATGGTCATTTCCTCGTATCCCGTCAGATAGAGGAGCGAGTACAGCAGCATCGATCCGTGTCCGGCGGACAATACAAACCGGTCGCGGTCCGCCCAGTTCGGGTCCTTGGGATCGTGCTTCAGAAATTTCGTATAGAGAACGGTCGCCACATCGGCCATGCCCATCGGCATGCCGGGGTGCCCGGATTTCGCTTTTTGGACGGCGTCAGCGGACAAAAACCGGATGGCGTTGGCCATATTTGTTTGGAGAGATGCCTCGGGCTGGATGGCCGAGTCATTGAAAGTGTCTACGGCAATCTGGGATTGATTGGGCGTCATGTAATACTGGCTCCGGGAGAGAGGCAGGAGACCGGACGCACGGCGGAAAATGCCTGCGCGAATTCCGGATTGAGAGCGTTGTCTAACATGGCAAATAAGGAGCGTCGAATCGGGAAACCCACGACTCTGTAAGCCCCTGATTTCCGTGGAAAATTGAGCCCGGGTATACGCTCCTGCCCTGGCCCGCGCAAGACCGGAATCCGAATCAAAGAGTCTGGCTCACTCCGCCGGCGCTGTGGCCTCCGGAGATTCGCCGCCGCCAGACGCCTTGCGGCCTTCGATCAGGCCGACGGAGAAGGACATAATCGGCGGCACAAGCGCCAAAGTCAGCACTGCGGAGAGCGACAACCCGCCCAAAACCACAGAGCCCAATCCGCGATAGAGCTCCGAGCCCGCGCCGGGGAACAACACTAGCGGCATCATGCCGAACACTGAGGTCAACGTGGACATAAAGATCGGCCGGATCCGATTCCGGGTCGCTTCCTCGATCGCGGCATTGGCCGCCATACCTTCTTCTCGAATATGGTGAAGGGTCTGATGGACCAGCAAAATGGCGTTATTCACCACGATCCCTATTAGGATGATGAAGCCCATCATCGTCAGCATATCCAGCGACTGATTGACGAACATGTTGAGTATCGCCAGCCCCATCAGGCCGCCGGCAGCCGCCACCGGCACCGACAACATGACGATGAACGGATAAAGGAAACTTTCGAACAGCACCGCCATCACCAGATAGACGATGACAATCGCGAGCAGGATGTCCAAGACGATTTCGTTCCAGGTTTCCGTCAGTTTGTCCGCGCTGCCCGAGATGCGGATTTGAACGCCATCCGGCAATCCGCGCTGAACCATGGGCCCGACGACTCTTGAGCGGATCGTATCAATGGCCTCTTCCAACGGCATAGTCTCGCGCGGGCTGACCTGCAGCGTCACCGTCCGCGCCCGGTCGATGCGTCGTATCTGGGTCGGTCCACTGGTGACTTCGATAGAGCTCAGGTTCTCCACCGGCACGATGCGGCCATCGCGGGTTACAATCGGTAGGTTGTGGATCGACTGGGTAAACTCGTTCTTGGACTTGGGACCCTTGAGTGTCAAATCGACGCGCTTGCCCTCATAGGTCACTTCGGCCACCCGAACGCCATCATTAAACGCGTCCACGGTTAGCCCTAGTTCGGACGCCGACACCCCGTTGTCCAGGAGCTTCAGCCGGTCCGGCTTGACCCGGATTTCCGGCTCCCCCAGGGACAGAGACGGCAACGGCCTGATCCGGTTGCCTTGCGGCGGCGGGAAATTGCCGATCAGGCGGAAAAACACGGTTCGGGCAATTTCATAGTTCTGCTCCAAATCCGGTCCAGAAACATCCACGTTGATGCCGCGCCCGGACCCGATTGAACGTCCCCACAGCGACGGTTGGAACACAAAGGCCAGCGTCCCGGGCTCTTCACGGGCCGGGTTCTGCAGGATGGGGATTAGTTCATGCGCCTTTGAGCCATCGACATGGGTTGCGGCGATAAAGGCGCGCCCTCTAAGTGCGACAAAGAAAAACCGCTCGATCTTCTTATCGGCTTCATTGCCCTCGGCTTTTTCACCCGTCGGCGACGTATTGGCCCACATAGGGCGGATTTTTTCCTGCAGCCGGTTGAGGATCTCTTCCATCGTATCCAGGTTGTAGCCTTCCGGCGGCTGCACAAAACCGATCGCCAGGTTGCGGTTACCGGTGGGCAGATAATCCAGCTTCGGCAACGCGCTCCACGCAAACACGGCGGCGCCGGCGGTGATCAGGCAAACGATACCGAAGGCCTGCGCCTTTTGCTTAACCACATAACGGGTGAAGCCAACCCAGAAATTGGTGAAGCCGCGCGCCAGCGGATCGATGACCGGCAACCGTGTCGTGGACTCCACGGCCTTCGTGCGGAACACCCGGTTGGAGAGCGCCGGGATCAGCGTAACCGACACCAGTAGCGACAACATGACCGAGACGGAGATCGCCACCCCGATGTCGCGGAACAACTGTCCGGCTTCCAGTTCCATGAACAGGATCGGGATGAAGACCATGACTGTGGTGAGGGCCGATACCAAAACCGCCGGCCAAACTTGAGACGCGCCTTGATAGGCGGCCTCGGCCGAGCTCTTCCCCTGTTGCCGCAAGCGGAAAATATTTTCCAGTACGACAATCGCAGCATCGACGACCATACCGACCGCAAACGCGATACCCGCCAGACTGACGACGTTGAGGGATCGACCCAAGAACGCCATGGCGACAAATGTGCCGATCACCGAGACCGGGATCGCGGCGGCAATCACCACTGTCGGCCGCCAAGACCGTAAAAACAACAGCAGGATAATGATCGCCAGTGCGCCGCCGACATAAATATTCTGGATGACCAAGTCGATGGACGAGTTGATATAGACCGTCTCGTCATAGACCTGCCGCATATGCAGACCCGCCTGTTGCACCGGCCCTTCGGCCAGTTCGTTGGCAACGCGGCGCACCTCTCTCATCGTGTCCAAGACGTTCGCACCCTGCTCCCGGGTCAGGTTCAGCCCCATGGCAGGTTTGCCCAGCAGCCTCGCACGCGCGAACGCTTCTTTATAATTAACACTGACCTCAGCCACATCGCCGACGGTCACCCGGCCCAGGCCGACCGTTCCGCCGCCTTCGCTTCTGAGCAGAATTCGCCGTACTTCTTCCGGCGTCGTCAGCTCGCCGTCTGTTCGCACGACATAGCGGCGTTTGCCTTCATTCACTTCGCCACCAGTGATCGCCGCGTTTTCGGCGCGCAGCCGGCTGATCACCTCCGGCACGGTCATGCGGTATTGCGCCAGCTTAGCCGGGTCGACAATAACCTGGAGTTCGCGCTCGTTATCGCCAAACAAGTTGACGCCGCCGACGCCCTTGATCCGCTCAAACCGGTCCCGGATGACATCTTTCAAGAAATCGCCATAGGTCGACATCTCCCTGTCGTTGCCGTCCAGCCGGGACAGACTGAACCAGGCGATGGCGTTGTCTTCGGTGCCCGACGTACTGATCACCGGCTCGTCCGCCTCTTCCGGATAGCCGGTCACCCGGTCCAGCCGGTTGGCGGTCAGGAGAAGCGTCCGGTTGAATTCCAGACCCGGCGCAAACTCCAAAGTCACCACGCCTTCGTTATGCTTGGCTTCGCCGACGACCCTGCGGAGGCCTTCGATCCCCTTAAGCTCTTCTTCCTGTTTGGAGACGATTTCCCGTTCCACATCAGCCGGGGATGCACCTCGCCACGCGGTCTTGATGATGATCACCGGCTGTCGCACATCGGGCGCCATCTGGATCGGTATCTTGCTGAGCGACACCCAGCCGAACAGCACGATCATCAGCACCATCGCCACCACAGCCGTGGGGCGCAGGATCGAAAGCCGAATGATATTCATGGACGTTGCATCCTTAGACTAGTTGATGACTTTAACGGTGCCGCCGGCGCCCAGCCGTTCGTTGCCCCGGACTACGACTTTCTCGCCGCCCTTCAGGCCCTCGAGAATTTCAAACTTATTACCGATCCCCCGGCCGATCCGGACGGTCCGCATCGCCGCCGACGTACCGGTCACAACAAAGACCACACTGCCGTTGGCGCGGGATACGACCGCATCCTTATGGACAGTCACAATTTTCTTATCGCTGGCGATGGGCAGTTCGACCGAGACGCTTTGATTGTGGGCGAACTCTCCGCCATCAGCACCAAAGTCCACGGTCAGGCGCACCGGCCGGGTGCGGGTCCGGGTATTTTCGTCCGGAATAATCGTCTTCACCGTTGCCGGAAATTTGTCGCCGTTCTCGGAGATCACCGAGGCAGAGGACCTAATAGTCAAGCCCGACACCCTGGTCGAGGCAACATCCGCTTCCACTTCCAGGGCTTTCTCGTTCAATAAGGTAACCACCGGCGCGCCAACGTTGACGAATCCCCCCACTTCCACATGCTTGTCCACCACCACGGCGTCGTAGGGCGCCTTGATGCTGGTGTTGGCGATATCAATGAGGATGGAGTTTAACGCCGCCCGAACTTCGGCCAATTGGGCGCGGCGCTCAGCTACCTGGCCCTCCAGGTCCTCGAACCGGGCTCGCGAGAACGCTGCAGACTTCTGTAGGTTTTTGATCCGCTGGAGCTCCCGTTCCGCATTTCGCATGTTCGTCTGTTGACGCGCCACCTGCGCGGCGATGCGGCGGCGTTCAGCCTCCAGCTTGGACTTCGCTAAAGAGACCAGCACATCGCCTTTGGCGACTCGCGCACCAACGCCGACGTTAATCGCATCAATCGCACCGCTGACCCGCGCGGCGACAGGGCCCCGCTGCAGCGCCACCGCCCGGCCCACCACCCTGTAGGTATCCGTGATCGCCTCAACCAAAGCGTCGCCTAGCTGAACCGATTGCGGCGGGCGGCCACCGGCACGCCGGCCTGCGGGCCGTCCCTCGGCAGCGGGTTTCGCCGCCGGTGCAGCCGAGGCGGTCTTGGGTTTTAGATCTACGCAGCTCTTGCCCTGGAAGAACGCCGGAATTTCCGCCCCGTCCAGGCCGCCGTTCTTGTCGCAATCCATATCGTCGAAGTTCGCCTGCAGCGGACCCCGCGCTTCATCCCGGTCCACGAGACCGTTGTTGTTCGAATCCAAGCCCTTGGCCCGCTCGTTCAGCGGCGGGTACTTTGAGGCCGCCGGTGCTGCCGCAGCCGCCTTGGGTTTCAGATCAGCGCAGCTCTTGCCCTGGAAGAAGGCTGGAATTTCCGCCCCGTCCAGGCCGCCGTTCTTGTCGCAGTCCATGTCGTCGAAGTTCGCCTGCAGCGGACCCCGCGCTTCATCCCGGTCCACAAGACCGTTATTGTTCGCATCCAAACCCTTCGCGCGATCGGACAGCGGCGGATATTTGGACGCCGCTGGTGCGGCTGTGGCCTTGGGCGCAGAGTCCGGACATCCTGCGCCAGTGAAGAACCCTCTGATCTCCGCGCCATCGAGACCGCCGTTCTTGTCACAGTCCATTTCGTCGAAGTTCGCCGCCAATGGGCCGCCGGCTTCGTTGCGCTCAATCAGTCCATTGTTGTTTTTATCAGCCGCCTTGGCGCGATCGGAGAGAGCCTTGTCCTCCGCCTGTACAGAGGAAACGGTCACAACAAACAACGCGGCGAAAATCGCCATGGACAGCAGGGAAAATGGATTCTTACGCATCATGCAAACGCGTCCTTTGCGAAAAGACTGAAAGCCGGAAATCTTCAAACATTAAGTGAATAACTCAAAACCAAGTGAAAAGGCCAAAGAAAGCGGGGCAAATTTCCGCAACGGCCAGGGGTAATGCAGCATTTTGACGTTAACGGAGAGCCTAACGTCCCTGGCCCCAAAATCTGTCGCGGAAGATATAGCGGATTCCTTAAAAACGTCACGTTAAATTTAGTGGGAACGTTCAATGGACCCGGATGCGCCTGCTCCCTATTGGAAATCTTCAGCCAGCCGAAGCAACCCGTCGATATCATAAGCGCCGTCGACGATCTCATCCGGCATCCATTCACTCGGAGATTTTACGGGTGGGAGAGGTGGTTCACCTTCGTAGGCCTTTGTTAAACACAAAAGATTGAGTTCGAGTGGCGCCGGAGAGATATTCTCATCGCACAGTGCGTGATTATCGGCCCGGAAATAAGAAATGACGTGCCAATAGAGGGTATAACCGAGCCCTTGCACGTGGGAAATTAGTTCGGGTGAACGCTCTCGGTCGTTATTTTCCAGATAGAGAACCGGCTGTCTCTCCTCAATCAACCGGTTCCCACCTTGCAGGATTTTCGCCTCCATCCCCTCTGCGTCAATATTTATAAGCGCGCATTTCGAAATTTCCAGCTGGTCAAGCTTAAGCGCGCCTATCTGAACCTTCGTCTCGGACAGAGGAATAAACCGGCCAATTTCGGGTATCTTGAACGAACAAGTGCCGAAATTTGCCTCATTTGCGTAATCCGGTTCCTGCAGATCGATACTGCCTTCCCGGTTGGCGCAAGCAGCATTGATCGCCCGCGCATTCGCACATCCGTTCTTCTCAAGGTTCAATTACAGCAACTCGAAAATTGCCGGCTGAGCTTCAATCGCCAACACGTTGCCGGCCGCGCCAACCGCGACGGAACAAAAACACCGCATGTGTGCCGATATTCGCACCCACGTCTATCACGGAATCGCCGGGTTTAAGGAAATGAGAAAACAGAAAGAATTCGTGCTCCGCATATTCTCCGTAAACCGACAGGGAGCGACCGATGGTCGTATCGCGGGGATTGATTGCAAAGTCGCCGCGTTTGCTGGAAACGGTCTGCAGTGTCGGAGCCATGCTTGACTTTCTTACGGCACGGCAGGCTAATCAAGGCCCCGTCGCCTGCGGCGCATCTTGGAGACACGCCCAACCCATGCCTGATCAAGACAATCCGGCCCAAACTCCCGTAAATGAGCCGCTTGCCATCATAGCGGCCTGGCAGTGTCTTTCACCGAATGTGCGCGGCGCGCTGCTTGTCTCCCTCGGCGCGTTCCTGCTGATCATCATGGCGTCGCTAGTAAAACATATCGGCCAATCCCTGCCGCCGTTCGAGGTGCTGTTTATCCGCTTCCTGGCCGGGCTGATTGTAATGCTACCGTTGGTCTGGCGGATAGGGTTCAAAATTCTCAAGACCAACAAGCTGCATCTCCATGCCGCGAGGGGCTTCGTCGGATTCATGGGCAACACGCTTTTCTTCTTTGCCCTCATTCACATTTCTCTGGCCGATACGGTGACCATCCAGTTTTCCCGGCCGTTGATCCTATTGGTGATCGCCGCCTTGTTCCTCGGCGAGGACGTCGGGCCCCGGCGCATCGTGGCCGCCTGCGTTGGCTTCATGGGTGTGCTGATGATTACCCGGCCCTTCGGCGAGGGCTTTGATCCCTGGGCCCTCTCGGCCTTGGGCGGCGCGTTCTTCGGCTCCCTCGTCGTCGTGACCGTGAAGCTGCTCACTCGGACCGAAGGCACGGTCACCATCATGTTTTACTTCGCCCTATTCACCACACTGTGGGCCATGATCCCGGCGATCTGGACCTGGCAGGACCCGACGCCGACGGAATGGGCGCTGATGATACTCACCGGCGCGGTCGGGATCCTGGGCCAGGGCTTGTTTACCCATGGGCTCGGGCTCGGGGAGACCAGTTTCGTCATGCCTTTCGATTATCTGCGGATCGTCTACTCGTTCATTTTCGGGATCATCATTTTTGCCGAGATACCGGGCTATTGGAGCTTCATCGGCGCCGCCGTCATCGTGGGGAGTAGCATCTATTTGCTCCGGCGTGAACAGGCCAAAAAGAAAGCGGCAGACGCCGCGACACAGGAAAGTTGAACCTCGATTGCAAGGCGAGGTAGGCTGGCAAAAGACAACGATAGGAGGCCTTGTCAAATGAGCACCATCCCTTCAGGCCCGGCGGCGATGGACGGGCTGGATCATGTCAGCCTCCCCTGCCGGGACTTGGACGAAGGTATCAAGTTCTATACGAAGGTTTTAGGCGGCAAGAAGCTGGTCCACGAAGCCGCCTTCGCCATGTTCGAACGTGGGGCACCCATATCGGCATTGGCTCGAACGGATGTACAGTTATCGCGGCTAGCGACGAATATCCCCACGTCGGCCTGACCTGCAACGCGGAAGCGCTGGTGCAGATGAAGGAGTGGCTGACCGCCTGCGGCATCCCGTCCAGCAACTTCTGGACCCGCCAGGGGGTGGAGACCATGATGTTCTTCCACGATCCGTGGGGCAATATCATCGAGCTTTATTGCCACGGCGGCTATGAAGGGGCCGAAGACCTGCCCCAGGGGCCCGCCAAGGGCCACGGCACCGCCGTCGACATCGACGCCGTCAGCTATGACAGTTGGTCGGCGCCGGGGAAGAAATAGAAAATATGGAAAAATGGGGCGAATGAGGGGACTCGAACCCCCAACCCCCGGCACCACAAGCCGGTGCTCTAACCAGTTGAGCTACATTCGCCAGAAAGAGAGGCGACTGTGTAGACCCACTCTCGCACAGGGTCAAGCGCCAGCCGTGCCGATTTCGACCTAAAATTTTACGTGATGTTAAACCGGCTGTGGCATGAGTGGCCGACTGGTTCATCAACAGGCTATAACGGTATTATGGGATATGAAGGGTTCGCCTTTTCCGAGGAAACCTCGGACTTAAGCGATGCGGAATTTGAGCGTGCGCTCGCCGTGCTGGCCGATGTCGCCAAGACCATCGAGCTCCGCGACGAGATGGCTGTCGCCGACCCGGAGGCAGCTAAGATTTTCCTGCCCGATGAGGGCTGGCACCCGGACAGCCAGCCCTCATTCGAACTCGACGGCTCCACCAAAAACGCCCAGACCTCTTACGCGCTCTTGGCCACCGGCGACCGGGACATCATCCGCAAGATGCGGCTCTACGGCCATGCCTATACAGGCTATCAGCTAGCGACTCTGGAGTTCGCACAAAAGCGCCCCTGGCTGTCGAAGAAACTGCCGGACAATTGGGACGAGATACTCTCGTATCTGGCCGGCCCACCGGACCAATCCGTGTTCGATTACGCCGCCGTTGCCAACGCCCTGCCCCCGGAGCTCCGCGCCGCGCCACCGAGCAAATTCGGCGAGATCGGCTGGATCATGGACGGGGAGATCGTCAACGACGACACCTACGCCTATCTCGAACGGCTGTGCCTGATGGCGGAGAACGGGCTGATAACCCAGCTGCAGGAGCGCCTCTCGCTGAACGGACATTTGAAGATCGTGGAAATCGGCGGCGGATACGGCGGGCTCGCCTATCATCTGATCAACTTCGTCGGCCAAAAGGTCCACTACAGCATCATCGATATTCCGGAATCCTTGGCCTTTTCGGGCATTTATCTTGAGACGCTGTTTCCGGACCTGCCGGCGGATATTGCGACAACAGCCGAGGCGCGATTCAATTTGGACACTCCGGGTCTATCGTTCATTCCCAATATGATTTACCGGGAAGCACTGGCCCACGCCGGGCCGGTTGATCTGGTGATAAACACGCTCTCCCTGTCGGAAATGTCCGACACCCAGATCAGGGATTACTGCGAGGGCGTGCAGAACCTCATCGGCAACACCGGCCTCTTCTTCGAGCAGAACCACCAAAGCGATCACCGCGGCCCCGGCGGGTTTCTGGTCGACTATTTCACCAATCTGAAAAAGTTCGAGACCGATATCCTGCCGGAAAGCTTCCCTGAACGGCGCGGTGACGCCAACCTCTGGGTCAACGCGGGTTTCGCCGAATGACGGCGCCCGGCCGGCCCAACGTCCTATTCGTCACGGAAAAGTGGACGGACTGCAATCCCGCAGAGGACCTCTCGAGCGTTCACCACAATTTTATCGCGGCGCTGAACGCTGCAGGGCTGGCGGAGATATCTACTTATTTTTTTGATGAAACGGCCGTGCAGACCGGCCGGCACGTCGATGAGACGCTGGGCCAAATCTGCCAAGATGAAAAACCGGACATGATCGTCCTCAAGATGGTACGGGGGACCGACCTCAACCCCGCCCCAGAAGTGCTTCAGTTGATCCGGGACAGGTTCGGCACGAAGATCGTCTCTATCTATGGCGACACGTTCGACGATTTCGCGATCCGCTGGATGGAGGAGTATGCATCTAGTGTCGACGTGAGCATCGTCCAGGACTGCTATTCCAATTATCCGAACAAGGTCGCCGCGCCGGAAAACTATATGGACACTTGGACCCCGCAGGATCCGTCGGTTTTTCGGGGCAATGACGGCGACCGCCCCATCGATGTGAGTTTCGTCGGGCGGGTGCAACGCTATACGTCGCGCAAACTCTATCTGTCCTTGCTGCAGGAAGCCGGCATAGAGGTGATGATCGCCGGCGGCGTCTCGGAGGCCGATCTGCCCATCGCCGACTACGCCGAAATCATGCGGCAATCCAAGATTACACTTAATTTTTCCCAACCGGTATTTGACGAGCCGAATTTTCAATGCAAAGGCCGGACGGTAGAAGCGACCCTTTGCGGTGCACTGTTGATCGAAGACCAAAACCCGGAGACCGTGAAGTGGTTCACCCCCGGACAAGACTATGTGGATTTCAGTGACGAGAGGGATTTGGTGGAAAAGGTCCGATATTACCTTGAGAACGACGAAGACCGTAGGCGAATCGCCGCCGCCGGCCACCGGCGCGCGACGGAAAACTATTGTGCGGAAAAGTACTGGCGCCTGGTCTTTAATCGAGTGTGGCCAACGGCATTCGGGCCGGAATCCCCCTAAACCTGGGATATTTTACAAATTCTCAAGCAATTTGGTGTAGTTTCAATCCTGGTATGCGGCCTCTCCCGGAGGCTGCCGGACCAAAGGTAACTGAAAACATCATCCTTTAACCGGTCAGAAGGCTGGAGAGCGCGTGATAAAATTCCCGAATTATACCGGTATCCCTGCACCGAATGCACCAAAGCGGCGCGTCTACCTAAATGAATTCAATGTTCTGTTCGACGGCATGCTGGCGGCGCGCACGTACTGACCGCCGCCGGCTAGCCCAACGTTTGCGGCGACGCCCAATCAGACCGGGAGTGGACGACCAAATTGACCTTTCACATCTTCACTTTGGTTTGGGGCGCCCCGTTCGTTCGGAAATATGTGGAGCTCACCCTACCTTTCCAATTGATGCCCGGAAACTTGCCGGCATTGGCGCAGGACAATCGCATCATTTACCACCTCTACACGGACCGGGAGTCCCGCGCGGCCTTTGAACCCGAGATCAAAACGCTGGAAGAGATCGTCGAGGTACAGTTCCATAGTCTGGAAGAGATGACCGATGGCCCCCGCCCCTTATTGGAGGCCGCGGCGGCGCTGAAAGCCCCGGAATACAAATACTTCATCCAAAAATTTTGCGTCCGCGACTGTGCAAAACGAGCGGCGGAAGAAGACGCGCTGGTACTGCTGGATTCCAATTTCATTGTAGCCGACGGCGGCCTGGGCCGGCTGGCGGCGCTCTGGGATCAGGGCGCGCGCGGGGTGATGGTCAATGTGCTCCGCAATACGGAGGCGGCCTTTGCGGACAAATGGTGGAACGGCCAGGGCCCGATCGGGCCGCGCGAGCTTTTTGACCATGCACGGCAGCACTTTCATCCGCTGCACCACTCGTATTTTATCGATTCCGCCGCGCCCACCTCATATCCGATCCAGGTGTGCTGGCCGGTCGACGGCGGACAGGTTTATGGACGGTCGTTCCTGCCACACCCGCTGATGATCCCAGCGCGCCCTGCAATCCAAGCCTATCAAAGCACCATGGACTACGATCTGACACTGCGGGTCTGTGAAGACGAGGAAATCACGGTCGTTTCCGACTCGGACGAGATCCTGGTGTGCAAATTCTCCGAGCTCGGCCATCAGGCCACGTTCGAGCCCGGCCCGCCGATCACACCGGAAAACCTGGCGCTGTTTATCCTCACCAGCACCCACAACCGCCACAAACGCTTTGCCGCCGTGGGCAACAGGTTCCGAGGGAACACAGGCGGTGGCAATTGGGATGAAACTACAGCGCAAGCCGACGATCTGATTGAAAAAGCCTACGCAGAGGTCGACCGGATCATTTCTCTCGGCCCGCAGCTAGACGCCAGATTTTTGATGTATATTAAGTCTTATTTAGGTCCTATAGAGGATTATATGTCCCCTGAAATGGAACCCGCAGAACTGCGCAACCTGACAGGTGAGAACACCAGCCCATGAGACAATCTACCGCCTTTCCCGACCGCGCTGACCGGCTCGACGCTATCGCCGCCGACATGGACGTGTGGGATAGCTATCCACTGTTGAAAACCGCGCGGCTGGACCCGGCGGATTACAAGCGGTTGCGGAACGCGGTGAACCTCTACCTCTATGCCTGCCTGGATAATTTCTACGGTAATCAAAGCTTCGATTTGCACGATAACCTGTTCGATACCTGCGCAGACGATATCGCCGGCCTGCCCAATGTCACACCGAACGGCTTAGTTTTGCCGAAAAAGCCGACCTATCTGGCCTATAACCTGATCCACGCTACGGTGGCGGACATTTTCGGCGGTTTGGGCCTGCAGCCGCACATCAAAAGCATTCACGCACCGATCAATATCCGGCTGGTCAACGGCACGCCCAATCCGGCGGTGGATGGACGCGCACGGGCGTCCGCCAAGATGCACAGCGACATGTGGGCGGGCGAACCCGCAAACGCGGTGATGGTTTTTCTACCGGTGTTTGGCGAATATGGGCAAATCGGCATTAAATGGATTGAGCCCCGTAATTTCCCCGCTGAGTTGATGCGGCCGCTGAAGGATTTCGATGAGGGGCTACACTTGATCGAAGGAGGACGAGAATATGACGCAGCTTTTAATCCGGGCGATATTGTCCTGGCGGACCCCTATTTGATCCACGCGACCCAGAAAAGCGCTGCCGGCCTGCGGCTTTCCATCGATTTCCGGTTCCTGACGGCCCAAAACCTGGAAAGCGACGCGCCGGCGCCCGGCACCCGCAACCGGAACTACTTCTCCTACGAGGACTGGGCCGACATCGGCGAAGGCCGCATTCTGACCACCGAAGCCCCCCTCGCCCCGTTTGAAGGTGAAGACGTGGCCATCAGCAACGACTACGCCGCCCCGTTCGAGATCAAATCCCTGGATGACTGATTCGGCATGACCGATCAGACCGATCTCTCCTTCGATCAATCCATCAGCCTGGACGATGTGGCGGTCCTATTGAATGTGCCCCTCTCTGACGTGGAAGCCGTGGTCGATCCGGAAGACCTGGAGGGCCTGGACTACCGGGATTTGACGGCGGAAGAGAGCGCCGAATTGCAGATGCGGATCGATGAGATTCTGGCCGACGATGGTATTGCCGCCGCTAGCCGGGATGCCTTGCCCCGCTGGCAAAAAGGCTGGGCCGAGGTGTTGGAGAGCGTGCGGCGGGACGGTGTCTCCATGACCAGCCTGACGCCCCAGTATTTCCGTCACGACACGTTCCGTTTGGGCGGGCGCTATATCCGCGCCGCCACGCCGTATTTTGAGCAACAACTATACGCCATCATCAAGGCGGTCATTTTCGAGAAATATCTGTCGGGCGTAAGCCACATCGCCGAGCTAGGTTGCGGCACCGGGGCCAATCTCTATGCCCTCGCCCATCATTTTCCAGACAAGCGGCTCACCGGTTGCGACTGGGCAGAACCTTCTCAGGCGTTAATCCGGGAGATCAACACATCCCTCGGCACGCACATCACCGCCGTCAATCTCAACCTGCTCACCATGGACGGCTGGGGCTTGGTGGAAGCGGGACCCGGCACCGGTATTCTGACCCTTCATGCGTTGGAGCAAATCGGCGCCGATCACGGCCCCCTGTCAAGCGCTCTTCGTACCGCCCGACCCGACATTTGTGTGCATCTTGAACCCATTGCCGAGCTCTATGACACGAGCCTAAAATACGACCAAAACGCGCTTGATTATCATAATAAACGTAAATACTTAAATGGTTTTTATGATAAACTGATTGAGCTTGAAACGGAGGGCCGGGTGGAGATTTTGAAGGCCCAACGCACCGGCTTCGGCTCCACCTTCCAGGAGGCCTACTCGCTGATCGTCTGGCGCGTGGTTTAGGGCTCTCCTCCTATGCCGTCATGCCCGAGTTAGACCCGATGCAAATCGGGGCTGATTCTCGGGTATCTCATTTCGGGATCAGATCCCCGACAACCGCTGCGCGGGTCGAGGATGACAACACAGGGACCCGCGTACTCATGTCCGGTTGAACCACAGAGCACCCGAAGTTCACGAAGTCGCCTGACCTCTCCACCCATCACTCGCGGACTTGATCCGCGGGTCCACCTTAATACATGGATGCCCGGATCAAGTCCGGGCATGACGGAAGTAGAGACCGTTTTTTTAAGGCCGATTTAAACGATGACGCGGATCACGGCCCATCGGCCGGTCCGCGCATGACTATGAGGAAGCCAGCTTACCTAAAATGCGCTCTTAACTTCTCCAGCGCAGCGTCCAGCAGCGAGTCCTGTTTGCAGTAGCAGAAGCGCGCGTAGTGGTACACGTCGCCGGCCTGGTAGAACGCGCTGAACGGCACGGCGGCAACGCCCGCTTCTGTCGTAATATGCCGGCAGAAGTCCTCGTCATTGCCGTTAAAGCCCAACGGCCGGAAATCGGTGGTCAGGAAGTATGTCCCCTGGCTGTCCATCACGCCAAAGCCAATGTCGGCGAGGCCCTCCGCCAACCGGTCTCGCTTGGCCTGCATATCCGTTCCTAGGCCCCGGAAATAGCTTTCGTCTTTATTGAGCCCATAGGCCACGGCGCGCTGCAAGTTTGGCGGCGTGGTGAACGTCAGGAATTGATGGGCCTTGGCCGCCGCCGTGATCAGCGGCGCCGGGCCCACCGAATAGCCCACTTTCCACCCGGTCATGGAGAAGGTCTTGCCGGCGGAGCTGATGCGAATGCAGCGCTCTCGCATGCCCGGCAGGCTCATGAGCGGAATATGATCCCGCCCGTCATAGACCAGGTGTTCATAGACCTCATCGCAAATCGCATAAGCATCGTGCTTGATCACCAGCTTGGCGATGAAGTCCAGCTCGTCCCGGCCGAACACCTTGGCCGACGGGTTCATCGGCGTGTTGATCAGGATGAGCTTGGTCTTGTCGGAAAACGCCGCTTCCAGCGCTTCGTAGGGCAGCTCCCAGTTGGGCGGTTTGACCCGCACCAATTTAGGGATACCGCCGGCGCGGCGCAGGATCGGCAGATAGCTGTCATAGAGCGGCTCGATCATCACCGCCTCATCGCCGGGCTCGATCAGGCCGAACAGCGCCGCCGACAGGGCCTCCGTCGCGCCGGAGGTGACTATGGTCTCAGTCTGCCAGTCGATATCCAGGTCATAGAAGTAATTATTGTGGGCCGCCGTGGCCTGTCGCAATTCCGGGACGCCCATCATCGGCGGGTATTGGTTGGGCCCGTCGTTGGTGGCGTCCGCGGCGGCGACCAGAATATCGTCCGGTCCGTCCGTATCCGGAAAGCCCTGGCCCAGGTTGATGGCCTGATGCTCGTTGGCGAGCGCCGACATCACCGTAAAGATGGTCGTGCCGTATTCCGACAAAACAGGATTGTAGCTTTTCACCGAACGCCCCCGGATGTGTGAACTGGCACGCATCTTATCAAACCGGATATCCCGGCGGCAAAACCTCTCTTAGCTAAAAATTTTTGCCCGGCGCCGACAAACACCGTTCTGGCGCCGCCATAGAACGGGCAGAGCGCTGGTGAGGGTTGGGAAGCCGTACCACCTAAGCGGAGAATAGAAATTACCTTATTTGGAAAAAGCAGCCGGTATTTCCTCATTGCGGCGGGCGTCCTGCTCGCGCTCTCGGGCTGCAAAACCAACAGCTACGCCGGGTCCGGACGTAGCGCCGGCTACTAACAAAACATCGTGGAAAGCTCCATTGACGACGAGGACTGGGAGGGTGGTGTGGACGCGATCCGCAACGCGCCAAGCCGGATCGAAGACGACTTCCACGACTGGCTGGAAGACAACGCGGAGAAGTTTCCGACGATTTACCTCTGCGCCATGGTCTACCAGTTCTACTACGTGGGTAAGGAACAGGCGACCAAATGGTACTTCGCCGCCCGGGTCCGCCACGCCTATGACTTGATGCAGTGAAAGGACGTCCGGGTCATGAAGCGCCTTGACGTGTTTGAGGACCGGTTCCGAAAATCAGTCTATCGCTTCATCCCTAAGGACCCAAAAGACGCGTTCAAGGCCGCGGAGGACGGGCTGGAATGGGAATACGAAGCCGATGTGCACGAAACCTCGCCGGCGTCGGAATGCCTGTTCGGCCTGGCGAAATGCAAGCGTTCCAAGCTTCTTCGCTCGGACTACCTGGACGAAGAGAATGAGGAAGAACTGGTCTCAAGCCGGCGCGCCGGCAAGCGCCTGATCTCCCAGACGCGGCGCATGGTCCGCAACGAGGTCGAGGACATTGAGGACCGCTTCGGCAAGAAAAAACGCAAGTCCAAGCGCAATAAACGCACAGTCAAACGCAAATTCCTCTGGGCCGATGACGTCCACAAGGAAGACTGGGGCGATGACGACGACGATCACGATCATGATCACAATCACGCGTGGAACAGCCACAAATGGCATGACCACGATGACAATCATCATGGCCACGATCACCAAAGTCATACGTCACACGCCGCTTGGCGGGACCGGCCCTGGCGCCTATCGGCACAGCCCGATTACCGGCCGACCTATCAGACCCACCGCAACTACTATGTCTTCTATCCGGACCGGCAGCCGTCCTATCATTCGGGATCGCACGATCAGCTGGAGACCTATTACGAACCGCCAAGGCGACGGTATGAGCGGCGCGGCTGGCAGCCGGTGAATTTCTAAAACCTACGTTCACGCAACTTGAATCCGGGATCAGGGCCACCTGTACCGGATTTTTTTGAGAAAATTCGACTTAATTCCGAAAAACTGCCTCTGGCCCCTACATAGAGGGTGTAACGGCGGGAAAACGACCCTCCCGGCGGACTTGGAAAAAGGGAAAGGGAAATACAATGATCACACAAAACTTCAGACCAACCATGAACGCCTGCTGTGCACCGGGCTCGCCCTGGCGGCGCTGTCGGCCTGCCAAACCACGGACAGCGGGTACCACGAAACAGACTCCGGATACTATTCATCCGCCCGGCAGGCGGCGGCCGCACAAGCCGCGGCAACCAAATCAGAAGACCTGGCGAGCCCGGACTATTACCGGTAACGTATTCGCCTGGCCTTGGGCAAGCGCGAGCAGGTCCGCGTGGCGAAGATCGCCGGCGTGGTTAAATAGGACGACGTCTCCACACCTTCGGAGATCAGCCGATACGTGCGCCAGCGTCATCCGTCGGACGCCCGCGCCCACTATCCGTCCCCGCATCCCGTCCACCACGGCTGGCGGCCAATGAGGTATTAGTCGAGAGAGTGCCCTACCCTCCCTGTCCAAGGTGGCGGAGGTTCCGGTTCGCCGGGCCGTCCCCGGACAGGCGGGTAAGCCTCTCTTCTCTGTCCTATCGGGAAAAAGTGCGCTAGATAGTCGCCATGACCAATAAGACACCCACCGAAGAAGACCTTGGCATTGCCGATGACGAGACGATCCTCTGGCGCGGCAAGCCGGAGATCAAAGCCTATATTCGCCAGCGCTACGTCAAAACCTCCATCGTCGGCATCCTGGTTATAGCCGTGATCGCGCTGGGCTTCGATGAAGTGCTGTCCCGGCCCGGCGAGGAAACCGTTGATCTCTTGAGCCGGGACGGTCTCGTGGTACTCGCTTCTTCCGGCTTTATATTCTTCATGGGTCTGATCGCCGCGACCAGCGTGATCTGGGGTAGATATGAGGCCGCGGCCACGGACTACGTGCTGACAGACCAGCGCCTGATGATCGCCAAAGGCTGGCCCAACGAGAAGCTTTACATCTACCCGCCCTACGCCATCGGCGGCTTGGACGTGGAAAAAGCGAAGGACCGCACCGCTTCGCTATATTTTCGGGACGAAACGCCGATTTACCTAAAAGGCATCCACCGCAAACGGATCGGTTTCGAGGGTATACGCGACGTGGACAACGTTTACCGACTCATCCATGAGAGTTTTTACGAGTGAGGGCGGCCTGTTTGGGGGCGTCCTGGCTAGCTCGCACTGCTTATGGGGATCCGCCATCCCCGACCTGCGAAGCAGTTGTCGGGGATCTGATGCAGATAGAGAGATGCCCGAGCTGGACCCAATTCACATTGGGTCCAGCTCGGGCATAACGGATAGGAATTTCTGGACCTACCCCCAACCCTCCCAATAATTAGGCAAATGCCTAAACGGTGAGCAATTTTAAATATACCGCTCCACTTACCCGGCCCGGGCGCACCCATAATCCACTGTAATCACAATATTTTCTGAATCCCTCAGTTTGGCACGACTCCTGCGACAGAGAAACTAGCCATTCGGCGTAACAGCGGGTCCGGATAATTTGGATGCGCAGGTTTGTTAGTCTGGCTGTTGCAACAACCACCAAGACGATCGGGAACAAACTCCCATGAAAAAAGTTGAAGCGATCATAAAACCGTTCAAACTCGACGAGATCAAAGAGGCGCTCCAGGACATCGGCCTGCAGGGCATCACTGTCGTTGAGGCGAAGGGCTTCGGCCGTCAAAAGGGCCATACCGAACTTTACAGGGGTGCGGAATATGTCGTCGACTTTCTGCCCAAGGTAAAGATTGAGCTGGTGTTGGACGATTCCCAGCTAGACGCCGCCGTCGAGGCCATTCAAAAGGCCGCCTATACCGGGCGCATCGGCGATGGAAAAATTTTCATCTCAACAATCGATGAAGCAATCCGCATCCGAACCGGAGAGCGGGGCGCCGAAGCGATTTAATTCTCTTCAGACACCCATCCGGCTAATCGAAATTCAGCCATTACACCAAAGAAAGGAAGCATATCATGTCGTTGAATTGCAAAACCCCTGACGACGTCGCGAAAGCGGTCAAGGACAACGATGTCCGCCACATTGACCTGCGTTTCACCGACCCTCGGGGCAAATGGCAGCACCTGACCCAACTCTCCAAGACCATCGATGACGACGCCTATAACGACGGCATCTTCTTCGACGGCTCGTCCATCGCCGGCTGGAAGGCCATCAACGAGTCCGACATGGCGCTGATCCCCGATCCCACCACGGCGACGATGGATCCGTTCACCGCGCAGCCGACCATGATCCTGTATTGCGATGTGCGCGATCCGATCACCGGCGAAGGCTATTCCCGCGATCCTCGGTCCACGGCCAAGCGCGCCGAGGCGCACCTGAAAAGCACCGGCATCGGCGACACCGCCTATTTCGGTCCGGAGCCCGAATTCTTCGTATTTGACGACGTTCGCTACGACGTCTCCATGGACCACACCTTCTACAAGTTGGATGGCGAGGAAGGCCCGTACAACTCCGGTGCAGAGTTCGCCGACGGCAACACCGGCCACCGCCCCGGCGTCAAGGGCGGCTACTTCCCGGTCCCGCCGGTCGATTCCATGCAGGACATCCGCTCCGAGATGGTCACCACCATCGAGGAAATGGGCGTCGAGATGGAAAAGCACCACCACGAGGTCGCGCCGTCCCAGCACGAACTGGGCATCAAGTTCGACACGCTGGTTCGCTGCGCCGACAATGTGCAGATTTATAAATACTGCGTGCAGATGGTCGCCCACATCTATGGCAAATCGGCCACGTTCATGCCGAAGCCGATCGTCGGCGACAACGGCACCGGCATGCACACCCACCAATCGGTGTGGAAAGACGGCAAGCCGACCTTTGCCGGTTCGGGCTATGCCGATCTTTCGGAAACGGCGCTAAACTACATCGGCGGCATCATCAAGCACGCCAAAGCCATCAACGCCTTCTCCAACCCATCAACCAACAGCTACAAGCGGCTGATCCCGGGCTTCGAGGCGCCGGTCCTGCTGGCCTATTCGGCCCGCAACCGGTCCGCGTCCTGCCGGATTCCATACTCCGCCAGCCCCAACGGTAAGCGGGTGGAAATCCGGTTCCCGGACGCAACGGCGAACCCGTACTACGCGTTCACCGCGATGCTGATGGCCGGCTTGGATGGCATCCAGAACAAGATCGATCCGGGCGACGCCATGGACAAGGATCTGTACGATCTGCCGCCGGAAGAGCTCCAGGGCGTGCCGACCGTCTGCGGCTCCCTCCGTGAAGCGCTGGACAGTTTGAACGAAGACCGCGACTTCCTTAAAGCCGGCGATGTGATGACCGACGACCTGATCGACGGCTACATTGACCTGAAGATGGAAGAAGTTTACGCGCTGGAGCACACCACGCACCCGGTCGAATTCAAGATGTACTACTCTTCGTAAGACCAAGAGTTCAGCCGGCCTCTACTTGATAGCCGGACGGTAAAAGGGCCGCTCCAAGCAGCCCTTTTCTTGTGCCCGAAAATACAACCCCCTACCCCTTCATGGGGGAGGGTCAGGGAGGGGGTGAACTTTTACACCCCACCCTCCCCCGCTCCTACCCTGCCGTCATCCACGAGTTTGACCCGTGGATCCATGTTTCAATTTAGGTGGATACCCGGATCGAGTCCGGGCATGACGGAAATGTGTCGGGAATGTCGCATGGATATTAGACGCACAGTAAGGAACTAACTCCCCCGCTCATCGCGGACCCGTTTGGCCTTGAACTCGGTCTTCGGCAGCGTGCCAGGCGAGAGGATGTTTACGTCGGCGCGGATTTCGCAGCGCGAGCGTATCTCGTTGGCCACCTGCTCGCTGACATCGTCGGTATGCTCCACCTGAACCGTCATGATGTCGAGGCCGTCCTTGTTGGTGGTGAGCACGATCTCGTATTCATCACCGACGCCGGGCACGGCGCGCACCGCCTCTTCGATCTGCGCCGGATACATCTTGATACCGCGCAAATTCAGCAAGTCATCGGCCCGGCCTGAGAAAGAGCCCAGCGCACGCACGTGAGTCCGGCCGCAGCCACATTTCTCCGTCGTATACGTCGTGTAGTCGCCGACCAGGAACCGAAGCTGCGGAGAGCTCTCTGAATTGAGGCACGTACAGACCGTCAGGCCCCGCTCGCCCTCCTCCACAATTTCCGTGGTATCCGCGTCCACCAACTCCCAAATCTGGATGTCCTCCATCAGGTGGGTGGCGACTTCCCCATCATCGGTGATCGTGTGAGAGCAGGAATAGCCGCCGCAGTGGGGCGAGGCCTCCGTGCAGCCGTAGAATTCCACCATCTTTGCGTCCCACAGGCTTTCCAGACGGTTGCGGGTGTTAATGATTCCGGTGCCGGGCTCGCCGCCGACCAGCATCATCCGCACACTGCTGGCGGCCGGGTCCAGGCCGACCTCTTCCATCACCCGGCCCAGATGCAGGGTGTAGGACGTGGTGCCGACAATGACGGTCGGTTTGAAGCGTTCGACCATTCGGGCGCGCATCTCCCCGGTCATGCCGCCGCCAGGGATGGTCGCCACGTTCATTTTGGTGAGGCCGAACTGCACCCCCCAGGCGAACACGTGCGGCCCGTATCCGGAACAGATCAGCACACAATCATCAGGCCGGATGCCGAAGGAATGCATGGCCCGTGCGTTGGCCCAGGACCACAGCTCCCGGTCGATCTGGGAATAGCGGAACACCCGCGGCGTGCCGGTGGAGCCTGAGGAGGAAAAAATCATCCAGCCGCGTTCCGCCCACAGATCGTCGCCATGGGTAGTGTAGCCGCCGTAGGGCGGATCGGCCTCCACATCGGCCATCATCTCGGACTTGTCGACCACCGGCCATTTGGCCAAATCATCGACTGTTTGGATATCGGTCGGCGCGAGGCCCAACTTGTCAAAGCGCTGCCGGTAAAAATCGCTGTTCTCGTAGAGGAAGGGCGTCACAGTGGCGAGCTTCTCGTTCTGGATGGAGATCAACTCGTCCCGGCTCAACGTCTCCAGGGCCGGCGACCAAATCTCGTCGGAGCCCGGAGCGTCCGGATCATGTTTGAATTTTTCCAGGGTCTCTAGCCATTTGACGCGGGTCTGATCGGCGCGGAATTCGGTCATGATTTCTCCCCTACTCCCAGGCTCTCACTCGGTCCGGGTTCTGTTTGACTCATGGGGCCAAATTGTAGAAACCAAAACCAGTCAAGACAATAAGCGAGCAGGATCAGAACCATGGCGGAACGCAGCAAACCTCCCTTCCGGGCCGATCACGTGGGCAGCCTTTTGCGCCCCAAGACCATCACCGAGGGGTTCAAGAAACTTCACGCCGGCAAGATAGATCAGGCGGAATTCAACGCCATTCAGGACACCGCCATCGACGAGGTGATTAAGCTGCAGGAAGACATCGGCCTGAAGTCGGTCACCGACGGGGAGTTCCGCCGCGCGTCTTATTGGTCAACCTTCGTGGAGCGGGTGGACGGCCTGGACATCAGCCAGTCTTTGTTCACCTTCACCGATGACGAGGGCAACGAGAACAACTTCACCGCCCCTATTGTCACCGGCAAGGTCGGGCGCAGCCAATCCATCGCCGGTGACGAGTTCGCGTATCTCCATGTCCGCACCAAGCAGACGCCGAAAACCACCATCGTCTCCCCGCCGACCATGCACCTGTTCCGCATGAACGAGACCATCCAAACCGATGTTTATCCGGATACTGCCGCCTATTTCGCCGATCTGGCCGCCGTGTTCCGTGAAGAGATCAAGGCGCTCTCGGACGCCGGCTGCACCTATGTGCAGTTGGACGACGTGCCCGTGCCCATGCTGTGCGATCCCAAGGTGCAGGACAAAGTCCGCGCCCAAGGCATCGATCCGGATCAGCTCATGATCGACTATATCGACCTGTTCAACGACTGCCTGCGGGACCGCCCGGCTTCCGTCACCGCAGCGGTACATATGTGCCGGGGCAACTACAAGGGCCGGTTCCTGTCCGAAGGCGGGTATGAGACCTTCGCCGAGAAGTTCTTCAACGACATGGACGTAGACGCGTTCTTCCTGGAATACGACTCGCCCCGCTCCGGCGATTTCGAACCGCTGAAATACGTGCCGAATGATAAGATCGTGGTGCTCGGCATCGTCTCCAGCAAGACGCCTGAGATGGAGTCGGTGGATGATCTGAAGCGCCGCATTGATGAGGCAGCTCAGTTCATCGACCTGGATCAGCTCTGCCTGAGCCCCCAATGCGGGTTCGCCAGCACCGTCGCCGGCAACCCGATCACCGTCGATGTGGAGAAAGCCAAGCTCGCCCGCATCGTCGAGGTCGCCGAGGACGTCTGGGGATCGGCCTAACCGTCCTCTCATGCTCTACTTTGCCTATGGCTCCAACATGGATCCGCGGCAGTTTTGCCGCCGCTGCCCGCGCGCGCGCTTTGTGACCATCGCCATGGCGCCAGGGTACCGTCTCGACTTCACGCTGCGATCAAAACGCCGACGTTGCGGGGTGGCAAACATCATTCCTGAGCAGGAACACGAAGTGTGGGGCGTGGTCTATCGCATGCTGCACCCGCGCGATATCGCGGTTTTAGACGTGGCCGAAGGGTTTCGAGGGACCGGCCGGCGCGCCAACCGATATGACCGGGGGCCGTTAACCGCTCTGACACCCGACGGCTCCGTGTGCTTTACGGACACCTATTTCGGCGTGATCGAGAACGCGCCGCCCCCCAGCCGCGCCTATCTGGGCCAAATGATCTTCGGCGCGGACCATTGGGGACTGCCGGGAGACTACCGGGAAAGCTTGCGCCGTCTTCACGACGGACTTGCCTCTGGACGATAGCAGCTCTGCCTTTAACGGGTTTGCATCCCCGCCCTCGACAGAGTAGTTCTGATCGGCCCAAATCGGCCCCGTTTCTAACCTAAATTTCGGTCTAAATGTCTGACAGCGCATTCTTTTGGCGAACGTTTTTCGTCCTGAGCGGCCTCACCATCATGGGCCCGCTGGCGGTCGATTCCTTCCTGCCGGCCATGGGCGATCTGGCCACCGGTGTGAACACGGATATGGGCACGGTACTGATCACATTGTCCATGGTCCAGATCGGCAATGCGATGGGCCAGATCATCTATGGCCCCGTCTCAGACAAGTTCGGACGCCGGCCGGTGATCCTGTTCGGCATGGCGCTCTATGTTTGCGCCGCCACGGGCTCGATCTTCATCACGAGCATCGAGCCGCTATTTGTATTGCGTCTGCTTCAAGGCCTCGCGATCGCTTCGACTATGATCATCTTCCGCGCGGTGGTGCGCGACCTGTTCGATGTCAGCGACGGCGCGCGTATGTACGCTTATCTCTACATGACCCTGGCCGCAATGCCGCTGATAGGGCCGATCATGGGCGGATATCTGACCGAAGCCTTCGGCTGGCGGTCCGTGTTCATCGCCATGGCCGGGGTCAGCGGGCTGGTCCTGCTGGTCCTCATCGCTTTCCTCAATGAAAGCCTGCCCGAGAAAGACGCCCGCGCCATGACCCCCAGCGTGCTCGCGCGCAGCTTTGCCGAAATCATCCGGGATCGCACCTTTGTCGCCTTTTTGCTGTGCGGCATGGGCAATTACGGGGCGCTGTTTGCCGTTCTGGCCGGCCTCGCGCCGGTGATGGTCGGCTTCATGGGCGAGACGCCGACGGTGTTCGGATTTCAGTTCTCGGCCATCATGCTCGCCCATTTCATCGCCGCTTTGTTCGCCGGCAAACTGTTGCGCCTGCTGGGCATCAAGAAAATCCTTTTGGTGTCCGGCATCCTGTGCACCGTCGGCGGGATCTCCCTGTTCGGATTCGCCTTCCTGGACATCGCCACGCG
This sequence comes from Rhodospirillaceae bacterium, assembly GCA_038127535.1. Lineage (GTDB taxonomy): Bacteria > Pseudomonadota > Alphaproteobacteria > Rhodospirillales > UBA2165 > JAYPHU01. The sequence goes on along the minus strand of JAYPHU010000006.1, from coordinate 3,341 downwards.
GGAGTCCATCCTAATCCCCACCGCCATCTTCATGATCGGGTTTGCATTTTTCATGTCGCCGATGACCGCCGGCGCGCTGTCAAACTTTCCCCATATGGCCGGGCGCGCGGCCTCGCTGTTGGGCTTTCTGCAGCAAGGTTTCGCCGCCGTGATCACTTTCTCTCTAGGTGTATTCGAGGACGGCACCCAGATGCCTATGGTCCTGGCGCTCTCCGTCTGCGCGGTATTTAGCTTTGTTTTCTACCTGACCCTGGTTCGCTCCGCGCCGCTTAGGGAAGAGGCGCCGGTCCGGTGAACCATGCCGTCCGCCAGCCATATCTGTTGGTCGCGTGCCTTCTAGGCGGGCTCGCCATGGCGGGGCCCATGTCCATCGACGTTTTTGTGCCCGCCATCCCGGCCATCGCAACCGATCTCGGCATCGGCATCGGCCATGTGGAGTTGAGCCTTACCGCCATATTCCTGGGCACCGCTTTGGGACAGATCATCTATGGCCCCGTGTCCGACCGCTATGGCCGGAAGCCGGTGGCGCTGATCGCGTTCACGCTGTTCTTTATCTCGGCCATCGGCGTGGCCCTGGCCGACTCCTTGGGCCCATTGATTTTCTGGCGGTTCATCCAGGGTCTGGTGGCCGCATCGGGACGCATCCTGGGCAACGCCGCCGCCCGGGATCAGTACGAAAAGGAACAACTGGGCCGGTTGGTCTCGCTGATCTTTATCGTCAGCATTTCCAGTTCGGTCTTCATGCCGCTGATCGGCGGTTACGTCGCCGAACATCATAGCTGGCGCTGGATATTCTACATCATGGCGGGCTATGCCGGGTTCCTGATCCTGGCCGTCCTGTTCTTTTTCAAGGAAACCCTGCCGAAAAAAGACCCTCACGCCATCAACCCCTATTCCATGGCCGTCAATTTCGCTCGTATCGTCCAAAACAAAGATTTTCACTACAATATGTTTTGCGGCGGTTTTGCGGTCAGTGGCTTTACCGCTTTCCTGACGGCGTCGGCCGGCGTGTCGAAAACCGTATTTGATATATCGCCGCAGACTTATTCCTATTTTTTCTCCGGCGCGGTCACGGTTTTGCTGATCACGAACATTTACTGCAGCCGCCGGGTTGAGCGAACCGGGCTCGTACCATTGATGACGGCTGGCGCGACGATTCAGTTCGCCGGCGGGCTCGCCATGCTCTACTTCGCCCTGCAGCAGTCCACCAATCCGTGGACAGTCTTCGCGCCGATGACCATTTACCTGATGGGCTTTGCGCTGATGTACGCGCAGGCGGTGGCCGGCGCCATGACGCCATTCGGCCGCAACGCCGGGGCGGCTTCGTCCCTGCTCGGCTTCCTGCAATTTACCATGGGCGCCCTTGTCTCCGCCCTGCTCGCCATTTTCGTTGACGGCACGGCGCGGCCCATGGCCATCGCAGTCGCCGTCTCGGCGGCGGGTTCGGCCCTCTCCCTCATGATCTATTTGCGTCACCGGCGGCGGAGCGCATGAGCTACGGGCTGCTGATCTTTCTGATCGCCTGTCTCGCGGCAATGAACCCGGTCGCTATCGACGTGTTCCTGCCGGCCATGCCGGAAATCGCCAAAGAAATGGCGGTCGATCCCGGCACCGTCGGCATTACCATCGGCGTCTACACGTTCGGCACGGCCTTGGGTCAAATGATCTACGGACCCGGCTCCGACAAGTTCGGGCGCAAGCCCCTCTTGATCTTCGGCCTGGCCATCTTTGTCGTCGGCGCGGTCGCGTCGGCCTTCGCCACCACGATCGAAGCGCTGACCGCCTGGCGATTTCTGCAAGGCATGGGCGCCGCCTGCGGGCGCATCCTGGCCATGGCCATCGTCCGCGACGGGTATGAGCGGGAACAGGCGGCTAAGCTACTCAACTACATGATGGCGGTGGCGTCGATCATGCCCATGATCGGACCGTTGATCGGCAGCATCCTGATTGAATACTTCGCCTGGCAGTCGGTGTTCGTCTATATCACGCTGTTCGGGGTGATGGTGCTGTTGATTGTCGCCTTCTTCTTCAAGGAAACTCTGGTCGAAAAGAACCACCGCGCCGTCCATCCGGTTGATCTGGTGATCAACAGCCGCGTCATCCTCAGCAACCGGCTGTTCGTGGCCTACACCTTGTGTTCCGCTTTCTCCGGCATGGGATTGCTGGCCTTTTTGTCAGCGGGTCCGGAAATCGTGATCAACCTGTTGGATCAAGGCCGGAACGGCTTCGCCATCATTTTCGCGATCATGATGGTCGGCAGTATGTCCGGCAACATTATCGGCGCGCGCATTGGCGAGCGGGTGGGCATTGACCGGCTGATGGGTTGGAGCTCGGCTTTCGCCACCTTGTTCGGCATTCTCCTGCTCGTCTTCGCACTGACCGACATTGCGCTGCACTATATCGCGGCGCTGGTTCTGCCCCTCACCCTATTCAAGCTGTGCGATTCCATCACCAACTCCCAGGCGACCGCGGGCGCATTAACCCCGTTTCCCAGGATGGCCGGACTGGCCTCAACCGTGTTGGGCGTCTTTCGCCAATCTGCCGGCGCAACAATGGCCGTCCTGGTCGGCCTCTTTTCCGACGGTACGACGATTCTGCCCCTGGCCATGGGCGTCACCGTGGCCGGCATCGTGCCGGCCGCGATCTATGTCTTTCAAATTCGGAGGGTTCAGCCCGCTAGCTGATCAATAGCATCGCGTAGCCAACGGCGAAGATACCGAATATCGCCGAAAATTCCCCGGTTATCCTGATGTACGACATGGCATTCTGCTCACATTTTAAATTTTCACGACGCACAAAGGCATGCAGGTTGGATGCCATCCGGGGAAAATTCCGGATAAACCTCTGAAATAATACTGTTTAATTGAGGGAAGATCGTTCGATCTATACCGTCAAATCGAGACCGGCCAGGCCGAAGTTGCCGATCTACCGGGACAAATCGGCCTAGCGGCCCGGTAGATCGATCACCAGTTCCTTGCCGCCGTATTTGTGCACATTGTCGTGGCCCCGGATGGTGACTTGCTAAATGCCCGGCGGAATCTTCACGCCGCTCAAGGACCGAGTGAAGGGCTGTTCATTTTAATGGGGGTGCAACAGCACCCTCCGGGCCTTTTTATCGGCTGCGGATGCGTTGTCCTGGCTGGACGCGCCGCCAGATCTCTTGGACTAATCGGAAATTTTGCAGACTAGGCTCAGGCGCACGCCGGATTTGGACAAAGCTTGGCCCAGACTGAGCTTCTCTTTCCGCGCCTTTTTCTTCAACGTGTCCTTGAGGATCGACCTCAATTGGGGGGTCAAATCCTCGTCGTCCAACTGAAGCGCGACAGGAAGTGTAATTGCGG
>JAYPHU010000005.1:93036-126430 GCA_038127535.1 Rhodospirillaceae bacterium | reverse complement strand
GACGTGGCACTCGGCTATCATTCCTGCTACGGCACGCTGGACGGCTGGCCCAGCCGCCAGCCGCCCGGCGCCATGGGCACGGTGCTGCTGCTGAACGCCGTGGTGGCGGCCAGCGGGCGAAAGGTGGAGTTCGTCCACTTCCCCACGCTGGATGCGGCTGCCGAGAGCTTCTTCAAGCCGTTCGAACAGTTTGAACTGGCCGGCGCCAGGGCCTACGTGGGCGCGATCCACCATCTGCATGGGCCCGGCGGGCTTCGCGATCAGATCACCGGCATCAAGAAGTATCTGCCGGAATTCGGCCTGGCCGCGCCCTGCGGATTCGGACGCGCGCCCGAACGGCCGGGCCGGCTGCTGACCGACAGCGGCGATAGCGCGCCGCCTGACTATATCCAAGTGATCCTGGACGATCATGCCGCAGCGGTTGATATCCTACGGGACGTCATGGCAAGCTAGGAATTGGGAAAAGGCAAATAGAAAAAAGTGGGAGGCGGATGATGAAGATCGTTCCCCTGACAAAACATATCGGCGCGGAGATCAAGGAGCTGGACCTGTCCCAGCCCTTCGGCGACGACGTCGTGGAGCAGCTTAATCAGGCGTGGCTGGATCATCTGGTGTTGTTGTTCCGGAATCAGAAGCTCAGCCAGGAAGATCAGCTTCGCGTCACGGCGGCCTTCGGCGAGGTCGGTGAGATGGGCCGCCCGGCGGAGTTTTTCCCCAAGGGGTATGCCCGATTGCTACCGAACATCATGTTGATCACCAACATCCGGGAAAACGGGGAGCCCATCGGGGCTCTGCCGGATGGGGAGATGATGTTCCATCACGACATGCTCCACCGGGAACTGCCCCACAAAGGCACTTTCCTCTATGCCCATGAAATTCCCAGCCACGGCGGCAATACGCTGTTCGCCAGTGGCTATGCGGCCTATGACTCCCTGCCCGACGATGTCCGCAAGCCGCTGGAGGGCCGGAAGGCGTATCATCATTATCATTACGGTTCCACCCAAAAGGGCGACGGCAAGGGTACGCCGGCCTCGGCCGCGTCCATCCATCCGGTGTTCCGCACCCACGAAGACACGGGCCGAAAGGCCGTCTACGTCAACCGGCTGATGACCGAAGGCATCGTCGATATGGATGAGGACGAGGCCGACCGGCTGCTGAACGCGGTCTATGACCATGCCGAAAAGCCGGAATTCGTGTACGAGCACTTGTGGCAAATAGGCGACCTGATCCTGTGGGATAACCGCTGTTCCATGCATGCGCGCACGGACTTCCCCGAGAGCGAGCGCCGGCTGATGCACCGGACCACCGTGCGCGGCACATCCATTCCGGTCTAAAGGGGCTGGTCTTTCGCTTTGGGCATTTCTGCCTTAAAATCAGGACACAAAATTATACGATTTCATCGGGTAAGAGTTTCATGCCTGACACACCACTACCGGCATTGAACGTGCAGCCCTTGGCCGGCCAGGTCAGTGAGGCGGAGTGGGCAACCCGCGTGCATTTGGCGGCGGCTTTCCGCGTCGCCTATTTCTACGGCTGGAACTACACCATCAACAACCACATCTCCGCCCGGGTGCCGGGCGAGCCGGACCATTTTGTCATGAACCCGACCAATCTGGGCTGGGACGAGATGACGGCGTCGTGCCTGATTAAGGCTCATCTGGACGGCGCGGTGCTGAGCGATACGGAACTGACCCTGGCCCCGGCCGGGCAGAATTTCCACAGCGCGATCCTGGCCGCCAAGCCGGAACTGAACTGCGTCCTTCATATGCATCCGCAGGACGGGGTCGTGGTCTCGGCGCTTAAAGACGGGCTGATGTTCGTCGATCAGAGCGCCGGCGCCTTGTTCGGCACGCTCGGCTATCACGACTTCGAGGGTCTGGCCTCCGCCAAGGACGAAGGCCCGCGCATCGTTGCCGATCTCGGCGACAATATGACCATGATCATGCGCAACCACGGTCTTCTCAGCGTCGGCCGGTCCGTCGCCGAGGCCTTCGCCTATATGCAGCGGCTGATCATGGCCTGCGAAACCCAAGTAAAGCTGATGGCCACCGGCGGCGAGATCAACCCGGTGCCGGACGAGGTCCTGCAGCACACCCGCAATCAAATGATGAAACGAACCGAAGGCAAACCCTATGGGGAACGGGCCTGGCCGGCCATGTTGCGGCTGGCCGACCGGCTTGACCCCGGATACAAAACGTAAATTCAGTCCAGTGGAGGTAAATCATGGCTCTTAAGCAAACCAAAGTGGAAGTGAACAACGCGGTCTTCTCCCTGCCCTATTATGTGGCGCGAGACGAAGGCTATTTCGCCGAGGAAGGCATCGAGTTGGAACTGGTCCGCGCCGGCTCCGGCCGGGACCGGGACCTTGACGTACCGGATAAGCCGATCGAGGACCACACGATGGTGGAATCCTATGGCTGGCACCGGGGCATCGAGGAAGGGGAATTTTCCCTCTACCGCGCCTGCGAATGGGGCCAAATCCGCCGCACCCAGGACAGCGCCAAGGACGCCAAGGTCATCTCCAAGCGCGCCGCCGTCGCCACCCAGGCGATTATCGTTACGCCGGATTCCCCGGTGAATATCCCGGCGGATCTGAAAAACAAGACCGTCGCCGTGAACTTCCACGCCGGTTCCCACTACGTGACGCTGGGCCTGCTGGGCGGCTATCTAAAGCGGGATGAAATCCGCGCCGTGCATATCGGTGGACCGAAGCAGCGCTTCAACGCGATCACCAACGGCACCGTCGATGCCGCGGCCGTGATGGAGCCCTGGGTCACCGTTGCCGAGAAGCTCGGCTACAAGGTGATCGCCGAGGCCTATTATGACGGCGCCGAAGTGGGCACCCCGTCTCTCGATCCGGAGGCCTATGCGGCCATCGACCGGGCGATCAAGAAGGCGGTCAAAAAGATTAACGAGGACAAGACGCCGTATCTGCACTATCTCTGCGAGGAAGTCCCCGCCGAGATTTGCACGATCACGCCGGAAGACCTGCATACGCCACGGCTGCGTTATATTGAGCCGCGCCCGTATACTGAAGAGGAATACCAGTACATCTATGACTGGATGACCGACTGGAACCTTCTGGATCAGACCAGCGTCTACGACAAGATCATCGACGCGAAGATCGCTTAGGGGGTCTTACCCCTCCGCATCGCCTGCCAAATACGGTGCGGCGTGGCCGGCATATCAATGTGGGTCACGCCGTACTCTTTTAGGGCATCCACCATGGCGCTGATGAACGCCGCCGGAGAGCCGGTGGTGCCGCCTTCCCCGCCGGCTTTGACGCCCAGGGGATTGGTCGGCGACGGCACCTCGTTGAGGGCGACCTTGAAGTCGGGCACATCGCCGGCCCGCAGCATGCCGTAATCCATGAAAGACCCTGACAGCGTTTGACCGGTCTGATCATCAATCACACACGCCTCCACCATGGCTTGGCCCAATCCTTGGACCACTGCGCCATGGGTCTGGCCGTGGACAATCAGCGGATTGATCGCCCGGCCCACATCGTCCACGGCGGCGTAACGGACCAGCTCCACCCCACCGGTTTCCGGATCCACCTCCACCTCACAGATGTGCGCGCCGTTGGGGAAGACCGGCGTATGCATTTCATTGGCGCGCTTTACATAGAGCCCGTCCGACAGCGCTTCGGGCAACTCCATGCCGTCCAACTCTCTCGCCAATTGGAACCAGCTGATGGATTTGTCGGTGCCTTTCACGGTGAAGGTCCCGTCGGCGAAATCGATATCGCCAGCGCCGGCCTCCAGCACATGACCGGCCAACTGCCGGCCTTTTTCGATCAGCTCGTCAGCGGCCAAGACAATCACCGTGCCCGCCATCCGCATGGACCGGCCAGAATGGGAGCCACCCCCCACCTTCACCACATCCGTATCGCCGAGCACGATCTGCACCTGATCCAAACGCAGGCCGAGCCATTCGGCGGCGACCTGAGCAAAACTGGTTTCATGGCCCTGGCCGGAGGGCTGGGTGCCGATCACCACATCCACCCGGTCGTCATAGGTTACCGTGATTTCCGTCTGCTCAATCGGACTACCGATGGAAGATTCCACATAGGCAATAAAGCCGACGCCCAGCAGCTTGCCCCGCGCCTTGGCCTCCTCCCGGCGGGCCTCCACATCACCCCAGCGGGCAAGCTTCATGGCGATATCTAGATTTTCCGCATAATGGCCGCTGTCGTAATCCATGCCGATGGGATTGCGGTAAGGCATCTCCGCTTCGGTCACCAAATTTTGCCGGCGCAGATCCTGCGGATCGCGGCCCAGTTCCCTCGCCGCCTGTTCGACCAGCCGTTCGATGGCGAAGGTGACCTCGGGCCGGCCCGAACTGCGATAGGCCTGGGTCGGCACTGTATTCGTAAACACCGCGCGCGACCGGATCATGCCGGCGGGTATCCGGTAGTTGCCGCTGATCAGTTGGGAGCCTTTGGCGATCGGGGAAAACGACACGGCGCGCGCCCCCACGTTGGAAATATTGTCGGCACGCACCGCGAGGAAATTGCCGTCGGCATCAATTGCGAGTTCCAGGGTCGAATGCAGATCCCGCCCCTGATAATCGCTGATGAACGCCTCGGACCGGTCGCAGGTGTATTTCACCGGCCGACCGAGTTTCTTCGACGCCCAGGCGGCCAGGGGGAATTCCACATAGACCCGGTTGCGGGTGCCAAAGTTTCCGCCCACGTCATACGAGAAAATCCGCACCTCCTCTTGTTCAACGCCCAGGACCTCGGCGATCTCCCGCTTTTGCCGGACCGAGCCGCCACTGCCGGCATGCAGGGTATAGCGTCCGGTCTCGGCGTCGTAGTTAGCCAGCACCGCGCGAGGCTCCATCGGCACGCCGGTGACCCGGCCGATATGAACGGTCGACTTAACGACGTGCGCGGCGGCGGCGAAGGCGGCCTCCGTCCCGGCCACGTCGCCGAAAGTCGCATCAATGCAGACGTTGCCCGGCAGTTCGCCCCACACCGCCGGCTGGGTACTTTCGGCAGCCGCAAATGTATCCGTATTATAGGGCAGCACCTCGTACTCGACGGAGACGGCCTCCGCTGCATCCAGGGCACGGCCTCGGCTTTCGGCAATCACACACGCCACCGCCTCGCCCACATGGCGCACTTTATCCACCGGCAGCGGCACGTGCGGGCCGATAAAAACATCCGTGTCACCAGGTCCTCGTAATTTCAGATCATGATCGGTTTTGGGCAGCGGGCTATGCGGGATCGGTCCCAGACCGTCCGCCGCTACTTCCGCACCGGTGAACACCCCCAGCACGCCGGGCATGGCCGCGGCATCCGCCGTTTCAATCTTCGCGATCCGCGCATGGGGATGGGGCGAGCGGATCATCGCCATATAGGCCTGATCGGGTGCCGAGAAATCATCGGTGAACCGGCCCTTGCCGGTCAGCAGGCGCTGATCCTCCTTGCGGCGGAGGGACTGTCCGATCGGCTTATTCATGGGCTCTATTTGATCACGTTGCGGACCGGGGTATTGGGCTTGATCCCCTTGTGCCGCATCTGTTCGGAGCGTTTGCCGTTCTCCAGGTAATCCCCGGCCACGGCGCGGGCCGCCAGATTATCCCACTCATCGGTCCAATCGCCCAGGGAATAGCCGTGCCACGGGCTTTCCGGCGTCAGCGTACCGAGACCCAAGTTCTCCCAGAGGTCCTTGGCGTGCTCCATGAACTCTTTTTTCGGCAGGGCCAGGGGTGCCGTCTCGTGCTTCAGGGTCGCGTCCACCAGCATGGTGCCGTCGGTGCTTTTGTCGCCGCCCTTGGGGCCGTGACCGCCGTCCCGGTTGGGCAAGATGACAATATCCGTCGTCGGGTTGGCCCGGTAGGCCATGGACCAGAACACCGCATCCCCGTTGTTGGGATCGATATCCTCGTTCACCGCCATCACGTACTTGCCGCAATCGGCACGGAGCGTCGACGCTCCATAGAGCGCGCGCCAAACCTCGGTCTTCGGCACGCTCGGCTCCATCACGATGAAGATCACCCGGCGGATGTTGGTCAGCGGCTCATGCATCACCACGTTTTTGACGCCTTTGATGCCCAGGGTCTGCTGTAGGTGGGCCAAGAACATCTGCTCATACGCATCCCGCTTGATGGAGCTGGATTCCGACGGGGTCACCTGAGAGATGATGGAGGCAAACATGGCGTTTTGCTTGCGGGTGATCGCGGTGACGTCGAGGATCATGTTGAAGTCTTCGAGCGAAATATGCCCGTGGGATTCCCCGAACGGCGCTTCCGGTTCCAGATATTCCGTGTCGATCAGGCCCTCGATGATGATTTCCGAATCCGCAGGGACCATCAGATCATTGGTCACACATTTGACCATGCGGATCGGCTCCCCGGCCAGACCGCCAGCCACTCCCATCTCATCAACGCCCAGGGGCACTTTCTGCGGGCCGGTATAGGCCACTGTCGGCGGACAGCCGAGCACACAGACGCAGGGCATCTTCTCACCCCGTTCCTGATATTTCAGCCAGTGGGGATAACCGCCCGCGCCCCCGGCCCGGGTCGCCATGCGAACGCCAAGACGATTGCTCGCTTTGAGCCCGCCCCGGTAGGTGCCGAAATTCTGCACGCCGGTGCCCGGATCGCGAGTGACAAAATTGCCGGCGGTAATATAGGGCGCGACATCAAAGCCCGGCGTGGAAATCGGCACCGGCAGTGCATCCAACCCCCTGCCGTCACCGATCAGATCATCGCCCTGTAGGATCACTTCCTGGCACGCCGCCTCGGTCACTTCCACCGGATCAATGGGTTGAGACATAGCACGCCGCCATATCTCGCCGACGCCCTTCGCATCCACGTTGAGCCCGGTGCGGTAAATCTCCCGGCTGCCGGCCAGCGCACCGACCACTACCGGCATGTCATATTTTCTGCCCTTGGCATCGACCACATTGGTAAAGACAAAGGCCTTCCGGTTTTCTTCCGGCACCCCGCCCCGATACTGCCAGCGCACCAGGGGATGCATCTCCGTATCCTTATTAATCTCAGAGTCGATGCGCTGGACTAGCCCGGCCTTTTCCAGATTGGCCAGATGATCCTGAAAATCCGCGTAACCGCGCTTGGTGAGTTCTTTGGCGTCCATGGATGCAATCGTATCCGGGAAAATCAGGGGGATAAAGGCTGCAAGAAGCCCGCAAGAGTGTTCCCCGCTTGCCGGGATAGGTCCCCTTCGCTAGCCTCACACGATGGAAGGCGACATATTACCCATGGTCATCAAAGCCGCCGGGATCATCACTGATCCCGAGCGCATCGGCTTTTTGATCCTGGGGGTTTTATTCGGCCTGGTGATCGGGGTTATTCCCGGCCTGGGCGGATTGGTCGGACTCTCCCTCCTGCTGCCCTTCACCTTCAACATGGATCCTTTCTCGGCCCTGGCGCTGATGCTGGGTTTGGCCTCGGTCACGGTGACCTCGGACACCATACCCGCCGTGCTGTTCGGCGTACCAGGCACTGTCGGCTCGGCGGCGACCATCCTGGACGGCCACCCGATGGCGCGGGACGGCCAGGCCAGCCGGGCGTTCGGCGCGGCGTTCACGGCGTCGGTCCTGGGCGGATTGCTGGGCGCACTGCTGCTGGCGGTCAGCGTGCCTATCCTCCGGCCGGTCATGTTGTTTATCGGCACGCCTGAATTGCTGGCGATCTGTGTGTTGGGCCTGTCCATGGTGGCGACCCTCAGCGGCGGCGCGCCGCTGAAAGGTTTGGCCGCCGCCTGCATCGGCCTGCTGATTGCCACCATCGGCGAAGAGGCGCAGACTGGCGAGGAGCGCTGGACATTCGATGAATTGTACCTGATCGAAGGCATTCCCGTTGTGCCCGTCGCCCTGGGTCTGTTCGCCCTGCCGGAGCTCGCGGAAATGGCCATCGCCCGGCGCAACATCGCCGGCAATGCCACCATCGGCAAACGCTGGGCCCAGATCGAAGGGGTTAAGGACGTGCTGAAAAGCTGGTTCCTGGTGGTCCGCTGTTCGGCCATCGGCTCCACCCTTGGCTCCATCCCCGGCATCGGCGCGTCGGTCATTGACTGGATCGCCTACGGCCACGCGGCGCGGACGGAAAAGGGCGCGGCGGAGACGTTCGGCAAGGGCGATGTGCGCGGCGTCATCGCGTCGGAAAGCTCCAACAATGCCAAGGAGGGCGGTGCGCTGGTGCCGACCATTGCCTTTGGTGTACCGGGCTCCGCCTCGATGACTCTGCTGCTGGGGGCCTTTCTGATCCACGGACTGGTGCCCGGCCCCAAGATGCTCACCTCCCAGTTGGACATTACCTACACGCTGGTGTGGAGCGTGGCGCTCGCCAACATCATCGGCGCGGGGCTGTGTTTCCTGTTCGCCAACCAACTGGCCAAGATCGCCCTGATCCGAAGCGGCATTCTGGTGCCCGTTGTTCTAGCAGTGACGTTCATCGGCGCGTTCCAGGGCTCCCGCGACTGGGGCGATATCTATGCCCTGCTGATCTTCGGCGCGCTCGGCTGGATCATGAAGCAGAAGGGCTGGCCGCGGCCACCCCTGGTGCTGGGCTTCGTCCTGGGTGCGCTGATGGAAAACTACATGTTCATTTCAGTCAACCGGTTCGGCGCGGAATGGATGCTGCGCCCGGTGGTCCTGATTGTCTTTGCCCTCACCCTGTTCGGCGTGCTTCGGCCCATTGTCCGGGATTACCTCCGCCGCAGGCGCGAAAATGCCCCGGCTCAATGGCGGCTCGGCTTTAACCGCGTGGGTTTGGAGCTGAACGGCCTGTTCGCCGCTGTCCTGGTTGTCGGCTTCATTTGTATTTACCAGGCCGCTGATGACTGGGAATTCGCCGCCCGCCTGGTGCCGCAGACCGTCAGCATCGCCGGGATTTTCTTTGCCGGGCTTTCCCTGGCGGGAAGCTTGTTCCTGGTGCCGACCGACGCGGATACGGGCCCGGCCCAGGTGCTGGACATCAAGGCGGACTACGGGGAGTTGACTGCGGCAAAGATCTACGCCCGCGTCGGCGTCTATTTCGGCTGGTGTGTCGGCTATCTGGCTGCGGCGCTGCTGATCGGTCTCTTACCTGCGCTGATCTTCTTCATGATCGGATATTTGCGGCTGGTGGGCCGGGAAAGCTGGAGCATGACGCTTGCTGTCTCGATGCCCATGTGGGCGTTCTGCTACGTGTTGTTCCACCAGGTGCTGCTGGTGCCCTGGCCGGAAACCGTGATCGGACAGATGTACCCGGCACTCAAAAGCATCCGCGCCTTTGCGATGTTCTAGCAAAACAAAGGGCGGATGAAATCACCCGCCCTTTGATCAGCATATTTCAAAGCCGTTTATTTATTTTTTCTTCTTTTTGGTGCAGTTGACAGTGCACTTGTCGGTCTTTTGAGAGACCGCTTCCTGCGCCAGTTTGATGATGTCCTTGTCGGACGCCAGGATGTTCATGACGATCTTTTGGACCGCCGCACCCGTCTTCGGCTGCACCAGCGCGTTGCGCTTTTTGGCGTCGGCTAGAAGACCCGCATCCTTCACCACCGCGTCAAACGCCGTGCGCAAGGCTGCAACTCGGTCAGCCGGCGTGCCCGGAGGGGCAACGAGAGACCGGCCGATGGCGGAACCGCCGGAGACGAATTCCAGCACTTTCTTATGCTGCGCATTGTCCGTCGCATCCTGCATCAGCGGCAAGCTCGGCAGTTCTGGATCGCGATCCAGGCCGACCTGAATCAGCGGGGTAAACTCGCCCTTGGTGATCCGGTCCTTAAATCGGATGCGCCAGCTGGCCCAGGCGCTGGATTGGGCATCGACTTCGCCGCGTTCCAACGCCAGGGTCATCGGCGCAGAGCCCTTGTAACCGCAGATCAGCTTAAACTTGAAGCCCAGAAAGTGTTTCATCATGGCCGGCATGATGAAGCTCTGGGAGCCGCGGCCGGAGCAGGCCACGTTAATTTCCGCCTTGCGAACGCCGTCGATGGTCTTGGCCGCCGCACCGGCGCGGACCAGGATCACCGGGTTCACACCGACGATGCTGCCGAGCGACGTGAACTTGGAGGCGTCATATTTGGACCGTTTGGGCCGCAGCAATTGCGCGGTCGCATAAGCGTCCGGCGGCCACAGAAGGAATGTACCGTCCTTGGCGCCGGAGCGGAAAGTATAGTTGGTGCCCTTGGAGCCACCGCCGCCGGGCATATTCTGAATAATAATATTCGGGTTGCCCGGAATATGCTTGCCCATATGGCCGGCGACCAGACGCGCGTAGGCGTCATAAGACCCGCCCGGAGGATAGGGCACAAGGAACGTGACCGTCTTGCCTTTGTAGAAATCCATGACGGACTGTGCGGGCGTCGGTGACGCGGCCAACGCGGCCCCGACAACCAAAGCCGACGCCAGCGCCGACTTTAATAGTACCTTCTTCGACATGAGACTCTCCCTGATATGTGGTTTGTTTTACTTGAGTATTTTAGATGTTAGGCGAATATGGTTTTATCAGCAACAAATGCCTGACCGACCGGTTGTGCATGGAACCGGGCCGGTCCTTTAAATAAAAACAGGGAGCCCGCAGCGAGATGTCCGATCCGATCAACTACGGCAGCATGAAATACCCGGAAACCCCGGTTAACCTGCCCGCCAATCAATCCAAGGCCGAATTCGGCTCTGACGTAATGGCGGAAACCGTTCAGAATATGGGATTCAAACACGTTTTTGTGTTGCCGGGCTCGAGCTTCCGGGGACTACATGACTCCCTGGTCAACCACAACCGCAACCAGGACCCGGAAATGATCATGGGCAGCCACGAAGCCGTGGTGTTGGCCATGGCGCACGGTTATGCCAAAGCCGGCGGGGAAACATCCCTAGCTATTATTCATGACCTGGTCGGACTGATGACCGGGTCGGTCAGTGTCTATGACATCTGGTGCGACCGGGTGCCGGTGATGATTTTAGGCGGTAGCGGGCCTTATGACCCTGCCCAGCGGCGCTATATTGACTGGACCCATACGGCGAGTATGCAGAGCGATCTGGTCAAACCCTTTTGCAAATGGACCGATGAACCGCTGACCCTGCAATCCACCGTCGATAGTTTACTGAAAGCCGGTAAAATTTCCGGCACAGCGCCCAAGGGCCCGACCTATGTCTGCTGTGATCTGGTGGTGCAGGAAGACGGCATCCCGGACGATTTGGTGCAGCCTGACGCGAGCCTGGCCCGGTATCAGCCGGCTCCGCCCATGGCGCCCAACCCTGATGCTCTCAGCGAAGCGGCCGAATTGCTGGTGAACGGGGATATGCCGCTGATCACCGCCGGACGATTAGGCCGGGAATTGCGGTCCCGCGAACCGTTGATCGAGCTTGCCGATTTGACCGGCGCAGCCTGCCTCGACGACCGCCATCTGGTGGCCTTTCCCACGGCGCATCCGCAGAACCTGAACGGCGACCGGGAAATTCAAAGCGAGGCCGATGTGATCCTGGCGCTCGATTGTGTCGATCCGACCCAGGCCTATGACGGCCATGTCAAAGGCGTGCGCGGCAAGGACGGTCAAAAGGTTATCGAGATGGGCCTGGAGAACACGGTCACCAACAACTGGTCCCATTTCGGCGGACCGGTGGCGGCGGTCGACCTGCACATCGATTGCGACCCGAACCTGGGTCTGGATCAGCTGAACGCGGCACTCAAGGCTCGGATCAGCGGCGATGCGGCTGTTGAGAAGAATATCGCCGAGCGCAAGGCAGTGCTGGCCAAGCGCCACACCAAGCTCCGCGAAGCCCAGCACCAGCGCTGGCAGGAAAACTGGGATTCATCCCCCATCGCCACCGGCCGGATGGTCTACGAGCTGTATCAAGCGGTGAAGGAGAAGCCCTGGACCATGGTACTCCGCAACAACCGGAGCTTCCCGGAAGGCTATTGGGATTTCGCCGGCGCCGGCGACTTCTTAGGCGGCGATGGCGGCGGCGGCGTGGGCTATGGCCCCGGCGGTTCCGTCGGAGCGGCCCTGGCGCTTAAGCAAAAGGGCCGGTTCCCGGTCGGTATCACCGGCGACGGCGATTTCCTCATGGGCTCCGGCGCCCTGTGGACCGCTGCCCATTATCAAATCCCGCTGTTGCTGGTAATCAATAACAATAATAGCTGGGGCAACGACGAGCACCATCAAATTCGTGTCGCCAACAGGCGCAACCGGCCGCCCGAGAACGCCTGGATTGGCCAGCGTATGGCGGAACCCGCCATCGACTATGCGACACTAGCTAGGGGTTACGGTGCCTGGGCCGAAGGGCCCGTGGATAACCCGGACGACTTGGCGGACGTGTTCAGAAACGCCGTGGCCGAGGTGGACAAAGGAAACGTCGCCATCGTCGATGTGAGAACCATCCTCTAGTCCCATGGCAAAACGAACGTATAAAAAACGGGGCTACAATAACCTCCCCGAACATCTTGAAGCGCTGCGCAAGGCGGGCCTCCTGATAGAGGTGGACCGGGAAATCAACAAGGACACCGAAATGCACCCCCTGGTGCGCTGGCAATACCGAGGTGGCATGTCGGAGGCGGAGCGCAAGGCCTGGCTGTTCACCAATGTGGTCGACAGCAAGGGCCGCAAGTTCGATATGCCAGTGGTGCTGTGCGCGCTGGCCGGCAGCCCGTCCATCTATGAAGTGGGGTTCGGCTCATCGCTGGATCAGTTCACCGACCGCTGGATCAAGGCGATCAAGGACCCTCTGAAGCCCAACCAGATCGCGCCCGAAGATGCGCCGTGTCAGGAAATCATCTATCAGGACAAGGACCTGACGACCGGTCACGGGCTGGATGACCTGCCGATCCCCATTTCCACACCGGGCTGGGACAATGCGCCTTACACCTCGGCGTCGCACTTTATCACCAAGGACCCGGAGACGGGCGTGCAGAATGTGGGCACCTATCGGGGTCAGGTAAAGGCGCCGGACCGGCTCGGCATGAACACCTCGACCGAGCTCCGCACCGGTGGCTATATCAACTGGCTCGCCTGGAAGGAACGTGGCGAACGAATGCCCTGCGCGGTCGTCATCGGCTGTCCGCCGGTGGTCTCATACGCCTCTGTCCAGAAGGTGCCCGAAGGCATCGACGAGATTGCCGTCGCCGGCGCATTGGTGGGCGAGCCCATCGACGTGGTTCCGGCCAAGACTGTGGACCTCATGGTTCCGGCGGAAGCTGAAGTGGTGATCGAGGGATATGTGGATACCGAGTTTCTGGAGCCGGAAGCGCCCTTCGGTGAATCCCACGGACACGTTAATCTGCAGGAATATAACGGCTTCATGGACGTCACTGCGATCACCCGCAAGAAGGAAGCGATTATCACCTCCTGGGTGAGCCAGGTGGCGCCCAGCGAATCCAGCGTGATCCGCCGCTTCGCCTACGAAGCCCGCAATCTGGCGTACCTCAGAGACACAATGGGCATCAAACAGGTGATCACGGTGAAGGCCCATGAGCCGCTGACCTCGCTGCACCGAGTGCACGCCATTGTGTTCGAGCACGGGGCGTCACAAACCGAAGTCTGGCGCGCGCTTTATGGACTGTCCGGCTACCGCCAGTCGGAGGGCAAGTGGATCATTGCGGTAAACGAGGATATCGACGGATCAAACGCCGACGCGCTGTTCTGGGCCATGGCATATCGCTGCAAGCCTCAACATGATGTGCAAATCTTGCAACATCAGGATGCAGGGCATGGTCCACGCAGCATGGTCGATCCCGAGGACGCGTCGGTGCTAGTGGATGCGACGCTAAAGGAGACCTATCCGCCGATTTCCCTGCCGAAGCGGGAGTTTATGGAACGCGCCGCCGACATTTGGAAAGAGCTGGGCCTGCCTGAATTATCGCCTCAGGCCCCCTGGTACGGCTATGACTTGGGGGAATGGACCGAGGAATTTGAGCAAATGGCCGAGCGAGCGGTGAATAGCGACTATTGGCAGACGGGGAAGATCATCGCGCAGCGGCGGCGCAGCGACGTTGCCATGAACGCCGAAGTGCGTACGGTCGACGATAAAGACGAAGACTAGACCTATTCGGCGGCGGCCGGTTCGACCTTCCATTTGGAGGAAAATACTGCGACCGGATCGGGAAAGCCCTTTATTTCCCGGGTGCCCCGATTTTCAAACTTCATGGCTTTACCCCGGCAAATCGACGCCACAACCTCGGATACCATGACCTCGCCGGTGGCCGCGATGGCGCAGATGCGCGCCGCCATCTGAACAGCGGAGCCGAAGATATCATCTTCCTCGCGGATGGGTTCGCCGGCGTGAATGCCGATGCGGACCCCCATAGGGTCATGCTTGCGGGCCAGATTGAAGTTCTCGACACCGCGCTGGATGGCGTTGGCCGCTTCCACCGAGTTGGTCACCCCATCGAAGGACGCCATGATGCCGTAGCCGAGATGTTTGACTTCCTTGCCGCTGAAACGGGTGATGGCGGCGCGGACGATCCGGTTGTGGGCGCGGAGGATATCCTGCGCTTCCGCATCGCCGGCCTTTTGGGTCAACTCGGTATAGCCCATGATTTCCGTAAACATGATGGCGATGGTTTCCGCCTCAGTTTGCCCGGACGATTTCTCGTCCTTTTTGTTCCATTCCTTGAGCGCCTCGACCAACATACCTACGTACTTCCCACAGGGGTTTCATTATGAAACGGTGCAAGATTGCAAATATAAGCCCGTATTTCAGTGATTTTGGTCACTTCTCCTGTAGATTTTCAACGTCCGGTTTCTCACGAGGATAAACGAAAAAAAAAGGGCGTTTTCGGTCATTGAAATCGGACGATTTGGCCGAAATATCAAGATTGCCCGGCTGGGACGAGAACGGTACCATTTGATCCCGAATTGAGGCGGGCCCCACAGCCAACAGGGCCTCAGACAACAGGGAGTCACTCATGTTTTTCAGGTCCAAGAACAAAGACCGTCCGTTCCATTGGGGACCCTATCCCCTGGAACGCCTGCCCCGCGACGCGAGTATCACTGAAGTGGAGGCGAACAAGCCCCTAGTCCCAAGACCCGGCGTTCAACCCGTGCCGTCGGAAAATCCATTCGCTGTTGCCATCGACAAATACGCCAGGATTTTCCGGGAACAAGGCAAGATCGATCCCCTGCCACCGAAAGCGCCGGTGCCGGACGATCTGGCGCGCCGGACCCAGGATATTAAGGGCGCCGGGTATTTCCTGGACGCGTCCCAAATGGGCATCTGTGAATTGCCAGCGAACGCGTGGTACGAAGGCACTTCGGTATCAAACCATGACCACGCGATCGTTATTATGATCGCTCACGGCCGCATCCCGGAAGAGGACAATCTGGCTCACAAGTGGGTGAACGGCCAGGAAGGCATCGGCGCCCGGCTTCGGGCTTTGGAGATCGCCATTGCCATCGGCGAGCACATCCAATGGATGGGATTCTCGGCACAGGCGCACGATCTGGAAACCGGTGATGTGGACATGGACCGGCTGTCCGTGATGGCCGGTCTCGGCATCCGGGACGGCGACAAGATTATAAACCCCTATTTGGGCGATAAGTTCGAACTGGCCGTGGTCACCACCGACTATCCGATGGCGATTGATACGCCGCTATCTGCCCGAGCGAAGAACGGCAAGGGTTTCGGTTATTGGATCGGCGCCGGTGGGGCGGTGCCCGGCCTGGAATGGAACCGGCGCGCCGGCCGTAAATCCCATATGAGCAACTTCCCTTTGGAACAGGTGGATCGGGTCGATAAGCCGACCACCCTGATTTTCGAAGACGAAGTGCCCAAAGTCTCCAAGCGGGCCGAATTCTTCGAACGGGCCGCCCGTGGTGATCTGGGGCAAAAATCCCAGACCGAACGGTCGCGCTTCTCGTTCAAACATCCATTTGCTCAGGCCATGGTCAGCCTGATCAAGTGCATGGTGCCGGAACAGGGCGGCGACACCGCCCCCGTTCAGCCCGGCTATGAAGATGCGGAGGCCAATACAAAGGCCTTGAAGTCGCTTTCCTACTACCTCGGGTCGGAGATGACCGGCATTTGCGAAATTCCGGAATACGGCTGGTATTCGCACCGCAAGGACGGGACCGAAATTAAGCCCTACAACAAATACGCCATCGTGATGCTGATCGATCAGGGCTACGAGACCATGGAGGGCGCGTCGGGCGACGACTATATTTCCGGCGCCCAATCCATGCGGGCCTATATGCGCGGTGCTGAGATTGCCGGCGTGATCGGCGAACTGTTACGGTCCTTGGGTTATTATTCCCGCTCCCAAACCAACGCGGATTCCGAGGTCCTGCACGTACCTTTGACGCTGCTGGCGGGCCTGGGTGAATTGAGCCGGATCGGCGAAGTGATCCTCAATCCGTTCATCGGACCGCGGCTCAAGACCGTGGTGCTGACCACCGATATTCCCCTGGTGCCGGACAAGCCCATGGATTTCGGGCTGCAGTATTTCTGCTCCAACTGCTGGAAGTGCGCGCGGGAATGCCCCTGCGACGCCATTTCCTGGGGCGATAAGGTGATTTTCAACGGCTACGAAATGTGGAAGCCGGATGTGGAACGCTGCACCCGCTACCGGGTCACCAATCCGAAAGGGCTGGCCTGCGGACGGTGCATGAAAACCTGCCCGCTGAACAAAGTGGTGACCTGGGAAGGGCCGATCGCCACGCGGGTCGCCTCCTGGTGCGGGGTAAACGTCCGTTGGCTGAAACCGTTGCTGGTGCCCATCGCCGTAAAACTTGACGATGCCCTCGGCCACGGGGTGCGTAATCCGGTCAAGAAATGGTGGCTGGATATGGAGATCGTCGACGGGAAGTGCATTGATCCGCCCAAGGGCGTCAATCAGCGCGATCTTAATCTCGATCATAAAATCGATCCGGCGGAGCAGAAAATGGCCTATTACCACGCCAACGCCATGCCGCCGCCCGATGCCGCGGACCCGGTCGGCATTGATCGCAAGGCTGCCCTGAAAGCCACGGAGTTGCTGGAAACCCCGGCCGAAGCCCTGGCCCGCCGGGCGGCTGGTAAACCCAAGCCGGCGCACTATAATCCGACGCCGGCTCTGGGCACCGGGATGGATGCGGAACATGCGTCCGCCAACGCCATCTGGGATAAACCTCGGGGCCGGGAAAACTAGACGCCACAGCCCAAGAGTAGCACAAAATGACAGACCTTGTTGCGCCCGCTCCCCTGGTGGAGGTCACCCGAAACGGCGTGGTGGAAAGCGTCCACTACGGTCACGTGGCTGTCGCCAATTACAAAGGTGAAATCCTGAAAGGTGCGGGAGACGTCAACACGATCACCTATCCCCGCTCGGCGATGAAGCCGATCCAGGCCCTGGCGCTGATCGAGTCGGGCGCGGCCAAGGCCTTCAACCTGGACCCCAAGCACATCTGCCTGGCTTGTGCGTCCCATTGGGGAGAGCCTTATCACATAGAGACTGTCCGTGACTGGCTGGGCATGATCGATTGCACCGAAGAGGACCTGACCTGCGGACACGATTTCCCGATCAACGTGGACGAGATGGAGAAGATCCTGGCCGGTGGCGGCAAGCGGGAGCGGATTTATCACAATTGCTCAGGCAAGCACGCGGGATTTTTGACGCTGGCCCGGCATCTGGGCCACGATCTGGACTACGGCAATTTTGATCATCCTGTGCAGAAAACCTACCGGGAGAACCTGTCGATCCTGATTGACGCGGATGCCGACGGATTGAACTGGGGCATCGACGGCTGCACCCTGCCGGCGCCCGCCCTACCGCTAGGTTTGATGGCGACGGCCTTTGCGCGGCTCTCCGCACCGAGTGTGCTGGACAACGCCAAAAAAATGGCGGCGCTCACCATCTTCGACGCCATTTCCCAGGAACCCAATTATCTGTGGGGCACGGACGGGCCGGGCAGCGACATAGTGCGCCTCACACGGGGCCGGGTGATCGCCAAGATCGGGGCGGAAGGCTATATGGCCGCGGCCGACCGTCAAAGCGGCCTCGGCATTGCCCTTAAAATCAGCGACGGCGCCCGGCGGCCTGTTTGCGTCGCGCTGATCGGCGTTTTGGAAGAGCTCGGCATGCTGCACGATGAAGAAATTAAGGCATTGGACATGCACCACCGCCCGCCCGTCGCCAATTCCGGCGGCGAAATCGTGGGTGAACTGCGCGCCGCATCGAAAATTCTCGGCTAAAGACCGCTAACTTCTGAGCTCCGGATCGGCGAGAATTTTATCGAGCTCTTCCCGGCTTTCCTCCACGCACTTTTGGTGGAAAGCCACAGCCTCCGGGTTCAGCTTATCGGTGATCTCCTGAACGAAGCTAGGCCGTTCGCGCATCCGTTCCAGCCAGGCCGTATAGGCCGGCCGGTCAGCATGCAGCAGTCCAAACCCCATCACGTCCAGCC
Source organism: Rhodospirillaceae bacterium (assembly GCA_038127535.1). GTDB lineage: Bacteria > Pseudomonadota > Alphaproteobacteria > Rhodospirillales > UBA2165 > JAYPHU01. The sequence continues at coordinate 108,099 of JAYPHU010000005.1, read as the reverse complement.
GATGGAGATACGGCACAAGGCCGGTATCGGCGAGGCTGAATTCCTCACCTGCCAGCCAAGGGCCGGTTTCCTGCAGCGACGCATCCAACTCCTTGATCAGGCGGCGGTAGCGTTTCAGCGCGATGGGAATCATTGGCGAGTTCACCCCTTCTTTCACCAATGACTTTTGACGGCGCATGGCGATCGGATTCGGGTTCGCATCAAAAAAGGCCTGCATTTCTTCCGGTGTCTTGGACCGGTAGATCACCCGGAACACCAGACCCACATTCAGACTGTTGATGGAATGGCTGATCCAGCTCACCGTCTGTTCGGTTTGCCAGCGCATCCGCGCCCGGCCCGTGGCCGTTGACGGCTTCAACGGCGGATCGGGAAATTTGTCGTCCAGATACTCGCAGATCACCGTGGATTCGACGAAGGTTTCCCCCTCATCGACCAATGCCGGCACCTGGGCGTTAGGATTCACTTTTTTGAACTCGGGGTCGAACTGATCCCCTTTCTGCAGGTCCAGAATACGGCTTTCGAAGGCGAGGCCTTTTTCCGCCAAAACCAGACGGACTTTCTGCGCGTTTGTCGAAAACGGATTGTCGAAAAGGATCAGCATGGCTGTCACCCCTGAAGAGATACGAATGACGGGAGAGTGCCTCTACCGGAAACGTCTGGCAATGCTAATTCCGTTGTGGACCTCAGCCGGCCACGCCGCCCGGCCCATTTGGGAAAATATCGTCCAGGATGGCCGCCATGACCTCGTCCAGCGGCCGCTTGGAGGGCTGGTAGCCGAAACAAAAGGTGGGCACATTTTCGTGCCCGGCGAACGGATCATTGTGTTTCAAATCTTCCTGGTGAAGCAACCTGACCCCCGCCTTGTAGGCGGCCGCGGCCGGCGCGCGCGCGATCATCAGCTTGCCGGCCCCGGTTTCCACCGGCCCGTTCGCCGTGGAAAAAGCGATGGGGACCAGATCGCCGCGCTGAGCCGCATAGGCGTCATTGAGAAAGAACTCGTAGACCGCCTCGGTCACCGTCGGGTACCAGGGATTAAACAGATCGTCGGCAATGATCACCCCGTCCGGCGCGAGGACGCCGGCGGCCAAGGCAAGATCGCTGAGGACCGCCTCCTTGCTATGATCGCCATCGACGCTGAACAGGCGTACGTTTTCGCCCCCGCACAAGCCCGCCATATCAGCCTTACTCATTCTGAGGCTGTTGCCGAGTTCTAGTTTATAACGGTCCGGCGCAAACCCGTACTTCGCCATGTTCGCGTGGAAAATACCGAGATCCTCCGAGTTGCTGCCGATAGGATCGCCGAACACATCCACACCAATGCCGATCTCACCGTCGCGGAGTCCGTGGCACAGCAGCAGAAACGTCTTCCCCCGAAACACCCCGATCTCGGCCGCCTGACCCCGGACATCCCAGTGGTCCTGCAGCTCGATCAGAGACCAGATGACAGCCAGAGAGCCTGACTGCAGCATGCCGTGCACGTCGTTCACGCCGGCCGTGGCGTAGTGGTGGAGCGCCTGTTTATCCATAGGCCCACTATACGCCGGAACTGATAAACAAAAAGCTGACAGCGGGCCGGCGGCGGCCTAGGATTTTCAACTGACCTTTCCATGTAAACAGGAATACCGTTATGGCCGATCCGCTTAAATCTCCCGCCATCGATCCCATGTCTGTCGAAACCGGCACAGGCACGATTTATCCGGCCCACCTGGACTGCCCCGCGGAGGCACGGATCAAGCGCCGTGTCGGCGACGTCCTGGGTCTGACGAAATTTGGGGTAAATCTCAGTATCCTGCCGCCCGGCGCCTGGTCCGCCTTTCGGCATTGGCACGAGCAAGAGGACGAGTTTGTCTACATCCTGGAAGGCGAAGCCACCCTGGTGACCGAGGCAGGAGAGCAAATTTTGGGTCCCGGCATGGCGGCGGGATTCCCCGGCGGCAAAGCCGACGGTCATGTGCTCAAGAATGATACGGATCGGGACGTGATGTATCTGGAGGTCGGCAACCGGTTCGACGACGAGGATGTTCACTACCCGGATGTAGATTTGCGCCTGGAGAAGCGGCCCGGCAAACGGCAGTACTATGATAAAAAAGGAAACCCGTTGGAGGGCAAAACGCCGGCTTGAGGAGGATCAGCGCCGGCGCCCGGTAAATTCCTTCATAAACGCCTGTTTATCTTCCTCGTCGTCAAACATGACCTTATAGCTACGCGCGCTCACGTTATCGTCCATATCTTCCAGGGTCAGGCCCCATTGATAGCGGCAATTGTCCTACAACCAACTTTCAATCAACAGGAAGGATTCGTTGGTCCTGAAAATCAGCCCGAACTTCCCACCCCGCCGTTCAACGGACTTTCTGCCGTATTCGGCATCCGCCTCGGCGTTTCCCTCGCGCCGGTCATGAATTTCGTTATCGTCGATTTCAGAATTGGTCCGTCGGAAAATGCGATGGATTTTCATTAGTATGATGCCACAACCAACCTAACTTCAAGCTATGATATAGATCACAGATGGGAATAAACCCATGCGGGCAATGAGGCCCAGGATCGCCCAGAAACCCGGAATCCCAAGCTGAGAGTCGCTTTTCTTGAATTTATCTGCTAAAATGGGGAGAGTCAGGCTGGATCGGGATAGAACGTCCCTAAGCCGGAGCTCCCGGAGAAAGACAGATTGAGATGCGACAGGAGGTCGCGATCCAATGACCGTCGAAGCGTTCAGTTCGACAGCAACAATTGTGGGCGCCATCACAGGCGGCGTACAGGCCGTTGATCGAGCCCTATTGCAGAGTCGCGGCACGGCCCAGACCCGTTTGGCCAATAGCCTGCAGGAGCAGTTCGGCTCCCGCATCGATGCCGCGTTGGCAAAGCTCAACGCCGGCGTCTCGAACGCCAAGACCGAAGCCCTGGCCCGTGAGCAGGCCGTGTTGATCGGCCGCAAATCCCGCATCACCGAAGCGGTCGAAGTGGTCAGCCAAGCGCTCAGCCAATTTACATTCCTGAAAAACCACATCACCTATCTGGAAGAGCAGATCACCAGCCTGGAAAACGGCGATATTACGGCCGCATCCCTGGCCACCGACTGGGACAACAAGCTCCGCAAAATCAATCAATTGTCGGATGCCGGCGACGAACAGTATTTCGACGGCGGGCTCTATTATAAAAAGAACCTAATCGGCTCCCTTTCCAGAGAGACCTTCCTCACTCAGAATCTTTATGCGCCGTTCAATTCGGAGGGCGATCTTTATCAGATCGCCGGCGTGTATCTCGGCACCGACTATCACCTGACCGAAACCAGCCCCGGCTCCGAGTTCTGGTATTCGGATGTAGGATTTTTGGGCTCGGAAGCGGCGACCGGCACGCTCACAGAATACACCAGCTTCCCGAACACGCCGACCGGGAACACGGAAGACCTCACCACTATCAACCTTACCGGCTTTACCGACAATGCGGGCAGCGACGACGTGGTAACCTTCACCATGACGGACGCCACCCCGGTCACCGCCACGGTCAACCGGGGTGGCCTCGGTATTCTGGATGCGTGGCTTTATGACGATTTTTCTACAGCCGTGGACGCCAACGCCATCGAGCGCGCCAAGGCGGACCTAAACGCGGCGGAGGGTAAAATCCTGACAGCCGAGGCCGAGTTTCGCGCTGACCTACAGGCGTTGCAGTCCCGCTCCAGTATATTCGACAGTCTGATTGACGGGATCGAAAAGGAAATCCAGGCGAACATCCGGGACGTCCGAGACGATCAGGAGGCTGACCTGCTGGCCCTGCAGCTTGAATTCGAAGTCGCCAAGTTCGGGCTGTCGCTGCTGGCCGCCCGGGGCAGCACGCTGGTCTTCAGCTTGATCATCGCCCAGGATGCGGGCACCGGCGACGTGCAGGCCAGCACCAAACAATCGGGCGAGGCCGTGCTGGGCGCAACCCTCAACGTCAGGGCGTAGATTTCCTTAAAGATGCGGCTCTCTCTATAAGTGCGCTAGGGCATGCTTGACGACCTTCTTCATGACCGTCGGCAGGGCATGATCGCCGAGCTGGTCGATGGGGGACCACACGCCTTCTGGGGCCATGTCGTCGCCCGCCTCCCCAGCCAATACCGTCAGCTCCAAATGAAAATGCGTGAACGTGTGGCGTACCCGGCCCTCCAATAATTTCCAGTCGGCCCGGACCGGCGCGGCGGTCTCGATATCGTCCGAGGTCCAGGCCCCTTCCCGCCAGTCGCCCGTCGGGAACTCCATCATGCCCCCCAGCAATCCTCGCTCGGGACGGCGGCGCAGCAGAACTCGGCCCTGCCGGTCTAGCAGCCAAAAGATAATCCCGGACCGGGTTGGCCGTTCGGCCTTTTTCTCCCGGATGGGATAATCGGCGGCGTCTCCTCGGGCCGCGCCTTTGCAAATCTCCCGCCAGGGACACAGCGCACACATGGGATTGCGCGGCGTGCAAATGGTTGCCCCCAGATCCATCAGGGCCTGGGCGAAGTCGCCATATCTCGCGGGCGGCAGCATGCCTTGGGCCAACTCCGTCAGCTCCGGCTTGGCCTTCGGCATCGGGGTTTTTACCCGGTGCAGCCGGGCCATCACCCGTTCGATATTGCCGTCCACCGGCATGGCCGCCCGATTGAAGGCGATGGCCGCAATCGCCGCCGCCGTGTAGGGACCGATCCCCGGCAGCGCCAGCAATCCCTCCTCCGTGTTGGGAAACTCGCCGCCCAGATCGTTCGCCACCATCCGGGCGCATTTGTGCAGATTGCGGGCGCGGGCGTAATACCCCAACCCCTGCCAAGCATGCAGTACCTCGTCCAGTTCCACGCGCGCCAGGTCCATCACCGTTGGCCAGCGGGCCAGGAAATCCTCGAAATAGCCTTTGACCGTGGCCACCGTGGTCTGCTGCAGCATGATCTCCGACAGCCAGACATAATACGGGTCGGGGACCACGCCGTCCCGCGCCCGCCACGGCAGATGCCGGGCATGACGGTCATACCAGTCAAGAAGGCGCGCCGCCGGATGGTCTGACATTTTAGCCATGGGAAAAGACTAGCACGGACGGCGGGGCATGCTAAATTGCCTTTCAACAGAGGATTGAGACTATGACCACGCAAAATATCATCGAACAGAAAATTTTGGACGCGCTCACGCCGAGCTATCTGGACGTGATCAACGAGAGCCATATGCACAATGTGCCGCCGGGCTCCGAGTCCCATTTCAAGGTGGTGGTGGTGTCAGAAGCTTTCGACGGCCAGCGGCTGGTCCAGCGCCATCAGCAGATCAACGCGCTGTTGGCCGACGAGCTGGCGGGCGGCGTACACGCGCTCACCATGCAGACCCTGACAGAGGCGGAGTGGGTGAAGAAAAACGGCTATGTGCCGGACTCCCCCAACTGCCACGGCGGCTCGAAGGCGGACCGCTAGGCTCTAGCCGAGGACCGTATCCCGGCTAACGCCGGTGACAAAGCAGCACGCCTACCGTAGCATCGCGTATGACCATCAGACGCCGCCAGTTCCGCGCCATCGGCGCCACCGTGGAGAAGCTAACCAAGCCGGTGTTCGGCCGCCGGGGCTTCGGCTCGCCAGCTATCGTCAATGACTGGCCGGAGATCATCGGCGGTATCCTTGCCGAGCACACGTTTCCGGAACGCATCGCCTATCCAACCGGCAAGCGATCCGAAGGCACCCTGCATCTGAAGATCGACAGCGCCGCGCTGGCGTTGGAGCTGCAGCACCTGGCCCCGCAAATCATGGAGCGGGTGAACACCTATTTCGGCTTTAAGGCAGTGGCGGACATCCGCATCCTGCAGGGCCCACTGCCTGAAAAACCGGAAAAGAAACCGCCGCCCGCGCCGTTGGACGAGGCCAAAAGGCAGGAATTGAATAAAAAGCTGACCCTGGTCACCGACCCTGATTTAAAGGCCGCGCTGGAGTCTTTGGGGACCGAGGTGATCCGCGACCGCTAGGCCGCCTCCACCCGATAGAGGTTAAGCTTTCGCATGATCTCCCGATCGGAGATTTGGATCATCAGCGCCCGGTTGGACGCGGCGGTGTGGGAAAACCACGTCCAGTGAGGCACGGTGAATACATCCTTGGCGGACCAGGAAATCTCTTCCTCGCCGATGCGGCTGGTCCCCTCCCCTTCCAAGACGATACATACCATGTTGGCCATCTCTCTGGTCCGCCGGGAGGCCACCCCGCCGCTTAAACTGAGCGCGCGAGAATCAAGCGTCGGCAGCATGGGCCCGCCGTCAACCGGGTTGAGGTAGTTGCGGGTTTTGGTGCCGTCATCGGCTTCCGGCGTCGCCTCCACGGCGGCAACCACATCGTCCCAGGCATAGCGCAGCCGGGGGGAGTGGCGCACCTCGCCGGCCTCCACCTGAGGCAGGATGCCGCCGGAACCAAACAGCTCGTCCGGCAGGGTGGAGATGTTTTCCGGGAAGGCATCGACCGGTCCCATATCGCCGAACACCGCATCGAAGCCGCTGACCAGGGGGATGTCCAGGATATCCAGCCAGACCGCCCGCTTGCCGCTGTCATTATCGTGATTATGCCAGGTCCAGTTGGGCGTGATGATCAGATCGCCGTCGAACATATCGCAGCGCTTGCCATCCACGAACGTGCCGCCGCCGGCCCCTTCCAGGATCACCCGGGTGGCCGCCGGCGTATGACGGTGAGGCGAGGTTTTCTCGCCCGGCATCACACACTGATAGGCGGCCAGGATATTGGTCGTCGTCGCCATGCGGGGCGCCAGACTCGGGTTCTTCATGATCAAGACCCGATGGTCCGCTTCCTTGCCCTGCACCAGTTCGGCGGATTTCTCGACCAGCGCGACCATCTCCGACCAGCGCCAGATCATCGGTGGCTCGGCCCGGTTGGGCTCGTCCATCACCAGGGTCTCGTAAATCTCCCACAAGGGCGCCAGGTCATGCCCGGCGATCTCTTCCAAGTAGGCCTTCTTTTCCGGGCTTTTGGCTGCTGCTGCGTCTGCCATCGTTGTCTCCTTAGGCTCAACCCTTGCTGAAGTGCGGGATTACCTTTTCCCCAAACAGCCGGACCGAGGCTTCCGCCGTTTCCACATCCATATTGTCGAAATTGACCTGCAGCGACAATTCATCGACCCCGCCCGCCGCCTCGTTGAAAGCTTCCAATTGTTCGATGATTTCCGCCGGGGTGCCGACAAAGGCGGCGTGGCTTTCAAGCTGATCTTCCAGTGTCTGCTGAGCGATCTTGTCGCGTAGCTTGTCATAATTCTGATAGGCGGCCGACGGTGTGCCGTCCTTGTATTCGGACATGGCGTCGATGATGGCGCCGAAATGCCCCTCGACCCGCGGCTTGGCGATGCGGAACGCTTCCACGCCGTCTTCGTGGCAATACATAAAGACTGCCATCATGATTCGGGGCTTGCCGGGGTGGCCGGCCTCTTTCCAGGCATTGCGGTAGCCGTCCATCAGCGCGATCGGGTCGGAGCCCACGCCTGGAATGGCCATGATCCAGTGTCCCATTTTGCCGGCCCGTTCGAACGAAGCGGGCGTGCCGACGGCGGCGACATAGAAATTCGGCCGCGGCCGCTGGGTGGGCCGGGGATAGGTGGTCACGCCGGAGAAACTGTGAAACTTGCCCTCCGCACTTACGTTCTCCTCTTCCATGAGCTTCTGCACCTGGGCGATACCCTCCTCGAAACGTTCCACGCTCTCGTCAATATCGACGTCGAAGTGGCGGAACTCCTGCGGCAGGAAGGCGCGGGCAAAACCTATGTCCAGCCGGCCCCCACAGATGCCGTCGAGCATCGCCAGATCGGAGGCCAGTTTAAGCGGGTGATTAAATGCCGGCAGGACCGCTCCGGTCACCATCCGCGCGGTCTTGGTGTGTTGGGACGCCATGGTCAGGAAAATGATTGGGTTCGGGCTATTGCCGCCCCAGTGGTGGAAATAGTGCTCCACCGTCCGAACGTGGGAATAGCCGTACTCGTCACAGAGCGAGATCAGCCGGATCGCATCGGCGTAATAGTCCGTGGGCGACTTAAGGTTTTCCGGGGTGTCCGGAAAGAACTGCATACCAAATTGCACAGAGACCTCCTGAAATACTAGCCGAAGCATAGCCTGCTGGGCGGATCTAAACCAGACACGGGAACATGTGCATTTTACTGGCTGATTCGCCCCGGCCACCCGTATTTCAGCCTCACAATCGCCACGATCCATCCGGAGGGTGGGTTCAACTGATTGTCATTGGGAATTATGAGCTGGGAATTCGCATACTTATCCCCAATTTTAGCCGTGGATGCCTCTTTTCCACGCTTGTCGGCGTGCGCGGAGGCATTTATATTCGTCAACATGTTGTGGTATGGAGGCTTTCTTGCCCGAACATTTAGTTAAAATCGCTGCGATCCTGGGATTTGTTGCGGTGACCGCGTTATCCGCCGTGCCTTTGCGCGCGCAAAACCTGCCGCCGGAAGCGGTGATGACGGCCGAGCGTGTCCTAGGCAACAAGGACGCGCCGTTGACCCTGATCGAATACGCCTCCATGACCTGCTCGCACTGCGCCGCTTTCCATAACGGTCCGTATCAGGTCATCAAGAAGGAATATATCGACACCGGGAAACTGAAACTCATCTACCGGGATTTTCCGCTGAACAATACGGATTTGGCCGCCATGATGATGGCCCGGTGCGTGCCGGAAGAGCGCTATTTCGGGGTGGTGGAAATCGTCTTCAAGACTCAATCTAACTGGCTGAAAGCGGCCAATCAGACCCAAGCGCTGGGCAATCTCGCCCGGTTCGCTCAGATCAGCCCGGCGACATTTAACGCCTGCGTCTCTAACGAAACCCTGCTGAAAAAGATCGTGGCGTCGCGGGAAGAAGGCATTGCCAAACATCAAGTCAGCGGCACGCCGACACTGATCCTCAATGGCAATAAAATTAACTCCGAAATGTCGGATACCCAAGTCCGCGAGGTGATGGACGCGGCGCTGGCGAAGGTGAAGAAATAATATAAGCGGGCGGTGCGAATGTGCCGCCTGATGTGGTGTGACAATAAGTAGGGGGCCGTGAAAGCCCGTGCAGTTTACGAAGCTCAGACTGAGCGGTTTTAAGTCGTTCGTCGATCCGACTGAGTTGGATATCCAGCCTGGCGTCAGCGGGGTTGTGGGCCCCAATGGCTGCGGTAAATCCAATCTGGTGGAAGCCCTCAAATGGGTAATGGGCGAAACGTCGGCTAAGCAAATGCGCGGCGGCGAGATGGACGACGTCATTTTCTCCGGCACCGCCAACCGTCCGTCCCGCAACGTCGCCGAGGTGGTTCTAGCGCTCGACAATGCCGACCGCACGGCGCCCGCCCAGTTCAACGATTTCGACGACCTGGAAGTCAGCCGCAAGATCGAGCGGGAGAAAGGCTCCACCTATAAAGTCAACGCCAAGGAAGTGCGCGCCCGTGATGTGCATTTGCTGTTTGCAGACCAAGCATCCGGCGCGCGATCCACGGCGCTGGTCAGCCAAGGCAAGATCGGGGAAGTGGTCTCCGCCAAGCCGACCGACCGGCGGAAGCTTTTGGAAGAAGCGGCCGGTATCACCGGGCTGCATTCCCGCCGCCACGAAGCCGAGTTGCGGCTACGCGGTGCCGAGACCAACCTGGAGCGGCTGGACGATGTCATGGTCACCCTGGAGGCGCAGATGCAGAGCCTCCGCAAGCAGGTGCGCCAGGCGACCCGCTACCGCAATCTGAACGACCATATCCGCAAGGCCGAAGCCACGTTCTTCCTGATCCGCTGGAAGGCGGCGGCGGAAGAACTCGAGGCCGCGCGGCAGAAACTGAACGAATCCGAACGCGTGGTCGGCGAGCTAACCGGCGCGGCGTCCTCGGCGGCTGCGGAGCGGGCCCGGATCGCCGAGACCCTGCCGCAGTTGCGCAACGCCGAAGCCGAGGCGGCGGCCGGTCTGCAACGCTTAAGCCTCGCCCGAGAAAACCTGGAAGAAGAGGAAGGCCGACTCGAATCCGCCAAGCAACAGGCCCAGGAGCAACTGGAACAAATCACCCGGGACATCGAACGGGAAACCACCTTAGCTGCCGACGCCAATGCGGCGCTGACCCGCCTCGAAGGGGAGAAAGAAGAAATCACCGGCAGCGGCGAGGATTTAGAGACCCCGCTCAAGGAGGCCGGTGAAAAACTGGAAAGTGTGCGGGGCGAATATCAGGACGCGGAAGCCAAATCCTCCGCCGCCACGGAAAGCCTTGCCAATACGGAAGCCCGGCGCGCCGATCTGACCCGGCGCTGCGAGGAACTGACCGCTAGAGTCCGAGGGCTCAGCGAACAACAAAGCGCCCTCGGCGAACAAATCACCACCCTGGAAGCCAATGCCGAAGATATCCAGGCCATGCGGGAGGCAGAGAGCGCTTTGTCCGCCGCCGGCGAGACTTTGGAAGCCGCCCGCACGGAAGGCGAAGCGGCGGTCCAGGCGCGCATTGCCGCCGGTAAGGCGCAGTCCGAAGCGCAGGATGCGGCCCAGCAAGCCAGCCGGGAAGCGACCAAGCTGGAGGCCGAGGAAAGCGCGCTCGCCAAGCTCTTGGAAAACGGCGATCCCGATCTCTGGCCGCCGCTGGTGGATGCCCTTCAGGTCGAGGTCGGCTATGAAACGGCGCTCGGCACGGCCCTCGGCGATGACTTGTCCGCCGCCACCGACGAGGCCGCGCCCGTCCATTGGCGCAGCCTGCCGGCGCTGGGCAACCAGGCGTCCCTGCCCTTGGGCGCGACGCCGCTCTCGAATTTCGTCACCGGCTCCCCCGCCATAAAGCGCCGTCTGTCGCAAGTCGGCGTGGTCGAAGATGCGGAAACCGGCTGGCGGCTCTTGCCCCAATTGCGACAAGGCCAGCGGCTGGTTACCAAGGACGGTGCGTTCTGGCGCTGGGACGGCTACACCGCCGCCTCTGACTCTCCGGGCGCGCAGGCCGTCCGGCTGGAACAGCGCAACCGCTTGAAGGAAATTCGCCAGGCGTTGACCGGGGCGCGCCGCCAAGCCAATGAAGCGGAAGCCAAGGCGCGCGCCGCCAAAGAGGCTGTGGAAGAAGCCGGCCGCCAGGAAAATCGGACGCGGGACGCTGTCCGCGCCGCCGAAGCCGCCCACGCCGCCGCGCAAGCCCGCCATGGCGATCTGCGTCAGAAGACGGCAGAGACCGATACCAAGCTTTCGGCGCAGAAAGAGAACGCGGTCCGCATCGCCAAGGAGCTGGAAGAATCGAAAGCGGCGCTGACCACTGCACAAGAGGAACAGGCCGGGCTCCGAAACGCCGAGGAGAGCCGCAGAGAAGCGGAAACCCTGAAAGCGGCGGCGGAAGAGAAACGCGGACACTTTATCGAGGCGCAGAGCGCATATGACATACTCCGCAATCAGGCCGAGGCGCGCCAACGCCGGTTGGAGACGATTTCCCAGGAACTATCCTCGTGGACGGAACGCAAGACCGGCGCGGCGGAACGCGGCGAACAGTTGCAGGAACGCAAAGCGTCTTTGGAAGAAGAGCGGGAACGGCTGAATTCCCAGCCGGACGAGATCAAGACTCGCCGTCAGGAACTGATGGACCGGGTCGATGGCGCCGAGCAAAAGCGCAAAGACGCCGCCGACAGTCTGGCGGAGCAAGAAACCAAACTGGCGGAAGCCGACAAGATTTCCCGGGAAGCCGAGGCCCACTTGTCCTCCATGCGGGAACAACGGGTCCGCGCCGAGTCCGCGGTCGAGCAAGCCAAGCAGGGTTCCGAAGCCCTAACAGAGCGCATGCAGGACCGTCTGAGCTGTCGCCCGGATGCGCTCCGGGAACTGTCGGGTCTGCCCGAAGACGCCGATCTGCCGGAACTGGAAGCGGCGGAGAAGCGGGTCGAACGGCTTTTGCGGGAGCGGGAGAATATGGGCCCGGTAAACCTGCGCGCCGAGGCCGAATCCCAGGAACTTTCGGAACAGATCGAGGCGCTTACCACGGAACGGGATGAACTGCTGGCCGCTATCGACAAGCTGCGGCGCGGCATCAATCAGATCAACCGGGAAGGCCGGCAGCGCCTGCTGGACTCTTTCGAACAGGTCGACAAACACTTCCAGGAATTGTTCGTTCGCCTGTTCGGCGGCGGCCGGGCGCACCTGACCCTGACCGAATCGGATGATCCGCTGGAAGCCGGTATCGAGATCATGGCTAGCCCGCCCGGTAAGCGGCTGCAGGTTCTCTCGCTGCTGTCCGGCGGTGAGCAGGCCCTGACCGCCCTGGCGCTATTGTTCGGCGTGTTCCTCACCAACCCGGCGCCGATCTGTGTCCTGGACGAGGTGGACGCGCCGTTGGATGACGCCAACGTGGACCGATTCTGCACCATGGTCAGCGAGATCGCCCACTCCCTATCGACCCGTTTCGTCGTCATCACCCACCACCGGATGACCATGTCCCGCGTGGATCGGCTTTTCGGCGTCACCATGGGTGAACAAGGGGTATCCCAACTGGTCTCCGTGGACCTGGGACAAGCCCTGGAACTGCGCGATATCGCCTAGGCGATCCGGCAATATTTAATTATATATTTCAATAACTTATCAACATTTTATTGTTCCTTGACACTCTTGGGGGCGGCCTATATGTTCCGTCGCGAATCCATTGGCGCGACTTCGTCCGGAAGGAGTTTTCTGCCGACAGCCCATTAGCGTTCATGCCGGTTCTATAACCAGATTTTTTGAATGGGCGCTTCAGCGATGACCGAGGAAGAAAAACCACTGTCCACGCAGGACTTCGATGAACGTCTGCGGCGCGCCCGCGGCGAAAGTGGTGATCCGAAACATCGCACGCGGTCGGCGGACGACGAGAGCGGCAAAGCCATCGCCTTTCGCATCGGCACCGAGTTGGTGGTGGCCGTGGCGGTCGGCGGCGGGATCGGTTATCTGCTGGATAACTGGCTGGGCACCGGACCTTGGTTGCTGATGGTATTCTTGTTGTTGGGAAATGTGGCCGGCCTATGGAACATTTTTCGGATGACAAACAAACAGGGGTATGCCGCCGGGTTTAAACACGATCAGGCTTCCCCCGCACAGATTGAAGACGACAAAGACGAAGACAATAAGTAAGAGCTAAGCGAAGGACTGGAAGATTGGCTGAAGCCCACAACCCGCTGGAACAGTTTGAGATCAAAGCGCTGGTGCCGATTCAGATCGGTGGTGTGGACGCGTCGTTCACCAATTCCTCCCTGTTCATGGTACTGGCCGTGATCTGCGCCACGGCGCTGATGGTCTTCGCCGTCCGCCCGCGTAACACCATTCCCGGCCGATGGCAGCTTATTGCGGAGCTCTGTTACCAATTCATCGCCAACATGGTCAGCGACAATATCGGCAAAGAAGGCAAGGCCTACTTCCCCTTTGTTTTCTCGATTTTCGTCTTTGTCCTGTTCGGCAATTTCCTCGGCATGCTGCCCTACAGCTTTACCTTTACCAGCCACATTGCCGTCACGCTAACCATGGCGCTGGTGATTTTCGTGATGGTGACCGTGATCGCCTTTATTAAGCACGGGATGCACTTTTTTTCGTTCTTCCTGCCAAAGGGCGTGCCGATCTTCCTGTCGCCGTTGCTGATCGTGATCGAGGTGATATCTTATTTCACCCGGCCGTTCAGCCTGTCGATCCGGCTGTTCGCCAATATGATGGCCGGCCATACGCTTTTGAAAGTGGTTGGCGGTTTTGTGTTTCCGCTGGGCGCCATCAGCGCGGTGTTCGGCATCGTGCCTATTGCCGGGCTCGTGGCCATCACCGGGCTGGAGTTCCTGATTGCCTTCCTGCAGGCCTATATCTTTACGATCCTGACCTGCATTTACATAAATGATGCGGTGCACCTACACTAATTCATCAATTTGAACATTTACTATCCGAATTAAGGAAAGGACTTAGAAAATGGACGTAGAAGCTGCAAAACTGATTGGCGCCGGTCTCGCCACCCTGGGCTTTATCGGACCGGGCGTGGGTATCGGCCTGATCTGGGCCGCCCTGATCAACGCTGTCGGCCGCAACCCGGCTGCCGCCGGTTCGGTTACCACCACCGCCTGGGTGTCCTTCGCCCTGGTGGAAGCCTTGGCGATTTTCGCCCTGGCGATCGCGCTTCTGATCTTGTTCGGCTAACAGGGTTTGGGCCGGTTCGCCGGCCCGTAACCCCGGGCTCGGGATCGGCTGACAGATGCCTCAATTAGACCTTACCGGCTTTCCGCCGCAGATAATCTGGCTGGTCATCACGTTTATCGCGCTTTGGCTGCTGATGGCGCGTGTCGCGCTGCCACGGATCAGCAGCGTGCTCGAAGAACGGCAGGCCAGGATTGATGATAATCTGGACGCTGCGCAAAATCTACGCAACGAGGCGGAGGCGGAGCTGGAGGCCTATGAGAAAACCCTGGCCGACGCCCGTGAACAGGCCCGCCACGCGATCCAGCAGGCCCACGGCGAAGCGACCGCCGATGCGGCGACGCGTCAGGAGGAACTGGGCCAGCGCCTCGCAAACGACGTCAAAGACGCCGAAGAGCGGATCGCCAAGGCCAAGGACGACGCCATCGCCGGCATCCGCGATGTGGCCGCCGATACGGCGTCCGCGATTACCGAACGGCTGATCGGCGCCACCGCGTCGGCTGATGCCTTCGGCGCCGCCGTTGACACGGCGATGAAGGACAAGTGAGGACCGGGCCATGATTTCCACCGCCTATGCGCAAAGCGTCGACGCGGCGCAGAGCAGCGCCCTTCTCAGTGATCCCACGTTTTGGGTCGCCATCTCGTTCGTAATTTTCGTTGTGCTGGTCGCCAAGCCGGCTTGGAAATTCATTGCCTCTGCCCTGGACGCCAAGATCGAGGAAATCCGTGAGAAAATCGAAGAGGCCACGAAGCTCCGCGAAGAAGCGCAGGAAATGCTGGCCGAATATAAGCGTAAGCTGGCTGATGCGGATAAAGAAGCCGGCGACATTATCAACCAGGCCCGCGAAGAAGCCCAATCAATGAAGACCCGGATGACGAAGGATCTGGAAGCCTCCCTGCAGCGCCGGAAGAAAATGGCCATGGACCGGATCGCTCAAGCCGAATCCGATGCGGCCGCCGAGGT
>JAYPHU010000005.1:43527-92936 GCA_038127535.1 Rhodospirillaceae bacterium | reverse complement strand
AGAAAATGGCCATGGACCGGATCGCTCAAGCCGAATCCGATGCGGCCGCCGAGGTACGCTCCCTGACCGCGGAGATCGCTCTGGTTGCGGCCCGCCAGGTGATCCAAGACAACGTGACCGGCGACAAGGCCTCGTCCATGATCGACGACGCCATCAAGGGCCTGCCCGAAAAATTGAATTAGGGGTGCCCTAAGACCGCGTCAGAATCACCGCCAGGATGGCCGCCACGCCGAGAACTTTGATGATGTCCCAGTGGCGGAACAGCATCAGGTAGGCACTGAGCGCCGCCAGCACGCCGACCCGCCAGTCCAGAGTTTCCAGAACCGGCGTCCACAGCACCAAAATCCCCTTTTCCTGTTTGTTCATCTGCGTGAAGAACACGTTCAGGGCGAACCTCAGCGCCAGATTGAAGATCACCCCCACGACGGATTCGGTGATGCCGGTGAGCGCGCCTTTCAGCCGGGATCGGGTGTTGGTCCAGGCGATGCAGGGCGCACCAACAAAGATGAACAGGAAGCAGGGGCGGCTTAACAAACCCTGAAGTGCACGTGACAGCAGGTCCGGGGCTAAGTCTCACCGATCATCGCCAGCCACTCCTCTTCAGACAGCATAGCGACCCCCAAATCGGCGGCTTTCTTAGCCTTGGAACCGGCGTCGGCCCCGACCACTACGAAATCCGTCTTCTTGGAGACCGAACCGGCCACTTTCGCGCCGAGAGATTCCGCCCGCGCCTTTGCCTCGGACCGTGAGACGGTGGCCAGCGAGCCGGTAAACACCACTGTCTTGCCGGCCGCAGGAGAGCTGCTTTCGTCCGGCGCCTCAAAGGCCTCAATGGTCAGTTCCGCCGCCAAAGCGTCCAGCACCTCTTCGTTATGGGCCTCGGCGAAGAAGGCGACGATGTCATCCGCCATGGACGGGCCGATGCCGTCAATATCGGTAAGCTCGGTATAGGCGATGGACTCAGGATCGCCGGCGGCAATCATCGAAGCGCGCCAGGCCTCGAACGTACCGTACTGCTTCGCCAGCAGCCGGCCCGTCGCCTCGCCGACCTGCCGGATACCGAGGGCATAGATTAACCGCGCCAAAGGAATAGTACGCCGCTCTTCGATCGCGGCGATCAGGTTCTGTGCGGACTTCTCGCCCCAGCCTTCCCGGCTTTGGATATCTTCTAGCCTATTCCTCAGTCTAAATATGTCCACCGGGGTCGAGATCAAGCCGTCTTCACGGAAGGCAACGATATGCTTTTCGCCGAACCCTTCGATATCGAACGCGCCCCGGGATACGAAATGCTTGAGACGTTCGACCGCCTGAGCCGAGCAAATCAGCCCGCCGGTACAGCGGATAGCCGCCTCTCCCTCGACCCGGACAGCGTCGCTGCTGCAGACCGGGCAGGTACTGGGCATGGTGAACGGCTCCGACGTCTTGGGCCGCTTGTCGAGAACGACTTCGACCACTTGCGGAATAACATCGCCGGCCCGCTGGATCACCACCGTGTCACCGATGCGCACATCCTTGCGGGAGATTTCATCCTGATTGTGCAGCGTCGCGTTGGACACCACCACGCCGCCCACTGTCACCGGTTCCAGCTTGGCGACAGGCGTCAGGGTGCCGGTTCGGCCCACCTGAATATCGATATGGTTGAGAACCGTTTGCGCCTTTTCCGCCGGGAATTTATGGGCGATGGCCCAGCGCGGTGCCCGGCTGACGAAGCCAAGCCGCTCCTGCCAATCAAACCGGTTGACCTTGTAGACCATGCCGTCGATGTCATAGTCGAGCCCGGCGCGCTGTTTCCCGATATCAGTATAGACATCCAGCAGATCCTGAACGCTGCCGCAGAGCCGGGTCAGCGGATTAACATCAAATCCCCAGCCCTTGAGCCTCTCGAGAAAGTCCCATTGGGTCTCGGCCACCGGCTCGGAGAACTCCCCCCAGGCATAGGCAAACATCTTCAACGGCCGGGTGGCAGTGATGGAGGCATCAAGCTGGCGAAGGGAACCGGCCGCCGCGTTGCGAGGATTGGCGAACACCTTGGCTCCACTGTCTTCCTGCCGCTCATTCAGCGCCTGGAAGTCCGACTTGGTGAGATAAACCTCGCCGCGCACATCAATCACATCCGGCGTTTCCCCTTTGAGGGTAAACGGTAGGTCCTTGAACGTGCGCACATTCTCGGTGACATCTTCGCCGACGGCCCCGTCGCCCCGGGTTGCCGCATGGACCAGTTCCCCATTCTCATAACGAAGAGAAATGGACAAACCGTCGATCTTGGGCTCCGCCACCATATCCAGGCTGATGCTCTCGTCATCTTGCAATTCCCGGAGGAACCGCCGGATGCCAGCGACAAAATCGGTCAGTTCCTCGTCCGAGAACACATTACCAAGGGAAAGCATGGACTTGGCATGAGTGATCTTGGCAAAGCCCCGCGCTGCAGCCGCGCCGACCTTCTCCGACGGGCTGTCTTTACGCACCAAATGGGGAAACCTGGCCTCAATGTCGTCATTGCGGCGGCGCAATGCATCATACTCGCCGTCGGAGATTTCCGGCGCATCCTCTTGGTGATAGGCCTTGTCGTGGCGGGCGATCTCCTTGGCCAGGTCTTTCAGCTCGGCAACGGCTTCCAGATCGTAGAGATCGTCGACAGGGATATCCCGGAAGTCGCTCACGACGCCAGCTCCCGCGGACGTTGATCCAACAATTGGCCGGCGGCCGCGCGCGCTTCGTCGGTGACGCTGGAGCCCGCGAGCATGCGAGCGATCTCTTCGGTCCGCTCACCGCCCGCCAGTTCATCCACACTGGTGACATTGCCGTCCTTGTCGCCGGTCTTGGTGATCTGCCAATGACAATCGCCCCGCGCCGCCACTTGCGGAGAGTGGGTCACCACCAGAACCTGCAGCCCGCCGCTTAAACGCGACAACCGGTCCCCGACGGCCGCCGCTGCCGCACCGCCGATGCCGGCATCCACTTCGTCAAAGATGATGGTCGGCACAGAATCCGCATCCGCCAACACGACTTTCAAGGCGAGCGTCAATCGCGCCAGCTCACCGCCCGAGGCGATCTTATGGATCGGGCCCTGGGCGGTATTTGGGTTGGTCTGCACTTCGAACACTACCCGGTCCTTGCCCGTCCCCGACCATTCCTCTTCCGGCAATTCAGCCACGACAGTGGCAAACTTCGCCGCTTCCAGTTTCAGCGGCGGCAGTTCCCTCGCCACGGACTTGTCAATGCCCTTGGCCGCCTTCGCCCGCGCCGCCGAAAGCTTATCCGCTAAGTCCACATAGGCCGATCGCGCTTTGGCGACATCGGCCCGCAAGGCGTCGATATTTCCATCCCCGTCATCAAGATCGGCGAGGCGCGCTTCAAACTCGGTCATGAGCACCGGCAAGCCCTCGACATCGGTGTCGTGTTTACGAGCCAGGGCGCGCAGCGCAAACAGACGTTCCTCCACCTTCTCCAGCTCCGACCGGTCCCAGTTGAGTTCGCCTGAAGCGTGCTCCAGGTTTCCCGTGGCCTCGCCCAGCTCCATCAGACTGCGCTCCAAGGCCGAGACGGCATTGTCCAACCGCCCGCCGGCCTTGTCCGCAACTTGCTCAACCTTCTGCAGGGCCCGGCGGATGGCGGCGTCGGCCCCGTCACCCTGGTTCAGCGCTTCGAACGTTTCTTTAAGCGCCTGTACCAGTTGTTCGCCGTTCATCATCATGGTCCGCTGCTGGGCCAGCTGCTCCTCTTCGCCTTCAACCGGCTGCAGGCGGCGCATCTCGTCCACGGCGTGACGCAGAAATTCCTCATCCCGCTTGGCCGCCGCCATAGCGGCCTCGACCTCCTCGAGCCGTTTAATGGCGGCCCGCCACGCCTGAAACGCGCCGCGCACCTTCGCAATTTGCCCGCTCAGCCCGCCGAAAGCGTCGACAAACCGGCCGTGGGCGGAGGGATCAAGGAGCCCGTGAGTTTCGTGCTGTCCATGCACCTCTACGAGCTTCTCGCCGATCTGGCGCAACAGGGAAACGCTCACCGCCTGATCGTTAACGAAGGCACGGGACCGGCCATCAGCATTTACCACGCGGCGCAGGATCAGCCCGCCGCCAGCGTCTTCGATCCCCGCGTCGTCTAGAACAGCCGAAAATCCTCTATCTAAATCAACTTCAAACTCGGCGGTGACCGCACATTGATCACTGCCCTGGCGGATCAGATCGGTATCCGCGCGCGCACCCGTGGCCAGGCCCAGCGCGTCGAGAAGAATGGATTTCCCAGAGCCGGTTTCCCCGGTCAGTACGCCAAGCCCGTTCCGGAACTCCAAATCCAGACGTTCGATCAAAACAACATTGCGGATGGAAAGGGTTCTCAGCATGACCGGTTTGATGTCATCAGGACCGAGCGATCCCGAGGTTTAGTTGAACGGCCAGTACCAGGGGGCCTCTTTCTTCTCTTCCTGAGGCCAGACCGTTTTTTGTTCCACGATTTCGTAAGAATCCACGTACCAATCGCTGCCGGGGAAGTTATGGCCAAGGATGGCCGCTGTCTTGCTCGCCTGTTCTGTCAGGCCCAAAGACAAATAAGCTTCGGTCAGGCGGTGTAACGCTTCGGGCACATGGGTCGTGGTCTGATACCTATCGACAACCACCTTAAAGCGGTTGATGGCCGCCAGGAACTGTCCCTGATTGTGATAATAGCGGCCGATCTCCATTTCCTTGCCAGCCAGGTGATCCCGCGTCAGATCAATTTTGAGTTTGGCATCCCGTGCATATTGCGTAGTCGGAAACCGGGTGACCACCTCGGACAGGAGCTTCAGCGCCAGCTCAGTCATTTTCTGATCCCGGCCGACATCGGAGATTTGTTCGTAGTAGGACAGAGCCTTGAGATAGTGAGCGTAGGCGACCGACGGATTAGACGGATGCAATTGAATAAACCGGTCGAGGCCGATGATGGCGTCGTCGTACTTGTTGTCCAAATAGTATGAATAGGCGGACATAAGCTGCGCCTTGGTGGCCCAAAACGAATACGGATGCTGACGGTCCACCTCGTCGAAGGTTTCGGCGGCCAGCTTGTATTCGCCGGCATCCAGACTGTTCTTGGCTTCATTGTAAAGAAGCTCGACCGGGCGCTCCACATACGGGGTTTCATCCTCGGCGCAGGCGGCCAGCGTCACAGCGATGATGGCAAATGCAGCGATCCTGAACTGGGCAAGGGTTTCTAGTCTTTTCATGAACCGTGATGATCCCTGGAATAAGCCCCCTTTATAGCCCAAAAGGGGGTGCAAAAAAACCGTCCGGTTTACCCGAACGGCTTATTACTTAATCCAAACGAGAGTCTAGCCTACGGCGGCGACCGGGGCATCCTCGTCATTTTCAACCGGGGTATACCCGCGGCCGACAGCGGCTTCGTCACCGCTCAGCTCCACATAACGCCAGGCGGACGGATCGGCGAACAATTTTCGCAGCAGAAGGTTGGTCACCCGGTGACCGGCGCGCACACCGCGATAATGGCCACGAATGGCGCCACCGGCGAGATACAGGTCTCCGACCGCATCCAGGACCTTATGACGGACAAATTCGTCGTCATAACGGAGGCCGCCGTCATTCAGAATCTTATCGCCGTCCACGATCACCGCATTGTCCAGCGATCCGCCAAGGCCAAGGCCGGCGGCTCGAAGTTGCTCCACCTCGTGGGCGAAGCCGAAGGTGCGGGCGCGGGCGATTTCTTTCTTGAAGGTGCCATTAACCAGTCTGACGGAAATTTCCTGACGGGACACCGCGCTGTTGTCGAATTCGATCTCGAAGCCGACGGAGAAACTGTTCGACGGCAGCAATTCAGCCAACCAATTGTCTTCAGCCACTTTGACCGGCTTAAGGATTTCAATCACCCGGCGGCGCGCATCAAGTTCGGTCACACCGGCGCATTCGATCAGGAAAATGAACGGCTGAGAACTGCCGTCCATGACCGGCACTTCCGGTCCGTCCAGCTCGACAATCATGTTGTCCACATGGCTGCCGGAAATCGCCGCCATCAAATGTTCGACGGTGGAGATGGTAACCTCGCCGCCGTCGCCGAGCGTCGTGCACATCCGTGTATCGACCACATTGTCCCAAGAGGCCGCCACTTCAGGCTGGCCGGGCAGGTCGATGCGGCGGAAGATAATGCAGGTATTTGCCGGGGCCGGCTTCAAGGTCAAGGAAACCTTCTTACCCGAATGCAGCGCCACGCCGGCGCAATGAATAGCGCGATTCAGCGTGGTCTGGTTCGGTGAAAGCTTGAGTTCCTCGGCCAAAGACGCGGCATCGGAGGTTTCGGCTGGTATGACGGGAGTCCCAAGATTATTCATTCGTACAACGTTCCACGGGAGCGCTTAACTTTTGCAAAATCCGGCATCACCTTATGGCGCGCACCGGTATTGTCTGGCGTTGATCGGCCCCGAAATGTCCCCCTTTTGACCTGAGGCTTCTGGGAAGGTGTAGCAACCATCCCAGAACCACTCAAATCAACAAATGTTGCAGAATGTTACGCCGTCAAAGGTTAACGCTTAGTTTGCCTGACGGCGTAAAAACGCAGGAATATCAAGGAGATCTTCGTCCTCCTGCGGCCCCATGATCGGCGAGCCCGGTTGCTCGTCTTCCAACAGGCTTTGCGGTGCGGAGTCGGGCTTCTCGGCGGGCTCTGGCGCGGATTCGGCGACCGATTCGGGCGCAGGTTGGGGCGCAGGTTTTACCGCAACCTCTGCAGCCGGTTCAGACATCGCCGGCGGCGTCTCGTCCACCGCTTCAGGGGCAGGGTCGGCAACCGCAACAGCGGGCTCGACCGGCTGCACCTCGGGCTCCGGCGCTGCTTCTGCGGCCGGAGCGGATTCGGCGACTGGCTCTTTAACCGGTTTCGGTTCGGGCAGCGGTACCACCGCGGCGATCTGCGGCTCTTCCCGGCATTCGGGCGGGGCCGGCGTCACCGGCGGCGGCAGAATGCGTTCTTTCCACTCCGGCTTTTTCTCGCCCCGGGTAATCCCGGTCACTCGTTCGAACAGATTCAAACCTGACTTCTTGGCCGGCTTCTGCTCTTCGCGCTTGCTGCCCGCATTAATCATGTCGGCTTCCGCAAACGGATCGGCGGTCTTCACCAGATCACTTTTAGCCTCAACTTCCGCCGGTGCGGACGGGATAAATACGTCCTCGTCAGCTCTGACCTCGACCGGCTCAGGCGCGGCAGCGGGCTGAACCTCCTCAGTGGCAATCGCCTCGGCCACGGCCTCTTCGAGATCAACCTGCTGCTCGTCCTCAGCTTCCGCAACCGGCTCCGGCGTGGGAGCAGGCGTTGACGGAATAAAAAAGCCAGCCGGTTTGGCGGCAGGCGCGGCCTCCGCGACCGTTTTCTGCTGAACCGGTTCGGGCAGTTTCGGCGCGAGCGCCGGGATGGCGCCTGGCTTCTCGGTAGCATCCGTCACCTGTCGCACCACGGGGCGCGGCTGGACACCGACGATGCTCTCGATGCCGGTAGCAACCACGGAGACGCGGACCCGGCCCTCCAGACTTTCCTCGAAGGTGGAACCAAAAATGATGTTGGCGTCGTCGGCCACTTCGTCGCGGATGCGGTTGGCGGCCTCATCCACTTCGAACAGCGTAATGTCGGAGCCTGCGGTGATATTGATCAACACCCCGCGCGCGCCGCTCATGGACGTATCGTCTAACAGCGGGTTGGCGATGGCCGCCTCGGCGGCTTCGACTGCCCGGCGTTCGCCCTCGGCTTCACCGGTGCCCATCATGGCCTTACCCATCTCGCTCATCACAGCCTTGATGTCGGCAAAGTCGAGATTGATTAGGCCCGGCATCACCATCAGGTCGGTGACGCCCCGGACGCCGGAGTAGAGAACATCGTCCGCCATCTTGAAGGCGTCGGCGAAGGTGGTTTTCTCATTGGCCACCCGGAACAGGTTTTGGTTCGGAATGATTAACAGCGTGTCCACGTACTGCTGCAGTTCTTCCAGACCCGCCTCTGCGATTTTCATCCGGTTGGCGCCTTCGAATTGGAACGGCTTGGTGACCACTCCGACAGTAAGGATGCCGTATTCCCGTGCCGCCCGGGCAATCACAGGGGCCGCACCGGTGCCGGTTCCGCCGCCCAGACCGGCGGTCACAAACACCATATTGGAATCGCGCATATGGGCGAGAATTTCCTCGAGCGACTCTTCCGCTGCCGCCCGGCCGATATCCGGGTTGGACCCGGCGCCCAGACCCTGGGTCACCTCGGTACCCATCTGGATACGGCGCTCGCAGGCCGAATGGCCCAATGCCTGTGCGTCCGAATTGGCGACGATAAACTCGACACCCTCCAAGCCGCTATGGATCATGTTATTGACCGCATTTCCGCCGGCGCCCCCGACGCCGATAACCGAAATGCGCGGCTTCAACTCCGCCGAGTTGCTCACCGTAGGTACTGTGAGATTAATCGTCATTTGGACCTCCAAACCTCATTGTAACGCCGCCTAAAATCCGGCTGGTTTCTCCCGCCGGCAGACGCATACATCCCCCCGATTGAGGACAGATAACGTGTCGCCCCTCGTGCCGGGGCGGATGAAAAGTGCGATCAGATGTGATCACGTAACCATTGCCCGAGCCGACCGAACCGGCTTGCGGGCACCTCTATTGTTCCGAAGGACGGCATCGCCTCCTCGGAGCGCTCCTTAATCGCGTATTGAACCAGCCCGGCGCAGACCGAGAAGGCGGGTCCGTTCGCGGATTCCGCCAGACCGGGAATGTTCACCGGACGGCCGATCCGCACTTGTTTGTTCAGCATGGTGCCCGCCAGTTCGGCGACACCGGTTAATTGACTGCCGCCGCCGGTCAGAACCACACGGCGGCCGGCGACCTGATCAAAGCCTGTCTCGTCGAGCCGTTGTTTGACCATCTCGAATATCTCTTCCAGGCGAGGCTGGACGATACCGATCAGCATGGACCGGGGAATTTGATTGGATTCCTCCTCGCCCTCGCCGACCAGCGGTATCTTGATCAGCTCCTGGTCATCCGACGGCGACGCGACAGCGCTACCGTACAACGTCTTCATCCGCTCCGCGTAGGCCAGCGGCGCGGAAAGACCACGGGCGATATCGTTGGTCACATGGGCGCCGCCCACGGGGATACTGTCGACGAATAAAACTTCGCCGTCAAAGAAGACGGAGATCGTCGTGGTGCCGCCGCCCATATCAAGGCAGATCGCGCCCAGCTCTTTCTCGTCCTCGACCAAGCAGGCGAGACCCGCAGCATAGGGCGCAATGACCACATCACTGACGTCCAGATGACAGCGGTTAACACAGGCTTCCAGATTGCGGATCGAGCCGGACGCAGCGGTCATGATGTGCATATTGACGCCCAGCTTCTCGCCGTACATGCCGCGCGGATCGCGTACACCCCGGTTGCCGTCGATGCTGTAGCCGACAGGCAGGGTATGAATAACCTGCCGGTCGGATTTTTGCTGGGCATAGAGCCATGTCGGGTCCAGGGCGCGTTTGAGGTCCGCATCGCCGATCTCATGACCGGAAATGGCGACATCAAAGGAAATAAGCTTCGAATCGGGCACGCCGCCGGCCATGCCGACCATGACTTCCCGGACATTTTCACCGGCCATTTGTTCGGCGGCTTCTACCGCGCTACGGATCGAGCCTTCAACCCGGTCCATATCGACAATATTGCCGTTGCGGAGCCCGTTGGACACTTGGTGGCCGATACCGATCACCTCGGCAGAGCCGTCGCTCTTCTCGCGCGCAATAAAGCAGGCGACCTTCGTCGATCCGATATCGATCGCCGTTATCAGCCCGTTTCTTGTCCCGTTCTTAACTTTCCGCTTCTCACTCATTCCTTCAGACCTTAGGTTTCATGACCGGGTTTCGCGCGCTCGGGGAACTTGGGCAAAACCGGAATCACATCCTTATCGACGCCCGGCACCCGTCGGATGATCAGGCGATCGGGCAGCCGCAGGTCGACGCCCGCGATGTCGTTATCCAAAACTTTGTGCTTCCGCTGCATATCAGCCAGCTGCACCCACGCTTGTAAGGCATCCCTCTCTGGTAATTTTGCACTGACATTGTTATCGAAATGTAAATTCCAGCGGCGATTACCGATCCACACGGCAGCCTTCACACGTTTGGCCAATTCGGGTTCCGTCGCCAGAATGTCCAAAAGCCCCGACGCGTGGCTCGGCGCCTTCTGTCCGACCACGATGATCAGGTTGCTGAACCGCCCGATATGGCGGATCGGAATAGGCTTCCCCTCGGTATCAATCAGCATGAACCGGCTGTTGTTTTGCCAAATGGCGAGCGGCCGGCGCTCGACGATTCGCATATGAATGACGTCGGGAAGCTGCCGTTCGATCACCGCAGTCCGGATCCACGGCAGGGATTCCACCCGCCGGCGGGCGGCATGGGGATCGAACGTGAGGATCGGGGCCCCTCGCTTGAGCCGGAGCGCATTCAAAAGCTGATCCTTATCGGTCTCAACCCGGCCTTCGACAAAGATTTCCTGGACCGACAGACCCGATTTGCCGCTACCGGCGAGCATCGCCCATTTGGCCCGGAGCGCCGTGTCCTGTATCCAGCCCTGGTTCCAAATCCACCAGGACCCGCTGCCCGCGCCGACGGCGACCAACATCATGACCCCCATGATGGCCACCGGCTGACGCCAGACGGGCTTGACCCGCGGACGGGGCTTTCCGCGTTTGGACGCTTTGCCGGTGATGAAGGCGATTAACTGTCGCATGCCGCCGCCTCCACCATCCACACAACCAAGTCTTCAAAGGAGATATCCATATACTCCGCCTGCTCGGGTACCAAGGACGTGGGCGTCATGCCGGGCTGGGTGTTCACCTCCAGCATATAAAGATCGGTCCCGTCGTAGCGGATATCGGCGCGGGAGACGCCCCGGCAACCCAAGACTTGGTGAGCCAGAACGGAAATACGCTTGGCCTCTTCTGCCACATCGTCAGGCACATCCGCCGGGATCGTATGCTTAGAGCCGCCCGGCGCGTACTTGGCCTCGTAATCATAGAAGGTGCGAGACGTGCCGATCTCGGTGACGCCGAGGGGCCGGTCGCCCATCACCGCTATGGTCAGTTCCCGGCCCGGTATAAAACGTTCCACCATGACCCGTTCGCCGGCAGCGGCCACGTCATCGCCGGGCGTAAAGTTGTCTCCGTCCCGGACTAGAACCACGCCGACGCTGGAGCCTTCGTTGAATGGCTTGATCACATAGGGCGGGTCCATGATCTCGCCCGCCAAAATCTCTTCGCGGGTGACCAGTTGATGCTCGGGCACCTTGATGCCGGCGGCGGCCAATTGCGCCTTGGCCGTCGGCTTATCCATGGCCAGTGCGGAGGCTAGAACGCCGGAATGGGTGTAGGGAATATTGAGAATATTCAACAGCCCCTGCATGCAGCCGTCTTCGCCGTAGCGGCCGTGCAGCGCGTTAAAAACCACATCGGGCTTCGGATAGAGGCGGGTCAAAAGCGCGCCGACGTCCCGCTGCACATCGATGGACGTTACTCGGTAACCGGCATTGCCAAGCGCCTTTGCCACGGCGGCGCCGCTGACCAGAGACACTTCTCGCTCGGCGGACCATCCGCCCATCAGAACCGCCACATGCCCGCTCATGACGCCACCTCTTCGGGGCCATCCCCGGCGTGCACGCCGATGCGCTGGATTTCCCACTCAAGGGTCACGCCGGTTTCCTCAAACACCCGGCGGCGGACTTCTTCGCCCAAACCTTCCAGGTCGGCGGCGGTCGCCTCACCGGTATTGATCAGGAAGTTGGTGTGTTTCTCCGAGACCATCGCCCCGCCGCGGGTCAGTCCCCGGCCGCCGGCTTGATCGATCAGTTCCCAGGCTTTTTGGCCTTCCGGATTCACGAAAGTGCTGCCGCCGGTGGCAGATTTGACCGGCTGGGTGGTTTCCCGCTCGGCCTGGATCTTGGCCATGGCGGCGGCGATTTCGTCCGCATCGCCTGCCCGGCCCTTGAACACGCCGTTAATGACGATGTGATCATCGGGCAGCGCCGAATGGCGGTAGGAATAGCCCATGTCAGCCGCGCCGATCTCGACCTGGTCGCCGGAACCGCTAAGCGCTGTGAGCGACGTCATGATGCCGGCGATCTCCGCTCCGTACGCGCCAGCGTTCATGCGTAGCGAGCCCCCGACGGAGCCCGGAATGCCGCAAAGAAACTCAAATCCGGTCAAGCCGGCATTCTTGGTCGCATTGGCGACTTTTAGGTTGGACGCACCGCCGCCGGCGATAATCGTCGCACCAGTGACGACCACGTCCGAGAAACCATCGCCCAGGCGAATGGTCACTCCGGGGATGCCGCCGTCCCGCACCATCAGGTTGGAGCCGACACCGACCACGGTCACCGGCACGTCCGCCGGTTTTTCCGCCAGGAACGACTGTAGATCATCGACATCCGCCGGACGGAACAACACCTCCGCCGGTCCGCCGACCCGGAACCAAGTCAGCTTGGACAGCGCCGCGTCCTCGATCAACCGGCCGCGCACAGCCGGCAAACGATCGATCAGGCGTTGAGCGTGTCTCGAGGCCGCCATCATCCCGCCGCCTCCTGATTACTCTTACGCAACGCCGCCAGTTCGTCCGGCAACAGGTTGGCCCAGGCCGTGATGTTCCCCGCGCCGAGACAGATCACCATGTCGCCGGGCTCGGCAATCCGGTTCACGAGACTAGCCAGGTCCGCCGGGTCTTCCAATGCTTCCACCTTCCGGTGGCCATGACTACGCAATCCGTCGATCAGCGCCTGCCGGTCGACACCCTCGATCGGCTGTTCGCCGGCCGGGTAGACATCGGCGACGATTACCGTGTCAGCATCGTTGAAGCAGGTGCAGAATTCCTCGAACAGATCGCGAAGCCGCGTGTGGCGGTGGGGCTGCACCACGGCGATCAAGTGCCCGTCCGGGGCAGCGGCGCGGGCCGCGCTCATAACAGCGCTGATCTCCACTGGATGATGACCGTAGTCATCGACGATGGTTATATCGTCGACAATGCCGGTTTTGGTGAAGCGGCGTTTCACTCCTTCGAACGAAGCCAGCGCCTTGCGAATGACCTCGCCATCCACGTTCATTTCGGTGGCGACCGTAATTGCCGCCAGGGCGTTCAGCATATTGTGCGCGCCGTGCATGGGCAGGCTCAGGTCCTTCAGAACCACTTCTTCGCCGGACGCCCGGTCAGCAATCACCACATCAAAGACGGAGCCGGCGGCATCGCTTCGAAGATCAACCGCACGAATGTCGGCTTGCGGGCTGGTGCCGTAGGTGACAATCCGCCGGTCGGAGACCCTCGGGATCATCGCCTGTACTTCCGCATCATCGATGCAGAGTGCGGCAAATCCGTAGAACGGGATGTTCTCGACAAACGTGTCAAAAGCGCCCCTCAAAGCGTCGAAGGAGCCGTAATGATCCATATGCTCGGAATCGATATTGGTCACCACGGCGATAGTCGCCGGCAGTTTGATAAACGTACCGTCGGACTCATCGGCCTCAACCACCATCCATTCGCCATCGCCCAGGCGGGCGTTGGAGCCGATGGCGTTGATGATACCGCCGTTGATCACCGTCGGATCGAGATCAGCAGCATCCAAGAGGGCCGCCACCATCGAGGTGGTGGTCGTTTTGCCGTGGGTGCCGCCGACGGCGACCGACCATTTGAGCCGCATCAGTTCGGCCAGCATTTCTGCGCGGCGCACGACCGGCATGAGCCGCTGACGGGCGGCCTCCACCTCCGGATTGTCTTGTTTAACAGCGGACGAGATCACCACCACCCGGGCCTCACCAAGATTATCTTCCGCGTGGCCGACCAACACATCGATCCCCATGGCGCGCAGCCGCTGGACGTTCGGCCCTTCGGCAATGTCGCTGCCTTGAATAGAATAGCCGAGATTGTGCAGCACTTCGGCGATGCCGCTCATGCCGATCCCGCCGATGCCGACGAAATGAATGGTGCCGAGATTAAGGGGAAGGGTTCTCATGCCGCCTCCCGTTCCATCTCGGGATCGCCGTTGGTCGGCAACAACCCGGCAACCATGTCGGCCAGTCTGCCGGCGGCGTCGGGACTGCCCACCCGCTTCGCCCCGGCGGCTGCATTTTCCAGGGCGCGGGGCATATCGATCAAAGAATTCAAGCGAGTCGCCAGACTGTCCGGCGTGAACGCGTCATCCGGTATCAGCCAGCCGCCCCCGGCTTCGTCCACGGCATATGCGTTCGCGGTCTGATGATCGTCGATGGCGTGGGGGTACGGCACCAGGATGGCTGGGCGGCCGATCGTGGTCAGCTCGCCCACGGATGACGCGCCGGACCGGCAAATCACCAGGTGGGACGCGGCCATGCGCTCGGGCAGGTCATTGAAGAAGGTGCCGATCTCCGTCGGCACACCCATGCGGTCATAGGCGTCTTTGAGCCCGGCATAATCCTCGGCGCGGCATTGTTGCGTAATAAACAGCCGTTCCCGGAAACCCTCGCCCAGTTGCGCCAGTGCATCCGGCAGCACGCGGGAGAAGATGGTCGCGCCTTGAGACCCACCGAACACCAGCACTCTGATCGGTGCATCGGCCGAGATCGGCGGATACGGCGTTTCGCGTAAGCTGACCACATTGGGCCGCACCGGCATGCCCGTGCGCACGACGTTCTGCTGCGCCTTTTCCGGGATGGAGCTGACTTTCTCAAAAGACGTCGCGATCCGGCCAACCCGACCGGCCAGCAGTCTGTTGGCCCGGCCCAGCACGGCGTTCTGTTCATGCAGCGCGGTCTTAAGTTTCAGATTTACCGCTGCCAGCATGGCGGGGACGGACGCATATCCGCCGAAACCGACCACGGCGGAGGGCGACAATTTTGACAAGAGCTGGCGCGCCTGCAGCGTACCGACCGCGAGCTCGCCCACGCTCATGACTTTCGCGAACGGACCCTTGCCGGCAACGCCGCCGGCCCGCACCCGATGAGTTTCCAACTCACCCAAGCGCCCGCCCAGGTCGCCGCCACGCCGATCGGTGACCAACGCCAACCGGCACCCACGGTTGCTCAGTTCCGCCGCCAAAGCCTCGGCCGGGAACACATGACCGCCGGTTCCGCCGGCGGCAAGGATGATCAAAGGTCCACTGGGATGGGAGGAGCCGTTCATGTCTGTCCCCGCCATGCGCCCGTGCCGCCCGGCCGTTCCCGGGTCAACGCCAGCACCATGCCCATGCCGATGGCCAGGGCTATCATGGATGACCCGCCGTAGGAAATGAACGGCAGGGTCATACCTTTGGTGGGCATGAGATTCAGGCTCGACGCCATGTTGATGATGGCCTGCAGGCCGAACTGAACCAGCAGCCCGACCACCGCCAACTGCACGAACAGGTCCGTTTCCTTGAACGCCTTGGCGAAGCCACGCAGCACCACAAAGGCGAACAGCGCAACGATCAGCAGCCCGGCGATCAGGCCGAATTCTTCCCCGGCGACGGCGAAGATAAAGTCCGCGTGGGCGTCAGGCAGAACCTCTTTCACGTGGCCCTCGCCGGGGCCCCGGCCGAACAGACCGCCGTTCTGAAAGGCCTCCAACGAGAGGGAAACCTGATAGGCTTCGCTGCCCGCCGGATCGAAGAACCGATTGATCCGGAGGTGGACGTGATCGAAATTGAAATAGGCGACGAACCCGCCGGCAATAAACATGACGCCGATGGCCATCACCAGGAACATGGGCAGCCCGGCAAGGAAGAACTGCACGCCCCAGACCAGCGACACCAGGATCGCCATGCCCACATCCGGCTGCATCAATAGCAAGGTCACCACCAACGCATAGAGCCCGACCGACACCAAATAGCCGGGAAAGCCCTCCTTCAGCCGCCACTCGGCGAACATCCAGGCGGCTATCACGGCAAAGCCCGGCTTCACGAATTCGCTGGGCTGCAGGGAGAAGCCGCCAAGGCTGATCCAACGGGTCGCGCCCTTGATCTCGGCGCCGCTGATCAGCGTGACAGCGGTTAACGCTATCCCGCCGGCGAAGACGACCACCGCCAGCCGTTTGACCCCTTGCCGGTCCAGCAGCGAAATGGCGAGTATGCCGACCAAGGCGATCGGTATCACCACTAAATGCCGGCGCGCAAAGTAGAAGGTGTCGAGATTGAGCCGTTCGGCCACCGGTGGGCTGGCGGCCAGCGCCAGGATGGCCCCGGCGGCAATGATGGCGATCAGAGCGGCGATCATCCACCGATCAACGGTCCACCACCAGCGGCCCAGGAGGCTGATATCGGTGCGGGAGAAGGCGGTCATGACAGCGCCTCCACCATCTCGCGGAAGGCGTCGCCCCGCGCCTCGAAGTTCTCAAACTGATCGAAGGACGCGCAGGCCGGCGACAAGAGAACCTTAGCGCGGCCGCCTGACGCCTGTGCATTTTCATGGGCCTTGGCGAGCGCCGTTTCGAGATCGCCGCAAACCTCTGCCTCTGCTTTGCCTTGGAGAAGCCTGGCGAAGGTCTCCGTCGCCTCGCCGATCAGATAGGCCTTGCTCACCCGGCCCAACTCTTCCGCCAGGGCGTCCAGGTTTTCTTCCTTGAATTCGCCGCCGGCGATCCAGTGGATGTCCTCATAACAGGCCAGAGCGCGGGACGCAGCTTCGGTATTGGTGCCCTTGCTGTCATTAATATAAGTAACCCTGCCGATGGTGCGGATCAGCTCCTGGCGATGAGCAAGTCCCGCGAAACTTTGGATGGCGCAGGCGATGGTCTCTGCACTAATGCCGGCGACCTTGGCGGTGGCATAGGCGGCCGCCGCGTTCTGCCAATTGTGGTTGCCGGGCAATGCCGGCAGACCGGTCATGTCCATGATCTTGGTCTGGCCATAGTCCAGATCATCAATCAGGGTCCCGTTCTCGACATAGACGCCGCCGGGCGTCCTGGCGCTGCCGGAAATGGGCGTGAGGTTCTTGCCGCCCTGGAATGCGTCGGAAACCATCATCTCTAAACTCAGCCCCCGGCAGTTGGCGTCTTCCATGCCGATGATCGCCTGGCCATCGTCCTCGGCCCGGTCAAAGATGACCTTCTTGGCGGCCACATAACCGTCCATACCGCCGTGCCGGTTCAAATGATCGGGTGTTATGTTCAGGAGGATTGCCACATCGAGGGCGATGGAGGGCACACGTTCCAACTGATACGAGGACAGCTCCAAGACGTAGGTGCCGTCGCCGGTAAGCGGCTCCAGTTCCAGCGCCGGAATGCCGTAGTTCCCACCGATCTCCACCGGCCGGCCGGCGGCTTTGAGAATTTGACCGATCAGCGCCGTGGTGGTGGATTTTCCGTTGGTGCCGGTGATGCCGACATAGCGCGCGTCTTGAACCGTGCGCGCCAGCAGGTCGACGTCGCAGATAATCTCCGCGTCGCTTTCCTTCGCCTTCGCCGCTATAGCGTGAGGTTCGGGATAGGTGTGGGGAATGCCGGGACTCAGGACCAGTGTCTCGACCTTGGACCAGTCGGCCTGATAAAGATCGGCCAGAGACACGCCATTGTTCGCCGCTTCGTTCCGCCGCGCCTCGCCATCGTCCCAAGCCCAGACGTTGGCTCCGCCGGACGCCAGCGCGCGGGCCGCCGACAGGCCGGACTTGCCGAGGCCCATCACAGCGACCGTCTGATCCTTAAAGGCGGTAACGTCGATCATCGATCTTCCTACCGCAGCTTCAACGTCGCCAGCCCGAACAGAGCCAGGATTGAGGCGATGATCCAAAAACGAATAACGATGGTGGGCTCGGCCCAGCCTTTCTTTTCGAAATGGTGATGCAGGGGCGCCATCTGAAACACCCGCTTGCCGGTTAACTTGAACGATGCCACCTGAACGATCACCGAAACGGTTTCCAGCACGAACAGGCCACCGACGATGGCCAGTACCAGTTCGTGCTTGGTGATCACACTAACCGCACCCAGGGCCCCGCCCATGGAAAGCGAGCCCGTGTCGCCCATAAACACCATAGCCGGTGGCGCGTTGAACCAAAGGAAGCCCAGGCCGGCGCCGACCAGCGCGCCGCAAAAGACGGACAGTTCGCCGGCACCGGGCACATAATGAACCTGCAGGTAGTTTGAGAAGACCGAGTTGCCGATCAGGTAGGCAATGATCGCGAATACGCCCGCGGCGATCATCACGGGCCCGATGGCCAGCCCGTCTAATCCGTCGGTCAGGTTCACCGCATTGGACGCACCGACCATGACAAAGGCGGCGAAGGCGACAAAGAACCAGCTCAGATCAATCAGCACGGTCTTAAAGAACGGCATAGCCAGCGAGGTCGCCAACGGCTCCCGCGTCAGGCTCATGATCCATAGGGTCGCGACCACGGCGATCACGACTTGGAGGAGAAGCTTGAGCTTGCCGGGCAGACCATTGCTGTCCCGCCGGCTGACTTTAATATAGTCGTCGATAAAGCCGATCAGGCCGTACCCGACAGTCACGCCGAGCGCCGCCCAGACGTACCCATTGTGCAAATCAGCCCAAAGCAGGGTCGAAACGACCAGCGCCAACAGGATCATGAACCCGCCCATTGTGGGCGTGCCGGCCTTGGTGATCAGATGGCTCTCGGGCCCGTCCTCGCGGATCGGCTGGCCGCCTTTCTGCCGGTTGCGGAGCATGCGGATTATGATCGGGCCACAGATAAAACTGACGATCAGCGCGGTGAACATGGCGCCACCGGTCCGGAACGTGATGTAGCGGAACACGTTAAACGCGGCGATCTGATCGGCATATTGGGCAAGTGTGTTAAAGAACATGATCCGTCTCTTGAGCCCCCGCTTCTTCTTGACCGGCCAACAACGCATCGACGACAAGCCCCATCCGGGCCCCGGCCGAACCTTTGACCAGCACCACGTCGCCGTCCTGCAGTTCGCCTTCCAATTGGGAAAGCAATTCGGCCGAACCTGTGGCCCATCCGCCCCGGACCCGATCCGGCAGAACGTCGAAGAGGTCCTTCATGCGGTCGCCGGCGGCATAAACCAGATCAATGGTATTGGCGGCGATCGGTTCGGCGAGACCCTTGTGTAGGTCCGGAGATTCGTCGCCGAGCTCCAACATGTCGCCTAGGACCGCGATCCGGCGGCCAGCAGCCCCCTGCCCGAAACGGGAGAGGACTGCCAGCGCCGCCGCGATGGAAACCGGACTTGCGTTGTAGCTGTCGTCAATCAACGTGAATTGCATGCCGCTGCGTGAAATCCGATGGCTGAGGCCTCGGCCTTTCGGCGGGGCGACATCGGCGAAACCCTGCGCCGCCTGATCCAGGTTCGCGCCCAGGGCCTGCACCGCCGCCAGGACGGCCAGACTGTTCTGCACCCAATGCCGGCCGGGCAGATTGAGACGGTAATCAAGATTTTGCCCGTTTAAGGAGGCGCTGACATTCGCACCGGCCGCATCCAGGGTAAAGTCCGTGAGCCTGACCTCGGCGTCTGCCGCTTCGCCGAAGCCGATGATCTCGGCCCCGGCCTTCTGTGCTTCGGCTTCCAGAATGGCATAATAGGCATTGTCCTTATTGAGGATCGCCGTCCCGCCCGCCTGAAGTCCGGCAAAAATCTCCGCCTTGGCGCGTGCGATATCTTCGACCGAGTCGAAGAATTCCAGATGTGCAGGCTCGACGGTGGTGATGATCACCACCAGGGGACGGACGAATTGAGAGAGCGGTGTCAGTTCGCCGGCATGGTTCATGCCCAGTTCGAATACGCCGTAGGCCGCATCCGCTGGCAGGCGCGCGAGGCTCAATGGCACGCCCCAATGATTGTTAAGACTGCCCAAACTGTGAGACGTCTTGCCCTGCCGGCTCAGCAGAAAGGCCAAAGCCTCTTTCACCCCCGTCTTGCCGACGCTGCCGGTGACCGCCGCGACCTTGGCCGCCGTCCGCGCGCGCGCGGCGATGCCAAGTTGTTCGAGCCCGCTCATCGTATCCGCGACTTCTAACAGCGCCACGTCATCTGAAACACCATCAGGCCGTTTGGAGACCATGGCCGCCGCCGCGCCGTTGGCGAGCGCATCCGCCACATAGGTATGGCCGTCGAAGTTCGGCCCGTTGAGCGCCACGAACAGATCGCCAGGCTGTAGGGTCCGGCTGTCGATAGAGACGCCCATTGCGTTCCAATCGACAGCCGAGATGCCCCCGGTGGCCTGTGCCGCACCAGCGGTGCTCCATAAACTTGTTGGTGTCGTCATGCGCCCGCTTCCTTGGCCGCGCGCCGCGACGCCTCTGCATCATCAAAAGGCAGAACATCCGTTCCGACGATCTGGCCCTGCTCATGACCCTTACCAGCCAAGACCAGAAGATCGCCTGTTTTAAGTTGTGAGACCGCCTCGAAGATGGCGGTTTCCCGGTCGGCGATTTCCGTCGCATCGGGACAGAAGTCCATGATTTGGCGGCGAATATCCGCGGCATCCTCCGTCCGGGGATTGTCGTCGGTGACAATCACCTGATCGGCGAGCCGCGCCGCGATCTCACCCATCTGTGGGCGTTTGCCCGCATCCCGGTCGCCACCACAGCCGAACACAACGGCGAGCCGCCTCGACGTATGAGGCCGGAGCGCGGTCAGGACGGTCTGTAAGGCGTCCGGCGTGTGGGCGTAATCCACATAGATGGCTGCGCCATTGGCGAGCTGCGCCGCCCGCTCAAGCCGGCCCGGCGCGCCGGTCAAATTCTCCAGCGCTGCCAATTCGTCGGCAACGGTGATGTCGCTGATGGCGCGGGCGAGACCCAGAGCGCAGAGCGCGTTGGACGCCTGGAAGTCACCGATCAAAGGTAAGGTGATCTCCGCCTCATCACCGTCGATGGACAGGCTGAGGGTCTGGCCATGGGCGGACGGATGGGCGAGGCCGAGGCGGATGTCTTCGCCCTTCCAGCCGTAACTGATCACTGCCTGTCCGCGCGCGCGGCAGGCCTCAATCAACGATTGACCGCGCGCATCGTCGGCGTTCAGCACCGTTGTCCCGCCGTGCGACAGCAGCTCCATAAATAGCCGGGCCTTGGCGGCGAAGTAGGTCTCCATATCCGGGTGATAGTCCAGATGATCCCGGCTCAAGTTCGTGAACGCCGCCGCCGATAGCTGGACCCCGTCAAGGCGGAATTGATCCAACCCGTGGCTGGAGGCTTCCAGCGCCACATGACTGATACCATTCCCGGCCAGCCGGCTGAGCGTTTTATGCAGGTCAACCGGATCGGGTGTGGTCAAGCTGCCGCCGTCCCGGCCATCGGGTCCGATCACACCCAAGGTGCCCAGGCTCGCGGCCTTCACGCCCGCGTGCGCCAATATCTGCCGAGTGAATTCAGCAACACTGGACTTGCCGTTGGTGCCGGTGACCGCGGCGATCTTCTCCGGCTGCGGCGCGTGCAACCTCGCCGCCAATTGCGCATAAGCCCGGCGCGGCTGGTCGTGGGCCAGCCAAATCTCGGACGCACGATCACGCGGCGTGCCCGTATAGGTCAGCACACCGAGCGCGCCCTTCGCCAGGGCATCGGGAATGAAAGCACGGCCATCCGCCGCCGCCCCCTCAAGTGCGGCGAAGAGATAGCCCGGCTCGACCATGCGTGAATCCGCTGTCAGCCCCGTAATATCAGCGTCAGCAGAGTCCGCTATCTCCATCTCCTTCCATTCAACTCCCACCACTAAGTCAGTTGACCGCAACAGAACTCCCTCGCGGCCGTGGGTTATCTCTCACGCGTTTATCTGTTTCGTTTTCGGCGATGCTGGCCTTTTTCTTGACCGCCCGCTTCGAGACTTTTTTGCCGGGGATGTAGAAAGTATCACCCGGTTTCGGCATCACTTCATCGGCAACCGACGGCTCCAGGCCGACCAGAGACACCATCCGGCGCACGACTTTCTGAATAACAGGGGCGGCGACCCAGCCGCCGGTGGCGTATCCGAAAGTTTTCTTGTTGCCCTTGGGCTCATCCACCAGGGCCAGCACCACGTAACGCGGATCGCTGACCGGGAAGGCTGCAACAAAGGACGAGATCACCTTGCGACCCCCATAACCGCGCCGCGACACGCCGGGCTTGTCCGCCGTGCCGGTCTTGCCGCCGATCAGGTAGCCGGGGACCTCCGCCTTGCGGCCGGTACCATGCTGAACCACCAGGCGCATCAACCCGCGCATGGTCTTGGAGGTCTTTTGGCGGATCACCCGGATACCGGTGGTGCGCACATCACTCTCTGGCTGGATAACCGTCGGCTTGAAAAGAATGCCGCCGTTCACCAGTGACGAGATACCCGCGGAGAGCTGCAGCGGGCTCACCGCAATGCCGTGGCCGTAGGAAATGGTCATTGTGTTGATCTCGCGCCAGCGGTCGGGGGTCAGCGGCGAGCCTACCTCCGGCAGTTCGATGGCCGCCGGCGACAGTAGGCCCAGGCGCTTCAGGTATTTCTTCTGCGTGGGCGTACCCACATCCAGTGCCATCTTGGCCGCGCCGATGTTGGACGAGTGGACGATAATTTCGGGGACGGTCATCCACTTGTTCTTGGCGTGATAGTCGGAAATGGTGAAACGGGAAATCTTGATCGGCTTAGTCGCATCGAACCGATCGCGAAGCCGCACCCGGCCTGTATCAAGCGCCATGGCGGCGGTGAACAGTTTGAAGGTGGAGCCCATCTCGTAGACGCCTTTTGTCGCCCGGTTGAACCCGGCGATGCCGGCGGCGCTGACCGGCTCGTTCGGATTGAAGTCCGGCAGCGAAACCATGGAGACGACGGAACCGTCGCGGACATCCATGACCACGCCCGCCGCGCCGATGGCGTCGAACTCTTCCATCGCAGCCGACAGTTCTTCACGGACCAGGGACTGGATACGGATATCCACGCTGAGCCGGAGCGGCTTCTTGGCGTTCTTCAGATAGCCGTCGAAGTAACGCTCAACCCCGGACAGACCCTCGCCGTCGATATTGGTCATGCCGATAACGTGGGAGACCAACGGCCCATGCGGGTAAACCCGGCGCTCGGTCCGCTGGAAGTAGAGACCCGGCACGCCCAAGGCGTTGACCGCGAACTGAAGTTTGGGCGTCAAATTGCGGTGCAGCCAGACAAAGGTCTTGTCGCTCGCCAGTCGGGCCCGGAGATTTTCCTGATCATAGCCAGGCAAGACCCTGGCGAGTTTGGTCGCCGCCTCATCGGCGTCCAAAACATGTTGCGGGTTGGCGTAGAGTGCCGCGGTCGGCAGGCTGGTCGCCAGCAGGATGCCGTTGCGATCCACGATGTCGGCGCGGACCTCCAAGGTCTTCTGGTTGTTGGCGAGCCGGGGCGGTTTGGGCAGACCGGCAGGGCTGAATATCGCCAAATCGATCAGCCGACCGCCAATCACGACGAACGCCATGGTGAACAGAACGCCGGTCACCAAGAGCCGGTTGCGGCCCGTTTCCAAAGCGTGCTTGCGCACACCATCCAGGTTCACTCGGTCGGGAATGACCACGGGCGTCTCACCCTCTTCAACCGGAGCGGCGGAGGGAGAGAAGGGATGGCGGATGCGCTGGAAGATCACCGGGGTGGCCCTCCTTCCGCGTCGGGGTCGGCAATGATTTTGACCTCTGTCAGATCGACGACCCGCTTCATCTGCTCCGGATCGGTCGGCTGCATATCGAGATATCGCTGCGCCAGGTCTTTGAGCCGATCCACATCATTCAGGTGGCTCCACTCCGCCTTCAGGACATGGATAGATTCCCGGTCATCGACAATCGACTGGTTCAACGCATCCAATTCGCCTTCCAGGTAGGTCACCTCGTATTTCAGATAGAAGAGCGCCACGCTCATGACCGCGGCGACAAGTATGGTGAAGATGGTGGTTTGCCTCATCATCGCCTTCCTAAGCTGCCTTGGAATCCGGCCAAGGCGGGGATTCGGTGCGTTCCGCCACGCGCAGGCGGGCCGACCGGGACCTCGGATTGGCCTTGGTTTCACTGTCCTGGGGTTTGATGGCGCCACGCTTGACCAGCCGGAAACTCGGGGCAGGCTGGTCGGCGGGACGTTCGGGCAGATGGCGGGAGCCTCTGCCCGATTGTCCGCTACGCTGACGCAAGAAGTCCTTCACCACCCGATCTTCGAGCGAGTGAAAGGACACGATCGCAAGCCTGCCGCCGGGGGACAGCAGGTGCTCCGCGGCCGCAAGGCCACGTTCCAGTTCGCCGAGCTCATCATTCACCCGGATGCGCAGCGCCATGAAGGTGCGTGTCGCGGGATCGATGCCGTCGCGGGATTTGCGGACGATCCGGCGGATGATGTCGGCGAGTTGTAGGGTCGTCGAAATGGGACTTTCGCGGCGCGCCTTGACGATGGCTCGGGCGATCCGGCGGGCGTGATGTTCCTCACCCAGATGATGGATGATATCGGCCAGTTCTTTCTCGGGCGTGCCGTTGACCAGATCCGCGGCGGTGGGTCCGTCCGCGCCCATACGCATGTCCAGCGGTCCGTCGAAGCGGAAAGAGAACCCACGCGCCGCTTCGTCCAACTGGATCGACGAGACGCCGAGGTCGAGGGTCACCCCGTCAACCCGGTCGACGCCGGCTTCACGCATGAGGTGATCCATGTCGCCGAAGCAGCCTTCGAGCACGGTCAGCCGGCCCGAATAGTCCGCCGTCAGTTCGGCCCCGACGGTGATCGCGGCGGGATCGCGATCAATGCCGAAAACCTTGGTGGCGGCGGCGTCCAGGATGGCGCGGGAATAGCCTCCCCGGCCGAAGGTGCCGTCCACATAGATGCCGTCATTCCGGGGCTCGAGCCCGGCAAGGACTTCATTCAGCATGACTGGGATATGGCCGGTCATCCGCCCTCTCCTTCTCCGCCGGACCGGGGCGATCTCAGCGGCAAAGTGGCGCCCCGCGTGCGGGCGCGGGCGACGGCGGCGACGTTATGGACTTCGTAGGCGCCGGGCTCCCACATTTGGAAGCGGGTGCCGCGGCCGACAAAGGCAATCTCGGCCGAGAGATTTGCGTGGTCCAACAAGGCCTTGGGCAGGCTCACCCGGCCTTCGGGGTCGAAGGCCAGGGGATGGGAATTCTCCAGGATAGTCGAGGCGAGATCATCCTGTTCGTCGGAGAAAAGATCGAGATCGTCGAGACTGTCGATGATGCGTTGGATGAAGTCTTCTCCACAGGCTTCCAGGGCGGGAAACTTGAAAGATGGAAAGACGTAGATGCCGGCGAAATCCTGCAGGGCGAAGGCGTCACGGAAGGGCTTGGGCACGGAGACCCGGCCCTTCTTATCAAACTTGTTGATATGCCTGCCGATTAGCGCAGCCATTTCCCGCCTCAACACGTTATGGGAAGCCTCTCACCGCACAGAGCCCCGATTCCGTACAAGCAGCTTCCCGACACCCAAATCCCATAGGCACTAAATTGGGATATCATGGGAATAATTGGGCGTCAATGGGACAAAATGGTCCTTTTTGGGTTAAGAAACCCTCTCCGGACAAAGACATGCGGTGGTCGACAGGCGTTCAACGGGGTCAAATCCGGACGCGCGATCACAGCCCAAAAACCGGAAACGCCATAGAGCGCTCGGATTTCGGCGGTAAATTGTTGATATCGTGGTCTTAAAATGGTCAACGGCGGGTTAACCGCCGGACCGGGAGACACCTGTTAGAGCGTGCTGTCGAAATAAGCGATGGTTTTCGCCAATCCGTCCCGCAATTTGATCGACGGCGCCCAGCCAAGTTGCTTAGACGCCCGGGTGATATCCGGGCACCGTTGCAGGGGGTCGTCTTGCGGTAAAGGTTTATACTCAATACTGGATTTGGAGCCTGTCAATTCCACGACCAGTTCGGCCAACTGGAGAATGGTGAACTCGTCCGGATTGCCCAAATTGATCGGCCCGGTGACCTCGTCCGGCGCATTCATCAACTTAAACAGCCCATCGACCAAATCATCCACATAACAGAAGGATCGGGTCTGCTGGCCGTCGCCATAGACGGTGATCGCGTCGCCCTTCAACGCCTGCACGATAAAGTTCGACACCACCCGCCCGTCATCGGGCAGCATGCGCGGCCCATAGGTATTAAAGATGCGCACCACCCGGATATTCAGTTTGTGCTGACGGTAATAGTCAAAGAACAAGGTCTCGGCGCAGCGCTTGCCCTCGTCGTAGCAGCCACGCGGGCCGATAGGATTGACGTTGCCGAGATAATCCTCAGTCTGCGGATGCACGTTCGGATCGCCATAAACCTCGCTGGTGGAGGCTTGAAGAATTTTTGCGTGGGTCCGCTTGGCAAGGCCCAGCATATTGATCGCGCCATGCACGCTGGTCTTGGTGGTCTGTACCGGATCGCTCTGGTAATGGATCGGCGAGGCGGGACAAGCGAGATTGAAGATTTCGTCCACTTCGACATAAAGCGGAAAAGTGACATCGTGGCGCATCAGCTCGAAGTTCTTTGCGCCAATTAGTCCGGCAACATTGTCCTTTGTGCCGGTATAATAATTGTCGAGACAAATCACATCATGGCCGTCAGCGACGAGCCGCTCGCAGACATGCGAGCCTATAAAGCCGGCTCCGCCGGTCACCAGGATACGTTTTGTCGACGCCATTGTAGTCCAGGCTTAATTGATCGTCCTGAATCGGGTGGTAGGGCCAATTTGCCCCGCCGTCAAGTTGGCAGATACCCCGCTTCCTCGGAAATCGCGGCAGAGGCGATCTCAATTTCCGTCACGATCCCCTTCTCTCACTTTACCACAGGATCAAAAGGGAGTTTATACTTACTTTAACGGTTGGAGATTAGAAGAATCTTCGTCAAAACAACGGACAGGTACCGATGGCCGACGAACGGTCAATGATAGGCGGCGTATCCGACAAACGTTCCCCGGAGAGCTCTCTCCGGGATCATGTCGAACGCGTGCAGCATTCGCGAAGCGGCCGCTTTGCGGTGCAGGTGCACCTGCCTCGGCTGCGCCCGCAAAACCAGCAGCCTCATCACATCCGGATTGCCAGCCGCACCTTTGATACGTTGCTGGCCGGCCATGATTGCCAACTCTACACGCTCAGCTCGGGTGATCTGATCCTCATGTGCAAGGACGTCCGGATCGAAGATGTGGAAAATGTCATCGATAAGGTCCGGCGGCTGTTCCAAAACGACCCGACGGCCAAACCGGGCCGGGCGGCGGGCCAGGACAAGTTTACCAGTTGGTATGAGTTCGAGGTCGATTACGACAAGTTCGCTATCCTGGTAAAAGAGATGGCAGCCGCTGCCGATAGAGGCTTCGACACGTCCGAGGACGCGTCTGCGGGCGTCGGCCAGGGTGCCGGATTTGCCGGACAGGCCCTCGATCCGTTCAGCCTCGCCAAGGCGGTGGATTCCCTGAACGGGCTCAGGATCACCGACATGATCAACCGGCAGGCGGCGGTCATCATCGGCGGGGAAGGTATGGAGCGCATTCTTTTCCAGGAATACTTTATTTCAATGGGCGCCCTGCAGCGCCAGATCGCGCCGGGGTTTAACCTGGCCTCCAATACCTGGCTATTTCAGCATCTCACCGAGGAAATCGACAAGCGCCTTTTAACCGCGCTGTCGACCCGGGATTTCGGATCGCTCCCCAACACGATGAGCATCAATATGAACATCAGCACTGTTATGTCCCGGGACTTCCACCCCTTCGAAGAGGCGGTCGCGGAACACACCAACAAGGTCGTGATCGAGTTTCAGCAGATCGATGTATTCTCCGACATCAATCAGTATCGGGCCGCCCGCAATTATCTGTATGACCGGGGCTACGGGGTTCTCATCGACGGGATGGACCCCATCTCGCTTCGGCTGTTTAATCCGGGCGATCTGGACGCCAACTTCTTTAAAGTGGCCTGGGGCGGAGACTTTACTGAAAGCGAATCCATCGAAGACCGGGCGGAGACCGCCGACCTGGTTGAATCCATCGGCGCCGAACGATTCATCCTCGCTCGCACGGATTCCGAAGACGCCATTAAATGGGCGCTGGGCGTCGGCATCCGGCGGTTCCAGGGATACTTCGTCGATAATCTGGTGCAGCGCCAGATGAAAAAGGACGGCGGGGCGGCGGACAAGAAACCGGCCACTAACGCCGGGGCGGCATAGGGGGACAGGATGGCGACACCTCCCACACCGCGCGGCGCAAGCCGGGAAAGCCTACTGCTCGACTACCTGCACCGGCTCGACGAGCACAAGGCCGGACGGCGCGCAGTCCATGTTCATGTGTCCCGCCTGGAAGCGCAGAACCGGCGGGAGCATCACGTACGCCTGGCCGCCGACACGTTCGATTATTTGG
This sequence comes from Rhodospirillaceae bacterium, assembly GCA_038127535.1. Classification (GTDB taxonomy): domain Bacteria; phylum Pseudomonadota; class Alphaproteobacteria; order Rhodospirillales; family UBA2165; genus JAYPHU01. The sequence goes on along the minus strand of JAYPHU010000005.1, from coordinate 64,727 downwards.
TCAAGATGCAGCTCGGCCAAATCTTCATTTTGAAGAACTCGGACATCTACTTCGTCTACAAAGGCGAGGCGCAGGAGGATGTGGAAACCGCGATCCTGAAACTGAGATTCCTGTTTTCCGACGACCCGATGCTGGTCAAGGAGAACGAGGAGTCCAACCAGAATTTCCGCACTTTTTTTAATGTTGAGCGGGACTACGACAAGATGCTGGGCCAGGTCAGGTCCATGATCCATGCCGAGGAAGAACGCGAAGAAAAAGAGCATTCGGAGAAAAGCGGCGGCGCGACGGACGCGCTTAAGCCCAAGGGTGAGGCCCTGTCGCCCAGGGTGCTGGGCCGGGTCATCCAGGCGCTGCAAAGCGCGGACATGACCAATATGGTCCGCCGTCAATTCATCTGCGGCCTGATCGGCAAGGCGACGCCCCAACCCCTGTTCAGCGAGCTGTTCATTTCGATCCCCGATCTCCGTGAAACCCTGATGCCGGGCGTCGACTTGGGCGTCAGCAAATGGCTATTCAACTACCTGACCGAAACTTTGGACCGGCGGATGCTGGCCATGCTCGGCCGCTCGTCGGATCAGCCCATCACCGGCGAGATCAGCGTCAACCTGAACGTCTCCACCCTGCTGTCGCCCGAGTTCATGGTGTTCGACGACAGTATCACCGCCGCCATGCGCGGCTCCGTCGTGGTGGAACTGCAGAAGGTAGATATCTTTTCCGACGTGAACGCCTTCTTTTTCGCCCGGGAATTCGCCAAAGACCGGGGCTACCGCATCTGTATCGACGGCCTGACCCACGAAACCACCCACTTCATCAATCGCGAGAAGCTGGGCGCCGATCTGATCAAGCTGGTCTGGCAGAAGGAACTGAACAAGGATGTTGGCGAAGGCAAGGTCAAGCGCATGCTGAAATCGCTGGGCACGTCCCGGGTTATTCTCTGCCGCTGCGACGACGAACAATCGGTCGACTTTGGCCACGAGGTCGGCATCAGCATGTTCCAGGGCCGCCACATCGAGAACCTGATCGCCGAGGAAAATCGGCGGCGGGAGATGGAAATGGCGCGGCGGCGCTCGCAAAACACGGCCAACTTGATCGACGACTGATGACCGTAGACCCGCAGAAGGATGCCGGCCCTGAAATCGGGCCCGCCATCGAAGTCGCCAATCTCTGCAAGTCCTATGACGGCAAGCCGGCCGTCAACGATCTCAATTTTTCCGTTGCTCGTGGTGACATAGTGGCGCTGCTGGGCGGCAACGGCGCCGGCAAGACAACGACCATCGCCATGCTGCTGGGCGTGCTGATCCCCACCGCCGGCGACATCACTGTGCTGGGTACGGATATGCGCCGGAACCGCCACGCCGTCCTGCCGCGTATGAATTTTTCATCGCCCTATGTGGGTATGCCGGCCCGGCTCAGCGTGGAGGAGAACCTGATCGTCTACGCCAATCTTTATGGGTTGTCGCGAGTGAAGGATCGGGTCCGGGCCATGGCGGAAGAATTGAACCTCCAGGACCTTTTGAAGGTGCCCCTCGGCAAGTTATCGGCCGGGCAAAAAACCCGCGCGTCCCTCGCCAAGTCCCTGATCAACGAGCCGGAGCTGTTGCTGTTGGATGAGCCCACCGCCTCCCTGGACCCGGACACAGCGGATTGGGTGCGTAGTTATTTCAAGGCGTACCGGGATCGTACCGGTGCGACGATCCTTCTGGCGTCCCACAACATGACCGAGGTGGAGCGCATTTGTTCGCAAGTCATAATGATGAAGGACGGGCGGATCGCCGACCAGGGAACCCCGGCAGACCTGATCACCCGGTTCGGGCGGCAGAATCTGGAGGAAGTATTCCTCGACATCGCCAGGTCGCCGACAGCACCCTTTCTAGACATGGAGGCGAGCCCATGACCGGCGGTGTGGCGCAACGTATCTGGGGCATGGTGCTTCGCAACGCGTTTGTCCTTCGCAAATCTTGGCCGCGGCTGCTCGACCTGGCCTACTGGCCGACGTTTCAGCTGTTGCTGTGGGGCTTTCTCAGCACGTTTTTGCTGACCAACAGTTCCTGGATCGCCCAGGCGTCGGGCGTGCTGATCAGCGCGGTGCTGCTGTGGGATGTCTTGTTTCGCTCCAACCTGGGCCTGTCTCTGACATTCCTCGAGGAAATGTGGGCGCGGAATCTCGGGCAACTGTTCATCAGCCCCCTGCGCCCCATCGAGATGATCGCCGCTCTGATGGTGATCAGTTTTATCCGCACCCTGATCAGCGTCACCCCAGCAGCCTTCCTCGCCATGCCGTTTTTTGGTGTCTGGGTGTTTGATCTTGGCGTCGGTCTGGCGGCGTTCTTTTTCAATTTGCTGGCCATGGGCTGGTCGGTCGGGCTTTTGGTGTCCGGCCTAATCCTCCGGCTGGGCCTCGGCGCGGAAAACCTCTGCTGGTTTGCGATTTTTCTGATCGCCCCGATCACCGGTATCTATTATCCCGTGTCCGTGCTGCCCGACTGGCTTCAGCCCCTGTCCTGGGTCTTACCGTCCACCTATGTGTTCGAAGGCATGCGCGCGGTCTTGTTCGAGAAAGTGTTCCATTGGGACCTGTTCCTTGGCGCGGTCGGCCTGAACATCGTCTACTTGGCGGTCTGCGGCGGGGTATTCCTCTATATGTTCCGGGTGGCGCGGGAAAAGGGGCTTTTGCTCCAACAAGGCGAGTAACCACCCGTTAACCAAAATCTGGCACAAAGGTGCTCATGAAAAAGCGCTATTCTTTCCCGGGCCTCGTGCTCGTTTTGGCGGTGCTGGCCGGTTGCGTTTCCGCGCCCAAGGCCCCCACGTCGCAACAGTTGGTCATGGATTCTCTGAAGACTTTGGAGATCTTAAAAAAGCGTGGCGATTTCCCGAAGTTCGAGGAAATGCTGAAAGACTCAGCGGGCGTCGCCATTTTCCCGGCGGTGTATAAAGCCGGCTTCTTCGTCGGCGCCGAAGGCGGCAACGGTGTCCTGATTTCCCGCGACACAAAAGGTACCTGGGGCTACCCGGCGTTCTACACCATGGGCGCTGGCAGCTGGGGCCTGCAGTTCGGCGGCCAGCGGGCCAGTGTGGTCCTAATCCTGCGCCACAGAGGCGCGGTCGAAGCCATCCTGAAACACCAAGGCAAGGTTGGTGCGGACGTTGAATTCGCCGTCGGACCCAAGGGGTCCGGCGTCGGTGGCGGCATCACCACCAATCTCGCGGCCGACATCGTCGCCTATTCGGACGCCAAAGGCCTGTTCGGCGGCATGTCCGTGGAAGGCGCGGCGATCGTCCGCCGCAATGACCTGAACAAGGAATACTACGGCCAGGAGATCTCGCCGTCCGCCATCATCGTCGATCACGCTATGCGAAATCCGCAGGCCGATGATCTGCGCCGCTGGCTGACCTATCTCTAAGAGTAATTTTTAGCCGCGTAACTGAACGGCTTCGTTGAGTCCCTGGCCAGGGATATCAGGGATCAAGCCTAGCGCTCATATTGTCGAAACAAATTAATGCCTATCTAGGCACAATAGTCTGCTTTGGGCGCCATCTCGTCCAGGTTAAAGCGTTCTCGCATCATCATCTCCTGCAACAATGACTTATCAGCCTCGGCGCCGGGGTCATTCCACAGGTTGTTCAATTCCAGCGGATCGTTCTGATGGTCGTAAAGCTCACCAAATTCATGTTCCAACCAGTAGGTTAACCGCCACCGCTCGGTGACAAAGGTCCTGGTTTTCAAGTATTGGCCGCAATTGGCGTTAAAGGGAATCTCATCTTCCTCGACTAAGATGCCCAGTCGAGGCAGCTCCGTACCCATGCGGACAGCGCCGACAACGTCGTACCCCTGCATCCCATGATACGGCGACAACCCGGCTCTCCCCAGTACCGTTGAGGCGATGTCGATGGTCCCGCTGAGCAAGTCACTTCTTGAACCCTCATCGGCACGATCGGGATCGGCCCATATAAATGGGACCCGGATAAGCCCATCATTGTGGAAACTATGCTTCAGCATGAGTCCATGATCACCCATCAAGTCACCATGATCCGAGGTGAATATGACGACCGTATTTTCATCCAGCCCGAGCTCGGTAAGTTTGCCCAATATTCGCCCGACGGCATCGTCGACGAACGAAATCATGCCGTAGGTTATGGCGATACTCTCTCTCACCTCCCTTTCGTTGGCGATGAACGCCGCAACCCGAATGACTCGCTCTTTGTTCTGAAATTGCCGCTCCAGCTCTCGCTGAAGAGGCGGCGGATCATTCTGTAGCTTGCCGAAAGCCGCCGGCGCCGGACAGTCGCCAGGATCATACATGTCCCAATACTTTCCCGGTGCGACGAAAGGATGATGAGGGTCCGGAAAACTGGCCTGGATAAAAAAGGGCTGATCAGAACCGGAGGAAGCGTGTTCCTCGAGGTATTCTATGGTGGACCTTTCAACGTAAGAGGTTGAGTGCAACTCCTCAGGTACGGCGGTCCGCCAGGATTGGGGCGCAACATAGTCATTTCCCGCAAGCTGGTTTTCGGGCCCGAGGAGTTTGCTGAACTCTTTGTATTGGCTGCGCGCCCAGCCGGCATAATGCCCGCCCACGGAGTCGCCATGCCCATTGGCAAATTTGACCTGTTCGAACCCGTAGTAGGGTAGGTTCACCTTTCGGCCTGGATCCTTGGCAAAAAACTCTAAGCGCTCATTCTCATAGAGTTCGCCCCGTCTAAAATCCATATACGCCTCTTGAAACCCCTCTGCTGGCGCCATGCCATCCCGCTTCGGCGGGTAGTTCCAATCCTCAACCAAAAGACTTGTCATATTCTGGAGATGGGATTTCCCAAGAAGTGCCGTTCGATACCCCGCTGATCGCAACAAATTTACGAAAGTATTCGAGTTCCAGGGAAGCGGCAGGCCGTTCGTGATAACTCCGTTGATGGAGGGCATTCGACCGGTCATTAAGGTCGCCCGATTGGGCATGCAAATCGGGCACGAGACATAGAACTTGTCGAACGACAAACCTTTTGCAGCGATTGAATCGATGTTGGGTGTGCGCAGGACCTGGTTGCCATAGCTTCCAATATGATCAGCACGGTGTTGGTCGGTCATGATCAGAAGAAAATTTGGCCGATCGGCTGCCATGGCTGAATTCCTATATTTCGTCAGGACCGGGCTCAAAACCCAGGGCCACTCGGCCATAGGTGAGGCCGCACCGATCCCATCCGATAGCAATGTGATTGCTGCCTGCTTTGACGTCCCGATAAAATCTTTGAAAAGCTTCACTTAAATAAAGCCCATGCGCGCCGGACGCCTCAAATAGCCGTTCAACGGCTCTCTTTGAGAGGGTGCACGCGTAAGCCGTATCACGGCGCATCCGGGCGCGCATCTCTGTCAAAAGCCTGCCCTCGTTTCTCATGCCGGATGTCGCGTCCGCGGCAATGCGCAAAAGCAACATGCGGGCAAGATCGACTTCCGCGGATGCTTCCGCGATGCGCAATTGCATGCTTTCTCTCTCGGCGACCGGATTACCCTGCTGCTTCCGGGCTTTGGTGAACTCGAGATATTCCTCCAACGCGCCCTCTGCCGCGCCGACCACGACCGATGCCAAAACGGACGGCGGCACCGTTAGGTAGGGCGTCGCATAGATCCTATCGTCATGAGATGCTGTGCCAGGCGCCGTCCCGGCCCGCTGATCTGTTCTTAAAATGACGCGATGATTAGGAACCAGCACGTCCTGCAGGGAGATATGATGACTGCCCGACCCGGTGATCCCCATGACGTGCCAAGTATCTTCAACAACGAGGTTCTCTGCCGGCACAAGGCACAAGTGATGAACAGACTCACCAGACTTGGCATCGGGCATCATGAAACCAATTTCCGCCCAGGTTCCGTGGGCCACGCCGCTCACAAAACCCCATCTCCCGTTCACCATGACGCCGTTATCCGTACGCTCGCCTTTCCCACTCGGCGCCACCGCAGAGACAATCAGCTGATCAGGGTTCTCACCCCACACTTCATCCTGAGCCTGTTCCGGAAACATCGTGACGTCCAACGCATGGATCGTATAAACCGCCGCGACCCAGGCCTGAGACGCATCACCTTGCGCCAGCGCCATGATGACCGAGAGCACCGTTTCCCAATCGGTTTGATGTCCGCCATAACACTTGGGTTGAATGGTTTTTAAGATGCCGGCTTCGATATAATTATCGACGGTTTCTCTCGGAGTTTGCCTCGCAATCTCCGCGTCCCTCGCACGATCTCGCAGGAGAGGCTTGAGCGACATGGCCTTCTCAACAAGATCAAGATTCATCCAAAACTTCCTTTTTGTTCAGAATTCAGCCCCACCTGCAGAACTCCTACGAGTAACGTGAAGTAAGGACAGACTGGATGCATCAGAACGGCTTTGCAAGGTTAGAGGGAATCCGTTGTTACACTGATATCAACCGATTCCCCCCTACTAGCTTCTACCTCTCCACAAAGGAAGCGGCTGAATTTGTTTCTCGATCTCTAAGTCGAAAATGATCAAGTTCGCCAATTTTTGTTCCCGGAGGGCGTCCTGGACAATTATGTTGGTGAGGGGCTCTTTGATCATATCACCGATAGACTGACAAAACTGATGGATCAGGCACCATCAGATACCGCGGGCGGTATAGGAGGCGGACGTGACAAGAATAATCAGACGGGACATCCCCCCTATAGCTGTCGTCATCTATGCGAGCGCAGATTTGAAAGAACATATCTGAAATCGAAACAAGTATATCCCTGGTCTCGTAGAGGGTTAGCCGCTATCGATAGGTCATTACATTTCATCCGGATAGCACCGTCGCGTATTTTCCGCTGAGCGGTAATTATTGAGCCCCAGCTCGCCCCTAATTGCCTTTGAATTTTTCAACATCCTAAGTTCTGACGGTATGCCGCAGCCATTGGCAATGCGGTCATTTTTGGTGAAGTTGGCGGCAATAGCCGCTGCTGCTGAAACAGAGCCAGGTCCAAGAACCCTAGAAAGGTCAGCTCGTGCGTCGTCCAGGGCGGCTCTATCTGCTCCAACGATTGCATTGGCAAATTCCAACAGCTCTTTGCCGCCCGGAAAGCCGATATCCAGTTTAGGATCGATCAGGGCCTGAAGGTTAATTTCGGTATCGGTAGCGAGTCCACTCTCACGGAGGAACCAGGCATGACCGGACGTTCAGTAAAAGCACTCGTTCAGAGCGGAAATCCTTCCTGCGATAGTTTCCGCATGAAACCTGGTAAATCCTTCGTGGTGCTCGTAATCCTTGACCATGATATTTGCCATTGGAAGATATTGAACTTCCTCTAAGGCTATATGCTGGTGCATCTCCTCTGGCACCAAACTCAAAGCGCGGAGGATGTATGGCTTATATTCCTTTCCATATATTTTCTCCGCATCTTCACCACCCTCGGGATAATTCGGCACGGTAGGCACCCAGGCATGCTCTTTGTGAGCTATAGCTGGACGAACTTTTGACGGTTGGCCTTTTTTTGCCGCCGGTAGAGGGCGTAATGGCACCCCAAGACCGCGTGCGAAAGTATCCATATCGGTGAGTCGAGATACGATGCCAACTATTTCGACATACTCTTCATCGCTGAGCCCACCTTTTCTGGCAGCTTCATATGAGTCTTCTTGAAAATCTGCTGGTGAGACGGCCAACTTACGGATTAGTTCGCGGATAAAATCTGGTAATTCGACATCACACGCTGGAGTCTCAGTCTCAGAATCTTCTTGGGTTTTTGCCTCGTAACACGTTTTTCGAGTTTCCAAGGCAACGGCAATTCTTTGCTCACCAGAACCCCAAGTTCCCGGTTTTCCCAAGTGATCCATCTGCAATGCGTGGGTAGCCTCTATATCGGTTCTCACCGGATACTCTGAATCTTGATAGAATCTCATTGATGTTCTCTCCAATATTCGCAAAAACCGCCCGACGACTTAGTTTCTTTCTAAGTCAGATTCTTTGTTACTGCATAATCGAATATCAGCGAGCGCATACCTACACCAAATCCAAAACCCCTGTTTTTCGCTTTGTGAAAATTGTGCTTGGGAACAAAATTCCGATTTGTCTGTTCCCGGCTTTAGGCTGACCAGGTCAGTGGCGCTCAATATCGCCCTCCTTCAGCCAGTTGCGGCCATTCAGAGATCAATGGAATTTAGGCAACGCCTTTTAAGACACCTTATTTGGGTGGCTCAAAGTTGATCCGGGACTCATTTTATTTTTTCTGGAAGGTGGGCGATCCACTCAAAAGCGTCTGAATCGCTTACGAAAGCGTTTCTTTTGACCAATTTCGATGGTGTCAGGCTCAAAAGCCGCCCAGTAAATTCTGTCCCCTGGTGAATGCCTAGAGTATTTCGCACACTTCGTCGAAGGCAAATCTCGGCAACTTCTTAAACACCGTTTCTTCGTCTCCGCGCCCGATGCTGCAGATGAACATAGATTTGACGTTTGTGCCGCTCCAGAACGCCGTGTCCAGGCCAGCGGCATCGACGCCTTGCATTGGACCGGCATCCAGTCCGATGGCCCGAACGGCCAAAATGAAATAAGCGGCCTGTAGAGTAGCATTCCGGATTGCCCAGGGCTGAATGAGGTTCGGATTTGCCTCCATTCGTTCAGGTATGGCATTCGGACGATGCGGCCATAGGAAGGGCATGTGGTGATAAAAATCCAGATCCATACCAAAAATTGCCACAGCCGGGGCCTGCATCGTTTTCGACCGGTTGGTATCGGACAACAAGGGTTCCAACTTTTTCTTGGCCTCCGCCGAACTAATAAATTTTATTCTCAAAGGACAACAGTTTGCGCTGGTTGGACATAGTTTCATCAAATCATAAATTTGGCGAAGCTGATCCTCGGTTACCGGTTCGTCTTTCCAACCGTTGAAAGAACGGGCGCCTTCGAAAAGAACATCAAGACCGTTTTGGTCAAGGGGAGTCGTTCGCTCCCTCACTGCTCTTATTGCCTCTTGGGCGTCTAGATCGAGTTGGTCCTTGTCTACCACAATATTTTTCTCAAATGGTTCAGTCCTAAGCGGTTTGAATTTCCGCCAAAAAATCTCTACCTGGGTTCTGGGCACATCCGCTTCGGACGATAACGAGTCGAAAGCCCGCCGCATTTCGCTTGCCGCCATGCCTGTCTCTTTTGCCGCCTGGGCCACCCCCTAGACCTTTTCATTGGTGACATTTGCCGTCTGCATGGAAGCATCCTCTTGTTAGGGGCAACATTCAATAAGGGTGGAGGTCTGGATTTTCGACACAAATCAAAGGCCAAATGCCAATTTTTTAATGGAGCGACGGCAAGCTAGTTACTGCAAAACTTCTTACACACATTTTCTTGGGAATAAAACTGGCCGATTCGATGTCCTTCGCAACACGGCCGGTAGCTCTCTAGAGCGGATCCGATTGAAGATACTGATGACGTGCGTGCATTCAGCCTATGAACATATCGCCTAGTACTCGACAAACTCCAGGACTTTGTCGATCTTCTCGAACAGCCTATCCAGTTCATAAAGCGCCACCGCACCCTTGCGTTTCTCCAGCGCGATCCTGTCTTCGGTATCACCCAACGCCATTCGCAGGGGCAGGAACATTTCCGCGACCAGATTGTAGAAGCCGGGTTCAGTGAGTTCCCAATCCACATCGGCGGCGACAGCCCCGTTGACCAACGGAACGAACCAATCCATGCGCTTCACCAGGTCTTCGAAATAGGGCAGGAACGCGATCAGCGCGTCCAGGCAGATCATCTGCGCCTCTTTGTCGGCGTAGAGCTGTTCCCAATTGAAGTCGTTTTCATTGCCCTTGCTGAGCCGGCCGACGGCGGTCCGGCACTTGGCCTGAAACTCCTCAATCGTCTCGGGACCGAGCATCTTATCCATGGCGATAAAGAAGCCGGGCAGGACCGCGCGGGTCACACAGGCGTCCCCGTCATCGGACACCCGGTCCGGAACAAATAAGCCGGCAAAGCTGTTCACGATCAGCCGGTCGAAGGGATATTGCCGGGCATGATCAAACGCCGCCCGCTCCCGCGCCCGTACATATTGATCAAAAGACGTCTCGAAGATTTTTTCGAGGTCGGCCCGCTTGCTTTCGAACTCATGGGTCAACCGGTTGATGTCGTCCACGGTCAAATAGCCGCCCCGCTTTCGCGCTTCGATTTTGAGCCGGTCCGTAAACGTGTTCACGACGGTCTCCGCCAGCACGCGGCTTTGATCCTGTACCGAGCCGGACGGTTTGGGTGCCGTCGCTGGCGGTGCGGGCTGGGCGGCGGCAGGCGGGGCCGACGCGGCTTGAGGCGCTACCTAAGGCACAGGTTGGGAGGGCATTGGCTGAGGCATTGCCGGCGGCGGCGGCGCTGCCGGAGTTTGATAAATCTGTGGCTGAGGCGGCGGCTTCGCCGGTGGCGGCGGGGCGGCTATACGGGCGGGGGTGGCGCTGCCTTGAGCTTTTCGGGCCTTCGGGCCACGCGCTCATCCGGCGCATCCCCGCAGACCACCTGCTCTACCAAATATTCGTTGGACGCGTTTTTGTCGACCATGGAATATTCTTACCGGCTTCATCCGTCAATTTCCAGACGGGATTTCCCGCACTGTTATGGCGCGCCGGGAGCGGCGTTGACACCGGCGTGGGCAGTCTCTAATGCTTAGCGAGCCAAGGTTCTGGCGCCGGAGAAAGAGCCGTCATACCGCTGAAATTTCATCGAATCGGACGATTTTTATGACCACAGAGCTTGCCATAGCGCTGGCCCAAATCAATCCTACCGTCGGCGATGTCGTGGGCAATGTCGAACGCATCCGCCAGGCCCGCAAAGATGCCGTCGGCAAGGCCGATCTGCTGGTCACCGGCGAGCTGGCGGTCTCCGGTTATCCGCCCGAGGATCTGGTCCTGAAGCCAGCATTTCTGCAGATGATCGAAGAGCATGTCGAAACGCTGGCCAAAGAAACCGGCGACGGCGGCCCGGCGATCCTGACCGGTGCGCCCTGGCGGGAGGACGGCAAACTCTATAACGCGGTGCTGCTGTTAGAAGACGGTAAGATTTCGACCAAGCGCTACAAACATTTGCTGCCCACCTACGGCGTGTTTGATGAAGACCGCGTGTTCGACGAAGGCCCCGTCCCCGGCCCCATCCCATTCAAGGATGTGCGTCTCGGCGTCATGATCTGCGAAGACATGTGGGAGCCCGATGTGGCCGAGGGGCTACAGGAATCCGGCGCCGAATTGTTGCTGGTGATCAACGGCTCCCCCTTTGAGGCGGATAAGCCGGACATGAGGCTCAATCTGGCTGTGGCGCGGATCGTGGAATGCGATCTACCGCTGGCCTATGTCAATCTGGTGGGTGGCCAGGACGAGCTTGTCTTCGACGGCCGCTCCTTCGTGCTCAACAAGGACCGGGAACTCAAAGCCCTCGCCATGCCCTGGGAAGAAGAAATCATGTTCACCAAGTGGCAGAACGGCGGGGACGGCTGGGCCTGCGTCGACGGTGAGATCAACACCGTGGGCGGCGCACCGGAAGACGAGACCCTAGCGCGCATCTACCGGGCCATGGTGCTGGGACTGCGCGATTATGTCCGCAAGAACCGGTTCCCCGGTGTGATCCTGGGCCTGTCCGGCGGCATTGATTCCGCGCTCTCCGCAGCCGTGGCCGTGGACGCCATCGGACCGGACAAGGTGCAGTGCGTGATGATGCCATCGCCTTATACGTCCCAGGAAAGCCTGGACGACGCGGCGGAAGCGGCGCAACTGCTGGGTCTTAAATACGACACCGTGCCCATCGAGGCGGCCATGCAGGCCTTCGACGGCATGCTGGCGCCTCTGTTCGAAGGCTTGGAGGCCGACACTACGGAAGAGAATATCCAGGCGAGGGTCCGAGGGATGCTGGTCATGGCGCTCTCCAACAAGCTGGGCTACATGCCATTGACCACCGGCAATAAATCGGAAATGTCAGTGGGCTATGCGACCCTCTACGGGGATATGTGTGGCGGCTATTCAGTGCTGAAGGACGTCTACAAGACCACCGTCTTTGCCGTCTCCCATTGGCGCAACCGGGTCCACCCCCGCGACTCCCTGGGCCCGACCGGCCGGGTCATCCCGGAGCGGATCATCACCAAAAAGCCGTCGGCCGAGCTCAAGCCTGATCAGTTCGACGAGGACACGCTGCCGCCCTATGACGTGCTGGACGATATCCTCCAGTGCCTGATTGAGGGGGAGCGCGCCGTTTCTGAGATCATTGAGCGCGGCCACGATCCGGACGTGGTGCGCCGGGTTTGGCGCATGCTCGACCGGGCGGAATACAAACGCCGCCAGGCCCCGCCGGGCGTCAAGATCACATCCCGCGCGTTCGGGCGCGACCGCCGCTACCCGATCACCAACGGCTTCACGAACCTGGTGTGATGACCCTACAACTCTACAACACGCTGACGCGGCGGAAAGAGGCGTTCGAGCCGATCAGCGACGACAAGATCGGCATGTATGTGTGCGGGCCGACGGTCTATGACTATGCCCATATCGGCAATGCCCGCCCAGTGATCGTATTCGACGTGCTGGCGCGCTTGTTACGGCACAAGTATCCCGATGCGAAAGTGACCTACGTCCGAAACATCACCGACGTGGACGACAAGATCATCGCCGTCCATCAGGAATCCGGCCAACCCATCGAAGAGATCACCAAGCGGACCACGGACGCGTTCCATGCCGACATGGCGGCGCTCGGCAATCTGCCGCCGGATGTGGAGCCACGCGCCACCGGCCATATCGCCGAGATGATCGCCCTCATCGAAGACCTGATCAGCAAGGGTCATGCGTATGAGAACGACGGCCATGTCCTGTTCAACGTACCGTCCATGGACGATTACGGGAAACTCTCCCGGCGCAACCGGGATGAACTGATCGCCGGCGCGCGGGTCGAGGTCGCGCCGTATAAAAAAGACGCGGCGGACTTTGTGCTGTGGAAACCGTCCACCGAGGACCAGCCCGGCTGGGACAGCCCCTGGGGCAATGGACGGCCCGGCTGGCACATCGAATGCTCCGCCATGTCGGAAAAGTATCTGGGCAAGACGTTCGACATTCACGGCGGCGGCGTGGACCTGGTCTTCCCCCACCATGAGAACGAGATCGCCCAGAGCCGCTGCGCCCACGGCCCGGAGACCTTCGCCCAAACATGGATGCACAACGGCTACCTGATGGTTGAAGGCGAGAAAATGTCCAAGAGCCTGGGCAATTTCATCACCGTGCATGACCTGTTGAAGGAGCATCACGGCGAGACCATCCGGCTCTGCATGCTCATGACCCACTACCGCCAGCCCCTCAACTGGACCAAGGCGGGGCTGGCGCAGGCGAAGGATGCTTTGGACAGATGGTATGGAGCGCTGAGAAGGAGTTCCGAAACTTCATCTGAAAATCAAACGCCGTCAGATGTTATTGCTGCTGCGCTTTCGGACGATTTAAATACCCCCCAACTAATTTCGATGATCCATGAATTGGTAAACGACCTGAACATCAATATGGAAATGGATCGTCAAGCAAATGTTGTGCGTAAGAAGGCTGACATCAAGTTTGCCGCTAATCTCCTCGGCCTCCTCCAACTCGATCCGGAAGACTGGTTCAAGTGGCAGCCGGAGGGGGCGGCGGGTCTCAGCGATGCTGACATCGACGCGCTGATTGAAGACCGGACGGCGGCGCGGGCCAATAAGGACTTTGCCACCTCGGACCGCATCCGCGACGAACTGGCCGAGCAAGGGGTCATTTTGGAAGACGGGCCGGACGGCACCACCTGGAAACGGGGTTAGGTTTTCAGTTCGACCGGCTCGGGATCGGCCTCGATCCCCGCCGCGTTGGCCAACAATTTTCCGCTAATCAGCAACAAGACTAAAAGCACCAGCGCAGCCGCGACACCCATCGCCACCTGCAGCCCGGTGAATTCCGCCAGCGCGCCGATGGCCAGCGTGCCGAAGGCCGGACCGCCGACGGAGGCGGCCAGATTGACGCTGATCACCCGCGCCCGGTATTCATCTTCGACCACGTTCTGCACCAAGGTCGTCCCACACGTGCCCACATTGCCGATGAAGGCGCCGGCGAAGAAACAGGCCACGAAGGCGACCGCCACCACACTGTTGGACACGAATACTAATAAAGACACAGATGCGCCCACGGCGCAGAGAAGAAGTATCCTGGTGGTGCCCTGGGTGCGTCCCCGGATCGACAACAGGACTGCGCCAATCAGCGCACCGACGCCGGCCGACGCCAACATGTTACCGAGCCCCTGTTCATCCAGGTGAAACACGGTTTCCGAAAATCCCGCCATCAGATTGTAGAACGGCCGGAGCATCATCGCCGCGGTCACCGCCAGCGCCAAAATTAGCTTCAAGTGCAGGCTCGCCATGATGTAGGCAATCCCGGCCCGGATGTCGGCGGCAAGCGCCGGGATGATAGCCCCTTCCCGCCTCCGGCTGGGCATCGGATTAACGATCTGCACCCGGATCAACGCGGTCAGAAGGCATGCCATGCCGACGGCGCTCGCAAAGTAGGCGACGGCCGCCCCGCCCGGCTCCCCGAAATGGGCGTTGCCGGTGGCCAGCACAAACCCACCCAAGGCCGGGCCGGTAAAACTCGCCGTGTAATACGTCGCCCCGTTCATGCTGATCGCCGCGGCGAGGTTTTTTCGTTCCAACAGTTGAGGGATTAGGGCCTGACGGGAGGGAAAATCAAAGGACATAAAAATTCCCTGCACCACCGTCAGGGTGAGCAGCAGGATCGGCGTCATCAGTCCAGCCAAAGTGAGCACGCCGACTGCAGTCGACATACTGACCCCCAGCACCATGGCGATCATCGCCGTCCGCCGGTGGCCATACCGGTCGGCGACCGCGCCGGCGACCGGTCCCAATACGAACAGCGGGGCCAGATAGGCAAAACCGACGGCGCCGAGCCAGCCGAACGAATGGGTGAGGTGAAACATCAGCCATTGGGCGGTGACGTGGAAGATCCACACCCCATGGGCGGAGAACACGTGGCCGTACCAATAGCGGCGGTAGTTGGTGCTGGAAAGCGCCCGCCCGATGCCACCGAAATAAGAGGAGAAGTCCCGCTGTCCCGCCATCCGCCACATCTACCTCTTGGCGGGGTGGAGGTAAAACACATACGCTGGCGGCCTAGCTTCTATCTCCCCTAGTCCAATCCGGCGATGTACAGAAAATAGCTTGGCGGGCCGGTTCCATTGTGGACAAATGCCTGCCTGACTCCTGGGAGGCCTATTCGTGCAGAAAATCAAAGACGTTTCCACCAGTGTACTGGAAATTCCCTTCGACAAGCCGATCCGCAGTGCGCTCGGCACCTATATCGGCGCGGACTGGGTGGTCGTCCGGGTGCACAGCGAGGACGGGATCGACGGCTTCGGCTATTCCATGTCTCTCGACAGGCGCGGCACCAAGGCCGTAGTTTCCTATGTGGAAGAAGACTTAAAACCGCTCGCCCTAGGCAAGGACGCAACAGTGCCCGAGACGCTCTGGCGGCAGCTATGGTCGCCTAATAAGGCGCGGATGCGGGGCGGTGTCGGGGTGCATGCTCTCTCCGCCGTGGACACCGCCGTCTGGGACATTGCCGCCAAGGCCGCCGGTCAAAGCCTGTTTGAGATGCTGGGCGGCGCGGACCGGGACGTACAGGTTTACGGCTCCGGTGGCTGGCTTTCCCTCAGTGATGAAGAACTGATCGCCGAAGCACAGGAGCACGTCGAACGCGGCATCAACTCCTATAAGCTCAAGATCGGCGGTGATCGGGACAGGGAGCGGATCGACCTGTTACGCCGTGAAATGGGCGACGGCTTTATTCTCTACACCGACGCGAACCAAAGCTATTCCGCCGACCAGGCGATTGAGGCGGCAACGTGGCTGAGGGACTATAACGTCGGCTGGCTGGAAGAGCCGGTGCTAGCCGATTGCCCCTGGGACTTGCAGACGGTGGCGGAAAACAGCCCCCTCCCCATCGCCGCCGGTGAGAACGTCTATTTTGACTGGGGCTTCAAGGATATTTGCGACCGCAAGGCCGCGGCCTTTTTACAGCCCGATATCGGCCGCTGCGGCGGGGTCACGGAGTGGGACAAGATCGCCAAGCGAGCCGAAGCCGCAGGTGTGAAACTTACGAGTCACCTGCTCCACGAATTGAGCACCACCATGATCGGCGCGTATGTCAGCGGCTTCGCCGTGGAATATATGAACTTCTTCAAGGTCAATCCGTTCACCGAAGACTACACGGTCAATGACGGTTGCCTCCAGGTGCCGGACACGCCGGGCCACGGGGTCACATTCACCGACGAGGCCTTCGCCGCCTTCCGGATCTGATCAGTTTACAAAAACGGGTAAATTGGGCGCTTGTCCGGCCAGGGAGTAAAACAATGGCTTTTTGGATCACCGTTGAAGACCGGGAACCGGCGCTGGAGCAGCAAAATGCCGGCGTCATTTCATTGGGGGACGGCGGCCGGGAAGCTAACAACAGGCTGAATAGGGGCGACTTCGTCATCGTCTATAGCCCCCTGGAAGGTGATCCGGATGACAATGAGCCGGTCGAGGATTTTGTCTCCATCGGCCGCGTCGCCGACGATGTCTCGCATCCCCTCCCCGGCGCAGGGGACGACAGATTTTGTCGGAAACTTGCCTATCTGGCTTGTGTGGAGACGTCGGCGGAACCCCTCATTGAGGAACTGACTTTTATTCGCGATGCCGCCGATTGGCGGGAGGCCTTCTCTAACCGTCTTCGGTGGATCGACAATGCCGACTTCCTGGTTATCGCCGAGGCGATGCTGCCCCCGCCGATCTTTCAGAAAGTACGATCCGTCGCGGGCGGCGGTTTTTAGACTGGCGCGGCGAGACGCCTAGTCCTGCAGCAGCGCGTCGATCTCGGCCTGATACATGGTTTTGGCACTACCGTGAATAATGCCGCCGGCAATATCCATCAACCGTTCGATTGATCGCGCTGATTCTGTGGCGACCATTCGAAGCTGATCCGGATCATTCTGCTCAATCAAGCGCTCCAACCGGTCGATTACCACCGCCACCAACCTATTCAGCTGATCAATCGTTTGTTCAAAAGCCAGCTTAAAATTGGTGGGAACATGGGGATAGACCCCAATCGCCAAATCCTTGTCAGCAACCGTACTATCCCGGAAATGGTCTTCGTAGGATTTCGGCGCCCAGGCCTTGGCCTCGTCTAAAATCTCCGGCATATCGGGCACCATCTGCAGGAGCATCACCACTTCATTAAAATGGTTGAGATAGTCGGTCGCCAATAGGGTTTGCTCATCGATATTAGAGCCGCGAACCCGCTCTTGCAGGCTGGCGAAATCGGCATCTACATCCGTTGTCTGACCGTCCATAAACTTGTCCAGCATGCCGGTTTCAGAATGACTCATACAACATATTGAAGCCTGCGGCGTATGCAGTCCGCAAGCCTTCCTCATGTAAATGGTGATCCCAAGGGTAAAATCCAAGTCTTTACATGCCTGCAAATCCACAACAAATCCAGAGGCCGTAACCTCTAACCCGTTTAAACCACAAGACAAATCTATTGACTTTCAACCCAGACGCCTCTTTATAACCGACCAAACCTGGGGATATTTAGGTAAATCGGCGCAGTATGACTGTTCGACAACATATTTCGAGTAACCGGCAGACCATCGGTCTGAACGGCAGCGCCTGCATGATTTCCGCGATTATTATTGGCGGTGGGGCCCGTCGAATTAGGCGCCCCTGAACGACACAGCCCAGGCTGAGGGCGTTCAGGGGATGATTTCCGCCCATTCGACCCAAAAATTCATCATTTGAAAGGCCCGGTCCGATGACCAACCAACAAAGTTCTAACCGCGTTTATTTGTTCGACAGCACGCTTCGCGACGGCGCACAGACTCAAGGCATTGACTTCAGTGCCGAAGACAAGGCCGCCATTGCCCGTGATCTTGATGCGCTGGGGATCGATTACGTTGAGGGCGGGTGGCCCGGCGCCAACCCGACTGACGACACGTTCTTCGCCGCACCGCCGCAACTTAAAACCGCCAAACTGACCGCCTTCGGCATGACCCGCCGGTCGGGCCGCAGCACCGACAATGATCCCGGTCTGAAAGCGCTGTTGGACCCTAAGACGCCGGCGGTTTGCATCGTCGGCAAAACATGGGATTTCCAGGCGGAAGTCGCTCTCGGCGTTGAGCTCGACGAGAATGTTCAGATGATCGCCGACTCCATCGCCCATGCTGGCAAGAATGCCGAAGAAGTGGTCTTCGACGCGGAACATTTCTTCGACGGCTACAAAGCAAACCCCGAGTATTCCATCCGCTGTCTGAAGGCGGCTTTGGATGCCGGCGCCCGGTGGATTGTCTTGTGCGACACTAACGGCGGCACTCTCCCCCACGAGGTCGAGGAAATTGTCACCGACGTTACCAAAACCATCCCCAGCGAGAAGCTGGGCATTCACTGTCATGACGATACGGGTAACGCGGTCGCCAACAGCCTGGCCGCCGTGCGCGCCGGCGTGCGTCAGGTTCAAGGCACGTTGAACGGTCTTGGGGAACGCTGCGGCAATGCCAATTTGATTACCCTATTGCCCACCCTCACCCTCAAGATGGGATTCGAAACCGGAGTCACGCCGGACGGGCTGAAACAGCTCTCTCATATCTCCCACTCCCTTGATGAGCGGCTCAACCGGGCGCCGGACCGGGGCGCACCCTATGTGGGCGAGCGGGCCTTCACCCATAAGGGCGGGCTCCACGTTTCGGCGGTAGAGAAAGACCCCAAATGCTACGAACATGTCGAGCCCGATCTGGTGGGCAATCGGCGCCACATCGTTGTCTCCGACCAAGCCGGCCGGTCGAACATCCTGGCCATGTTCCGGGATGTCGGCATCAATGTGGACGCCAATGATCCCAAGGTTATGCGTCTGGTGGAAGTCGTGAAGGAGCGGGAATTCGGCGGCTACGCCTATGACGGCGCGGAAGCCAGTTTCGAGCTTTTGGCCCGAAGGGCGCTGGAAAACGTGCCCGACTACTTCAAGCTGAATAGTTTCCGCGTGATCGACGAACGCCGCTGGAACGCCAAGGGCGAAATTGTCACCCTATCGGAGGCCACCATCAAAGCCGACGTAGGCGGAGAGGAATTCATGACCGTCGCCGAGGGCAATGGCCCGGTGAACGCCTTGGATTCGGCGCTACGCGAAGTGCTGGTACCGCGCTACGCGGAACTCGCCGATCTACGCCTGGTCGATTACAAAGTGCGTATCCTGACACCGAATGACGCCACGGGGGCCATCACCCGGGTGATGATCGAAAGCGCTGATTCCAAGGGCGAACGCTGGTCGACGGTTGGCGTGTCCGCAAACATCATTGATGCCTCCTACGAGGCGCTTCGGGACTCCATCATCTTTAAGCTCTATCGGAACGGCGCCTCTGCCGCGCCGTCGGGCGAGCGCACCGCGGCTCAATAGTCCCCGCACATGACTGGGCCCGCTGTCATTCTGGTAGACCCCCAGTTGGGGGAGAATATTGGGATGGTGGCGCGCGCCATGCTGAACTGCGGACTGACCGATCTGCGGCTGGTCCGTCCCCGGGACGGCTGGCCCAACGAAAAAGCGGTGAGCGCGTCTAGCGGCGCGGACATGGTGGTCTATCGCGCCAAGCTGTTTGACACCACCGCCGAGGCCATCGCTAATCTCAGCCGGGTCTATGCGGCCACGGCGCGGGACCGGGACATGACCAAGGAGGTGGTGACCCCGGCCGGCGCGGCAGCAGAGATCAGGGACTACGGTACGGCTGGAACCGGTGTGATTTTTGGCGGGGAGGCCAAAGGGCTCAAGAACGACGACGTGGCGCTGGCCGACAAAATCCTGACCGTGCCTCTGAACCCGGAATTCAAGTCCCTCAATCTGGCGCAATCGGTTCTACTGGTCGCCTACGAGTGGTTCAAGCTGGGCAACGATACGCCAGACAGTTACACCATGACGCCGGACACCCGCCAAGCCAACAAAAACGAACTCCTCGGTCTGTTCGAGCACCTGGAAGGTGCGCTGGATGATAGTGGATTTATGCATGTCCGGGAAAAGCGCCCCATCATGGTACGGAATCTGCGCAATATGCTGCAGCGGGCCAGCCTCACCGAACAGGAAGTTCGCACGCTACGCGGTGTGATCAAAAGTCTGACCTACCGGAAAGAAACCTAGCGGGAAATTGGTTTAGCGCACCTCGTCGACGCCCCGACGGGCCAGTTCATCGGCGCGTTCGTTTTCTGGGTGTCCGGCGTGCCCTTTCACCCAACGCCAATCGATCTCATGGATGGCGGCGAGGTCGTCCAACTCCCGCCAAAGCTCATGATTGGCGCGATAGGCACCACCCTTCACCTTGAAGTCCTTCGCCTTCCAGCCAGCCAGCCACTCGGTCATGCCTTTCTGCACATATTGGCTGTCGGTATAGATGGTGACCCGGCAGGATTTCTTCAGCGCCCGCAACCCCTCGATCACGGCCTGTAGTTCCATCCGGTTGTTGGTGGTGTCGGGCACACCGCCGAACAATTCTTTCTCTTCCCCCTTCCAGCGCAGGATCAATCCCCAGCCGCCGGGACCGGGATTGCCGCTACACGCGCCGTCGGTGAAGAGTTCGACCTGTGTGTTCGAGACCATGGCGCCTTTTAGCGGATTCTTGGGCCGATTTCGAACCCTTTGCGCACCATGTCACCTGTGATGGTCCCCACAGCGCTCACAATCGAAATCGACTAGGCTTTTAAGTAATAACGCTAGTTGGGGTGAAAATCGGATTTTGGTATCATCTGTAACAGCTTAGCGTAAATTATTCTGATCGATTTTACGCAGGAATCCGGGTGAAAAAATTTAGACTAAATTCTTTGATCTTGCGCGGACTGGCAGGCGTCATGGTTGTTGGAGCCGTCATTCTGCAGGCGCCGCCGCTTCAGGCGGCCATTCTTGATGATTTCCCGGAAGTCATGACCGAAGAGCTGCTGGGCGGCGATGAACTGACCCAGCGGGTGCAGAAGCACCTGCGGAGCATGGGCCTCTACCAGGGCCTGGCCGACGGCAAGATGAGCAGAGACCTGGGCGAGGCCATCAAGAAGTACCAGCAGATGCTGGGTCACAAAGTAGACGGTGCGGTCACTGATAAGCTGTTGGAACAGAACCGCAATCAGGAACGTGCTTCCGCAAACCCGAGGAAAAGTGTCTGCTCGAAGAGGCTATAGAGAGCGC
>JAYPHU010000005.1:0-43427 GCA_038127535.1 Rhodospirillaceae bacterium | reverse complement strand
CGTGCTTCCGCAAACCCGAGGAAAAGTGTCTGCTCGAAGAGGCTATAGAGAGCGCCAAGGCCATCCATCGGCCCGAGTTGCGGGACTGGGCCTTCGGTGAAATTCTGGTGGCGCAAACCAAGGCCGGCCTGACCGACGACGCCATCGGGACGGTGCGCCGCATCGGCGATGCCCGCCTGATCATTGTTGCGTTGAGAGACATCGCCCGTGCCCATGCACAAGTCGGCCGTATTGAACAAGCCTTGGAAGCCGTGCAGATCATCCCCGATCGCTTCAAGCAGATGGAGGCTCTCGCCGCGATTGCCGATATACAGCTCAAACGGGATGACGGCGACGGCGCCCACGAAACGGCAGCACAGGCAGTCGCTTTCGCCACGACCCTAAGAAACCCACTGCACCAGGTGTCGGTGCTGGCCCAGATGGGCGTGATCCTCAAAAAGGTCGGCGATCCGGAGAGCGCCCAAGCCGCGCTGTATGAAGCGCAGGGTTTGATTCGAAGCTCCGAGGTGCAAGATCAGTTGAACAAGCTGGAGAAAGGCGCCGCGCTTCGCCACATTGCCGCCGCCTTCTCCGAGATTGGTCAACCGACCCGCGCTCTAAAGCTCATCGAAGAGGTCTCCGGTCAGTTTGACCGGACCGCTGTTCTGATGAGCGCGGCTACGTCCCTCGCCAATGCGGGCGACACGGAAAGCGCCATGGAAACCGCCCGGAAGATTGACTCGGGCCGCTATCGCTCTGTGGTGCTGGGACGGATTGCCATCGCCTATGCCCGCCAAAAGAAACTGGACGAGGCCATGGATATTATCGATGAAGCCATGGACACCACCAATGACATCGAACTTCCGTACGCAAGGTCGTACGCCATCAGTCAGCTGACCCATGCCTTGATCGAAATCGGCACCACGATCGATAAAAGTCTGTTGCCCATGGCGGTGGACACAGCCCAGGAAATTGAAAATGATCGTCTCCGCGCTTTCATGCTGTGGTCGGTCTCCGGCGTGCTCTCCGACAAAGGTCTGAAAGAGGCCCGTGACAAAGCGGAGAAACTGGCCCGCGACGCGACGGATGCCATCGGCAGCAGTCTGAGCCAAGTCTGGATGCTCAGCGACCTCGCCAGTGAAGACTTACGCCGAGGCCGCAAGGACCGGGCGGCCAATACCTTCAATCAAGGCATTGCCATCGCGGAAACAATTCAAAATGCCTGGGGCCGCGCCCGGGCCCTGGCTAAAATGGCCTCCACCCTCAGCGACTTTTCAAACTAGTCCGATCCGGGAATTGTTACCGTGTGCGCGCTTGCCCGCGGCAGACGGCTTGTCTAAAGTCGAGGCCATTTTCGAATTATGAATATCACCATCTGGGAGGCCAAGATGACTGACCCTGTTGTTGCCCAAGAAACCCCTTATCGCGTCGAGCTGAAGGCGGGCGAACGCTATGCCTGGTGCGCCTGCGGGCTGAGCCAGAAGCAGCCGTTCTGCGACGGCGCGCACAAGCAGACTGACGATCTGAAGCCCAACGTCTTCACCGCGGAAAAGGATGAAACCGTTTCCCTTTGCGGCTGCAAGCAGACC
The DNA here is from genome assembly GCA_038127535.1 of Rhodospirillaceae bacterium. Taxonomy (GTDB): domain Bacteria; phylum Pseudomonadota; class Alphaproteobacteria; order Rhodospirillales; family UBA2165; genus JAYPHU01. The sequence continues at coordinate 41,859 of JAYPHU010000005.1, read as the reverse complement.
GGCAATTCACCGCGCTGCGACGGCAGTCACAACCGGCTCTAGCCTCATCAATTACGCGGCATCAAAACGTGATCTTGCATTCGCGGTTATCGAACCTCCGTACCGTCGCCGCTGTCTGTTTTATGGCGGTGCTGCTGACCGGCTGTGAGACCGAGGTCGATGCCGGTAAGCTGAATCCCTTTGGCGGAAAAAAGCCGGTAATCCCGGCCTGCCCCAAAGTGCGTATGCTCAAAGATGCGGACAAGATCACCCAATACCGTCCCGGTCCGGGCCGCGATATCACCGATATCATGTTTGAAGCCGACATGGTCGGCTTCAAAGGCGCCTGCGAGTATATCGGGGATAACGGCAAGTATTCGAGCGTTGTGGTGACTCTAAAGGTCGGCTTTAAGGTCGCGCGCGGTCCGTCTGTTTCCGGGGATAGCGCGAAGGTGCCTTACTTTTTGGCAATTCCTGAATTCTTCCCGGACGACAATGCTAAACAATCCTTTGTCCGCGAGGTCAAGTTTCCCAAGAACCGAACCAGTGTGACCGTCATCGACAGCGAAGTCGAGGTCAGCATTCCGTTGGATGCTTACCGCAGGGGTCCGGACACACAGGTGATCATCGGCTTCAACCTCAGTCCGGAGCAGCTTGAGTTCAACCGCCGGCGCGGCCGGGACACCATTTTGGGGGAGTAACCGTGAGCGGAGACGATACCGATCTCAAGCAAACCGCCCTGCACGGCTGGCACGAATCCGCCGGCGGCAAGATGGTGCCCTTCGCCGGCTATAGCATGCCGGTGCAGTATCCGGACGGCATTCTGGCCGAACATCACCATACGAGGGCCAACGCGTCTGTGTTTGATGTCGGTCATATGGGCCAGGCGCTCCTCAAGGGAGACAACCCGGCGGCGCTGATGGAGGAATTGGTCCCCGGCGATATCTCAGGGCTCGACACAAATCAAATCCGCTACACCCAGTTGACCAACGACCAGGGCGGCATCATCGACGATTTGATGGTGACACAGACTGGCGACGCCCTCTATCTCGTAGTCAACGCCGGCTGCAAAGACACAGACTATGCCTGCATCCGGGATGCCCTGGGCAGCCGTGCTGATCTGGAGATCCTCGAAAACCAAGCGCTCCTGGCGCTGCAAGGTCCCAAAGCCGCGGAAGTATTGGCCGGCTTTGCCCCGGAGGCGACAACTATGTCCTTTATGACATCGGCAGAGTTGGATGTGGCCGGCATCCCGTGCCGGGTCTCCCGCTCCGGCTACACAGGCGAGGACGGTTATGAAATTTCGATCCCCAATAGCCGGGCGGAGGAACTGGCGACGCTCTTATGCGGCGATGAAAAGGTAAAGCCTGCAGGCCTGGGCGCGCGGGATACGCTGCGGCTAGAAGCGGGGCTTTGTCTCTACGATAATGATATTAATGAAACCACTACGCCGGTCGAGGCGGCGCTCACCTGGTCCATCGGCAAACGCCGGCGGGAAGAAGGCGGCTTCCCCGGCGCGGATGTCATTCAGGCGCAAATTCAGGACGGCGCCCCCCGCAAACGGGTCGGCATCAAGCCTGCCGGTAAGGCCCCGGCCAGGGCGCATACGGAGATTGTAGACGAGTCCGGCAACCGACTCGGGGAGGTCACAAGCGGCGGATTCGGCCCGACGGCGGAAGGTCCGGTGGCCATGGGATACGTCAAAACCGCCCATGCCGCGCCGGATACAAAACTAGGGTTGATTATCCGCGGAAAGCCATTAGAAGCAAACGTGGTCAGGCTGCCATTTGTGAAACACCAATACGTAAAGTCCTAACTCGTCAAAGGAGGAGCAAGTGGCGGAAGTGAAATATACGGATCAGCACGAATGGCTGCTGATCAACGGCGACGTGGCAAAGGTGGGCATCACCGACTACGCGCAGGAACAACTGGGCGACGTGGTGTTTGTCGAACTGCCGCAGCCCGGAACCGAGTTCAATCAGGGCGACGAAGCGGCGGTGGTCGAATCCGTGAAAGCGGCAGCGGAGGTTTACGCTCCGGTCACTGGCGAGATCGTCGAGGCCAATAGCGGGTTGGAAGACGATCCGGCCGTCATCAACAGCGACGCCCAGGGCGAAGGCTGGTTCTTCACCATCAAAATGTCCGATGCCGGGGAGCTTGAAACCCTGATGGACGAGGCCGGATACAAAGACTTTATCGCGGACCTGGATTAATGCGCTACCTGCCGCTGACCGACGCCGACCGTCAGGCCATGCTGGCGGAGATCGGTGTCGCGGCTATCGAAGACCTGTACAGAGATGTCCCAGCGGACGCGCTTCTGGAGGCGCCGGTGGACCTGCCCGCCCATAAAGGCGAGTGGGAGGTGGAGCGCATCATCGGCGATCTGGCTGCCAAAAACATGGGCGCGTCGTCAGTACCGTCGTTCATCGGCGCTGGCAACTACCGCCACCATATTCCGGCCAGCGCCGATCATCTGATCCAGCGCAGTGAGTTTCTCACCTCCTACACGCCGTATCAGCCGGAAGTCTCCCAGGGCACGCTGCAGGCGCTTTTCGAGTTTCAGACCCAAGTGTCCCTGATCACCGGGATGGAGGTGGCCAACGCATCGCTCTACGACGGGGCAACCGGCTGCGCGGAAGCCGCTATGATGGCCTGTCGGGTGACCAAGCGGTCCAAGATGATTCTGTCGGGCGGCTTACACCCCCACTACATCGATGTCACCGCCACCAACGCCAAGTACCTGGACCTGGATGTCGTCAACGCCGGTGTTGATCTAGATCGCGACGAGCCGGCCCATCTGGCGGGGCTGATTGACGAGGACACCGCCTGCGTGATCGTCCAGAACCCGGACCTGTTCGGCCGGGTGCGCGATCTCACCCCTCTGGCCGACGCCTGTCACGCCGCCGGCGCGCTGTTGGTCGTGATCGTCACCGAGATCGTCTCACTCGGCGCATTGAAATCACCCGGCAGCATGGGCGCGGATATTGTCGCCGCTGAGGGCCAGTCGCTCGGCAACGGCTTGAGCTTCGGCGGACCCCATGTGGGACTGTTGGCCACCAAGGAAAAATTCCTACGGCAGATGCCGGGGCGGCTCGCCGGTGAAACCACGGATGTGGACGGCAAGCGAGGCTGGGTGCTGACGCTCTCCACCCGGGAGCAGCATATCCGCCGGGAAAAGGCGACCAGCAACATCTGCACCAATTCAGGCCTGTGCGCGCTGGCTTTTTCCATTCACCTGACACTCCTTGGAGAGGCCGGCTTCACCAAGCTCGCCCGGCTCAACCACGCCAATGCGGTTATGCTGGCGGACAAGCTGGACGCCATCGACGGGGTCGAGGTGATCAACGACACGTTCTTCAACGAGTTCACCGTAAGACTCTCCAAGACCGCGGGGCCGGTGATTGAGGCCTTGGCCGCCAACCGCATCCTGGGCGGCATGCCCTTGTCGCGCTTTTTTCCCGAGGACTCTTCAGTCGCTGACCTGTGTCTCGTTACCGCCACAGAACTCACCCGGGAAGAAGACATGGACGCGCTGGTCGCCGCTCTGCCGGAGGCGCTGGCATGAGCGATACCTTCACCGGCAACCGTGGCCTCCGTATAGAAGAGCCGCTGATTTTCGAGCTGGACTCACCGGGCCAGAGCGCGGTCGACCTGCCGGAGCCGCCTGTGGTCAAGAGCCGTCTGGGCGAGACCGAACGGACCAAGCCTATCGGTCTGCCGGGCCTGACAGAACCCGAGGTGGTGCGCCACTATTTGCGTATCAGCCAGAAAAACTACGCCATCGATGCGGGGCTCTATCCCTTGGGCTCCTGCACCATGAAACACAATCCGCGGCTCAATGAGAAGATGGCCCGGCACGTGGGCCTCGCCGATCTGCACCCGCTGCAGCCGCAAAGCACGGTTCAGGGCGCGCTCGAACTGATGGACCTCTGCGCCGAATGGCTGACCACACTGACCGGTATGCCGGGGATCGCCCTGTCGCCCGCCGCCGGTGCACATGGGGAACTCTGCGGTCTGATGACCATTCGGGCGGCGCTGGAGGACAGGGGCGACGCGCGGGAACGAGTGTTGGTCCCGGAAAGCGCTCACGGCACCAACCCGGCCAGCGCGCATATGTGCGGCTACAAGGTCGAATCCATTCCCGCCAACGACCGGGGCCGGGTGGACGTCTCAGCGATGATTGACCGGCTGGACGACAAGGTCGCTGGCATCATGATCACCAACCCCAACACCTGCGGCCTGTTCGAGAACGATATTGTCCGCATCGCTGATGCTGTGCACGAGGCCGGCGGGTTCGTCTATTGCGACGGAGCCAACTTTAACGCCATCGTCGGACGTGTCCGGCCGGGCGATCTGGGGATCGACAGTATGCACCTCAATCTGCACAAGACCTTCTCCACGCCCCATGGCGGTGGCGGTCCGGGCAGCGGCCCGGTGGTCCTGTCAGAGGCACTGGCCCCCTTTGCCCCGGTGCCCTACGTGGTGCGGAACGGGGAAGGTTTCCGGCTGGTCGAGCATATCGGCGAGTCGGAGAATAAACCCTATGGCCGTATGAAAGGTTTCCATGGTCAGTTCGGGGTGTTCGTCCGCGCGCTGTCCTACATGCTGAGCATGGGATCGGACGGACTGCGGCAGGCCTCATCGGATGCCGTGCTCAACACCAATTATCTGATGAGCCGTCTCGAAGACCTGCTCAGCGTGTCCTTCGACGGGCCCTGCATGCACGAAGTGCTGTTCGACGACCGGTTCCTCAAAGACACCGATGTCACCACGCTGGATTTCGCCAAAGCCATGATCGACGAAGGCTTCCATCCCATGACCATGTACTTTCCGCTGGTGGTGCACGGCGCAATGTTGATGGAACCGACGGAGACGGAAAGCAAGGCGGCCCTGGATCAGTATGCGGATATGGTGCGCTCCCTGGCCGAACGGGCCAGAGCCGGCGAGGCGAAAATGTTCAAGGAAGCGCCGAAGCTGACGCCGCGCCGGCGGCTGGATGAAACCTCCGCCGCCCGCAACCCGGTCCTAAGATGGACGGGCGAGGGGTAGGTTTTCCACTCCCAGGTCGTCATCCCCGACCTGCCTGCGCGAAGCCGGGCTTCGCTGCAGCGAAGGCAAGCCCGCGTAGCGGTTATCGGGGATCTCATGTGTGCCAGATACCAGAGAATTGCTGCCAATTATCATTGGTCGCAACTCGGGCATGACGGTACGAGGGAGGGGCGACGCTAAAGAGAACAAAATCCCTACAACAGCCCCTCGTCGTCGCCGAGGTAGTTTTCCTCGTCTCTGCCGAACAGAGACTGCACGTAGGACATTTCGCTCCGCAAACCCTAGCGCTTGATCAGCTTCATCTGCGCGCCTTCCGGCAGGTCAGTAAAGGAGAAGGTGCCGTTTTCAATCAGAATGTCGATCAAGTCTTCCGTCACACGCGCGAACGACAAGTCAGCCTGGATCCATTCGTCGTTGTTGATGATGTTCATCACATCAACCTTCAGGAACTCGAGGAGTTCCTCGCTGCCGGCGGGCACCCCTTCATTGGCGCCTTCTTCGGGCCCTTGGAACATGGCGTTGATCTTTCCTTCGGCGTCGCGTCGGACAAACGGCATCGGCTTACTCCTCTCCCAACCGCGGATGGGTCTATTGGCTACATAGGAGCACTATGTATGAATTTCGAAAACCGTAAACGGTTCCAGGATGTTAGGACGTATTTGGGCGCAGGTCTGTGACCAAACGCACGCTGAATTTCGGCAGTATTACTGGCCTTCCCGCCACCATGAGAACATGATCGCGCCGCACACCAACAGCAGGAAAGCAAGCGCCGGCATGAGCGAGATTTGGCGCACACCGGTCACCACATAAGCGCCGTTACGATGCATGCCGAGCCAGCCGCGCCCGGCACCGCTGCGGCCCGGCTTGGTGCGGCGGAAATCGGGGACCCCATCGGCGATCCAGGCGACACCGCCGTCGCTGACTTTCACCAAGCTTGCCAGTTTATCCGGTGAAGCGCGGAGATCGGCAAGCTCCGGCGGGTTTAGCCGCCCAACCGCCGCCATGGTGCGCCGTCGGCCGTCCTCGATGCGGTAAAGCCCGGTCTCGGTGGTCTTGATGGTTGCCGTCGCCGCGCCGTCCTTGGTTTCGGTCAGCCGCACAATTTCCTGACGGCCGGACGGCGGGGTCACGGTGATCGGCGGCACCGCCGGGTCGAGGCTGCGGCGGAGGATGGTGAGCTGATCGCCGTTGACCACGGCGCGCAGGTCTTCCTCTTCCAAGTCTGGCTCTTTCATTAGCCAGTGGGACAAACGGCGAAGCAGCTCCGCATGGGGCCCGCCACCGTCATAGCCCTTGGCCCAAAGCCAGATATGGTCGCTCATGAACTGGGCAATGCGGCCTTTGCCCACCCGGTCCAGGATCAAGAGCGGCTTGCCCTCCGCGCCGTTCAGCAGAGTATGACCGCCCTTGGAGATCGCATCGATCTGGCGGAACCAATGGCCCCAGGTCGGGTCTTTCTCACCGCCGTCGCCCGGCAAGCCAGCGGTGACCGGATGACGCCGGCCTTTATCGGTCAGCGTCGCCTTAAACGCGCCTTCCAGGACCGGCCCGCTAGGATCGCCCGGCAAAATCTCGCCCAGCGGCGTATGGATCATGGAGCGCACACCGGCAAAGTCGGGCCCGACGGCGGCCAGCACCGCGCCCCCTTCCCGCACATAATTCTGGATATTGCGGAAATAGGCCTGCGGCAGAACAAAGCGCACCACATAGCGGTCAAACACGATGAGGTCGAATTCCTTGAGCTTGATCTCGAACAACTCCCGGATGGGGAAGGAGATCAGCGCCAATTCATTGAGCGGCGTAAAGTCGTTCTTTTCCGGCGGCCGCAGGATAGTGAAATGCACCAGGTCCACGGACGGATCGGATTTCAGCAGGTTGCGCCAAGTGCGCTCCCCGAGATGCGGCTGACCGGAGACCAGCAGCACCCGCAAGCGATCCCGTACGCCATTAACGGTGATTACGGCCCGGTTGTTGATTAGCGACATCTCGTTCGGCATGGCGGCCACTTCAAGCTCGATTATCGTGGCACCGCCGTGTTCCATGGGCACTTCGATTTCCTTGGACTCGCCCACCGGGAGATTGAACCGGCGGGCGATGCCGCCATCAATGCGCACGGTCACCGGCGCCGAACCGGCGGACGTCTCCGGCCGGTCTGCGACCTTCAATTGAAGCTTGATGGTCTTGCCGACGATGCCGAAGGCCGGGGACTTCTCGACGATCAGACGGCGGTCCCGCTCACCCTTGTCGCCGGTCAGCAGCACGTGCATCGGCGCATCCAGCTCGGGCGCCTTGGCGGCATTGGGGTTGGACTCATCGGTCTCGCCCTCGGCTAGTGGCGCATCGTGCACCTGGCCGTCGGTGATCATGATCGCGCCGGCGAACCGGCCCTTAGGCAGATCGGCCAGCGCCCGGTTAAATTCTTCGAATAGGAAGGTGCCGTCCTTGGTTTCCTTACCTTGGATCACCCTGACGTCCAAATCCTTGAACTTCCCCAGCTCCTCCAGCACCTCTTCGCGGGCTTGCTGCAGCTGTTCCCGCCGGTTGCCGGCGTTCTGGCTGGACGACTCATCCATCACCACCAGGGCGATATCGTTCTGCCCTTCCCGGGATTCACTTTGCAGATGAGGGTTCATCAGCGCCAGCGCCAGGATCGCCAGCGCCGCCATTCTAAGGAACGAGCCGCGCGCCCCCCGGAACAGGGCATAGATCAGCAGCACCAGCCCGATGCCGGACAGAATGGCCACCGCTTCCCACGGAATCAACGGGGCGAAGTTAATGCCGGTGATCCCGCTCATTGGCCGAGCCTTTCCATGATCGCCGGCACGTGCACCTGATCGGCCTTGTAGTTGCCGGTCAGCACATACATCAACAGATTGATTCCGAACCGATATGACATTTCCCGCTGGCGCTCTCCACCTGGCACCACCGGATAGAGCGGTTTGCGGGCGTCATCCAGCGCCCAGGCTGCCGCCCAGTCATGGCCGCCGACAATCACCGACGACACACCGTCATTGATGCGGGAGCCGTCCCGTTCCACCCAGACCCGGCTACCGGTCCAGCGGCCGGGAAATTCCCGCAACAGATAATAGGCCTTGGTCAGCACGTGATCGGAGGGCACCGCGCGCATGGGCGGCACATCCAGATTGCGGGCGATTTCTTCCAGCCGGTCGGCGCCGAAGTTGGAGCCGCCGCTATCCCGAGTATCAAACAGGATGGTCCCGCCGGATTTGAGATAGCGGTTGATTTTCGCCGCCGTATCGACGGGGATAACCTCCGCCTGTTCGGTGATCGGCCAGTAGATCAGCGGAAAATACGAAAGCTCATCGGTACCCGGATCTATGGCAACGGGATCACCAAGCTCCGCCGCGGTCCGGCTGTTAGCGATAAACGCCAGCCCAACCAGGCCGGCATGGCTGGTTTCGTCGATCTGCCGGTCGCCTGTCCGCACATACGCGACCCGCACCTTGAGTGTGGCGGCGAAATCCCGGTTATCGATACCGGGGCCGGCGCTTCGTTGCGGCACTGATTGCGCCATCGCAACCGCCGGCAACATCAAGGCAATCACCAGAACCTGCGGCGCGACTTTGGCCATGACGAAGAATCCGCGCAGCGCCAGGCTGGCAATGATATCCACCAGCAGAAGCAGCATCGCCGTGGTCAGCACCCAGGCGCGGAGATCGGTTTCCTTGGCCTCCTGATAGGCTTCCCGGCTAACGCTTTGGCCCAGATCGCCGAGCGCCAGATAACTGGTCACCGAGGGCGACAGATTGAAGGCGCGTCGCGCCGTGCCGTCGCCGTAGAAGCCCGGCGGGTGGCGCGGGTCAGGCTTGCGCCCGGCAAACTCAGTCGCCTTAAGACCCAGCGCGCCGTCCCGCGGCGAACCCAGCCGGCCGAAACCGTCGATATTCTGCACCGGCTTCAACAGCCGTTCATCGCTCTCCCCGGCCACGCCCTGGCTGAGCTGCACCAGATTTTGCAGCATGCCGACGAACAGGCCTGAAAGCGGAAGATTGGACCAAGTGGGATTAGCCGTGGTGTGCACAAAGACCAGCCAGCCGGAGCCATGCTTCTCGGCGGTGACCAAGGGCGTGCCGTCGGTAAGCTGCGCCCAGGTCTTTTCCGGCAAATCGACGGACGGCTGGGCCAGCACCTGGCGGTTGATCCGTACGTCGTTGGGAATGGTCAGGCCGGCAAACGGGCTCTTCTCCCCAAACGTTGCCAGCCGGGCGGGCTTGCTCCAAGACAGCGCGCCCCCCAATTCCCGGTCGCCCTTGCGCAGGCGAACCGGCAGCAGTGGATCGGTGTTGTTAGCCAATCTTGGCCCTGCGAAGCGCAGCACCACGCCGCCGTCCCCCATCCATTTGGTCAGGCGGTTACGGTCGGTGCGGGACATTTTGCCAGGGTCGGCCAGAACCAGCAGCGCCAATTCCCGCTTCAAGAGGTCTTCGACGATGCCTCGGCGAACCTCGGTGAAGGGTTCCAACGCGCGGTCGAGATAGTGCATTTCGTCCAGCAACGGGCGGTCGCCTCTCGGGTCCGCGCTGGTGACCAATCCGACCGGCCGGCGGCGCCAGCGTTCATCCACCAGGACCACCCCACTGGCTGAGGCCTCGCCTTCCAACTCGATCAACGTGATGCCGTTTCGAATTTCACCGGGCAATTCGAGCTCAACCGAGGCTTCTTTCTCGCCGGCGTCAAAGCGCAGCGCTTTTCGCGCCAGCACGCCGCCGTCCTGTCCACGGGCGCGGACGGTCAGGGTTTCGGACCCACCTTCCTCCGCACGGGTGGCTTTCAGGGTCAAGCCCGACTGGTTAGAAACCGGCGGCTGCAGCAACTTGGCCAGGTCCGCGCCCCCATCGGCGAACACCGCCACATTGCCCTTTTGCACCAGCGCATCGGCAAAGTCCCGGGCCGAGCCATGATCAATCCCGTCGCTGAGCCAGAAAATATCCGCCTGTCCGGAGACCGCGATATCATTCAACACGGCGAGGGACGCCATCCGGTCCACGCCCCAGGGTTTGGGCTGGATCGCCTGAACCACTTCACGGGCGGCATCGGCGCTGAGCAGGGAATTCATGGCGCGAGCCTGGGCTGCCGATCCGGGAGCGGTGGTGACCACTGCCACGGACCGGTTTTGCCGCTCCGCCTGGTTTAAAAGATTATTGAAGGCCGTTCGCCGCTTGTTCCAGGTCTTGGCCGAAGCCCAGCCGTCATCGACCACCAGGACCATCGGGCCGTCGCCTTCCAGCTGATTGCCGGCGTTCAGCACCGGATGGGCCGCCGCCAGGATCGCCACGGTGATCAGGCTGAGGCGCAAGAGGGTGAGCCACCAGGGCGTCTTGGCGGAGCTTTCTTCCGGATTGACCAGCTTCATGATTAGCCTGATCGTCGGGAATGGCACTCGGCGCGGCGCCGGTGGAATGACCCGCAGCAGCCACCAAACAATCGGCAGTGCGACCAGGCCCAACAGGGCGACCGGGGCAACAAACGAAATGGCGCCTAATCCGAACATCCGGATCTAGTTCCTCCGATGCCGGTCTTGGGGCGCGGCCAGAGACGTATACAGCGACATAAGCGCGGACTCAGGTGTTTGATCGGTGACGTGCAGCCCATAGCCCCAACCCGCCAGCCGGGCGATGGCCTGTAGCCCCGCGCGGTGTTCCTCCAAGGTCTGGCGGTAACTGTCGCGCACACCTTCGACCCGGCCGATCAGAGCCGAGCCCTCGTTCTCCATGCCTTCGAACCGGGTGCGGCCGCTGAACGGCAAACTCGTCTCGGCCGGATCAATAATCTGCAGGATATGGCCGTCCACGCCCTGATCGGCGTATACGCCAACGGCTTGGTGGATATCTTCCAACGGCTCGAACAGGTCGCTCATCAGGACCAGCCGGCCGTACTTGGGCAGCTTCCCAACCGGCGGCAGGCTTTTCACCTTTTGACCCGGCACCTGCACATCCCGTTCGCTTAACGCCTGGGCCAGCAGACTGACCGCCATATTGCCCATGGTCGGGGTCGCGCCCCGGCCCAACGGCGCGATATGCTCCCCGCCCCGGACCAGCAGCGAGCCCAAGGCGAGTGTCAACAATTCTGCCCGGTCCGCCTTGGTCGGCAGGTTTTTGCCAGAGCTATAGCGCATGGAGGGCGACGAATCCGCCCACAGCCAAACGCTTTGCGCCGCTTCCCACTCGTTCTCCCGCAGATAGACGGTGTCTGAGCGGGCCGAGCGCCGCCAATCGATCTGCTGCACCGGATCCCCCGGCTCGTAGTGGTGGTATTGCCAGAAGGATTCGCCCTGCCCGACTCGGCGGCGGCCATGCACGCCTTGCGCCACGGTCGCAGCCACCCGCTCCGCCGCCACCATAAGGGGCGGCAGTTTGCTGCCGAGGAGTTCAGCGCGGCCGTGCAGTTCGGTTATGGGCGCAGTCATAAAGACTATCCGTTAGCCGATCCGCGCCGCCAGGGTGTCAATCACCTTGGCCATGGTGACGCCCTCGGCGCGGGCCGCGAAGTTGAGCGCCATGCGATGGCGGAGCGTCGGATGCGCCAACGCCAGCACGTCGTCGATGGACGGCGCCAGCCGGCCCTGGATCACCGCACGGGCGCGCACCGCCAGCATCAATGCCTGGCTGGCGCGGGGGCCGGGGCCCCAGGCCACATGTTCGTTCACTTCGGTCACGTCAGATTCACCGGGACGGCCGGAGCGCACCAGCTCCAGGATCGCGTTCATGACGCTGTTACCCACCGGGATATGTCGCACCTGACGCTGGGCCTCAATCAGATCATCCGCCTCGATCACCTTTTTCGGCCGGGCCTCGTTCGCGCCGGTGGTGGCTAGCAGAACCGCCCGCTCCGCCGCCAGATGCGGATAATCGATATTGATCTGCATCAGGAAGCGGTCGAGCTGGGCTTCCGGCAGAGGATAAGTGCCTTCCTGTTCCAGCGGGTTCTGGGTCGCCAAGACATGGAACGGCTTGGGCAATTGGTGGTAATGACCGGCCACAGATACACGGCGTTCCTGCATCGCCTGCAAAAGCGCGGACTGGGTGCGCGGGCTGGCCCGGTTGATTTCGTCCGCCATCAACAGTTGACTGAACACCGGGCCTTCGATGAAGCGGAACGACCGGCGACCGCTTTCGCCTTCTTCCAGGACCTCGGAGCCCAAAATATCGGCGGGCATCAGGTCGGGCGTGAACTGAACCCGGCGTTCTTCCATGCCGAGAACTGTGCCGAGGGTTTCGACCAGCTTGGTCTTGCCCAGACCGGGTACGCCGATGAGCAGGACGTGACCGCCGGCCAACAGCGTGATAAGGGTCTCATCAACGACTTGGTCCTGACCAAAAATGATCCGGCTGACGCCTTCCTTGACCTTCTGGAAACTTTCGCCGATGGATTCCAATCCGGCGATGAGTTTCGAAGAGTCTGAATCCTGGCCGGCATCGGGGGCCTGGCCGTTTACTGCTTCTGACAAAGTCTGTACTCCCCTTGGTGCAGCGGGAATGGAAAGTGAGTCATAACATCAAAGATATTACGTCCCTTTTACACTCAGGAAAAACGGAGAATTCGGGCCGTTCCGTCGAAAAGATCGACCCTGAAACCGGACGTTTCCTGTGCGGTGATCTGGATATCCGGATCGACCGCGACGGTACGTGGTTTTACCACGGCAGCCCCATAGGCCGCAAAGAACTGGTGAGGCTGTTTTCGACGGTTCTTCAACGGGATGACGGGGGCCGCTATTGGCTGATTACACCCATCGAACAAGGTGAAATTGTGGTCGAAGACGTGCCTTTTCAAGCGGTTGAGATGGACGTCACCGGCGACGGCCGCGATCAGGTCCTGGAATTCCGCACCAACGTTGACGAAATTGTGAAGGCTGATGCGGCCCATCCGCTGCGAATCTCTTATAACGAAGAGACCGGCGAGCCGTCTCCGTACGTGCTGGTTCGCGACAATCTAGAGGCCCGGCTGACCCGCTCGGTCTATTATCAATTGGTGGAACTGGGCGAGGAACGGGAGTTGGACGGAGAAACGGTCTACGGCGTATGGAGCGCCGGGGAATTCTACAAAATCGGCAGGCTGACCGAATGACCTGGCGTCTGGAAAATGTGCTGGCCCGGTTGGAGGCCTATGACGGGGAGGCCGGCCGCCGCTCCAACGAGGAAGCCGAGGTGAAAGGCGATCTGGACCCCAAGGACCGAAACCCCTTTGTCCGGGGCGACAAGCCCTTGCGTCCGGCCGCTGTGCTGGTGCCGTTGGTGAATCGTCCCGAAGGCGCGACCGTGTTGCTGACCAAACGCACCGACCATCTAAACAATCATGCCGGCCAAATCAGTTTCCCCGGCGGCCGGGTGGATGACACGGACCGGAACGCGATCCACACCGCGCTTCGCGAAACCGAGGAGGAAATCGGTCTGGTGGAAACCCAGATCGACGTGGTCGGCCATTTGGACGAATACATTGTCGGCACCGGGTTTCTGGTGAACCCGGTGATCGGCGTGATTGAGCCGCCGTTTGAGTTGACCCTGCATGAACACGAGGTGGCGGAGGCCTTCGAGGCGCCGCTGTCTTATGTTCTGGATCCGGACAATATCGAGCGGCACGCCAGGGATTTTAACGGCACCAAGCGACATTTTTTCGCCATTACCTGGAATGACTATTATATTTGGGGCGCGACAGCCGGTATGCTGCGCAATCTGTCGCAGCGTGTCTGGATATCCTCCGGCGCCTGAACCCCTAAGGATAGTTCTGCATGAGAATATTCGTTCAGATCATTTTGCCACTGATCACCCCGATCGTGATTTACACGATCTGGAGCTATTGGGACGCCAAGCGGAACAACACCAAAATGCCCGGCTGGGAAGAAGGGTACTGGTTCTGGGTGCTGGTCCTGGGCTTTGTCCTGGCGGTGGTGTCTCTGATCATCATGGCGACGCTGGGGGCGGAACCGGGCGCGGAATACGTGCCGCCGGTCTTCAAGGACGGCACCGTTGTCCCGGGCCAGTATAAATAGTCCGGCCTGACGGCCATGTCCCTCGACACGCTTCTCGATATCGGCTCGGTCCAAACGAAATGGGTCGTCGGCATCATCGGCGTCATTGTCTTCCTGTTTCTGATCGCCCGGCGGCGCAGCTTTGCCAAGAACCGGTCCCGCAACTCCCGGCGGGAAACGCATGACCTGGTGGTCGAGTGGGAGTCGAGCGCCGGCGGACAGATTCCGGTTCAGCCCTGGATGGAGACCGGTAATATGAAGGCGCTGCTGGCTGCCCTGTCAGCTGGCGGCAAGGAGGTACGGTTCGTCGGCGGCTGCGTGCGGGATGCGCTGTTGCACCGCGACGTGGGCGACATCGATCTGGCGACCCAGGAGCGCCCCGACCGGGTGATCGAGCTGCTGGAAAATGCCGGCATCCAGGCCATCCCCACGGGCATCGAGCACGGCACGGTCACCGCAGCTTTCGGCAGCGAGACCTATCAGATCACCACGCTCCGCAAGGATGTCAAAACCGACGGCCGCCATGCGGAAGTCGCCTTTACAGAGGACTGGAAAGAAGATGCGTTCCGCCGGGATTTCACATTTAATACGCTAAGCGCCACGCCGGACGGGATGGTCTATGACTATTGCAACGGCATCCAGGACCTGGCGGAGAGGCGCATCCACTTTGTCGGCCAGGCGGAGAAACGCATTAAAGAAGACTATCTGCGTATCCTCCGGTTCTTCCGCTTCATCGCGACCTTGGGCATGCGGATCGACGACAAGTTCTCCTACCAGCAATGCATCCGCCACGCGCCTGAACTGGCCACTCTCTCCGGCGAGCGCATCCGGGTCGAGCTGTTTAAAATCTTCGCCTCGGAGATCAAGTACGACGCCCTCAAATTGATGAAGGACGGCGGCATCACCCAGCATTTCCTGCCCGAGCTCGCCCACCTGGATAAGCTCAAGCGGCTGATCTGGCTGGAAACCACGGCCATCAAGTTCGACCATGTCGCCCCCGACCCGGTGCGCCGGCTGGCGGCCGCGATTGAGACAGACGCCGACGGGGTGCGGGAGATCACCCAACGGCTGAAACTATCGAATGCGGAGCGAGATCACCTCTTGGCGCTGGTGGAGCCCGCCTGGACCCCGGACCCGGACACCGGGGAGGACACTGTGCGCGGCGCGCTCTACCGGCTGGGACCGTCGGTGGTGATTGATCTCGGCCTGCTGGAATGGGCGCGCCGGCTGACCACCATGCCGCGC
The DNA here is from genome assembly GCA_038127535.1 of Rhodospirillaceae bacterium. Taxonomy (GTDB): domain Bacteria; phylum Pseudomonadota; class Alphaproteobacteria; order Rhodospirillales; family UBA2165; genus JAYPHU01. The sequence continues at coordinate 26,600 of JAYPHU010000005.1, read as the reverse complement.
CTGCCCCGGGAGCAGACCGACGCCTGGCTGAACCTGATGGAGTTGGCTGACCAGTGGGAACCGGTCGAGTTTCCGGTCCGCGGCCAGGATGTGCTGGATATGAATATCGAGCCCGGCAAATACGTCTCTGAGCTGCTGGCCCAGGTCGAGGACTGGTGGATCGCCGGCGGCTGCCGCGCTGGTCGGGACGACTGCCTGGCGGAGTTGCGGCGGGTGGCGAACGCCTAAGGCCAGGCTGCCATGGGTGGGAGCGACATCAGGATCGCTTCGGTGTTGCCGCCGGTCATCAACCCGAACTTGGTGCCCCGGTCGATGGCCAGGTTGAACTCCGCATAGCGGCCGCGCTTAACCAGTTGCGCCTGCTTCTGCTCGTCAGTCCAACTCTCATTGATATGGCGCCGCACAATCTCCGGATAAATATCCCGGAACGCCGTGCCCACATCCTGGGTGAAGGCAAAGTCCGCGTCCCAGTCGCCGCTGTTGAGATTGTCATAAAAGATGCCGCCGGCGCCCCGGATTTCCTTACGGTGGGCGATGTAGAAATATTCGTCGCACCAGTCCTTGAACTTCGGATAATAGGCCGGATCGTGCTTGTCGCAGGCGGCCTGTAACGCGCCGTGGAAATCCGCCGTGTCTTTGTCGATCGGAAAAACAGGCGTCAGATCGCCGCCGCCGCCGAACCACTGCTTGGTAGTGACAATCATGCGCGTGTTCATGTGGGCGATGGGCACCATCGGCGATCTTGGATGCGCCACCAGGGAAACGCCCGCCGCCCAAAAGCGAGGGTCTTCCGCCGCGCCAGGGATTTGCGCGCGGAATTGCTCCGAGAACTCGCCGAAAACCGTGGAGACATTGACGCCGACCTTTTCGAACACCCGGCCCCGCATCACCGACATCACCCCGCCGCCGGCCTCTTCGCCGTTATCGGCGGGACGCTCCCAGGAGGTCCGTTCGAACGTGCCCACGGGCATATCTTCGATGCCGTTGGGGCCGGCGACGTCTTCTTCAATGGCCAGGAACGCGGCGCAAATCTCGTCCCGCAACCGGGCGAACCAGGCGGTCGCGGCCTCTTTTTGCTGATCAATCGTGTCGGTCATATATCTACTTTCCGCAAATTCGGCCTAATCCGCCTTGATTTGTCTCAAGGCTTCGCCGGTCACCATGGCGGCGGCGAGGGCCACATTAAGGGAGCGCGCGCCCTCGGCCAAGGGAATGACGATGCGCGCCTGGACCGCCTCGTGCACATCGTCCGGCACGCCGGCGCTTTCTCGGCCCAGAATCAGCGTATCCTTGGGCGAAAACGCAAAGTCCGTGTAATCGGACGATCCCTTGGTGGTCAAGAGCACCAGCCGCCGATTCGCCTGTGACGCGGCCAAAAAGGCGTCCCAGGACGCGTGGCGCACCAAATCCACCATATCCACGTAATCCATGCCGGCCCGCTTCATCCGGCGGTCGCTGAAGACAAAGCCGCAGGGTTCGATCACATCCACGCCCAGGCCGAGACAGGCGGCGAGGCGGAGGATGGTCCCGGTGTTTTGCGGAATGTCCGGCTGGTAAAGGGCCAAGCGGGGCCGCATATCCATGAAATCCTTTATTTTTTTGTGGATTTTAACTTTCCTAGCCCGAGAATCTGGACTATACCTTGGCCGCCTACAAGTACACAGATTCAGGAGAAATCCTCAGCGAGGGAACGGGATGATCAGAACCGGAGAGACGCCGGTGATTTGACCGGAAACAATTCTTCGACATTCCCCCATTTACGACAATTGAATTAGTTTGCTACCAGTATCCGGCTGGCTCATGGCCGACGATTAGGACGATAAAAGAGGAATAAGGCATGTCTGACGCAGCAACTACCCATCAGGGGCACGCGGACGATGAAACCAAGCGGGATTTCCTGCTGGTCTCGACCGTAACAGTGGGCGCTGTCGGCGCGGCTCTGGCCGCCTGGCCGTTCATCGACTCGATGAACCCGTCCAAGGATGTTTTGGCGCTCGCCTCAACGGAGTTGAACCTCTCGGCGATCGAAGAGGGTCAAGCCATTACCGCCGTCTGGCGCGGCAAGCCGATCTACATCCGGCACCGCACCGCCGCCGAGATCGACGCGGCCAAAGACGTCAAACTTGCCGATCTGAAGGATCCCGAAACCGATGCCGACCGGGTGCAGAAAGCCCCGTGGCTGGTGATGATCGGAATTTGCACGCATCTGGGCTGCCTGCCCCAGGGACAAAGGTCCGGAGAGCCGAAAGGCGAGTTTAACGGCTGGTTCTGCCCGTGCCATGGGTCGCACTACGATACTTCGGGCCGCATCCGTAAGGGTCCAGCGCCGAAGAATCTTGCGGTGCCGCCGTATACATTCCTCTCCGACACAACAATTCGCATAGGCTAAGGGGCGAGACTATGAGCGACGCAGCTTGGAAAAACCCCGTGGTGAAGTGGATCGACTATCGTCTGCCGATCTTCACCATGATGAAACACAGCGCGATCGATTACCCGACCCCGCGCAACCTGAACTACTGGTGGAACTTTGGTTCCCTGAACGGAATTATCCTGGTGATCATGATCGCCACCGGCATCTTCCTGGCGATGAATTACACCGCCCACGTAGATATGGCCTTCGACAGCGTTGAGCGCATCATGCGCGACGTGAATTACGGCTGGCTGTTGCGCTATGCCCATATGAACGGCGCTTCGATGTTCTTTATTCTGGTCTATATCCATATTTTCCGGGGAATGTATTACGGCTCCTACAAGGCGCCGCGGGAATTGCTGTGGATCATCGGCGTGATGATCCTGCTGGCCATGATGGCCACCGCCTTTGTCGGTTACGTTCTTCCCTGGGGTCAGATGAGCTTTTGGGGTGCGACCGTGATCACCAATCTGTTCTCGGTGGTGCCGTTCTTCGGCGACGCTATTGTGACCTGGTTGTGGGGTGGCTTCTCGGTCGACAACCCGACCCTGAACCGGTTCTTCGCGCTGCACTATCTGTTGCCGTTCGTGATTTTCGGACTGGTGTTCCTGCACCTCTGGGCGCTGCACACCCACAAGTCCAACAACCCGACCGGCGTGGACATCCAGGGCGATAAGGACACCATCCCATTCCATCCCTATTACACGATCAAGGACCTGTTCGGTCTCGGCGTGTTCTTTATTTTCTATCTGGGCTTTACCTTCTTCGCGCCGAATTTCTTCGGCGAACCGGAGAACTACATCCAGGCCGATCCGCTGGTGACCCCGGCGGCCATCGTCCCGGAATGGTATTTCCTGCCCTTCTACGCGATCCTGCGGGCCGTCCCCGACAACTTTGTCGACGTATACGGCTGGCTGCCGGTGCTGATCGAAGCCAAGACCGCGGGCGTTATCCTGATGTTCGCTTCGATCATCCTTTTGTGCTTCCTGCCCTGGCTGGACGGTTCCAAGGTCCGCAGCGCCAATTACCGGCCGACCACGATGTTCCTGTTCTGGATATTCCTGGCCGACTGCTTCGTTCTCGGCTATGTGGGCGCGCAACCGGCGGAAGGCATCATGCTGACCGTCGGACGGATCGCCACATTCTGGTATTTCTTCCATCTACTGATCCTGGTGCCCTGGGTGAGCAGACGGGAAACAACAAAACCTGTGCCTGAGAGCATCAGCGCGTCCGTGACGGGCTCGTAGGCAAAGGAGGCTTAGAGATGAAAAAGACTTTAATCACAGCGCTCGCAGCCGCCCTTCTGGTGTCCTTCGGCGTAAGCAATGTCTTGGCCGCCGGTGCGGGCAAGGAACCGCCGAAGCGGAACTGGTCCACCCAAGGTCCGTTTGGCAAGTTTGACCGGGCCCAGTTAAAGCGCGGCTGGCAGGTCTATAGCGAAGTTTGCGCGGCATGCCATTCGATCAACCAGATCTATTACCGGAACCTGGTGGAAATCGGCTTCTCCGATGCGGAAATGAAGCAGATCGCCGCCGGTGCGGAAGTGCCTGCCGGTCCGAACGAGGATGGGGAAACCCACAAGGACGGCGAACCCATCATGCGGGCGGCCAAACCGTTCGATAAGGTCAAAATGCCGTTTCCGAATGATAACGCGGCCCGTGCCGCCAACGGCGGCGCCCTACCCCCGGACCTGACCCTCATGGTCAAGGCCCGGCATGGCGGTGCGGATTATGTCTATGCCCTGCTGGCCGGATATTCCAATGCACCGTCCGGTGTGAAGGTGCAGGACGGTATGAACTACAACGAATACTTCCCTGGCGCACAGTTGGCGATGGCGTCGCCGCTGGCGGAAGACGGCATTGAGTTTGCGGACGGCACCAAGGCCACCGTCTCCCAAATGGCGGAAGACGTGACCGCGTTCCTCATCTGGACGGCGGAGCCGGAGCTGGAAGACAGGAAACGGATGGGCATCAAGGTCTTGTTGTTCTTGATCGTTCTGACCGGCATGCTCTATGCCTTGAAACGTAAGATTTGGGCTGATCTGCAATAAATCCTTACGAGAAATTCACTTGCCTTCAGCGGGCGTTTGGATAGTTTGATACCTCCAAACGCCCGTTGTCTTTTGGGCGTCTATACAGGTAAACCAAAATCGGGAGGAAACCGATGAAGACCGTTCTCCGGTCCTTAATTGCACTATCCGCTCTACTTCTCATTACAGGAAACGCCATGGCTGCCGGCAAACCCATCGTTCACTTTAAAACCAGCATGGGAGATTTCTCCGTGCAGTTGGAACCGGAAAAAGCGCCGAAGACCGTCGCCAATTTTCTGCAGTACGTCCGGGACGGCCATTTCGACGGCACCATTTTCCACCGGGTGATCAACAAGTTCATGATCCAGGGCGGCGGATTCACCACCGACTATCAAAAGAAGCCAACCCGCGGGCCCATCGAGAACGAAGCTGATATCGGCCTGCCGAATGAGCGCGGCACCATCGCCATGGCCAGAACTGGCGATCCCCATTCGGCGACAGCTCAGTTCTTTATCAACACGGTCTACAACAAGTTTCTCAACCACACGGCCAAAAACCAGCAAGGCTGGGGCTATACGGCGTTCGGTCGGGTCATCGACGGCATGAACATCGTCGGGCGCATCGGCAGAGTTGAAACCGGCGCGGGCGGGCCGTTCCCGAGCGATGTGCCGCAGAAACCGGTGGTGATCGAGAAAGTGACCATCTCGTCCAACTAGATTTACCAACAGGGGGCAGACACATGGCGGACAGCACCACGCCGGTCATCGGCATCATCGGCGGCAGCGGGCTCTATGAAATCGACGGGCTCAACAACACCCGCTGGGAACGGATGGAGAGCCCCTTCGGCGAAACCTCCGATGAGTTCCTGTTCGGCGAGTTGGATGGGCTGCAACTGGTGTTCCTGCCCCGCCACGGCCGCGGCCACAAAATTCCGCCGTCGGAATTGAACTTTCGCGCCAATATCGATGCCTTGAAACGGGCCGGCGTGACCGAAATTCTGTCCCTGTCCGCCTGCGGCTCTTTTAAGGAAGAGCTAGCGCCGGGCACCTTCGTCATCGCCGATCAGTTCATCGACCGGACCTTTGCCCGGCAGAAAAGCTTTTTCGGCACCGGGCTGGTGGCCCATGTGGGCTTCGGCCATCCGACCTGCGGGCGGCTTGGCGACGCCATCGAAGAGGGCTGCAAGGCGCTCGGCATCAAGACCCAGCGAGGCGGCACCTATCTCGCCATGGAAGGCCCGCAGTTTTCAACATTGGCGGAGAGCGAGCTTTACCGCGCCTGGGGCTGCGACGTGATCGGCATGACCAACATGCCGGAAGCCAAACTCGCCCGGGAGGCGGAGATGTGCTACGCCACCGTCGCCATGGTCACCGACTATGACTGCTGGCATCCGGACCACGACCACGTCACCGTGGACGCCATTATCAAGATTCTGCTCGGCAATGCGGACAATGGCCGAGCGCTGGTCAAGGACGTGGCCCCGCGCCTGGCCGGCCGGACCGAGCTCTGCCACCAAGGCTGCCACACGGCGTTGGAAAACGCGCTGATCACCGCACCCGACGCCCGCGACCCGGAAATGGCCAAGAAGCTCTCCGCCGTCGCCGGCAGGGTCTTGGGGTAAGGCCCCATGAACGTCAAGGGGACCCCCTATCGCACCATCTGGCTGGCGGCTGATGCCGAGAACGGCGTCGGCGCGGCAGAGATCATTGATCAGACCAAGCTGCCCCATGAATTTGTTACCGTACGGCTGGAGAGCATGGACGATGCGGAGGTGGCGATCCGCGACATGTGGGTCCGGGGCGCGCCCTTGATCGGCGCGACGGCTGCCTACGGGATGGCCTTGGCCATGCGCGAAGACGCCTCCGACGCCAATATCCAAAAGGCCTATGACCACTTGTACGCCACCCGGCCGACCGCGGTTAACCTGCGCTGGGCCCTGGATGATCTGAAGACCATCTTGGATCAACTGCCCGAAGACCGTCGCGTCGAGGCCGCCTATCGCCGGGCCGCGGAGATTTGCGACGAGGATGTGGAGATTTGCTCCTCCATCGGGGATCACGGTAAGGCGCTCATCGAGGTGGCATTTGAGAAAAAAGGCGGCAAGGAGACGGTCAACATCCTGACCCACTGCAACGCCGGCTGGCTCGCCACCGTGGACTGGGGCACCGCGCTCGCGCCCATCTACAAGGCCCATGACGCCGGCATTCCGGTGCATGTCTGGGCCGATGAAACCCGCCCCCGTAACCAGGGCGCTAGCCTGACCGCCTGGGAGCTGGGCCAGCACGGGGTCGAGCACACGGTCATCGTAGACAATGTGGGCGGGCATCTGATGCAGCACGGGAAGGTGGATTTGTGCATCACCGGCACCGACCGGACGACCTATACCGGCGATGTCTGCAACAAGATCGGCACGTATCTGAAGGCGCTGGCCGCCCACGATAATGACGTGCCCTTCTATGTGGGCCTGCCGTCGCCGACCATCGACTGGACCGTGACCGACGGCATCCGCGATATCCCGATTGAGGAGCGGGATTCGACCGAAGTCACCGTGATGACCGGCCGCGCCGCCGACGGCACGGTCGCCGATGTGCAACTAACGCCCGACGGCAGCCGCGCCGCCAACTATGCTTTTGACGTGACGCCCCGCCGTCTGGTCACCGGGCTGATCACCGAGCGCGGGGTGTGTGACGCGTCCGAAGATGGCCTGACCGGGTTATTTCCTGAGATGAAGCGTTAAGTTGCTTCTTTCTATCCGCGTCGCCCCCGAGTTGGCGACAGCCAATTCTCGGGGATCCAAACAGCGGCAGCCATGGTTACCCGAGCCTTGATCCCAGTTGACACTGGTTTCAACTCGGGCATAACGCAGTTGGGAAGGGCGAGAGGGGTATTTAACCACGAAGGACACATAGGACACGAAGCCATCTTGGATTGATCCGCCTTCGTGTCCTATGTGCTCTTAGTGGTAAATTATTCTCTCTCCACCCGCTCCCGCGTTGTCCGGGCGCCCCGGACTCCGCACCCTCCCCCGTAAAGGGAAGGGCATTGTGCTGCGGATTTGCATTTAATACGCTTTCCCCCCTTACGGGGAAAGGTGACCCGAAGTGCTGGAGGGGGGGTGATGAGGGGAAACTACCCCTTCTTCTGCACCTTCACCCAGGTGTCGCGGAGCGTCATGGTGCGGTTGAAGACCGGCGCATCCGGGGAACTCTCTTTGTCCGGACAGAAATAGCCGAGCCGTTCGAACTGCACCGTACCGGTATCATCGGCCAAAGCCGGTTCCAGCTTGCAGCCTGAAAGCACCTCTAGAGACCCCGGGTTGAGATCGTCTAGGAAATCGCCGCCCTTACCCGGCTCATCCGCCGTGAACAGGTGATCATAGAGCCGCACTTGCGCATCCACCGCGTGGGCGGCGGAGACCCAATGCAGCGTCGCCTTGACCTTGCGGCCATCGGGCGCGTTGCCGCCTTTGGTTTCAGGATCATACATGCAGCGAAGCTCGGTCACGTTGCCGGCGGCGTCCTCGATCACATCGGTGCAGGTCACAAAATAAGCATAGCGCAGCCGCACTTCCCGGCCCGGCGACAGACGGAAGAACTTCTTGGGTGGGTCCTCCATGAAGTCATCCTGTTCGATATAAAACTCCTTGGAGAATGGCACCTGCCGGCTGCCCGCCCCTTCGTCCTCCGGGTTGTTGACCGCGTCCAACAATTCGGACTCGCCCTCTGGATAATTCTCGATCACCACCTTCAGAGGCTTCAACACCGCCATCCGGCGGAGCGTGTGTTTGTTCAGATGTTCGCGGACACAGGCGTCGAGCAGCGCCATCTCCACCACGCTGTACGACTTGTTAATGCCGATGCGCCTACAGAAATCGACGATGGCCTCGGGCGGATAGCCCCGCCGCCGCAGCCCGGACAACGTCGGCATGCGCGGATCATCCCAGCCCGCCACGTGGTTTCCCGCCACCAACTTCATCAGCCGGCGTTTCGACAGCACCGTGTGGGTGATGTTCAGCCGGGCGAACTCGATCTGCCGGGGTTGACTGGGGACCGGCAGGTTCTCGATGAACCACTCGTATAAAGGCCGGTGGTCCTCGAACTCCAGGGTGCAGAGGGAATGGGTGATCTCCTCGATGGCGTCCGACTGACCATGAGCAAAATCATACATGGGATAGACGCACCAGGCTTCGCCGGTTCGGGGATGGCTGGCGTGCAAGATGCGGTAGATCACCGGATCGCGCAGGTTCATGTTGCCCGCTGACATATCGATCTTGGCGCGCAGCACCTTGTCCCCGTCCTCAAACTCGCCGGCCTTCATGCGGCGGAACAGATCCAGGCTTTCTTCCGCCGGGCGGTCCCGATGGGGGCTGTTGGTCCCCGACCCGGTCAGGGTCCCCCGGCTTTCGCGGATTTCATCGGCCGTCTGTTCGTCCACATAGGCCTTGCCGGCCTCGATCAGATGTTCCGCCCAGGCATAGAGCTGATCGAAATAGTCAGAGGCGTAATGAAGATGCTCGCCCCAGTCGAAGCCAAGCCAGCGCACATCTTCCTGGATGGCGTCGATATATTCCTGCTCTTCCTTGGCCGGGTTCGTATCGTCGAACCGCAAATGGCAGCGCCCGCCGATCTCCGCTGCCGCGCCGAAGTTCAGGCAGATGGATTTGGCATGACCAATATGGAGATAGCCGTTGGGCTCGGGCGGAAACCGGGTGACCACACCGGCATGCCTCCCGGACGCCAGGTCATCACGGATGATATCGCGGATGAAATCGCCGGGCGCGGCGTCCGCCGTATCGGCATTATCGGTGGTGGTCTCGGACACGATTGTCACCGTCGGATGGAATGAAGTGCTGGCCAGGGTTTAAAGAGTTGCGGGTGCGACGGCAAGATTTGAGTTGCCTGTTCCTCCCCCCCCTCTCCTACTTCGTCACCCCCGAGTTGGCGCAGCCAAGTCTCGGGGGTCTATGGGCAAAGGTTGCATGGATAGCCGAGCCTTGGTCCCAATTAACATTGGTCCCAACTCGGGCATGACGCAAGAAAGAGGCAGGAGAGAAATAGCCCGTGGATGACGGCCTAAATCCCCACCGCGCGCTTGTTCCCGTTGATATGCGATTTCCTCCCGGCGCGTTCTTCCTTCAGGCTGTCGGCCAGCACGAAGGACAATTCCAGCGCTTGTTTGGCGTTGAGCCGGGGGTCGCAATGGGTGTGATAGCGATTGAAGAGATCAGCTTCGGTGATCGCCTGAGCACCACCAACGCATTCGGTGACGTCCTGGCCGGTGAGCTCGAAATGCACACCGCCGGGATGCGTCCCCTCGGACCGGTGAATCTCGAAGAACTCCCGCACTTCCTGCAGAATCTGATCGAACGGCCGGGTCTTGTAACCGTTGCCGCTTTTGACCGTATTGCCATGCATCGGATCACAGGACCAAACAACTTCCCGACCCTCAGCCTTCACTCGGCGGATCAGCTCCGGCAGGTGATTTTCCACATTGCCCGCACCCATGCGGGAGATGAGGGTCAGCCGGCCCGGTTCGTTCTCCGGGTTCAGGATATCGATCAGCTTGATCAGGTTGTCGGCTTCGGTCGTCGGGCCGACCTTGGAGGCCACCGGATTGGCGATGCCACGCAGGAACTCCAGATGCGCGTTTTCAAGCTGCCGGGTCCGGTCACCCGCCCACAGCATATGCGCGGACGTGTCGTACCAATCCCCGGTGAGAGAGTCGACGCGCGTCATGGACTGCTCATAAGGCAGCAGCAACGCCTCGTGCGAGGTGAAGAAATCGGTCTCAGCGATTTGCGGCGCGGTGTCGGAGGTCAGCCCGCAGGCGGCCATGAATTCCAGCGCTTCGTCCAGCCGGTCGGCCAGGTCCTGATAGCGTTCGCTCAAGGGGCTGTCGGCGACAAAGCCCATGTTCCACTGATGCACTCGGTGCAGATCGGCGAAACCGCCCTGGGCGAAGGCGCGTAGCAGATTTAGGGTCGCCGCGGCCTGATTATAGGCGCGCAGCATCCGGTCCGGATCAGGTTGACGGCTGGCTTCATCGAATTCGATGGCATTGATGATATCGCCGCGATAGCTGGGCAACTCGACGCCGTCGATGGATTCCGTCGGCGCGGACCGTGGTTTGGCGAACTGACCGGCCAAGCGGCCTACTTTGACGATCGGGCACGCGGCACCGAAGGTCAGGACAATCGCCATCTGCAGTAGAACCCGGAAAGTGTCCCGGATATTATCGGGATGGAACTCGGCAAAGCTTTCGGCACAATCGCCGCCCTGCAACAGAAAGGCTTCGCCGCGGGCGACCTTGGCCAGCCCGGCCTTGAGGCGGCGCGCCTCTCCGGCGAACACGAGGGGCGGATAGCCACTCAGCTCCTTCTCAACCGCGTTAAGTTTGTCTTGGTCCGGATAATCCGGCACCTGCAAAATAGGCTTCTCCCGCCAGCTGTCGGGCGTCCATTGTTCCGCCATGGTTCTGACTCTTTTGTAAGTCCCAGGTATTCTTTGGCGGTTCTATACGCTGATTAGCTCACGTTTTCCAGGAAAAATGGCCCTTTCTAATGGGATCACCCTCCCCCGCGCTGACGCGCTGCCCCTCCCATAAAGGGAGGGGTGACTTGTTCTTATCCCCCCTCCCCTCGCGGTAGGAGGACTAATCCGCCTCAGGCCGTTTTATCCGCATAGTGACAAACTCCTCCGCCGCGGAGGGATGAATCCCCGTAGTGCCGTCGAAATGAGCCTTGGTGGCGCCGGCCTTCATGGCGATGCCGATGCCCTGGATGATCTCCGGCGCATCCTGACCCAGCATATGGGCGCCGACGACACGGTCGGACTTGGGATCAACGATCATTTTCATGTAGGTCCGTTCATCCCGGCCCGACAGAGTATGCACCAGCGGCTTGAAGCGGGAGTCATAGACATCCACGTCGCCGTATTTCTCCTGGGCTTGTGCCTCGGTGAGGCCGACCGTCCCGATGGGCGGCGTGGAGAAGACAGCTGTGGGCACATCTCCGTAGTCCACGGTGATAGGGTTGTCGTTGAACAACGTTTCCGATACTGCAGCACCCTCCTGAATGGCCACCGGCGTGAGCTGAATACGATCAGTCACATCCCCCACGGCATAGATGTTGGGCACAGAGGTCCGGTTCCACTCATCGACGATGATGGAGCCGTCGTCGTTGAGCTTCACCCCCGCCTCCTCCAAACCAAGTCCGGCCGTATTGGCCTTGCGCCCGGTGGCGTACATGATCAGGTCGGTTTCGATGGTCTCCGTCTTATTTACCGTCAGATGGTACACGTCTCCAACTTTTTCGATGCTGTCCACCACGGTTTCATTGCGGAGATTGATATAGTGTTTGGTCATCTCTTCCTGGAGATTGACGCGGATATCCTCGTCGAAGCCGCGCAAGACCAGATCGGCGCGCAGAATTTCAGTCACCTCGACGCCCAGACCGGCGAAAATACCGGCGAACTCCACGGCGATATAACCGGCGCCGACGATCACCATCCGTTTCGGTAGGCGCGGCAGTTCCAGCGCTTCGTTCGAAGAAATCACATGCTCGATCCCCGGAATATCCGGCATCGACGGCCAGCCGCCGACGGCGATCAGGATGTTTTCCGACGTGATCCGCTTACCGTTTACCTCGACCGTGTGTTCATCGACCAGGACGCCCCGGCCTTCGTGCAGATCGACGTTATTGTTTTTGAGAATGTTCAGATAAATCCCGTTGAGCCGGTCCAGCTCGGTGTTTTTGTTGTCGACCAGGGTGCGCCACTCATGCTCCGCATTGACGGTCCAGCCGTAGTTCTTTGCATCCTCGAAGTGATCCGCGTAATGAGCGCCGTAGATCAACAGTTTCTTGGGGATGCACCCTCGAAGAACACAGGTGCCGCCGACCCGGTCTTCCTCGATAACGGCGGAACGGGCACCGTAACCCCCGGCAAGCCGGGAGGCGCGAACCCCGCCGGACCCGGCACCGATGGTGATCATGTCGTAATTATATTTGGCCATGGAATTTATCCGATGTTGAATTTTGGCGGCGAGTATAGCTGGCGGAAAACGGGCTGCAACCGCACCTAGCTGAAATTTGCGCTTCATGATGTGCCCCGATTGACTTTCCCCCCGCTGGAAGCTCCAATTTGGCTGCTCAATCTTTCAAATGAACAAAAAGGCACAATCTCCTTCCGATGAAGACAGGCACCCTATCGATCATCTTGACCGGCGTTCTGGTCCTCGGCGTCGGCGCGTTTTATCTCGCCGGCGGCTTTGGTCTCGGCGGCGATACGGCGTCGGCGACCACGGCGGATGCGGCCCATCCGGCGCTGGTGGCGGAAGGAAAGACTCTTTACGCGGAGAATTGCGCGTCCTGCCACGGCAAAAACCTGGAAGGTCAAAAAGACTGGCGCCGGCCTCTGCCCGACGGCGGCCTGCCCGCACCGCCTCACGACGCGTCGGGTCATACCTGGCACCATTCGGACAGACAGTTGTTCGATTACACCAAGAAAGGGGGTGCGGCAGTGGCCCCGGCCGGCTTCAAGAGCAACATGCCGGGCTTCGCCGAGGTGATGAGCGATCACCAGATTTGGGCCGTGCTGGCGTTTATCAAAAGCACTTGGCCGGAGAAAATCCGCAGCCGTCAGGCGCAGCTGAACGCGAGGCAGTAGCCCCGGCGATTATTCGCAGGACATTTCCGCCTTCACCACCTGTGGTGCAACGCGTTGCCGGAGCTGCCGCCGATCTTGGTGCCGCCGCCTGGAAAATGTATCCAGCCGGTTATATAGGCCATGCCGGTCAACCCGTGCATGGGCGTGGGCATGGCGGGCGGGCCTGATCTGAACTTGCCAAGATGAATTTCGTTTCCGGACTGTGGCCATAATCTTTCTCCATCACTGTGACACAACTGTGACAGATTGATCTTTTGGCCTGATTTGGGACTTCTCTAATACCTGTAAGAACTTGAAATCATTCAGGTTTCGATGGTGGGCGCGACAGGGATTGAACCTGTGACCCCTGCCGTGTGAAGGCAGTGCTCTCCCGCTGAGCTACGCGCCCATCCTGCAAGCATCGTGTGCCGCGTCAGGTAAGGCGCGCATATAAGGTTCCGGCGGGCTTGATGTCAAGAAGCTAAGGCGCTTCCGGATCGAGCTCCCGCTACTTTTTATCCTCGCGCTTTTTCTTTTTGTCGTAGTAGACAGCGTAGGCCTTCAGGTACTGCACCGTCTTGTCACTGGCGCCGAGGGCCTTGGCCTTGGCCACGTCCTGATCGAAATTGGTCTGCGAGCCCAGGAATAGATGCGCCACCGCCCGGTTGGCAAGGGCGTCGGCCCGCTCGCCGGCTTTCAGATAAGCCTGGCCCCGGTTGGTCAGCACGGTGCAGAGCCTGCGGCCTTACAGCGCGTTTTTGTCCAGCGCGTCTGAATAGAGCTTGATGGCGGTGGCGTAGTCCTTCGCCTTGGCCGCCTTGACCGCGTCGTCATAGTAGTCGGCGGCGGCGGGTCCGGCCCAAACCGCGAATCCCAGAGCACAAGCGATGACCGAGGCATAAAATCTCATGCTTCTTTACGTCCTTTTCAGAATGTGCAGCCCCCGGTCCCGGTCGATCAGATAGATGATCCCGTCATCATCCTAATAGACATCGTTAGCGAGCGGCCGTTCCGCGCCTTCCGGCGGATCAGGCACATAGAATGCCGTTTCCCTCGGCGCGTGGGGATTGGCGATATCCACTATCCGGAGCCCGTTGTTGAACCAGGCCACCGGGATTGCCGTGCCTGGTACGATCTCCGCGGGCTGATGGCTGCCGGTCATGGCGGGGGCAGGGGTGCCGCTGTCCAGATGGTCGAGTTGAAAGCTGCCGATGACCCGCGGGTTCACCTCGTCGGTAATATCATAGACCCACATGAAGGCCGGGCCCGCCGGCTCTTTCTTGGCCACGTCCTCGTCCGCCATCAGCATGATATCCATGCCTTTCAGCTTGAACGGGATGGGCAGCGTCGTTTGCGCCGGGTGGCCATAGGGCGGCTTCCATTCCTGCCGGGAGACACACGTGGGATTGGTCATATCCGTGATGTCCAGGATCGCCCAGCCTGCATACCAATAGCCCACATACAGCCGGTCGTTCCCGCGGATCGGGTGATGGCAACGAAGGTGCGCCAGCGGCATATCCGGTTCCTCGCCGCCGGCCTCCCACTGGCCGGGCCTCGACACGCGGCCGACTTCTTGCGGCTTGGCTGGATCATCAAGGTCCAAAATTATGACAATATGGCCGATATAGCCGGTGTCCGAGCCGGCGAGATAGGCGTAGCGGCCATTAAAGGTGAACCGGCGCACACCTTGACCGCCGGTCTCCCAGAAATGGATGTGTTTGGGTTCCGAGGGATGGGAAATGTCGAAAATATTCAGTCCACCGCGAAAGCCGGATTGCGGCTCGCCCATATAGCCGATGCTCTTGTAGTTGGTCAGCATCAAGCCGTTGGCGACCCGCACCTTTTGCGCGTGCACATTATTGTGAGCGCACTCCATCTGTTTGAGGATTCTCGAGGTCTTCTTATCCTTCACGTCGATAATCGTGGTCGCTTACCGGCCCAGCGTATGACCCACATAGGCGATGCCGTCGGTGACTTTGATTTGGCCGCCGCCTTTGCAGTCCACAAACGCGACTTCACGGATGCCTTCAGCTTGGGGCATGTGATGATCCTTACCTAAAGCAAGCGATACCGGTTAATGGCCGACGGCCAATTTGCTATGTGGCCAAGGTCTGGGCTAGCCAACGGGCTGTCCGCATAAGCCGTGCGTCGTCCCCCCGGCGGCTGACCAACTGCACACCGATCGGCAGGCCGTTCGAACCCTCCAGCAACGGCAGGGTGACCGCCGGTGTGCCGAGATAGGTCCAGAGCGTAGAGAACGCCGGATCGCCCGTTTGGGTCAGGTCGGCCGGCGCCTCGCCCGGTGCGGCCGGCGTCAGGATGGCGTCGACGTCATTGAAGACATCGTCCAACGCCGCATTGAGCAGGGTGATATGATCCACCGCGCGATTGTAATCGACAGCGCGGACGGTGTCGCCGTCGGCCATCAAGGCGCACAGGCGGTCGCTTAATTTGTCCTCGTCGGCCCGATAACGTTCAAAGTTGCACGCCAAGTCGGCGTGCAGGATCACCGCATGTTGTTTCAGAACTTCATCAAAGCCCTGGCCGAGTGTGACTTCCTCGACCGTATCGCCCAGAGCCTCGGTCAACTCGGCAAAGGCAGCTTCGACATCCCCATCGGCCCTTTCCCAAGCCGGGGTTTTTACAAAGGCCAGCTTGGGCGGCACCGGCGGTTCGGTCAGGGAGACGCCACAGATATCGGGCGCGGCCGCCGGCCGGGTCGCCGGATCGGCATCGTCATAGCCCGCCAACGCATCGGCCAGGAGCGCCGCGTCAGGGACGTTTCGGGCAAATACGCCAACATGGTCGAGAAGCTCGGACTGTTTCAACACACCTGCCCTAGAAATCAGCCCGCGGGTGGGCTTAAACCCGACGACACCGCAAAAGGATGCCGGCCGGATGACGGAACCATTGGTCTGCGTCCCGATCGACAGAGGAATCATGTTCGCCGCGACGGCGGCGGCTGAGCCGCTGGACGATCCACCTGGTGTATGGGCCGGATTATGCGGGTTCTTTGTTTTTCCCGGCGTGTAGACCGCCAGTTCGGTGGTCACCGTCTTGCCCATGATTACGGCCCCGGCTTTGCGCAACTGGCTTACCACATGGCTGTCGTTCCAGGGACGCCGCCCTTCATCAAGGACTGTGCCATTCTCCGTCGGCAGGTTCTGTGTATCGATGATATCCTTGATGCCCACTGGTACGCCGTGAAGGGGACCCAGCGGACTACCGGCGGCTCGGTAAGCGTCCAAAGCCTCCGCCTGTTCGCGGGCAAAGTCCGGATCCAGATGGGCCCAGGCCTCAATCTCGCTGTCTTTGGCAGTGATCGTCTCCAGGCAGGCGTCGATCAGTTCCAGGGACGTGATGGCGCCATTCCGGATTTGATGGGCGGCTTCGATGGCCGATAGTTGTGAAAGCGACATGAGCGGTAACACAGGCGTGTTTAGCCGGCGCCTTGACCATTTCCATTGCCGTTGCGCTTACGCAGGCACGTATTCCAGTAATCATAGAAAGCCAGCGCGAGGACAAAGACGGTAATCACGGCGAACGGAAATCCGCCCCAAAAGCCGGCGAAACCGGTTGAGATGCTGTGCGATAATCCGATGGTGAAAGCCGCAATCAACAGTAAGGCGATCAATCCGGAGAGTCTCTCGATGTTCTTTTGGGACATAAGCTCAGCATCTCAATCAGGGTTTATAGGGGCCAAACAGCCAGTCGGGCAGCCACAACGCGATCTGCGGATATTGATACAAAAGGACCATCACCCCAATGACGATCGCGAGGTAAGGTATGATGCCGCGAAAAATATCGACCAACTCGATGAGCCTCCCCAAGACCCCTTTGAGGTAATAGGCCGACATCGCCATGGGTGGGGTCAGGAACGATGTCTGTAAGTTCAGCGCCACCAGCATGGCGAAGAAGTACGGATTGACGCCGAAGTTATCGAGCATGGGCAGGAAAATCGGCACGAAGATGATCAGAATTTCCGACCACTCCAAGGGCCAGCCCAACAGGAAGATAATGGCTTGCACCAGGACCAGGAATTGCCAGGGCTCAAGATTGAAGCCAAGAATGAAATGTTCGATGGTCTCGTGCCCGCCGAGGTAAGAGAAGACCGAAGCGAAGGTCCACGACCCGACAAACAACCAGCATACCATGGCCGTGGCCTTGGCCGTCAGGTAGACGGATTCCTTGAGCATCGTCCAGGTGAGAGACCGGTAAATCGCGGCCAGGACCAGACCGCCGAGGGCGCCCATGGCGGCGGCTTCCGCCGGCGTCGCTAGACCGCCCAGGATGGACCCCAAAACCAGCAGGATCAGCACGGTCAAAGGAACGAAGGAGGTCAGCAGCTGGATGTAGACGACGCCCCGCGGCGGGACATCCTCGTCTCTCGGCTTTGGTGCGATATTCGGATTAATCAGCACCCGAAAGATCACATAGACGATGTAGCAACCGGCCAGCATAAAGCCCGGAAGAACAGCGGCCGCGTAAAGGCGGAGCGGCGACAACTCGGCGATGGCCGCATAAACGATCAGCATGATCGAGGGCGGGATAAGGATGCCCAAAGTGCCGCCCGCACAAATCACGCCGGAGGCGAAGCTTTTGTTGTAGCCCGCCTGGTACATGGCCGGAAACGCCAACAGGCCCATCAGTGTGACAACAGCGCCGACGATGCCGCTGGCGGTTGAGAACACCGCGCACGTGATCAAGGCTGCGATGGCCATGGATCCTGGCAGATTGCGGGCCGCCATCTGTAGGGAATAGAACAGCCGGGTAACAATATCAGCACGCTCGACCACGTAGCCCATGAACAGAAACAGTGGAATGGCGACCAACGTGTCGTTCTCCATCACCGAGTATGTGTTCTGGTTCAACAGATAGAAAATTTTGTTGTTGAGCAGATCGCTGAAGTTGAGAGCCGCACCCGGCACTGAGTAGGCGTAGTAGCCGAAGCCAACACCCATGGCGAGCAGTGTAAAAGCCACCGGGAAACCAAGAAGCACCAAGACGATGAAAATAGATAGCATCAAAATTGCTACTTCAGGGTTCGTCATCTTGGTTAAGGCTCCGTATTCTTTTTGCTATCCAGCGAGGTGATGTTCCGGCCAGGTTTAACCCTGGTTCTGCGAGTCTTGGAAACTGTGGACCTGATCTTGCAGCATATCCCCGGTTTCACGGGCGTCTTCCAGGCGTTGCGGCCAAACGTTTTCCTCCATGGCTTTCCAGCAACGCATGCACTCCGCGATGCCTTGTAAAATCATCAAGGCGCCGGCAACCGGGATCAGGGTCTTAAAGAAATAAATTTGAATGCGCGCCGGGCTGTTCCAGCTGACTTCCTTGAAGCGCCAGGAATCGGCAGCAATCTCCCAGCCGAACCAAAACAGGGCGAGCATGCCAGGGAAGAAAAAAACAACATAAAGGACGAAATCGATCCGGGCCTGCCATTTGGGCGGCGCAAAGCGATAGAGGACATCGGCGCGCACGTGAGTGTCTTGCGCCAGGGCATAGGGACCTGCCATGAGGAAAAGGGCGCCGTACATCTGTACCATCATGTCGAAGGCCCAAACCGTTGGCGCGTTAAGCACGTAACGGACGAACACTTCGTAGGAAACCGACAGGGTAAGAATTAATATGCACCAGCCGAAGGCGCGCCCAATCCAAATGTTAAAGCTCTCAATGGCATGAATAATTGGGGTCACGGCGTTGTTCCCGGAGCGGTTTTGTTATCTACGCGGATAGAGGGACAGCCCGCAGGCCGTCCCTCTTGATCCTCGTGTCTCATTGCGGAATGGTCCCGCAACAAAGGCTTTTGGCCCAATTAACCGAAGTAGTGTTTGTAGGCGATACCGTAATCCGGTTGGTTGAGCAGCAGGTAGTTCATTACCTTCTTGGCATAGGCCTTCTGTGAATCCACGACCTTCTTGAAGAACGGATCTTCTTTGGAGATGCGATCAACGACGATGTCCCAAGCCTTGAGCTGGGCAGACATGACCGAATCCGGCGTGCGGTATACGTTGACGCCATGATCGTTCTTTAGTTTGATCAGATCGTCCGAATAGCGGGACGTGTTGTGCCAATAGAAGTTGGAGTTCTCCGCTTCGGAAGCATACTCCAGAACCTTCTGCAGTTCCTTCGGCAGA
Organism: Rhodospirillaceae bacterium; assembly: GCA_038127535.1. Classification (GTDB taxonomy): domain Bacteria; phylum Pseudomonadota; class Alphaproteobacteria; order Rhodospirillales; family UBA2165; genus JAYPHU01. The sequence goes on along the minus strand of JAYPHU010000005.1, from coordinate 7,382 downwards.
GAATTGAACTTCTGCTTGTTGAAGGTGATCTCGAAACATTCCTGGGATTGGTGGAACGACGCCAAGTGGTAGTGCTTGGAGACGTCCTGCATGCCGAAGTCCTTATCGGACGTCGGGTTGTTGAACTCAGCCGCGTCAATCAGACCGGATTTCATGGCCGGCTGAATTTCGCCGCCGGGCAACTGCACAACAGACATGCCCATTTCCAGAAGAACGTCCGCGGCCAGGCCGACGGTACGATACTTCAGACCCTTCATTTGGCTGGCGTCTTTGATTTCTTCCTTGAACCAGCCGAGCGGCTGCGCCGGCATTGGGCTGTTGAAGAAGCTGACGACGTTAATGCCCAGGCTTCCCATCAGTTCATTGAAGAGTTCCTTACCGCCACCATAGTGGATCCAGCCAAGCAGTTCCTGCGCGGACCAGCCAAAGCAGGGCCCGGTGCCGAACAGAGAAGCGGCTTTCGACTTGGAATACCAATAGGCTGTCACGTAGTGGGCGCCATCGAGCACGCCGCGGTGGACGGCATCTTGCATTTGGCTGGTTTTGACAACCGAGTTCACCGGCAGCAGATCAATCTTCAGATCCTTGCCCGCCATGTCGTGGACACGCTGCACATAGCTTTTAGCATTCTCCAGGAAAATACCACCGCCCCAGGCAGCCTGAACCTTGAGGGTAACCGGCTCAGAGCGTTTTACCATTGGGGCTGCAGGTTTGGCCTCCGGCGCGGGCATTTTTTTCTCGCCCGTTGTTGCCATATACGTCCCAACCCCACCGACGACTAGGCCCGCGGCGCCGCTAATAAAGTCTCGTCTTTGCATAGTTATAGTGCCTCCTGTCACAACTTGGGTTTCTTTAGTTTAATGGCTGGAAATGAAGTGTTCCGCCGAATTTTGGTTTAGCGAAGTAGGTAATTTTTTAGAGCGTCGTTATTGTATTCTATCAATCGACAAACGGAGTTTACTCGCAATTTGTGGTTCCGCAAAGCCTAACGAATAAAAATGTTTATGGTGGAGACAGTTAACGTTGTTTTAAGCGACACGATCGCCCGGGTCCTCACTTGCGAAAAACGCGTCCCGATTATTTAGCGCGCGAAAACCCATCGCATCCCGCGTCTCTTTGGTGGCTCTGCCGATATGGGGCAGAAGAAACACGTTGGTGAGGGTGCGCTAGCCGTCGCGCAAGCCCGCCGGTTCGTTATTGTAGACGTCCAGCCCCGCCCCCCAGAGCTTGCCGGACTTCAAGGCCGCGATCAGGGCTTCGTCATCGATCAGTGCGCCGCGAGCGGCGTTCACGACGATGGCGCCGTCTTTCATCAGCGCAATTCGCTACACGTTCAGAAGCCCAATAGACTCCGGCGTGGCCGGGCAGTGCAGGGACAGGACATCGCATTCGGGCAGCAGGCTTTCGACACTGTCGTGATAGACAGCGCCGGCTTCCAGGTCCGCCGGCAGCCGGGAGCGATTGTGATAATGAATTTTCATGCCCAGTCCGTCGCGGGCCTTGCAGGCCAGGACCGGGCCCACCCGGCCCATGCCGATGACGCCCAAGGTCTTGTCGGAGGATTGCACGCCGACCATGAAGTCCGGGCTCCAGTCTTTCCACTCGGCGGTGCGGACCAGCCGTTCCCCCTCGCTGGCCCCCAGGATCAACAGCATGACGATTTACGCCGTGGCCTCGCTCAGCACATCGGGTGTGTTGATCACCTTGATGCCGCGGGCCTTGGCGGTGGCCAGTTCACAATGATCCACGCCGACGGAAAAGTTGGCGATGATTTTGACATTGTCGGGCAGACGGCCGATCAGCGCCTCGTTGATTTGCTCGGTATGGCAGGGAAGGATCGCTGCCGCGTCGGCGCACAGGTCGATCAGTTCATCTGCCGAATATAAGTGGTCTTTGGGATTGAGCTTTGGCGTGTAGTCCTTTTCCAGCCGCGCCTCGACAGCGGGCGGTAGTTTACGGGTGACAACGACAACGGGTTTCTCGGCCATGGGTTCCTCCTCCAAACGGGGCGGCAGGATAGTGCCTCGCGAGCTCTGTATCCAGGACACTCAATCGCCTTTGAACGCTGCCGCCCGATAAGTTTCCAAGAGTTGCAGTAGCTGGCGTGGCTTCATCGCAAACTCGCCGGGAAGGGTGGTTTTGCGCACCGGGATGGACGGGGTCGTGGGATCAGGCGGGCTGGCTGTCATATCATGCTGGCGGATTTCGATACTGATGGGCCCGGCAAGGGAGCGGTGAAAGGCGACCACGTCCGCCCAGGGCACAAACATGCGCGTCGTTATGAACTGCGTGCTGATGCCGTCGGGCGACAGATGCAGCGTGGAACTCCGCCCGGATAAGAAGATGATCACGCCGCCGCCGACGAACAGAGCCGTTAGGATATAGTGCCATAGGGGACTGTCTGATAGCGCCATCGTGTGCGCGAAAAAGGCCAGGACAAAGCAGATCAGCGCCCAGAACACCCCGCGTAAGAGCGAGCCGCGCAGCGTGATCTCCTGGCATTGGCGCGCCTGTTCCATCAACTGAGCGACTTTTTGATCATTCCGGTTCAAGAGCACGGCGGTGAAATCCGTTGGTGGTAATTAATTGGGTGTGAGCGGGTGACGGGTCTGCTAGAACGTTGAATGTGAAAGCTTTGAGCAGCCAAGATACAATCTACGGCCAATGCCCGCCAGCTCCGAACAACATATCGCCAACCTGCTGACCTCGGCCGTTCGCCAGCTTGACCGGGGCAATGCGGCCGCGGCGTAGGCGACGGTCCGCCAAGTGATGGCGGATCATCCCCGACACCCGCCGGCGTTAAGTGTATTTGCCCGCTGCCGGTTTGCTCAGGGCGATGCGTAGGGGGGGCAACAGGCGCTGCAACAGGCTTTGGAAATTGACCCTGATTTTGCCGATGCACATCATATGTATGGGCAACTGTTTATGAATGCGGGCCGGATGCCCGATGCTCTCCAGGCGTTTAAGCGGGCGGTTGAATTGGATTCGGATTTCTTGGAGCCGCGGGTCAATCTGGCGACCGTGCTGATGCGGGACGGAAATCTGGAGGCGGCGCTTTAGCATTTGGATCATGCGATCCGGCTGGATAAGCGGGTGCCCGAAGTTCATTTCTTAAAGGGCGAGTGCTATCGCGCGCAACGCTGGGCGCCGGAGGCCGCGGCGGCTTATGGGGAAGCCGCGCGGCTTCGGCCCGATTTCTTCGAAGCGCGGATGAATTGGGGACTGATGCTGCGGGCGGCCGGGGAGTCGGAGAGGGCGATCCGCGCCTTCAAAAAAGCCAAGTCTGTGTCCCCCAAGTTTGCTGAGGCGAAAAACCAATTGGGGCTATCTCTGATTGAATGCGGGGATTACATCAACGGGCTCAAGGAAATCGGCGCCGCCGCCGGGTTTATCGAGTTTCGTACCAAATACGACGCGCGGTTTTCGCTCGTCGGATAACAGAGCTGACGCGATGCAGGACAAACGACACGACATAGAGACCGGTGCTCATCCCAGTTTTATCGGCTGCTGGATCGGCATTGATCCGGAGGTGTGCACCGGCCTTATCGATTTTTTCGAAGGGAACCCCAAGCTGCAGAAAGAGGGGCGGGTGTCCGGCGGCAAAGTCGATGAGACGGCGAAGCACAGCACCGACCTGCGGGTCGAGCCTAATTGTGTGAACAAGCCCGGCTATGAGGTTTTTTCCACCTATTTCGATCAGTTGCAGGACTGCTACCGGTATTACTGCGCCCAATGGGACTTTCTTAGCACGTTCCTGGATCGTATTCATATCGGAGCGTTCAACGTCCAGAAATACGAGGTCGGTGGGCATTTCTCCATGCTTCATTCGGAATGGACGGACTTGACCAAGCTGCACCGGATTTTGGTTTGGATGACCTACCTCAATGATGTCACCGATGCGGGGGAGACCGAATTTCCCTACTATGGGCTGAAAGTGCCGCCGGTCACCGGGAAGACACTGATTTGGCCCGCCGAATGAACCCACATGCATCGTGGCTGCCCGAGCGGTTCGCAAATCAAATATATCATCACTGGCTGGTTTCACTTAGCCGAATGAGCCTGCAAAATTCCGTAATAAACTTTGACTTGGCCCCAGAGTCGGTCTGTGGCACTTAGGGGCAGCACGTCCCCGTAGTCCGCTTTTACCAACTGACCACGACCCTGAATGACCATGTCCAATACCGCCGCCATCATTCTCGCCGCCGGCATGGGAACCCGAATGGAATCGGCCCTACCGAAGGTGATGCACCCGGTTGCCGGCCGCCCCATGGTGCTGCACGTCTTGGAGACGGCGGCGGCGCTGAGCCCGGAGAAAACGATGGTCGTGGCCGGGCCCGAAATGGACGAGTTGGTCACGCTAATGGCCACCCATGACTTAACGCCCGATGTGGCTGTACAGACAGAGCGGCTGGGGACGGGACACGCTGTGATGGCGGCCCGAGACGTCCTCGGCGATTTCGACGGGACAGTCATGGTGCTCTATGGCGATACGCCGTTGATTGAGGCCGAAACACTCGTCGCGCTCCGTGATGCACGCACGGAAGCCGGGGCGGATGTGGCGGTCTTGGGCTTCCGTCCGTTAGATCCCGGCGCCTATGGCCGGCTGATCACCGATGAGGCGGGAGAGCTGATCGAGATTGTCGAGGCGCGGGACGCGACCGAAGACCAATTGCTTGTTGATCTTTGCAACTCCGGGGTGATGGCCATCAATGGCGCGAAACTGGGCGGCTTGCTCGACGGGCTAACTAACGACAACGCCAAGGGGGAGTATTACCTGACGGATATCATTGCTCTGGCTCGCGCCAATGGCGGACGCTGCGTGGTCGTGGAAGGCGACGAGGAAGAGTTTCTGGGCGTCAATTCCAGGGCGGAATTGGCGGACGCGGAAGACTTAATGCAGAACCGGTTGCGCCGGGCGGCACTTGCCGGCGGCGCGACGCTGATTGATCCGGCGACGGTCTATTTTTTCTGGGACACGACACTGGGTCGGGATGTCACCGTCGGGCCCAACGTGGTGTTCGGCCCCGGAGTCACTATCGCCGATAATGTGCAGATCAAAGCCTTCTCTCATCTGGAAGGGGCAAGCGTGGCAGCAGGAGCAATCATCGGCCCGTTCGCCCGGCTGCGCCCCGGTGCGGCAATCGGCGAAGACGCCCATATCGGCAACTTTGTCGAGATCAAGAACGCCACCATCGCCGCCGGGGCCAAGGCCAATCATCTCAGCTATATCGGTGACGCCACGGTCGGTGCAAAGGCTAATATCGGCGCGGGGACGATCACCTGTAATTACGACGGCTATACCAAGTCTCTGACGGAAATCGGCGCGGGCGCGTTTATCGGCTCGAACACAGCACTGGTCGCGCCGGTCAAAGTCGGCGATGGCGCGGTGACCGGCGCAGGTAGCGTGATCACCAAGGATGTCGAGGCAGACGCCCTAGCGGTCACCCGGTCCGAACAAAAGGCGGCGGCGGGCTGGGCCACGAAGCAGCGGGACCGGAAGGCGCGCGACTGATCCATGTGCGGCATTTTCGGAATTATCGGAAAGTCGGATGTGGCGGGCGTGTTGCTAGACGCACTGAAGCGCCTCGAATACCGGGGCTATGACTCGGCCGGGATCGCCACCCTGGTCAACGGCCATATCGACCGCCGCCGGGCCGAAGGCAAGCTAGTCAATTTGGCGGCGCGGCTGGATGAAGAGCCGTTGCCCGGTACGACCGGGATTGGCCACACACGATGGGCGACCCATGGGGTACCGAATGAAATCAACGCCCATCCCCACGCCACCCATCGCTGCGCCGTGGTTCATAACGGCATCATCGAGAATTTTCAGGAACTCCGGGACGAGCTGGAAGCGGCGGGGCATGTGCTTGCGTCTCAGACAGATACCGAGGTGGTTGCTCATCTGATCACCAAGTATCTGGACGGCGGCGATGCGCCGGCCGCCGCCGTCGAAAAAACCCTTGCCCGGCTGACCGGGGCCTTCGCGCTCGGCATCGTGTTTGCCGGCGAGCCTGATTTATTGATCGCCGCCCGGAAGGGTAGTCCCTTGGCCATCGGATATGGGGACGGGGAAATGTATCTGGGCTCGGATGCGCTGGCGCTGGCGCCGCTGACCGGACGGATCACCTATCTGGAAGAAGGCGACTGGGCGGTGATGACCCGGGCCGGCGTGGTCATTCATGATGCCGCCGGAAGTACGGTGGAGCGTCCGATCCGAGAATCCAAGGTTTCCGGCGAGCTCACCGGCAAGGGCGGCAATCCGTACTTTATGCTGAAGGAAATCTATGAGCAGCCCCAGGTGATCGGCGACACGCTTAATTCCTTCGTCAACCAGTCGGAACATACGATCACGCTGCCCAACCTGCCGTTGGATTTGGCGGCCGTGCCCACGATTACCCTGTCGGCCTGCGGCACAGCCTTCTATGCGGCGCTCACCGCCAAATACTGGTTTGAACAAATCGCCCGGGTGCCGGTGGAGGTCGATATCGCCTCCGAATTCCGCTACCGGGGCATGGTCATGCCGGAAGGCGGGCTGGCCATTTTTGTCTCCCAATCCGGGGAGACGGCGGATACGCTCGCTGCGCTCCGCTATTGTCGGGAGCAAGGGCAGAAAATCCTCTCCGTGGTCAATGTGCCCGAAAGCACCATCGCCCGGGAATCCGATGCGGTCCTGCCGACCTATGCCGGTCCGGAAATCGGGGTGGCCTCGACCAAGGCGTTCACCACCCAGCTCACCGTGCTGGCCAGCCTGGCGATTGTGCTGGCGCGGTCGCGGGGCGCTATTGACGCCGGCAGGGAGGCCCAACTCGCCCAGGCGCTGATCGAAGTGCCGGCCCGCGCGGCGGAAGTGCTGAATACGGACCAGCATATCCGAGAGCTGGCGGGCGTAGTGGCGGCCGATCGGGACGCGTTATTCCTGGGCCGCGGCACCAGCTATCCCATCGCGCTGGAAGGTGCGCTCAAACTCAAGGAAATCAGCTACATCCACGCCGAAGGCTATGCTGCCGGCGAAATGAAACACGGGCCGATCGCGCTCATCAATGACGGGCTACCGGTAATCGTGATCGCGCCGTCCGATGCGCTACTGGAAAAAACCGCGTCCAACATGCAGGAGGTCATCGCCCGGGGCGGCCGCGTGATCTTCATGACCGACGCCAACGGCGCGGAGAAATTGGGCGACCTGGCGGCCCACACCATCGTTCTACCGTCCGTTGATCCTTTTGTCGCACCGATCCTCTACGCCATTCCGGTGCAGCTTCTGGCCTATCACACTGCCGTCTTGAAGGGCACGGACGTGGACCAGCCCCGCAATCTGGCGAAGAGCGTGACCGTGGAGTAGTTTCCAACGGATGGGTTCCAGAGGTTGAATATTACCTCTGTTT
>JAYPHU010000004.1:132787-143489 GCA_038127535.1 Rhodospirillaceae bacterium | reverse complement strand
CCCAGGTGCGCAGCTCGAACTTGGAGAGGTCGGGGACGAAATTGGTTTCCCACATATGGCGGCCGGGCCGCTTGGGAATCAGCTCCCCTTCGCCGGCAAAATAGTTGGACATGCCTTCGCGCTCGGGGAAGCGGAAGCCGTTGTTGAAGATAAAATCTTCATTGTGGAACAGGTTCAGCACCAAGCACAGATCGTTGGTGGACGATAGCCGGGCGCGTTCCTGCCCGCTGGCATTGAAGTGCTGATACTTGGCGTTCAGGGGCAGGGCGAACAGGCTTTTCGGGCCCCATTCGAAACTGTGCTTCTGGCCGTCTTCGGTCTCAATCGTCGTGCTGCCATGACCGTCCAGCACGTAGATCACTTCCTCGAATAAATGCTGCTGCGGCGAGGTCTGACCGCCCGGCGGCAGATCCACCACGAAGATGGAGATGAAGTCGCCGCGGCCCTTCAGGTGCACGATCGCACCGTCGCAGCCCATCGACGCCCAGGGCTTGCTCTCGACCTTCAACAGATCGACGCCGAAATCCTCGACCACGGGGATGCCTTGCCGCTCGACCCAGTCCATATAGGGATCGAATAAAAAGCGGGCTTCTTCCTTGTCGGCCATGATCGTCTCTCCCTTACGCCTTCACGAACGGCGCTTCGTCGATGAACTCGCCCATCTTGGACGCGCCTCCATGCCTGGCCAGCTCGTCCAGATAGATTTTGTGGATGCGCGGGTCCTGATCCTCGTATTCGATCTGCGCGCCGCCGTCGCGGACATTGACGTCCATGCCCATGAATACCCGGCGCTTGGCCTCGGTCATGGGATAGCGCAGCCCGCCGAAGGCGATAGCCAGATAACGGGCCGGATCGGCGCTGGAATTGAAGTGCTGGTGATACATGCCGTCCGGCGGGGCGAAAACCACACCGTGCTGCCAGTCGACCCGGACGTAATCGTCTTCTTCCTCGTACCACAGAAGCGAATAGCCGGTGCCGGTGACGCAGAAGACATGGAAGTCGGCACCGTGTCGGTGGGCTTTCTTGTAGGTGCCGACCGGCATCTCCGACATGTGGGCGTGCATAGAGCCGTCGGCCAGGACGAACATCATGTTAGAGCCGCCGGCGCCCCGCTTCGACCATTTGCGCAGCTTGAAGCTTGACAGATCGGGGACGAAGTTGGTCTCCCACATATGCCGGCCCGGGCGTTTCGGGATGAACTCCCCCTCGCCGGAGAAGGCCGTCTCCGTGCCTTCCCGTTCGGGGAAGCGATACGGGTTGTCGAAGATGAAGGTGTCGTTGTGGAACAGGTTCTGCATGACGCAGAGGCTGTTGGTCGACGACAGGCGCGCCGGTTCCCGGCCGCTGCCGTTGAAGTGCTGATACTTGGCGTTCAGGGGCAGGGCGAATAGGCTCTGCGGCCCCCATTCGAAACTGTGCTTACGGCCGTCATGGGTTTCGACAGTGGTGCTGCCATGGCCTTCGAGGACGTAGATCACTTCTTCAAAGACATGCTGCTGCGGTGAAGATTTTCCGCCCGGCGGAATATCGATGATGAAGATCGAGATAAAGTCACCCCGGCCCTTCAGATGCGCGATGGCGCCGTTGGTGTCGAACCGGGCCCAGGGCTTGGTTTCCACCTTGATCAGGTCGATGCCAAAGTCCTCGACCACGGGCACGCCTTCGCCCTTTACCCACTCCTGATACGGATCATACAGAAACCGTGCTTCGTCAGCTTTCGACATGGTTCGCCACTATTCCCCTGCTGGTGTTGCATCAAAATTACTTAGATTTCTAACCAGTATAAAGTCTGTCCCCTGATTGAAAACCACTTCTCAATGTGCCCCTAGATCGACGGGATGATGGTCTTGAGTTCCGGGAACCACCAGCCCAGCAACGTGTCCGGCCAGGGCAGGGACAAGACCTGATCGAACAGAATGAAACAGAATATGGTCAGCGCGGTGGACACCGGGATCAACAGTTTCCACGGCTCCCGTCCCTCAACCCACATGTAGGCGATCACGAAGACAAAGATCGTCGGCAGCATGCCGATGACGGCGATCAGGCCTAGGAACACGCCGAGCCAGACCAGGAAGCCGGTTGCCCGCTTGGCGATCACCTGTTTCTCGGTGGAACTGTTGTCGGCGCTCAGGTCGAGGCGCAGCCGCGCCCGCACCCGTCCGCCGGCGTCCGTGTGTTTTACTCCGACTCCCGGTATCCGGAACGTGTGGTTGAGGAAGCTCAACAGCAGGATCGACATGGTGAAGACGCCAACCACGAGGGGCACCAGTTGCGCATCAAACCGCCAGAACAGGGACAAGAGCGTTAAAAGATAAATGCCGAAAATAAAGATGCCGTAGAAGGCAGTGTTCCAGTCGATCCGCGCACACATGGTATAGCCTGACGCCAGCCCGCCGAGTCCGCCGGCTTCTTTATATTCGCGGACCAATGGCCGGACGAAACCCAGGATCGCCAAGGCGAACAGGATCAGCACGACCGGGTGCGACAGCCAGTCCCAGGCATAGCGGTTGTAGGAAATAAACAGATAGCGCTCGACGATGCCGCCCAGCACGAAGCCCAGAATGAGCGGCGGGCGCGGCCAGCCGAGCCGCTTCATCACCCAGCCCAAGAGCCCGAACAGCAACACCGCGATCAGATCGCCCCAATTCCGGGTCGCCTGGAACGCGCCGATCATGATCACCACCAGGATCAGCGGCATGATCACCGGCTGGCGGATCAGGGCGACCTTGGCGAACTGGTTGGAAAAGGCGAAGCAGATGCCTGCGCCCAGGATATTGGCGAGCGCCACGCTCCAGATAATCGCGTAAGTGACATCCAGGTTCTTGGACAGCATGTCGGGGCCGGGCTGCAAGCCATGAATCAGGAACGCGCCCAGCAGGATCGCCATGGAGGCCGAGCCCGGTACGCCGAAGGCGATGGTCGGGACCAAGGCGCCACCTTCCTTAGCGTTGTTGGAGCCTTCGGAGGCCAGGACGCCCCGGATGTCGCCCTTGCCGAAGGTTTCCTCCGCGCCTTTTTCCGTGCGGGCGGCGTGGCCATAGGCGATCCAGTCGATGACGGCGGCGCCGATGCCGGGCACCGCGCCCAGGCCGGCGCCCAGCCAGGCCACCCGGATGACCAGCCACCAGTGCTTGAACGTGTCCTTGACGCCCTGCCATTGGCCGGAGCGGGAATCCACTTTGGAATCGCCGGCGATGCTGCGCCGCTCAATCGCCATGTCGGCCAGTTCCGGCAGGGCAAAGATGCCCAGGGTGAGGGGGATCAGGGACAGCCCGTCCCAAAGATAGAGCGAGCCGAAGGACCAGCGCTGTGTGGCGGTCTGCGGATCGGCGCCGACCATGGCGAACAGCACGCCGATGCCGGCGACGGCAAGGCCGCGCATGGGGCTGCCGACGCTCAGCGCGGCGACCATGCAGAGGCCGAAAACGGAGAACGCGAGAAGTTCAGGGGAGCCGACTTGTAACAGGACCGGCCGCAGGATCGGAATGCTGACGGCCAGCAGCGCGGCGCCGAACACCCCGCCGATGAGAGATGCCGTGTAGGCCGCGCCGAAGGCCCGCCCGGCCTGGCCCTGCTTGGCCAGCGGATGGCCGTCCAAAATGGTGGCCGCCGAGCCGGTGGTGCCCGGCACCCCGAATAGAACTGCGGGAATGGTATCCGATGTGGTGGTCACCGAGCCCATGCCGAGTAGCAGGGCAAACGCCGAGTAGGGGTCGATGTTGAAGGTGAACGGCAGCAGCAGCGCCATGCCGACGATGCCGCCCAGGCCCGGAATCACGCCCAGTCCCAACCCGATGATCACGCCCAGGGCGAGGAACATCAGCCGGGACGGATCCGCCATGGTGACAATGGCCTGGCCGGCCATGGCGAGCATTTCAAATTCCATGAGTCTTCCAGACTAGAGGCATGGGAAATTCAGGCTAAAAGAAAAAGGGGAGACGGATCAGTTGGCGACCCGTCTCCCTCAATTCACGTACAGGCTTAGCTGCAGTTGATTTCTTTTGCAGCGGAGCCCTGGAAGGTGAAGGAGCAGCTCATGCCCTCTTTCAGGGCCTTCCGTTTGGCTTTCTTGCCGCCGACCATGACTTTGGTCTTGCTGCCGCTGACCGACAGGTTGCCCTTTTTGCCTTCACCGGCATAGGACACCCGGCGATTGCCGTTGCGCAGCTTGGTGATCTTGCCTTTGACCGTTTCGATCGGAATCACCGCTTTGGCGATTTCGGTCTTTTCGTCGCTGTCGGTGGCGATCTTGGCTTTCTCAACCAAAGCCTTCGGCGTGGCATAGAGCTCGGCGATCATTTTCTCAATCTGCGCACCGCTGATCGGGGTGACTTCCAGCTTTTGCTTGGTCGCATCAGACACAAACGCCGGGTCCTTCATGGTCGCCATGAACGCGGTCTGCAAAGCCTTGGCGCGGTCCGCCGGGATGCCCGGAGGCGCCATGAACGGCCGGCCCCAAGCCTGGCGGGCGAAGACAAAGGACAGGATGTCCCGTTCTTCCTTGTTACTGGCCAGATCCATGATGAACGGCACATCCGGAATGTCGGGGTGCTTTTCCGTGGACATCTGCAGCAGCACGGTGACTTTCTTTTCCTTCAGCCAGTCGGCCTTGCGGGATTTCAGGCTGGTCCAGGAATAACCGCAGCGGCCGCCCAACTCGCCGCGTTCCATGGCGAAGTTGACATCCGTGCCGCCGGGATAGCCGGTGACCAGTTTCAGCTTGGTGCCGATGACGTTGTTCAGCACTTTCGGGAACGTGTCCGTGTCCGCGCCGGGGCCGGTGCCGCCGACGGTCATTTGCTTTTTCTTCATGTCGGCGACGGAGTCGATGCCGATGCCTTTCATGGAGACGCAGACGCTGACCTCGTTATTGGCGCTGCCGAGCCAGGTATATTTGCTGGCGTCAAACTTGGCGGCCTGGTTGCCGAGCAACGGCTCCATGGGCATGCCGCGGCCGACCACGCCCATGGCCGTGCCGTCCTTGGGCAGGGTGTTATAAAGCTCGTTGGCGACAAGCATGCTGCCCGCGCCCGGCTTGTTCTTTACCACGATCTTCGGATTGCCCGGAATGTGCTTGGTCATGTGCCGCGCGACCGTCCGGGCATAAGTGTCGTACCCGCCGCCGGCGCTATAGCCGACCCACATGGTGATGGTTTTGTCTTTGTAGAAATCCGCGACCGACTGGGCGGCCACGGGACCGGCGGCGACAAGCCCCGCCGCGAGACCGGCAACGCCGGCGATGCTCAGCTTGGTGAGAGCTTTCATGACATTTTCCTCCCTGTGAAATGCCGTTCGACATATAGAACCAAGTTTAAGTGCTTGATCTTTTTGGCGTCAAACCACTTAGAATTCTATGTATTTCAAAGTATGGCATAAAGTGAGAAACAATTGCGAGGGCAAATTTGCCCGGCACGCGTAGCCTAGGGAGGAAGAAATGAAAGTCGGGATGATCGGATTGGGCGTCATGGGCGCCGCCATGGTGGGCCATCTGCTCAAAAGGGGCGAGGACGAGGTCTATGTCTATGACGTGGACTGGGAAAAGGTCGAAGACGCCACGGGTGGCGGCGCGAGAGCCGCTGCAAACTTGGCCGACATGGCCGAGAAGGCTGAGATGGCGATTGTCGCCGTCGCCACCGATGAGCAGATGATCGAGGTAGTGACTGAGGTCGCCAATGCCGGCCACGAGATCGTGGTGGTCGTTTCTTCCACGGTGCATCCGGAAGCCATCGCCGAAGCCGCCAAGATCGTCGAAGGGACGAAAGTGCGGCTGGTAGACTCGCCGGTGGTGTTCGGCAGCGGTGGCGCGCGCGATGGCACACTGCTGTGTCTCTGCGGCGGCGATGAGGCGGATATCGAGTTTATCACGCCGGCCATGATGGCGTTCAGCCGGGGGGTTTTACGGGTCGGCGAGATCGGCCACGGCCAGTTGGCGAAGGCGGTCAACAACATGCTGCACTGGGCCAATTGTGTGTCCAACTTCGAGGCGCTGCTGCTGGCCAAACGACACGGCATGGACGCTCAGAAACTGCGGGAGGTGTTGCTGCAGTGTCCCGGCACCAACGGTACGCTGGAAACCTGGGACGACACTTGGCTCACCTGGCAGGAAAAGGACATGGATATCGTCATGGACGTGGCGCAAAAAAGCGGCGTCACTATGCCATTGTTCGGTCAGGTGGATCAGCTCGTAAAGCTGATCACCCATCAGGACATCCAGGATTTGCTGTACGGGCCGGAGGCGACCTATATCGGCCGCACGGTGACCGGCGGCAGCGTCAAACGGGTAGGAGAGTAAGATGACGGATGAGATTAAAACGGTCGGCTTTGCCGGTCTGGGCCGGATGGGCCTGGCCAAGGCCAAGCACTGCCTGAACGCGGGCTACAAGGTTGTCGGCTTCGATATCAGCGAGGGACCGATGTCGGCTGCGGCTGACGCCGGGGTGGAAACGATGGAGTCGGCAGCGGCTGTGGCGGCGGCCAGCGACGTGATGATTGTCATCGTGCCGTCGGACGACGATGTGCGGGCGGCGTGCCTAGGCGATGCCGGTGCATTTGGCGGGGCGACACCGGGCACAATCGTTGTGCTGTGTTCGTCGCTGATGCCGGAAACGGTGACCGAGATTGCCGCCGCCGCACCCGACGGCGTCGATTTTCTGGATTGCCCCTCGACCCGCGGGCCGGAAGCGGCGGATGACGGGACCCTCGCGCTCCTGGTGGGCGGAGAGGCCGAGGTGCTGGCCAAGGCCCGGCCGGTGCTGGAGACCTTCGGTGAGGTGATCCACCATCTGGGCCCCTTGGGCGCCGGACAGGTGGCCAAGACCGTCAACAACATCCTGCTCTGGTGCAACATGCAGACCACGATGGAAGTTCTGTCCATGTCCAAGGACCTGGGCCTGGATGCGGAGACCATGCGCAAAGCCATGTATGACTGTTCGGGCGACAGTTGGGCGCTCCGGCGGCTGCCGCTGATCAATCCCGCCTGGCCGGTGAAGGACATGAAGAACGCCATGGTGATCCGGGATCAGACCGGCACGGCCATGCCCATGTCGGCGCTGATGGCGGACCTGGCGGATGGCTTGTCGATGGACGCGGTGGCGAAACTGTTGAAGGGGTAGTTTTTTTAAGATGGGTCCACGGGTCACGCCACGCGGATCAAGTCCGCGGGCGGCCCGTGAATGACTAAATAAATTTTGACCAACTCAACAAATCTAGTCATGCGCGGACCGCTCCGGAGGAGCGTGATCCGCGTACCCACGTTAACTTAAGGATGCACGTCCTCGGTGAACCAATCGGTGGGAAGGTCGTTGCCGACCTTTAGCTCCTTCGCCTTCTTGTAGACCAGTGAGCCGACGGCGGCGAACTGATAGCCGAGCCCGAGATTGTTCAAAAAGCAGGTCACCTCGTCGTCGCTGTCCCGGCCCGCAACATCGCCGTTGATCATGGCCGGCAGGTTGACCGCTTTGGAGAAATCAAAGCCTTCCTCCACCTTGAAGCCCGCGCCCTGTTGCTTTTCCACGGCTTCATGATTTTCCGGCACGACAATTTCCGGCGTGCCGAAATGCCAATGGACCCCGACCTTGTCGGCGGCTTCCAGAACGCCTTGGTCGACCTCCGGCATTTTGATCGAGCTTACATGCATGCCGGGCTCCATGAATTCCTCGAAGAACACGTGTTCGATGCTGCTGGTGGCGCACATGGCGATATCCACGCCGGCGAACACCTCCTTAGGCGAGGTTACAGGCACCACTTCGACGCCCAACTGTTTTGACATGTCGCGGCAGAACCGTTCCCGGTTTTGTCGGTTGGGGCTGAAGCATTTGATGGTTTTGATCTTGCGGACGGCGGTGACGGCTGTCAGTTGCGTGCCCGCCTGCCAGCCGGAGCCCAGAATGCCGACGGTCGCGGCGTCTTGCCTGGCCATATACTTCGCGCCCAGGCCCGACGTGGCGCCGACCCGCATGCGCTGGACCACGCCGTCGGGGAAAATCGCCAGCGGCTCTCCGGTGATGGAGCTGAACAGCAGGACCAGGCCGGTATAGCGCTGGTTCGGCGCGGCGGGGATTTTCTTCCGGCGTTTGCTGCCCTCTACCTCCGGCCAGGTGACAATGTCGGAATTGATGCGGACCGCGCCGACGCCGAGCTTGGGGATGACCCCGTCCATGGACTTTAGGCTGTAGGTGGCGTCCTCCCGCACGATCGGGGTCAGGATGTCGGATCGCCGGCGGGTAACGCCCCGGCCTTCGGCCAGTTCCACATAGGCTTCTTCCAGAACCGCGATGGTTTCCGGCATGGTGAGAATTTCGGCGATCTCTTCATTGGAGAGGAGGATCGTCATCGCACCCTAACCTCAGTCCGCCTGATAGCTCGCGGCGTTTTCCAACTGGTCGTGCCAGTCAAAACCCATGGCTTTGACGATGCGGCTGGTGATGCAGATGAAGCGGCAGTCGCTGTCCTTGGCGAAATGCTGATGGGCGCAGTAGGGCGGGATGTAGACAAAATCGCCGCTCTTCCAGTCATATCGTTTGGGTTCCTCGTCCCATTCCCATTCAAAGGTTTCCAGGCACTCGAACTTCACGTCCCAGTGCAGGTCATAGCCTTCGCCTTCCAGGACAAAGACCAGCTCTTCGCTGAGGTGGCGGTGTTTGCCGGAGGCCTCGTTGGGTTTGAGGAACTGCATATAGGCGTCGACGCAATGCTCAGCGGTGTCCATGCGTTCGTTGATGATGTGCTTGATCAGCCCGTCGGGGGAATTTTCCCACGGCATCTCTTCGCTTTTGATTACCCGGAGCCGGGTCGCGTAGTCGGCGCGGAACTCCTCCGAGGCTTTCAGGGCGTCGGCGTAGAAGTTCACTTCCTTGCCCATCAGGCGGGCGCGGTCGGCGTCATCAATGGCTTTCATGGCTCTGACCTCCCCTACAGCTCTTCCGGCGGACGATAGTCTTCGTGGCCCACCGGCGCTTCCTTGGGCGGGTATTTGACCATCTTTTGGAACAACAGGTGCATGAACAGGAACAAGGGCTTCGCCTTGAACACCAGGACCCGCGCTTCCTCGTCGGATTCCGTATTGCAGTGCTGATGGACGCAGGCGTTCTCGACGATCATGGCGTCGCCGGCTTCCCAGTCGTGGCGTTTGCCGTCGTGGATATCGTGGCCCTTACCCTTGAGAATATAGAACACCGCGCTGTTCATGTGCCCGTGCTTGGCGCTGGTGCCGCCGGGGGAATAGACGTCCACGTGGCACTCGATGCTTTGGGCGACGCGGTTCTGCTGGGGGTTGATGACTTTCTTGCCGTATTGCTGGGGCCCGCCCTTCCATTCCAGATCGCTGGTGGAATAGACCCTTGGCTGGTTGAACAGTTCTTCGACCAACTGGCCGTAGGTGCCTTCCAGGGCGCGGACGAAGGTGCGTTTCTTGGACCAGCGCTCGAACTTGGCTTCGTGTTCCTCGTCGCTGATCTGATTGTGCCCAATCAGGGAGAAAACCCTGTGGTGCCCAGTGTTCTCGGTATCTCCGTGATCGTCGTGCGGCATGGCGGTTTGGCTTCTCGAAATGACATAAGAGGATGCAACACTAGACCAAAACTTCGCGGAGCAAAATACAGAGAAACCTATGGAAAAAACCGGCTTGAAGGGTATAACCGGAGGGAAGGGGGTTTTCCCCGTCAGAAATTTTGATCAGGGTGCAAAAGGCCATGACTGTTCTCGAAGCGTCCAGGGCGGCGGTGGCGGTAAGTCCGCTGGAAACCGAAATTCAGGAATTCTCCCTGCCGGAAATTCCGGCGGATGCCGGCCTGCTGAAAGTCGACGCCACCGGCATATGCGGCAGCGACTGGGGCATGTACCAGCGGAAAGACCCCGGCCCGCGCATCCTTGGCCATGAAATGGTCGGCACGATTGTCGCGCTCGGCGATATCGCCCGGGACAAGTGGGGCGTCAGCGAAGGCGACGTGGTCGCGCTCGAAGAGTATCTGCCCTGCGGCTATTGCGAATATTGCCGGTCCGGCGAATACCGCTCGTGTCTGTCGACGGATTCCCGCATTCCCGGTTCGATCCGCTACGGCTCGACGCCGGTGTCCCGCGATCCGTCGCTTTGGGGCGGCTATAGCCAGTATCTCTACATGCATCCGCGGACAGTGCTGCACCGGGTGCCGGACGGCGTGCCCAATCATATCGCCGCCATGGCGCTGCCCATCGGCAACGGTTTCCAATGGGCGGTGATGGACGGCGGCGCGGGACCGGGCAAATCGATCCTGATCCAGGGCCCCGGCCAGCAGGGACTGGGCAGCGTCATCGGCGCAGCGTCCGCCGGCGCGGACCTGATCATTGTGTCCGGCTTGGCGAAGGATAAGCACCGCCTCGACGTGGCGTTGGAGTTAGGCGCGCACCATGTGGTGATGGTGGACGAACAGGACCTGGCGGCGGAGGTCACACGCCTGACTAGCGGCCGGATGCTGGACATCGTCCTGGAGGTCAGCGGCGCCGGTCCGGAAGTGATCAATGATCATCTGGCGCTGCTGCGCAAGCGGGGCATCATGCAGATCGCCGCGCGCAAAGGTTCGGTCGCCGATTTCGATATGAACCAGATCATCAATAAGCAAATCACCTTCAAGGGTCTGCGCGGCCATTCCTACGACGCGGTGGAGCTGGCCTTGGGGGCGATGGCGACGGGGCGGCTGCCGCTGGAGAAAATGTCCAGCCACGTGAT
>JAYPHU010000004.1:127609-132687 GCA_038127535.1 Rhodospirillaceae bacterium | reverse complement strand
TGGGGGCGATGGCGACGGGGCGGCTGCCGCTGGAGAAAATGTCCAGCCACGTGATCGGCCTGAAGGACCTGGATCATGCCTTGCGCATGGTCGGCGGGGAGGCGGACGAGCCGTCCATTCACATCACCGTGGAGCCGTGGAAAGAGTAAGATGCTGAGCCGGGAAGACAATGACCGCGTCACCCGCGTCAGCGCCGGCACGCCCGGCGGGGAAATGCTGCGCCGGTTCTGGTGGCCGGCCTTACTTTCGTCCGAGATAACCGAGCCCGATGGGGAGCCGGTGCGTCTCCGCCTGCTGGGCGAAGAACTGCTGGTGTTCAAGGACACCGAGGGCCGGATCGGGCTGGTGGACGCCTATTGCCCGCACCGCCGCGCGCCCATGTTCTTCGGACGCAACGAAGACTGCGGCCTGCGCTGCGTCTATCACGGCTGGAAGTTTGACGTGGACGGCAACTGTGTTGATCTACCGTCGGAGCCCGCCGACAGCCCGATGAAGGCCAAGGCCAGGATGACCAGCTATGCGACCCACGAGGCGGGGGGCGTGCTGTGGGCCTATATGGGGCCGAAGGATCAGATGCCGGAGCCGCCGGACTATGAATGGACCCGTGCGCCGGACACCCACCGGTTTGTCTCCAGGACTTACGAGGGCTGCAACTATCTGCAGGCGCTGGAAGGCGGGCTGGATACGTCTCATTCGTCCTACCTGCATCGCAATGATATGCACGACCCGACCCAGTTGCGGACCCGGGACGGTGCGCCGGATATCTCCGTCCACGAGACCGATTACGGCTATCACTATGTTTCGGACCGGGACTTGGGAGAGGCGGGACACTATGTCCGTGTCTATCACTATGTGATGCCAGCCCAGCAGATGCGGGCCAATACCCAGGAGCGGAACGGCGGGCCGGCCAAGGTGCCGAAGCTCAATGGGCATATCTGGGTGCCCATCGATGACGAGCAGACCATGGTCTTCAATTGGATGTGCGGCTATGACGAATCCGTGCCGATCACGGAGAAAATTTCCGAAGACTTCGAGAAAGCCTATGGCCGGGGCAAGGACGACCTGATCCCCGGCACTCATCGGCTGAAACGCAATCCGTCAAACGACTATCTGATCGACCGGGAGGCGCAGAAGACAACCTCCTTCACCGGCATTCAGGGGATCAATACGCAGGACTTTGCCCTGCAGGAAGGGATGGGGCCGATTGTCGACCGGTCCAAGGAATATCTGGGCACGTCGGATAAAGCCATCATCACCATGCGCAAGCTGATGCTGGCGGCCGTCAAAACGGTGGAGCAGGGGGGCATGCCTAAGGCAACCGACCCGGCGCAGCACCGGCATCTCCGGCCCCATGACAATATCATTCCGGACGGCGCGGATTGGCGCGACGCCTACGCCGACGAACTGAAAGCGAAATGGTAAGAGCGCGCCGCTAAGCGCGACTTGTTATTTGCGGACGGTTTCCCGGAGGACGAATGCGCCGGCCGCCAGAACACCCAGCAGAACCAGAACGATGAGACCGCCATGGTCGGGCTGCGTCGCGAAGTGCGTGGCGGATGCGCCTTCATGGGCCTGGGCGGAAACAGCGGCGCCCAGCGCGGCGGCGAGGGAAAGAGCAAAAGTTTTAATTTTCATGATGAAGTGATGTCCGTGAATTTGGTGTGCAAGTAGTCGGACTCTAGCCAAATAATCAGCAGAGTCAAAAACGTTCAGGAGCGGACTTAAGGCTAGACCTTGAACCCATCCAACAGGTGCGTCGGGAACAAATCTTCCGGCGCTAAATGCTTGTGGCAGACCCCTTGCTCAAAGGCATACAGAAGAAACGCTTCCAGGGTTTTGCGGTTGGGCTCCACGCCATAGGGCCAGTATTCCCCGTCAAACAGGTGCGCTGTCTGCTGGGCGAAGTGTGGGGCCCAGGGAATGGGAAAGCGGGACGCGGTCATCTCGAAGGCGCGTTCCACACTGCGGCACTTGGCTTCATCAAACGCCTTGTAGAGGTTCATCATCACCCACGGGTGCTTCTCCGCCACGTCGCCCCGGACCGCGATCGTGTGCATGATCGGCAGCACGCCGGTCTGTTCGAAATACTCGGCTTCCAACGGCTGGTAGTCGGGGATCATCCGCTTAATTTCCGGGCGGCCTTCGTCGAACCATTCCGGTGGGTGGGCCGACATCATGGCGTCGATCTCGCCGTCGACCAGAAGCTGCTGTAGGGATTTGTCGGGCCGGGGCGTCAGGTTGATGCCGTCCGGCAGTTTCAGTTTTACCTTTTCCTTGCGGCCGGCCTGGCTGACGCCGGCCTGATACCAATCGATATCGGCGAGCGGGATGCCGGCCTGATGCTGTAGGTATCCCCGGGAATAAACTGCCGCCGTCTGCGCCCATTCGGGGATGCCGACCTTTTTGCCGGCCAGGTCTTCGGGTTTGGACAGTTTGGAATCTTCGCGGACAAAGATCGAGGAGAGCCGGAAGACGCGGGACGGAAACACCGGGATCGACGTCACACTCTCGTCGCCTTGGGATTTCAGCGACACATATTTGGCGAACGACATTTCCGAGACTTCCCATTCCCGGAAGTTGACGAACCGGTAGAAGATTTCCTCCACCTGGAAGGTCAGAAAGTTGGCGTCGATGCCGGCGGCGGTGACCAGGCCGTCGGCGAAGTCCCGGACATGGTCGTATTCGCTGATGGCGATGTTGATGGGCAGATCGGTCATGGGTCCTCCGGGTTTGGCTCGTCCAGGCCGGTGGCAACAATTGCTTGCGAACAATTGCTTGCTCTGGCCCGTGCATATGGTTTCTAATTTTAATAAGAAATCTAACCAATTTTCCGGAATGATAAAGGGGATACAGGGTGGCCCAGCCTCAGAAACGACGCCGCAAGAAAGTCAAACCAACCAAGGTCCGGTGGAATTCCGACGTCATCGTCGATCTCATGCGGGACTTCGACTTCCCCTATGTGCCGCTCAACCCCGGTTCCAGCTTCCGGGGCCTGCACGATTCCATGGTCAATTATGGCCAGGACGACCCGCAGATGCTGCTGTGCCCCCACGAGAACATCGCCATTCAGATCGCCCATGGCTACGCCAAGGCGACCGGCGAGCCCCTGGCCGCCATCGTCCACAATCTGGTCGGGCTGCTGCATTCCTGCATGGCGGTCTATTACGCCTATATCGACCGGGCGCCGGTCTACATTATCGGCGCGACGGGCCCGCTGGACACGGCCAAGCGCCGGCCCCGCACCGACTGGATTCACACCGCCAAGGTGCAGGGCAATGTGCTCCGCGATTACACCAAGTGGGATGATCAGCCCTGGACCATCGACGACGTGCCGGATTCCTTCGCCCGCGCCTACAGCGTGATGATGACCGAGCCTCAGGGCCCGATTTACATGTGCTATGACGCGACGCTGCTAGAAGACCCGCTGCCCCACAAGGTGAAGATGCCGAAGGCGGATGCGCCCAAGGTGCCGACGCCTATCGCGCCAGATGCGGCGGCGTTGCAGGCGGCGGCGGAGCTGCTGGTCAAAGCCAAGAACCCGGTACTGCTGGCCGACTGGTCGAGCCGCATGCCCCACGGTTATGACAATCTGGTCAAGCTGGCGGAGACTGTGTCAGCCCCGGTGATCGATATCGGCGCGCGGCTGAACTTCCCGAGCCATCATGATCTCAACATGTCCCTCGATCCCAAGAACGCACTGAAGGATGCGGACCTGGTGGTCTGCCTGGATGCGCGGGACTGGGAGAAAGTGTCTACTACGCTGGACAGCGTCAGCCGGCAGGTCACGAGCCTGGTGCCTAAGACCGCTAAGTGGATCGATATCAGCTTCGCCGATTTGGAGATCAGCAGCTGGTCCACCGACTATCAACGGCGCCTCGACGCCGATATCCGCATCCTGGCGGACACCGCGGTGGCCATTCCCGAACTGACCAAAATCGCCAAGCGGCTTTTGAACAAATCGACCGCCGTCAAGAAACGCGGCGCGGCCCGGGTCAAGAAATACGCAGCTGCCCAAGCCAAGGCCCGGCGGAGTTGGGAGCGCAAGGCCAAGGAAAACTGGAACTCGACGCCGATGACCACGGCGCGCCTCGCCTCCGAAGTGTGGGAAGTGATCAAGGACGAGGATTGGGTGACCACATCGTCGAACCTCAACGGCTGGACCAACCGGCTGTGGAATTTCGATAAGCCCTACCGGTTCCCCGGCAATGCACTGGGCACCTCGACCCAGATCGGCATCGCGCTCGGCGTCGCGCTGGCCCACCGGGACAAGAAACGCCTGGTGGTTGATATGCAGCCCGACGGCGACTTGATGTTTGATCCGGGCGCGCTCTGGGTCGCGGCCAAGTACGAAATCCCCATGCTGGTGGTGATGTACAATAACCGCTCCTACTACAACGACTGGGAACACCAAATCCGCATGGCGCGCCATCGCGGCACCCCGGTGGAGCGGGCCTATATCGGCATGGACATCATGAAGCCGGAGATCGACTTTGCCGGTCTCGCCCGGTCCATGGGCTGGTGGGCGGAAGGCCCGATCGAGAACGGCGACGATGTGGGCGATGCGCTCCGCCGCGCCATCAAGGAGGTCAAAGCCGGCCGCCCCGCGCTTGTCGATACGGTCAGCCAGTTTAGGTAGGGCCATGACCGCCAACCTCCCCGTCACCGAGCAAAACCGCGCAGACTATGAAAAAGACGGCGTGGTGTGCGTGCGCGGCGCGCTGTCCATGGATTGGGTGAAGAAACTGCGCCCGGCTGCCGATTGGGTTCAGCAGAACCCCGGCCCCTATGATCTGGACCTGACCACCGGCGGCGAAGGGCAGTTTTTCGGCGGGCAGTATATGTGGCGGCGCCGGGACGAATTCCGGGAGCTGATTTTTGATTCCCCCCTGGCCGAGATCGTGGCAAAGCTCATGGGCGCGGACTCGGTGCAATTGTTCTATGACTTCATCCTGACCAAGGAGCCCGGCGGCTCCAACAAGACCCCCTGGCATCAGGACCGGCTCTATTATCCGCTGTCAGGCGAGGCCGCCGATCACATTTGTTCCACCTGGATCGCGCTTGATCCCGTGAGCATTGAT
>JAYPHU010000004.1:0-127509 GCA_038127535.1 Rhodospirillaceae bacterium | reverse complement strand
GGCCGCCGATCACATTTGTTCCACCTGGATCGCGCTTGATCCCGTGAGCATTGATACCGGCGCGGTGGAATATATCGCCGGCTCTCACAAGTGGGGGAAGGCCTATGTCCCGGAGTCGTTCTCCGACGACGGCAAGTTTGACGGCCACGATATCGAGAAACTGCCGGACATCGACAATCACCGGGATGACTACGACATCAAGTACTGGGATATGGAACCGGGCGATATCGTCGCCCACCACGTGATGGGCGTGCACGGCGCACCCGAAAACACCGCGACCGTGCGCCGCCGGGGCGTCGCCATCCGCTGGATCAGCGGCGAGGTGTTTTTTGATCCCCGCCCCGAAACACAGCCGCTGTTGCGCGACGCCGTCGGCAACGGCCCGACCCCGCATCAGGCCGGGGACCGGCTCGGCGGGGAGGCGTATCCCATCTTCAAGTTTGGCAATTGAACGGCCTTGCAGTAGTCTGCGGGCAGCATTTTTTAGAGGAGATTTCACCATGGCATATACGCTTGAAAATCTGATCGACGACGTCAAAGCGTCCTATGATGACGCGACCGGCAATGCCGACCTGCAAAAGGTCCGGGTGCATCTGGAAAAGCTGCTGACCAATGCCGAGTTCATCGAGGAAACCTGCGGTGATCACGCCGAATACGGCGCGCACACGCTGTATCAGGATGAGGACCGGGGCTTTATGGTTCTGGCCCACATCAACGAAAAGGGCCGCACCTCGCCTCCCCATGATCACGGCGCGTCCTGGGCGATCTATGGCCAGGCGCGGGAATTCACCGACATGTCCGAATATAAGCGGAATGACGACGGCTCCGACGCCGGCAAGGCGGATGTGGAGAAGGTGAAGACCTACCGGTTGGACCCCGGCATGGCCGGCGTGTTCGACGCCCATGAAATCCACTCGATCCACTTCCCGGACAATGCGCGGTTTATCCGCATCACCGGGACCGATCTGGCGACCATCGAGACTCTGGCCTTCAACATGGATGAGAAGTCCGTGAAGGTGAACCCGCCGGCGGCCGGCAGCCTCGGCGCGGGCGAGGCTTCTGTCTGACCGCTCTCACCTCGTCATGCGCGGACCGGCGTGGGTAAAGCCCACGCCGGTCCGCGTACCCATTTTCATTTAAATATGGATCCACGGGTCTAGCCCGTGGATGACGTTTTTCAGACACCCCTCCTTGAGAGGGAGGGATGGCATTTCCTAAAACTTCGGGAAAACCTGCTTTTCGCGGAGCCATTCCGGCATGTTGGGCCGAGACTTTCGCTCCGCCTTGCCGAAATCGTCATGCTCCGACTTATTGGGCCAGGCGTGTTCGGTGACAATGGCGTTACGGGTCACGATCTCGTCCTTGGTCACATTGATGACCATGAAGTCGGTCGCCAGCGCCACCCGGCCCTTAAAGTTCTCCCGGATGGCGGCATACATTTCCGGCGCCGTGTCGAAATCGTTGAAGAAGTGGAAGGCGACGAACAGGCGCGGATCGCACTTGTTGACCACGAAGGCGGCTTCCGCCGGGTCCGAGTGGATCATGGTGCCGATGGCCTTGGCGGTGCGCTCGTCATAGCCGGACCGGGTCATGAGCTGCTCGACCGTGTTGAAGGTCTCGTGGATCAGGACATCCACGCCTTGGGCGTTTTCGATCATGAACTCGCTGGGCGTGGTGTCGCCGGAATAGACCATTGACAGCCCGTTCCATTCGAGCTTCAGGCTCACCGGACCGTCCATGATGTGGACGGCGGGGAAGCTGGAAATTTTCACGCCGTTGGCTTCATAGATGATGCCGACCTTGGAATAGTCGAACTCGTGGCAGTTCACCTCCGCGCCGACGGCGGGCAGGGCGTGCACCCGGCTTTCCGTATCCCAGCGGTAGGATTCCCTCTGGTGCTTGGCGAAATGGGCGAAGCCGTATTCCGGCTTATCCGCCGAGGGACCGAAGACCTCCAATGGTTTGAGCCGCCCGCCGGCCCAACTGCCGACCCAGATCTGACCGAAATCGCCCACATGGTCGGTGTGCAGGTGCGTGGCGAAATAGGCGGTGATCTGGTTGTAGGGGATTTCCAGCGCCGTGAAGTTCATCTGCGAGCCGAAGCCGAAATCGAACATAAACTTGTCGCCGTTGCCGAGCTCGATCAGCCAGCAGGCGTTGGCCTGGGAGCGGCGCAGGAACGGACGGCCGGTGCCGAGCGCGGTGATTCGCATTTCGTCTTCGCCGAGGGTCTCGGCGCCGGGCAGGAAATTCTCGGGGTATTTGCCCCGTTCGGTATTGCTGGTCATCGGGTCCTCCACGTGAATGTTTGCCCGGAGTGTCGCGCGTTAGGCGGGGAGAGTCGAGGGGGGAACCTACCGCCAGCCCAACTCGGGCGCGACGTGGGTGAGGATCGCTTCCATCACGTGGGCGTTGTACTCCACGCCCAGTTGGTTTGGCACGGTGAGCAACAGCGTGTCGGCTTCCGCAATTGCTTCATCCTCGGCCAGGTCCTTGGCCAATTGATCAGGCTCGGCCGCATAAGTGCGACCGAAGATGGAGCGGGTCTGCGGGTCGATAAAACCGATATGATCTTCGCTCGGCCGGTCCTGGCCGAAATACATCCGGTCCATATCGTTGATCAGGGCAAAGATGCTGCGGCTGACCGAGGTGCGGGGCTCGCGTTCGTGCCCGGCTTCCTTCCAGGCTTCCTTGTAGGCGCGGATTTGGGCGGCCTGTTGGATATGGAACGGCTCCCCGGTCTCGTCATCCTTGAGGGTGGAGCTTTGCAGGTTCATCCCCATCTGCGCGGCCCAGATGGCCGTTGCAGTGGAGCCCGACCCCCACCAGATGCGTTCCCGCAATCCGCCTGAGTAGGGTTCCAGCCGTAAAAGGCCCGGCGGGTTGGGGAACATGGGGTTGGGGTCCGGCTGGGCGAAGCCCTGGCCTTTTAATATCTCCAGGAACGCTTCGGTGTAGCGGCGCGCCATGTCGGCGTCCGTTTCGTCTTCCGCCGGGCGGTGGCCGAAATAGCGCCAGCCGTCCTGCACCTGTTCGGGGGAGCCCCGGCTGATGCCCAATTGCAGCCGGCCGCCCGCGATCAGGTCGGCCGCGCCCGCATCTTCTGCCATGTACATGGGGTTCTCGTAGCGCATGTCGATCACGGCGGTGCCGATCTCGATCGCCTTGGTCTTTGCGCCGGCCGCTGCCAGTAACGGGAAGGGCGACGCCAATTGCCGGGCGAAGTGATGCACCCGGTAGAACGCCCCGTCCGCGCCCAGTTCCTCCGCCGCCACGGCGAGATCGATGGACTGGAGGAGCGCATCCGCGCCGCTCTGGGTTTGGGAGCCCTGTGCCGGCGACCAATGGCCGAAGGACAGAAAGCCGATGGATTTACGCTGACTGTTCATTTGTTCACTTACTCATTTCATTCGATTTGTGTGTCCACATCTGCCGGAACGCGTCTTCCACTTGGGTGGCGTAACGAGGGCCGTTGAGGAGATCTGAGTCTAAAAGCCTGGCTCTGATTTCCTGCCTTAGGGCGGCAATTTGGTTGATGTCGGAAGCCAATTGGACCGCGATCTCCACATATTCCTGAGGTGTTTGCGCCGCCAGCCGTTCCATATCGATATGGGAAAGGAGGGAACCGGCAACGCGACTCACGAACCTTTCTCCCCACAAGGCGACGACGGGCATGCCCATGGACAGGGCTTCAAACGTTGTCGTGGCGCCGTTAAACGGAAACGGGTCGAGCATGATATCCGCGCGCTTAAACGTATCAAAGTGTGTCCCCCTCGGATCGTATCCTGCCGCAAATTCTATTCTATCTTCTGAAACGCCCCGATGCTCGAACAGAGAGCGTAAGCGCTCACGGACCAGTCCGGACTCATAGTAATTGAAATATTTGAGCAAAAGGCGGCTGTTGGGGGTTCTTTGAAGAATTTCCGACCAAGTGTCGGCGACCTCGCCGTTAATTTTCTCCGGCTTGTTGAAAACACCGAATGTGACGCATTGGTCCTCGGACGACACCGCCGGCGGTGTGCTGATATCCGGTAGAGGGTCCAACTGGCTGAACTGATAGTATACCGGCAGACGTTGAAGTGTTTCGGTTGATTTTTCAGAACTGCCGTCAGGGTGTAGGTAAGCATCCGTCAGCCAGTAATCCATTTCCTTCAAGCCGCTGGTGGCGCAGTCGTGAAACGCGACTTGGACCGGCGCACACCGGAAGCTGGCGATATTGTTCCGGTTCCCGTCAAACCGGCCGGCGAGAAATACAACGATATCAATGTCCCGGGAGCGGATTTCCGAGGCGGCGAATGCATCTTGCTGATCACCCAGCTCAACCCAATGGTGCGCGGCCTTTTTGAAACGTTCCGTGATCTGGTCTGAAGATTGCCCCGCATTGAACAGGAATATTTCAAAGTCATTATTATTGTGGTTCTCAATCAGCGGCAGGATATTGAAGGCAACCACGTGCATTCGAAAATCCGACGACACATACCCGATTTTCAACCGGCGATCGGGATTCCAATCCCGGTCTTGTGCCGAAAACTCTTTGCCCGCGACGCTGTTTATTGACTTGTGGACGGTAAGATGTTCCTCAAGCAGTCGGTCACTGTCGATTCCGGGGAGATTGAGTAGGTTAAAAAGATATCTCTTTTGATGAGTGCTCGAATGGGGTTCGAGCTCCAGGGCCATTTTGTATTGTGCCTGCGCGCTCTCAATGTCCCCGATCTGCTGAAGAATATCTCCTCGGATTGCCGCGACGCCCGCCGTTGAGGCGGATTGCCGCTGCTCCAATTCCCTGACTGTGTTCAAGGCCTCCTCGAAACGGGCGGCGAGGCGCAAGTGTTCAATCAACTTGTATAAAACATCCAGGTCAGCAGGCGATCTCTCGGCGAAATCGGACAACGTATCTATCGCCAGGCCGAACTCTCTCAACTCAGTATATAAGTCACTCAGATAGAAGCAGGCGTTCCGGTCATCGGGCCACTTCTGTAACAGGGCGGAAAGCGCCTCGATCGCCGAACGAGCGTCGCCGCAAGCGACGTCCGTCTGCGCCAGCAATGTGTACGAAAGCGGTTCATCCGGCTCAAGCGCGATTGCGGTCTCAAAGCAGCTTTTCGCCTGTTCAAATTTGTTCAGGCTGAACCGGCAGATGCCAAGCTGACATTGCACCACGGCATTCTTAGGCACGGCGAGAACCAAATTCTCCAACAGCGGTTCAGCCCTGCTAGGCTGATCGGCGTCCAGAAGCGTTTGGGCTTCCTGCCAGATCCGTTCAAGTTCACTTTGCGACCAGATGACCATTCAATGCGAAATCAGCCAGCAGCTTTGTTTTTCGCCAGAACTTCGGCCTCATAGGCCAGGACCTTCTTCACGCTGTCCCGTTCCAGCATGCGATTAAAGTGGGCTCTGACATTGGGATAGTCGTCCAACTGCGGGCCCAATTGAGTGGCCCGCCGGCAGCACCAGAAGAAATGCGCATCGGCGCCGGTGTAGTGGTCGAAGAAATATTCCCGCCCGGCAAGCATATCGTCCCCGACGGCCAGGTTCTCGTGAATGAACTCGGCGCCCAGCCGCTTGACGTCATCTTCCGACCCTTCCCCGGCAAATTTGTGGGGCGAGTTGATCCGGGAAAGATGCGGATGGATACCCGACGCACACCAGGCTTGAACCGAGATGGCCTTGGCATAGTCCATCGGATCGGACGGCAGAATCTTCGCGTCCGGATAATTCTGGTTGATCCAGACGGAGATGGCAGCGTTTTCCGTCAGCGGCTTACCATCGATCACCAGGGCCGGCACCTTGTGCTTGGGATTGATCTTCAGATACTCCGGCGAAAAGTGCCGTCCTGTGGCCCAATCGATAACGTGAACATCGAATTCCGCGCCGGCTTCGGTCAGATTGACATACGAGACGAGAGCGCAGGTGCGTGGGGCATAATAGTAATCGAGTTTCATAGTCGGGTTCCCTCTGTTCAGTGTCCCGATTTAAGACCATTGAACCCGGCTGATCCAACGCTTTGTTGGCGGACTTTTTTGTGCCTGTCTGCTCGTTGACCGGCATCGGGGCCATTGCTAAGATTTCTAAGTAATTTTTGGCGCGTTAGTTCAATCAGGATCACGGCTCATGCAGGACACGCCCCTCTGGCTTACCGAGGCGGATGTGACCTCGTCGATTGACCTCGGCGGGGCGATTGAGGCGTTGGAAGACGCGCTTCGGGCCGAAGCCGCCGGCCAGGCCGACAGCATGACCAAAACCCATCTGATGGTTGGCGACAACAACGCCATGCACGCCATCGGCGGCGCGCTCCACACGGCCGGCATCTGCGGGGTCAAGAACTGGGTCAATATCAACGGCAAGTCGGCGACGCTCTTGAACGTCTATTCCCTGGAGGATGGGCGCGTCCTGGCGGTCATAGAGGCGACGGCGCTGGGTCAGTTACGGACCGCCGCCATGACCGGGCTCGGCACCAAATGGATGGCCCCGGCGGATGTCTCCGAAATGACCATCATCGGCACCGGCAAGCAGGCGCTGCCTCAGGTGGCGGCGTGCGCGGCGGTGCGCCCGATCAAGACCGTCCGGGTGTTCAGCCGGACCCCGGAAAAGCGCACCGCATTATGTGTATTGATCAGTCAGGAACTGACCGGGCTTGAGACCGTGGACTGCGGGAGCCTGGAAGAGGCGGTGGAGGACGTGGCGCTGATCACGCTCTGCACCAACGCGACCGAGCCGTTTTTCTTTTCCCGCCACGCCACGGCGGGCGCGCACATCAACGCGGTCGGCGCGATCGTGCCCAAGCGGGTAGAGTTCGGCGACGACCTGTTCCCCCGCTGCACCGATATCGCCGTGGACTCGGTCGCCGGCGTGCAGGCCATGTCCCGGGAGTTCATCGACTATTTCGGCGCAGGCCAATCGGATTGGGACCGGGTGCAGCCCTTGTCGGCGCGCATCGGCGAGGAAGCGGTGCGTACGGCCAATGCCGATCTGACATTGTTTAAGGCGGTGGGGATGGGCTTGTCCGACCTGGCCGTCGCCAATCGGGTGTTGAGTATCTGTTCAAAATTGGGCGCCGGGCATAAACTACCGGCAAGAAATAGGAAACCGCTGCCGCTGCAGGCAGCCGAATGATAGGAGGTTTGGGATGAGTAGTTATTTCATGGATCGTAGCGGCTGGACCCCGCCGGAGAAACTGGACCTGTGGGAGCCGATCAAGATCACCAAAGAAGAGATCGACGCCGAGATTGAGCGGCTGGCAAGCATCGACCGCCCGGCGAACGGCCGGCGGCAGTCCTTGATCGTTCATCCCCGCTGGCAGGAATTGGGCCCCGGCCCGTGCCTCAATCCCGGTGTGCAAGTCGGGCTCGAAGTGCTGCTGCCCGGCGAGGAAACCACGCCGATCCGGCATAATTCGACCCAGATCAATTTCTGTATCGAGGGCGATGGCTCGACCATCATCGGCGGCAAGCGCTTCGATTATACCCAGTACGATACGATCAACTTCCCCTCCATGATGACCTACCGGCACCGGAACGAGTCCGACGAGGTCCATGCGCGGCTCTGTTATTCCAACGCGCCGATGCTGGAGAAACTGAACATCCACGTGATTGAGGATGATCCGCAGGACACGCCGCTGAAGGTCGTGGAAAAGACAGAAGAGAAGAAAGCCTCCGGCGAGGCCGGCAAGATCGTGCCCCTGGGCGACGACGGCGCCATGCTGATGCCCTATGAGGTGCTGATCAATCCGGAGCCGGTTGAGTCCAAGGCCATG
The DNA here is from genome assembly GCA_038127535.1 of Rhodospirillaceae bacterium. Lineage (GTDB taxonomy): Bacteria > Pseudomonadota > Alphaproteobacteria > Rhodospirillales > UBA2165 > JAYPHU01. Next base: position 119,756 of record JAYPHU010000004.1, on the reverse strand, counting down.
CATTGGGACTGGGCCGGGCTGAAAGCGGAACTGGACCGGCTGGGCTCGTTGGACAAGAACTACCGCGGCCGCCGGCTCTATATGATGTGGAACCCGGCGACCGGCCGGCACAACGGCATCACACCGGCCTTCTTCGCCACCATCACCATCCGTCCGGGCGGTATCGTCGACCGGCCCCACCGGCATACGTCGGCTGCCATCAACTATTACTTCGCGGGCAGCGGTTTCTCGGTGGTCGAGGGCAAACGCTACGAATGGAAAGCAGGTGATCTGATGCTCTCCGCGCCGGGTTGGGGGGTGCACAACCACGCTTCCTACGACGACACGGTCTATGAGCTGACGGTGCAGGATCAGCCGCTGATGATCTATCTGGAATCGCTTCTGTGGCAGGAAAACCTGAAAGAACCCTGGAAGGTTCTGGGCGCGGAAAGCGGCTTCGAAACCAACGTCGCGTAACGCGTCCAGTCCCATGGTGTTGGAGACCCGGCCTTTATCCGACGCGATCGGCGTCGAGGTGTTGGGCGTCGACCTGGCGGGCGAACTTTCCGAGGAACTGTTTGCGGAGATTCGCCAAGCCTGGGTCACGCACAAGGTGCTGTTGTTCCGGGGCCAAGACATCGATCATCCGACCCAGACCGCTTTCGCGCGGCGCTTCGGCGATATTCAGGTGGTGCGCTCCGCAACTCACTTGGTGGGGGAAAGCCAGGAGGTGATGCATGTCTCCAACCGGCCGGTGGACGGCAAGCCCGGCATCCTGCCGGACGGGGAGATGATGTTTCACACCGATCAGTGCTACTACGAGGTCCCGTCCCGACTCACCATGCTGTTTGCCATCGCCATTCCCTCAAGCGGCGGCAATACCTTGTTCCTCAACACCATGGCGGCCTACCACGCCCTGCCGGCGGCGACCAAGGACCGGCTGGCCGGGCTGATGGGGCACAATATCTATGACTATGACGGCAGTCCGACGCTTCGGGCCGCCGGCCATTCGGACGATGCGCCCCAGTTCGACCATCCCATCGTGATCCGCCATCCGGAGACCGGCGCGCCGTGTCTCTATGCCAATCGGCTGATGACCGATCACATCGTCGGGCTTGACCGGGCGGAGAGCGATGCACTGCTGCTCGAGCTGTTCGAGAGCGCGGAGAACGAGGATTTTATATACGAGCATGTGTGGCAGCCGGGCGATTTGATCCTGTGGGACAATCTGGCGACCATGCATGCGCGCACCGATTTTGATCCGGCGGAAACCAGGACGCTCCGCCGGGCTACCGTGGCGGGGGAGCGTCCGCAAGCGTATGAGGCACTTACATGAGTGAGCAGGGATTGGACTTCACCGGCAAGACGGTGATCATCACCGGGGGCGGCACCGGCATCGGCAAAATCTATAGTCAGGCCTTCGCGGCGGCCGGGGCCAATGTGGTGATTGCCGACATCGCCGGCGACGACGGGGAGCAGGTCGCCAAGGAGATCAACGACGGCGGCGGTTCGGCCCTGGCCGTTCGCACGGATATCTCTGCCGAGGACGATACGCTGGCCATGGCCCGCGCGGCGATGGACAAGTTCGGCAGCATCGACGTGCTGGTCAACAACGCGTCGCTAATGAGCGCTTTGCCCCGCCAGCCCTGGCACCAGATCGAGGTCGAGGAATGGGACCGGGTGATGGAGGTGAACCTGCGTGGCATGTTCCTCTGCTGCCGGGCGGTCTATCCGCAGATGCGCGAGCAGCAGAAAGGCAAGATCATCAATATTTCATCCAGCCGGGTGTGGAGCGGCATCCCCAACCGGCTGCACTACACCACGTCAAAGGCCGGCGTGATCGGCCTGACCCGGGCGCTGTCCCGTGAAGTGGGCGACGACAATATTAACGTCAACGCGATAACGCCGGGCTTTACCGAAAGCGAAACCCAGATGGCGGGCAGCACGCCGGAATATATTGAGGCGCGCACTAAGATGTATCAGAAGCGGTCTTTTAAGCGCGGCCAGATGCCGGGCGACCTGGTGGGCGCGGTAATGTTCCTGGCGTCCGAAGACAGTGACTTCATCACCGGCCAGACGCTTAACATCGACGGCGGCGAGTCCACCCACTAAGACCTTAATCGTCCGATATCAGCCGATGGCCGGTCACCACGTCGATCAGGTGGTCCGGGTCCTCGTGGGGCCGGTTGCCCCGCCAGACTATGTGCATGTCGGGCCGCAGCAATAAGTAATCATGGCCATAGAGCTGCCGCGCATTGTCGCCCTGCAGATCAACAATGGAGAACGGCGCGTTGCGCTTGGCGAAGGCCTTGGTCAGTTCCTCGCCGCAATCGGTGTTGCCGTTCAACCGCACCAGCACATAGCCATCGGGTATGTGATCCTGCACCGCAGATTTATCGTCCAGCCACATATGGGGCAGCCGGCTGCCCGGCCAGGAGTTGGGGACATAGTCCCTATACAGATGCTCCGGTCCGCCGGGCTCGTTCCAGATGATAGGGGAGTCCGAATAGCGATAACCGAGCTCCGCCCCGATCATCTCGTTGGTCTTGCGCTGCTCCACATCGGCGACCGCGGCCAGGTGATTTCGCCGTGCTTCGCCCTCAGGCGTATCGTCGAAAATGTCCGGGCCCGATTGGGACCGCCAGGCGCGCCGGCCCAGAGAGGCATAGCGGGCCGCGCCGACGTTGCGATCGCCGATCTGGCGGCGTTCCATCTCGTAGGAGTTCAGGATATTCGGTCCGGCCCAGCCCTCGATCATGGCCGCCAGCTTCCAGGCGAGATCGTTGGCGTCGCCGACGCCCGTGTTCATGCCCAGCCCGCCCGTCGGCGGCACCAGGTGCACGGCATCGCCCGCCAGGAACACCCGGCCCGAGCCATAATAATCCGCCAGCAACAGGTTCTGCCGCCACGGATTGCAGGACAGCATCTCGTAGTCCAAATTCATGGCGATGGTGCTTTCAAACACGGCGGGCATCTGTTCCGGCTCGTCGATGATCGAATGCAGGGTGAAGTGCTCCGTACTGTCCTGCATGATCAGAAAGGTCGCCAGCTCATCCGCTACATGGTAGTGGCGGCCCTTGCCCGGGCCGTTGCCGATAGGGATATTTTTGTAGAGATCGGGGCAGTGGAACAGGGCCTGGTAGAGCTGCAGAAAATTGCCGACGCCGCGCAAGCTGATGTCCAACTGCTTGCGAACGTTGCTGGATCCGCCGTCGCAGCCGACCATGTAGCGCGCGGTGATCTGCTCTGTCTCGCCGGCGGTGGTCTTAACCGTGGCGGTGACGCCGTCTGCATCTTGTTTTAATTCCTCGAAGCCGCAGCCGAAGCGCACGGTGACGCTGGGCAGCTTCTCGCATTCGGCCTTCAACAGCGGCTCCAGCGTGTACTGAGATATCAATTGATAGGGTTCCAAGGCCAAAGTGCCGTCTTCGCAGGCGGCCACTTCTGCATAGGCCTGATCCACCGACGGGTGGGGGAAGTGCACCAGCGGTGGACGGTCCAGCGTCAGCACGATAAAGACATCCATGGGCACGTCTGAGGGCAGTCCGGCGGCCCGGATTTTTTCCATCAGACCCATGCGTCGGTAAATCTCCATGGTGCGCGCGTTGCAGCGCTCCATCTTCGGCTGGAGGGCCGGCTCATCCTTTTGCTCGATCAGCGTGCATTCGATGCCGCGCCGGCCCAGATCATAGGCCAAAGTTAGGCCGACAGGGCCCGCGCCGACGATCAGAATATTGGTGTCATAATTCATAAGCTTGCTTCGCGTGCGTTGTTTTCGAACCTGAATTTCTGCAGTACCATTGGGCCCAATCACGCCGAACGGCACTACTTGTAAAATCACCATGGGGGGCCAAATGTCTAGCCTAAAAGACGCAATCGAAAACCTTGTCACCGCCAACCGCATCCTGGCGCATGAAGATGTGGTGGACGGCTATGGCCACGTGAGTATCCGCCATCCCGACAATCCGAACCGGTTTTTGATCTCCCGGTCCCGCAGCCCTGAGCTGGTCGAGCCGGAAGACATTGTCGAGTTCGACCTGGAGAGCAATTGCATCGACAACAAAGGGTTCAATCTCTACCTGGAGACGCCGATCCATGCCTCCATGTTCAAGGCGCGGCACGATGTCATGTCGGTGGTGCATCACCATTCCTATGCGGTGGTGCCCTTTAGCGTGACCAAAACGCCGCTGAAGGCCATCGCTCACACGTCGGGGCGGATCGGCCACGAGGTGCCGGTCTGGGATATTAAGGACAAGTTCGGCGACACCAACCTTTTGGTGGTCAATGTAGAGCAGGGGGACGACCTGGCCGAAGCCTTGGGATCCAACCGCACCATCCTGATGCGGGGACACGGTGCGACCGTGGTCGGCACCAGCCTGGAAGACGCGGTGATGACCGCCATATACATGCAGGTGAACGCCAAGCTGCAGATGGACGCCATGCGCCTAGGTGAGGTCGAATACCTGTCGCCCGGCGAGATCGACTGCCGGCTGGCGGGGAATGAATCTCTCTCCGGCTTTACCCGGTCGTGGGAGTATTTCAGCCGCCGCGCGGGGCGTTAAATCGGTTTGCGAGGGACTGCGGATTTACTTAGAATTCATAGTTAATAAAGAATGGGCGAGTGGTTCGCCGAACACCGAACACGGAGGAGAGAAGCCATGAATTCCAAGATCGTTTTGAGCACCGCAGCGGCCTTTGTGGCGGCGGCTTTTGTCGGCAACGCCCAAGCCGCGTTCCCGGAAAAAGACATTATCTTTCTGATTCCCTTTGCGCCCGGCGGCGGCATGGACAGCACGTCCCGCCAAGTGGCCAAGAATATGGGCAAATATCTGCCGAATAAGGTCAACGTGGTGCCGAAGAACGTACCGGGCGCCGGCGGACGCAAAGGCTATGGCCTGCTCGCCAAGGCGGGCGGCGACGGCTACACGCTTTCGGTGATCAACATGCCGGGCGCAATCATTCCGCAGCTCACGGGCCAAAAGGTCAATTTCGACGTGACCAAGTTCGTCTGGATCGGCCGGATGTCCACCAGCCCTTATCTGTTCGGCGTCAGCGGCAAGAGCAGCATTAAGACCGTGGCGGATCTCAAGAATTTGGGCCGGAGCGTCAAGATACTGTCCACCGGGTTCGGTTCGACGGCCTACACGGGCGCGAGCATCTTCAAAACCGTGGTCGGTTTCCCGGTGCAGTTTGTGACCGGTTACAAGGGCTCCAAACAGTATATTGTCGGTGTGGTTCGCGGTGACGGCGATGCCGGCATTGCGCCGACCCAGACCTTCAACAAGTTTGTCAAATCCGGTGACATTCATGGCGTGGTCACCTTCGAAGAGAAGTCCAGCTTCAAGGGCGTGCCGACCATCGCCGAAGCCGGCTATCCGGAACTGACCGGCCTGGGTGTGGAGCGGATGGTCGCGGCGGCGCCGGGAACTCCGGCCAATATCGCCAAGATCCTGTCCGATGCCGTTGCAAAGGCGATTGCCGATACGGATTCCCAAGCTTGGGCGACGAAAACCCGCCGGCCGTTTGGGCACTTGTCGGGTGCGGACACGCAAGCTGCTGTCGACAAGGCATTGGCGATCTTCAAGAAGTATCCTGCGGCCTTGGCCAAATCCAATTAGGCCGTCTGAGAATTTGAAATATCCGGCGGGTTATAGCTCGCCGGATTTTTTATATGATGACCAGCCGTATCAGACTATCCGATGTTTGAATCCGCCACAGAAGCCCTGGCTCTCCTGTTCACCCTGAAGGGGTCGCTCTACCTGTGCCTGGGCGTGGGCATTGGCTTGGTGTTCGGTGCAATTCCCGGACTGGGCGGCACCACGGCCATCGCCTTGTTGATCCCGCTCACCTTCGGCATGCAGCCGGCGGAAGCGATCACGTTGATCGGCGGGGTCATGGGCTCGGTCGCGTTCGGCGGATCGATCTCGGCGATCCTCTTAAACACACCCGGCATTGCGCCCAATGCGGCGACCTGTTTCGACGGGTTCCCCCTGGCTCAACAGGGCAAGGCCGGCATGGCCATCGGCGCGGCGGCGACAGCGTCGTCTTTGGGTGGCATTTTGGGCGTGGCTATCCTGGTGGCGGTGATCCCCATCGCCAAAGAGATCGTTCTGCTGTTTGGCCCGCCGGAGTTCTTTGCCCTGGCCATTTTGGGGCTGGGCGCGATTGCGCTCTCCACCGGGGGTAAGTTCCTGCGGGGGCTGATCGCCGGCGGTGTGGGGCTGGCGCTGGCCTTTGTGGGTTTGGATGCGGTGAACGGCGGCGACCGGTTTACCGGCGGGGTGGAATATCTGCTGGATGGGGTCCGGCTGGTGCCGACCCTCACGGGCGTATTCGCCATTGCCGAGATGATCAACCTGACCCTCAAGGGCGGACGGGTCGTGTCCGGAGGCGGCGAGAGCATGAAAATCTCGCGGGTCAGCGACGGCATTGTCGCGGTCTTCAAGAACACCCCCATTCTAATCCGGGGCTCGGCCATCGGCGCGTTTATCGGTGCGATCCCCGGTGTCGGCGGTACGGTGGCCTCGTTCCTGTCTTATGCGTCCACGGTGCAGGCCTCGAAGAACCCGGAAAGCTTCGGTACAGGCAATATTCAAGGTGTGATCGCGCCGGAATCCGCCAACAACGCCAAAGACGGCGGTGCACTGATCCCAACCCTGGCCTTCGGTATCCCCGGCAGCGCGGAGATGGCGATCTTCCTAGGTGTCCTGATCCTGCATGGGCTGGAGCCCGGCCCGATGATGCTGGTGGAGCATGAAGGCGTAGTGTTCAGCCTGATCGTTGCCGTCGCCTCGGCGGCCATTCTGGCCTCGGTCATCGGATTAATCTTGGCTCGCTGGCTGTCCTTGATCACCTTGGTCGACGTTCACATCCTGGCGCCGACCGTGGTCGCCGTGGCTCTGGTCGGCGTCTATGCCCTGCACAACAGCATGGGTGATGTGGCTGTCGCCATGATCTTCGGCATCATCGGGTTTTTGATGATCCGCTATGACTATCCCCGCATTACGGCGGTGATCGCCCTGGTCCTGGGCGAACTGGCGGAACGGAGCTATCATCAATCGATGATGATCGGCGACAACAGCTTTTCCATTTTCTATGGCCGGCCCATCTCGGCGGTTCTGCTGGTGGCGACAGTGCTGATTATTCTGTCGCCGTCGATCCGCGCCTGGTTGCGCAACCGGAAAAGGGAGGCGTAAGCCATGGCTGACTCACCGGGTATGAATTCACCTCATTCCGACAAAATGATCCTGAACCTGATGCCGCCGCTGATCGTGCTGGCCTTCGGGGTGATCTTTCTGGTCTGGTCCTACACCTATGATGCAAAAGCGCAGCACGTACCGGTCATGGTGGGGTGGAGCCTGATTGTCTTGTGCGTGCTCGATTTAATTGCCGCGACGGGGACGGCCCCCGGCAACGCCGTCAAGACGTTCTTTACCGGCACAATTGTGGGCGAGGCCAGCGGCGAAGCGGTCGCCGCCCAGCCCATGCGTAAGGTCCTGGTGGCGATGGCCTGGCCGGTGGCGTTCGTGGTGATCGTCTACTTTGTCGGGTTCCTGATCTCGATCCCGGTTTACGTGTTTACCTTTGTCACGCTCCAGGGACAGAAAAGCGTCAAGGTCGCGGCCTGGTCGGCGGTGGCCGCCACAGCCTTTACTTGGATCGTGTTTAGCCAATTGATGCAATATGAAGTGTTTCCGGGCCTGCTGTTCGGCGGCCAATAGAAAGGATTAAGGGAGAGAGTAATGCCTCATGAAATTGACGGAATGGTCCACTGGCACGAGCCCACCGGGGAACAACGCGCCGGCTATGGCGAATTCAAGTTTCCGGAGCTGACCTATGACAGGTTCATGAAGGCCGAGGGTATTCCCACCTTTCGCGGGCTCGGCATCGAAAAGGTGCAGAACCTGCCCTTGCACGACTGGAAGCGGATGGGCGGGCGCGGCCATTTCATCCAGCTCTACGGCACAGAGGGCAAATGGGGCAGCTATGTGGTTGAAGTCCCGGCCGCCGGCGCGCTGAATGTGGAACGGCATATCTATGAGGAAATCTTCCTGGTGGTCGAAGGCCGGGGCACGACCGAGGTCTGGCTGGAAGAGGGCGGCAAGAAGCATGTGTTTGAGTGGCAGACCGGCTCGCTTTTCTCCATTCCGGTGAACGCCTATCACCGGATCGTCAACGCGACCTCCAGCCCGGCGTTGCTGTTGGCCGGCACCACCGCGCCGAACTTGATGAACCTTTTGGGCAACGTGGATATGGTCTTCAACTGTCCCTATCAGTTCACCGACCGGTTTACCGATGATGAGGATTTCTACAAACCCTCCGACGATATCGAGCCGGACCCGATCCGGGGTCTGGCCATGCGGCGCACCAACATGGTGCCGGATATCTTTAACTGCGAGCTGCCGTTGGATAACCGCCGGTCCCCCGGCTGGCGGCGGGTTGAACCCTTTATGACCAACAACAAGTTTTACCTCTGGGTCGGCCAGCACGATACGGGCAAGTATTCCAAGGCCCACGCGCACACGTCGGCGGCGGTGCTGATCTGCGTGAAGGGTAAGGGCTATACCCATACCTGGCCCGAACGCCTGGGCCCGACGCCGTGGAAAGACGGCAATGGTGATCAGGTGCAACGCCTGGATTACGAACCGGTGGGCATGATCACGGCGGCGCCCGGCGGGGCGCGCTGGTATCACCAGCATTTTAATGTGTCGAAAGAGCCGTTCCGTCTGACCGCCTGGTTCGGCCCCAACCATCCGAGCCTGGAAGCCAAGGCCCCCGGCGACACCCAGATCGACTATACGGGCATGGACCTGCATGAGGGTGGCACCTCTATTCCCTATTGGATGGAGGATCCGAACGTCCGCCGCGAGTTCGAGGAAAAACTGGCGGCGGCCGGCGGCGCGTCGCAAATGGGGGATGAGCTGTATCTGACGCCCAATGACCTGTCGCCGAACCCGGACCGGAAATACGTCCAAACCTGATCCCAGAGATAATTAATGACCGGCGATAGCGGGCGCATATTCTTCTCTAACACGGGCCGGAGCCTGATCGAAGAGGACGTGATCGAATTGTCGAGCGTCGGCGTCGATATCGGCTCCTCGACCTCGCATCTATTGTTCTCGACCATCGTGCTGGAGCGGCTGGACAGCCGCTATGTGGTGGCGGAGCGGATCGTGCGCCATCAGTCGGATATTCTGATCACCCCCTACACGGCGGAAAACACCATCGATGCCGACCGGCTGGGGGAGTTCATCGCGGCGGAATACAAGAAAGCCGGGATCAGCCCGGATGAGATCGACACCGGCGCGTTGATCCTGACGGGCGTCGCGGTGCGCCGGGAAAACGCCCGCGCTATCGGGGAGTTGTTCGCCGCCGAAGCCGGCAAGTTCGTGGCGGTGAGCGCCGGCGATGGGCTGGAAACCCTGATGGCGGCGCACGGGTCCGGCGCGCTGGCGCTCTCCATCCGCAACGGCCATCCGGTGCTGAACATCGACGTTGGCGGCGGCACCACTAAGATCGCGCTGTGCGTGGACGGCGAAGTGGCCACCATGACCGCGGTCGAGGCCGGCGCGCGCCTGGTCGTGGTCGGTGGCGATGGCTGCATCGAGCGGATAGAGCCCACCGGTCGGGCCCATCTGGAGGAGCTGGGCCTGTCATTAAACGTGGGTGATGCGCTGACCGATGATCAGCGGGAACAATTGGCCGACGCCATGGCGGATCAAATCTGCCGCGCGGTGCAGGGGGAGGATTTAGGCGCGCGGTTGCGTCTGCCGCCCCTGTCCCATGAGCAACGGCCGGGCGACGTCATCGTCTCCGGCGGGGTGTCCGAGTATTTCTACGGAAGGGAAGCCGCCGGCTTTGGTGATTTGGGCCGGGAATTGGCCGCGGCACTGCATGCCAAGATCGAGGCCATGGGCATTGCGATCACCGAGCCCCTGCAGGGCATCCGGGCGACCGTGGTCGGCGCGTCCCAATACACGGTGCAGGTCTCCGGTAGCACCATCTATATGGACCCCCCGGAGACCCTGCCGCTCACCAATATTGCGGTGATCGCGCCGGAGCTGGATCTGTCCGGTGAGGAGCTGGATAAGGCGGCAATCGAAGAAGATGTCAGACAAGCGCTGATTCGGCTTGATCTCAACACCGAAGACCAGCCGGTGGCCATTGCCTTTCCCTGGGCCGGCACAGCCAGTTTCGCCCGGCTGCAGGCGCTGTGTCAGGGGCTGATTGCCGGCGTTCAGGTAAAGCTCGACGCCGGCCATCCTTTGATCCTGGTCATTGATGGGGACATTGGCGGCTTGCTAGGCATTCATTGCCGGGAGGAGGAGAAGCTGGCGACACCCATCGTCTCTATCGACGGCATACAGTTGCGGGAGTTCGATTTCATCGATATCGGCGAAGTGTTGCGGTCCACCGGTGCGGTGCCCGTGGTTATCAAATCGCTGCTCTTCCCGGAGGAGAATAGTCTGGCGGCTTAGGGTCTAAGCCGTTTTAATAGGGCTCAAGAATTGGAGGTAGGGACATGATTACCCAAGAACAAAACGATTATCTCTGTCAGACCGACGCCGGCACGCCCATGGGCGAGATGATGCGGCGCTTCTGGCTGCCGTTCATGCTGGCAAGCGAGATCGAAAGGCCGGACTGCGATCCGGTGCGGGTCCGCCTGATGGGCGAGGACCTTATCGCGTTCCGCGACACCGAAGGCCGGATCGGACTGATCGATCAGTTCTGCGCTCACCGGGGCGTGTCTCTGTGGTTCGGCCGCAACGAAGACTGCGGCCTGCGCTGCCCCTACCACGGCTGGAAATACGACGTGAACGGCAAATGCGTCGAACTGCCCTCCGAGGGCAACAACCCGAAGGCCATGGAGAGGGTGAACCTCAAATCCTATCCCTGTATCGAGAAGGGCGGCGTGATCTGGGCCTATATGGGCCCGCCGGACAAGAAGCCCGCCGATCCGAACTTCGAATGGACCAATGTGGCGCCGGATCATCTCTATGTGTCCAAGCGGCTGCAGGAGTGCAACTACCTCCAGGCTCTTGAAGGCGGCATAGATTCCAGTCACGTGACCTGGCTGCACGGCGGCCAGCTCAACACTGATCCATTGTTCAAGGGCAGCAAGGCCAACCGCTATAACGAAGAAGACCTGATGCCGGTATTTGATGTGAAGCCGTTCGAAGGCGGGCTGCTCATCGGCGCCCGGCGGAACGCGGACAATGATAAATACTATTGGCGGATCACGCCGTGGATCATGCCGTTCCACACGCTGATCGCGCCCCGCGCCGGACATCCGATCGGCGGTCATGCCTGGGTGCCGATCGATGATCACAATTGCTGGGCCTGGAGCTTCAACTACCACCCGAAGCGTCCGCTGACCGGCAAGGAGCGGGAAGCCATGATCGGCGGCAAGGGCATCCACGTGAAAAACATCCCCGGCAGCTTTCGGACCATGGCTAACAAGGACAACGACTATCTGATGGACCGCACCGCCCAGCGCATGGGCATTCATTACAGCGGCATCGAGGGCATCGGCATGCAGGACGCATCCCTGCAGGAAAGCATGGGCCCGATCCAGGACCGCACCAAGGAACATCTCTGCGGTACCGATAACGGCGTCACCATGACCCGCCAATACCTAATCAAGGCGGCCAAGGCCAATGAAGAGGGCGGCGACATCATGGGTCTTGATCCGGCTCATCAGCGGGTCCGCTCCGCTGCGGTCGAGCTGGACCGGGATGTAGACTTCTCCGTCGGCGCGAGAGACGGTCTGTTTGCCGAGCTCGGCACCGATCCGGCGACGGTCTAGGCCAGATAAGCGTGTCCGCTGATCTGCCCATCGTTGCGCTGGCCTGCGGCGACCCCGCCGGCATCGGCCCCGAACTTTGCATGAAGGCCGCACTCTCCGACGCGGTCACCGGGATCAGCCGGCCGCTGATCTTCGGCGATCCGAAGGTGCTGGCGGCGCACGCGTCTTCCTGCGGGATCGAGATCGATCTTGATCCATACGACACAGTGGGCGAGGTGGATTGGGACAAGCCCGGCGTGAAGCAAATTTCCCTCGATCTGTTCGGCAACAAAGACCTGAAGATCGGCGAGGTCAACGGCGACAATGGCAAGGCTGCCGTGGACTGCGCCGCCGCCACCATTCGCGCGGCACTCGACAAAGACGTGGACGCCGTGGTCTCCGCCCCGCAGACGGAAACCGCCGTCCATATGGCCGGGATCGAGTTCGACGGCTATCCGTCCTTCGTCGCGCGCCAGACCGGCCTGGCCCCGGAAGACGGGTTCCTGATGGTCTGCTTCGACAAGTTTCGCATCGCCCATTGCACGCTGCATTCCTCTGTCCGCCAATCTCTGGACCTGATCACCGAAGACCGGGTGAAGCATGTCATCGGCTCGGTCCACGACACGCTGGTCCGCATCGGCATCGACAAGCCCAGGATCATGGTGGCGGGGCTCAACCCCCACGCCAGTGAAGGCGGGCTGTTCGGGTCGGAAGAAACCGAGATCATCGAGCCCGCCATCAAGGCCAAGCAGGCCGCCGGCATTGATGTCGAGGGGCCGGGCGCGGCGGATTTGATCCTGCATATGGACGGCTATGACGCGTTCATCGTCATGCTGCACGACCAAGGCCATATTCCGGCCAAGCTGCTGGCCCGGCATTCGACCGCCGGCATGTCCATCGGCACGCCCATCCTGTTTTCATCCGTGGCCCATGGCAGCGCGCTGGATATCGCCGGCCAGGGCAAGGCCACGCCGGACGCCATGATCGAAGCGGTCAAACGCCTAACAGGCAACGCCAATTACTAAAGCACAGGGGAGCTATCCGTGAGCAATTTATCTCTGACCCTCGCCATCGAAGACTACGACCATGTCCGGGACATGATGTTCGGCCGGGTGAAGCCCAAGGGCATCGACCTGACCTTCCTGAATTTCCAGGTGGAGGAGACCTTCTTTCGTTTCGCCAACGCCTATGAGTGGGAGGTCTCGGAACTGTCCTTCGCCAAGTTCTGCTCGCTGCGGTCATTGGAAAACTCGCCCATCGTCGGCATCCCGGTGTTCGTGTCGCGCATGTTCCGGCACTCCGCCTTTTACATCCGTACCGACGGCAAGATCAAAACGGCCGCCGACTTGAAGGGCGGGCGCATCGGCGTGCCGGAATGGACCCAGACCGCCACGGTTTATGCGCGGGGCTGGCTGCATCATGAAGGTGGCGCGCCGCTGGACAGTGTGGAGTGGGTGCAGGGCGGTGTGAACGAACCCGGCCGCAAGGAAATGGGCAAGGCCAAGCTGCCCGACGGGATCAAGTATTCAGAGGTGCAGGACCAGTCTCTGACCGATCTGCTGCTGGCCGGCGAGTTGGACGCTGTGATCTCCGCCCGGCCGCCGGATGCGTTCTTGGCCAATGACGGCAAGATGCAGCGTCTGATGCCCAACTATCCGGAGGTGGAATTGGAATACTTCCGCCGCACCGGGGTCTATCCGATCATGCACACCGTGGCGATCAAGCGGGAGGTCTATGAACAAAATCCTTGGATCGCCATGAACCTGCTGACCGCCTTCGAGGAAGCCAAGGCCAAAATGGTGGAGCGCCTCTCCGACATTAACGTGTCGCGCATTCCGTTCCCGTGGATGCCTGACTCATTCGAGAAGATGAGCCGGGAGTTCTTTCCCCATGGCGACTATTGGCCCTACGGGATCGAGAACAACCGCCCGACCCTGGAGACGTTCCTGCAATATTGCGACGAGCAAGGGGTGACCCGGCGCAAACTGACGCCGGAAGACCTGTTCGCCAAGGAATCGCTATCGGCGTTTAAGGTTTAGCCTCTACTCAAAGCTGATGTTCGGGCCGGTCTTTTCCAGTTCGGTCGAGATGCCGTCCTGGACGTTCTCGGCAATCCACATATAGGCCTGGGCGTGGGGGCTGTCGCTTTTGGAGACAACGATGGGCTGGCCCTTGTCGGAGGTTTCCCGGATTTCCATGTCCAGCGGCACCGCGCCTAGGAAAGGCACGTCGTATTTCTCCGCCGTCGCCTGCGCCCCGCCATGAGCAAAGATGTGGGATTCCTCGCCGCATTTCGGGCAGACGAAATAGCTCATGTTCTCGACGATGCCGAGGATAGGCACGTTGACCTTGCGGAACATGTTGAGGCCCTTGCGGGCGTCCAGTAACGCAATGTCCTGCGGGGTGGAAACGATCACCGCGCCGGTGAGCTTGGTCTGCTGGGCGAGGGTGAGCTGCGCATCGCCCGTGCCCGGCGGCATGTCGATCACCAGAACGTCCAATTCACCCCACTCCACCTCGGTCAGCATTTGCTGTAGCGCGCCCATGACCATCGGCCCACGCCAGATTACCGGCTCTTCCTCGTCCACCAGCATGCCCATGGACATACATTTGACGCCATAACTGGATGGCGGCAGCAGGGTGTTGTTCTGGGTCTGGGACGGTTGCTCGGTGACGCCCATCATGCGCGGGATAGACGGGCCGTAAATATCCGCATCCAGGATGCCGACTTTATTTCCCAGAGACGCCAGAGCGAGCGCCAGATTGACGGTGGTGGTGGATTTGCCGACGCCGCCCTTGCCGGAAGCCACGGCGATCAGTGCTTTGACGCCCGGCACACCCTGTGGACCCGGTTGTTGATGCTGGTGTCCCTGATGAGGGCCTTGTTGTTGCGGCTGGGCTTGAGGTTTCTCGGCGGTGAGGACAGCGGTGGCGTTCTTCACACCCTCCAGACCCTTAAGCGCCTGTTCGGCGGCCTGGCGCACCTGTTCCATCTCCGGCACCCGGTCCGGCGTGGTCTCGATCGACACCTGGATCATCCCGTCCCGCTGGGCAATGCCGGACACAAGTCCAGCGGAGACGATATCCCGGTCGTCGCCTTCGGGGATAAGGGTCGAGAGCACCTCGCGAATTTGGTCTTCACTGACAGCCATTTTTAATCATCTTCCTGGTCGTTTGAGGGGGCATTAATAGTCCGGCACAGGGATTAATCCAGCAGATTCTTGGAGGTACGGTGTACGGCGCGGCACTCATTCATACTTTATGGTGGCATGCCGCACGCCCCTGAAATAAGTTAGAATTCATAGTTTTCCGGAGGGAAAAGGAGTCAAGGATGCCCCGGGCCGCCAAAGGCACAAAAGATCAAAAATCGCCGCTGCCGCCGTCGCAGAGCATCGGCTTTCTGATCCGGGACACGATGATGCTCCTGCAGAAAGAGCTGCGCGCGCGCCTGCAGGAACACGGCATCTCCACTGCCCAATGGTTCTTGCTGCGGGTCTTGTGGCTGGAGGAAGGCCTAAGCCAGCGGGAACTCAGCGACCGGGTCAACACCACGGAGCCAACCACCCAGAGCGCGCTTCTCCGCATGGAAAAACAGGGCATCGTGCGGCGTAGGCGCAGCACCACGGACCGGCGCGCCTATAATATTTATCTCACGCCGAAGGGCCGGGGCTTGGAGGGCAAGCTCATCCCGTATGCTTTGGAGGTGAATGAAATTGCCGGGCGCGGGCTAAAGGGCGCGGAGGCGCGGCAATTCAAGGCCCTGATCAACAAGGTGCGCAGCAATCTGAAGGACAGCCAAAATGGCCGAAAATCCGCGCGCTAGGCCGCATACTCATTTGCTTTATTTCGGCCACTGAACTAACATCCGATCAACGTAAATATTTGAGCTAATGGGAGGAATTCATGAAAAAGCTCTTTGTTGCGACCCTGGCCCTGGCGACTCTTGCGGCGCTGCCGGCCGAAGCCCAGAAATATAATCTGACCCTGTCGGGTGCGAGCCCCGGGGGACTGTGGTCCCGCATCGGCGGCGGCATTGACGCCGCGATCGCCAAGGCGCATCCCGGTTCGACGGTGACCTATCAAACCTCTTCCGGCGGTCTGGCCAATGTGCCGCTGGTGTCCCGCGGCAAGGTGCCGATGGGTCTGGCCACCGATGGCGAGCTGAGCGCCGCCGTCAAAGGCACCGCGCCCTTTAAGACGGGCCTCACCAATGTCCGCACCCTGTTCCGGGTGTATACGCCGGAATCCCGGTTCCAGCTGACCCACATCCTGGTTGCCAAGTCATTTGCTGATAAACACGGCATCAAGAGCTTCTCCGACATCGTGAACAAGAAAATTCCGATGCGGGTCGGCATCAATCGCCGCGGCAATATGGACAGCAATGTCAGTGAAGCCGTCATGGCCCAGATGGGTGCTACCAAAACGGCGATTGAAGGTTGGGGCGGTCAAGTCGTCCACGCCGCCTCCAAGGAGCTGGTTTCGCTGGCGCTGGATCGCCGAATCGACGTAGTGAACTTCGGCATCGCCTACAACCACCCGCGGATCCGGGAGATCGCTAAGGGTGTCAGCCCGGTGCTGGTTGATATTCCGATCGGTGTGGCGAGCAATGTTGCCAAGCAGTTCGGCGGCGCGCCCTGCGGCATCAAGGCCGGCGAATACAAGTGGTCGCCCGGCGCTGTCAACGGTGTCTGCATCGGCGCGGTTGTTGTCGTGAATGCGAACATGGACGAAAAGCTCGCCTACACTATCACAAAAGCGATGGTCGAGCAGATCGAAGAGTTCAAGAACAAGTCTCACCGTCTGATCAAAAAGACTGCGACGGAGAAGGTTCTGGCCTCCCCCGGTGTTGCGCCGCATCACCCGGGCGCCGCCAAGTACTTCAAAGAAAAAGGGATCATGTAAGCGATCACCTTTTGGACGGTATAATTTGGGAGTGCGGGGCGACCTGTACTCCCTTTTTACCTCATAAGAGCCGGCAGTGGCGGACAGCAAAATACTTTCCTTGAAGACCTGGTTCTCCGTGGGTGCGCGCCGCCGCCCCGACGGTAAGTACTACTGGATATTTACGCCCTTCGCGATAGCGGTCGGCATCTATGTCATCTCGGCGGCGACGGTGGTGATCATCGCGCCCTGGACCCTGGCGGTGATTTTCTTCTCCGGCATGATGGCGCTGGCATTCCTGACCACCGGCGCGTTCGAGGATTCGGACCCGGACAACCCGTCCATCCTGGATTTGATCTTCGCGGCGCTGTCCATCGCCGTTGGCATCTATTTCGCTATTCATGCTCAGGAGATCGTCGACCGGATTGTGCTCTTAGATGAGCTGACCACCTGGGACATGGTGTTCGGCACGCTGGTGTTCCTGCTGACCATCGAGATTGCGCGCCGGACAACCGGGCTCGGCTTGACCACCATCGTCATCATCTTCGTTGTCTATAACCTGTTCGGCGATCATCTGTCCGGCGTCTTGAAGCACGGCGAGATCAGCTTCGCCCATTTCATTGAAATCACGGTGTTCACCACCGACGGGATTTTCGGCCTGCCCCTCCGGGTGGCGGCGACCTATGCCTTTATGTTCGTCATGTTCGGCACGCTTTTGCATGCCTGCGGCGGCGGGGAGTTTTTCTTTAATTTCGCCGCCGCCATCAGCGGTAAGCAGCCGGGCGGTCCGGCCAAGGTGGCGGTCATTTCGTCCGGCATGTACGGCATGGTGTCGGGCAGCCCGACCTCCGACGTGGTGACCACCGGCTCGATCACCATCCCGATCATGAAGCGGCTGGGCTATCGCGGCGCCACGGCCGGCGCCATCGAGGTGGCGGCGTCGACGGGCGGCAGCATCGTGCCCCCGGTTCTGGGCACCGCCGCCTTCATCATGGTTGATTTCGCCGGCGTCGAGTACCGGGATATCGCGATTGCGGCCCTGATTCCGGCGATCCTCTATTACGTTTCCATCTTTGCCCAGGTGCATTTCAGCTCCGTCCGGCAGGGTTTCCGGCCCATGGACGCGTCGGCGATCCCCCGGCTGCTGACGACCCTCAAAGACGGGGGCATGTTCTTTGTACCGCTGATGGTGCTGACCGTTGCATTGCTGGAAGGCTACACGCCGACCATGGTGGCGGTGTTCGGCTGCCTCGCCATCCTGGCGGTCTCGGTCCTGAAGGCGGAGACCCGAATCGGGCCGATCTCTATCCTGAAAGTGCTGAGTGAGACCTGCTACCGGATGGTGCCGGTCGCGGGCGCCTGCGCCGCCGCCGGTCTGATCATTGGCGGCATCACCATGACCGGCTTGGCGGGAAAATTCGCCCATGTGGTCTATGGGATTACTGATGCGCAGATGATCCCGACGCTATTGCTGGCGGCGGCGATCACTATTGTGCTGGGCATGGGGATGCCGACGCCCAGCGCATATATTCTGGCGGCGGCTCTGATGGCGCCGTTGCTGACCCAGCTCAAGGTGCCGGTCCTGCCGGCTCATATGTTTGTTCTCTATTTCGCGGTGATGTCGGCTCTGACCCCGCCAGTTGCAGTGGCGGCGTATGCCGCCGCCTCCATCGCCGAAGACAATCCGCTCTATATCGCGGCGCAGGCGGTGAAGTTCGCCCTGGCGGCGTTCGTCGTGCCGTTCGCCTTTGTGTTGGGCCCGGAACTCCTAATGGATGGGCCGGTGCATCTGGTGCTGACCGCGACCGCTTCCGCCATTGTCGGCATGATCGCCCTGGCTGCCGCCATTGAGGCCCATTTCATGACGCCCTTGGCGATCTGGCAGCGGGTGCTCGCCGGGCTCGGCGGCTTCGGCATGGTGATGCCGAACCTGACCCTGACCGGAATCGGCGTCGTCCTGGCGGTAGTTGGTTTGACGCCCAGTTATCTCGCCGGGCGACGTTCGGGATGACGCAAACACGGATATGATGCGTCATCCACGGGCTCAACCCGTGGATCCACCTTGAAATTAGCATGGTTCCCCGACAACCGCTTCGCGGGTCGGGGATGACGCAGAAATAATGACGGTAAAAAAAGCTCGTCCTCACAAACCCCGCAAAAACCCCGCGACGACCTCATTCACCTCATCTGCATGAGTGATCGGCGACATGTGACCCGCTCCGGGAATGTCCACGAGGGCCGAGTGGGGCAGGGCGGCATGGATGATATCCGTCACCCGCCGGGCCGGTGCACGGGTAATCTCACCTCTGATCAACAACAACGGCATGGAAAGTGCGTTCAAGGGCGCGACCTGATGGGATGGGTCCAGGATCACATCAAACTCCCGGTAGGTTTTCTCCGCGGTCTTAACACAGTAAGCCCGCACCTCATCGAGGGCGCTCTGCCACGCGCCCGGTCCGTTCCAATAGTCGAAATAGTATTCGATCCCCGGTTCCGGGTCACCGGCCTCAAAGGCGGACTGGAATTCGTGCGCGGTCTTGAAAATTTCGTCGTAAGCCGCCTTATCGGCCAGGGGGTCTAAAAGCCACGGCGTGGTGGGCTCAATCAAGGTGAGGCTCTTCAGCCGCTCCGGGAATTCCAGCGCCAGACGCATGCAGATGGTGCCGCCATAGGAATGCCCCAGCAGGTGAAACCCGTCCGGGCAATCCTCGGTCATCGCGCGGATCAGATCGCCTTCGTCCGTGAGGAGGTCTTTGGTGTCGCCGGACCAGTCGCTAGTGCCGCCGTAGCCGTACATGTCGATGGCGAGGGTGCGGAAATCTTCGGCCAGAAGCTCGCACAGGTCCCGCCATTGCCGGGATGTGCTGGACGAACAATGGAGAAGAACCAAAGGCTCTCCGGCGCCGGCTTCGGAATAGTTGAGCGTCGCACCGTTCACGGTCTTGGTGGGCAATGAAACTCTCCAGGATTGCTTAATCAGGCGGAAGCTATGGCATCCAGGCTCGACGGCATCAAGTCCAACGCATCTTCCGATCCCTCCACCAGCCGAGCCGCCAAGTCTCGGAGCCGGTCATTAATCTGCCTTAGTACCGGCGCGACATCGGTGATCCGCCGGGCCCCGTCGGGGCTGAGCAGCATATCGCAAAGGCGGAGGCCGGGATGCTCCTTGATGTTCTCGAATAAGATCGGCCCTTCGCTCTGCGCCGACAGGGCGCCGATATCGTCGATGGACACCGGCTTGTCGATTACCGTCAAGATATCCTTGTTGGTCTCCAGATATCCGCGAAGGTCCTTATCCAGCGTGTTTTTCGGGGCCATGGCCGCCTCCCGTGGAAACTTGTGCTTTGAGTTGATTAACTAAGTAACTTATCTAATTTACCAGAAAAGGAACGGACGCGCGGGTCTATTCCAATCCTTGAAAAGGTGCCTGGCAACAGCGAATATAAAACAACGTAATTTCAATGACTTATTTTTGACGGGTGCCAGGCACCGCTCCAGGCACCGGTCCAACGAGAGGAACACACTATGGGCAAAGGCAAACCCCATCTGGAATTTCTGCCCCTCGACATGGACGAGGGCTGGCAGGAGCCGGAGGGCTATCCCGCCGGCATGCAGCAAAAGGTCCTGACCACGGATCTGGACGAGGACGGTAAGACCGGCAGCCGGTCCCGGTTCCTGCGCATCCTGCCGGGCGTCTATTCCACCGCGCCCTTTGTCCATGACCACTGGGAAGAGGTGTACTTGGTTGAAGGCGACCTGATCGTCGGCAATGACGAAAACGGCGAGGGCGGCGAACAGTTCCACGCACCGACCTATGCCTGCCGGCCGCCCGGCGTCTATCACGGGCCCTTTAAGTCAGAGAAGGGCTGCGTGATGTTCGAGCTGCACTATTACTACGACGCCGACGATTAGGGGCGGTTAAACCATGATCAAAACCGGCAAACAGCATCTGGAAGGTCTTAGAGACGGCCGCACTGTCTATATCGGCGATGAGAAGGTCGAGGATGTGGCCACCCATCCGGCGTTCCGGGAGGCGGCGAAAACCGTCGCCTCTCTTTACGATCTGAAGCACGATCCGGACCTGCAGGAAGCGCTGACGTTCGAGGAAGACGGCGAGCGCTATTCCATGTGGTTTCTCCAGGCCAAAAGCCGTGAAGATCTTCGCAAGCGGACAACCGCCCACAAGCTGATCGCCGATCAGACCTGCGGCATGATGGGCCGGTCCATGGATCACGTGGCGAGCTTTGTCACCGGCATGGCGACCAGCCCGTCAATCTTTGATACCGATGAATACCAGTTCGGTAAGAACATCGTTTCCTATTACGACTACATGAAAAAAGGCGATCTTTTCGCCACCTATGCCGTCTTGCCGCCGCAGGCTGCCCGAAATCCGGAATTCTATGAGAAGAACAATTTGCCGATCCCGACCCTGATGGTGGTCGACGAAGATGAAGAGGGTGTCACCATTTCGGGCATGAAGATGCTGGCCACCAGCGCCGTATTCTGCGACGAGATTTGGATAGGTAACTTATTGCCCCTGGCGCCGGATCAAGTGAAGCAGGCGGTAACCTGCGGGATTCCCTGCAATATCCCCGGACTGACAATGTGGATGCGGCAGCCGATTTCTTTGAATGCGGACAATCAATTCGACTCGCCGCTGACCTGGAACATGGATGAAACCGACGTTTTGGTTATGTGCGACAACGTCAAGGTCCCGTGGGAAAAGGTGTTTGTCATGGACGACGCCATCCTCGCCCGCGAAATCTATATTCGCTCCCCCGGCCACTGCTACGGCAACCATCAGGCCAATGTCCGCTTTTGGTCAAAGATGGAATTGATCACCGGGCTCTGCAGCAAGGTGACCAAAGCCACGGGCGCGGATCAGGTGCCGGCGGTCAGAGAGACTCTGGGCCGAATGGCGGCGCTGGAAGCGACCCTATCCGGCATGATCCACGGCCAGATCGAGGCGGCAGAAAGCTGGCCGGAGGGGTACATGACCTTCAACCGGCGCATGATGTACGCGGCGCTTAACTGGTGCACGGAAAATCACTCGATGATCGTCGATGTCTTGAGGGAACTTTGTGGCGGCGGCGTGTTCCAAATGCCGGCGAGCATTTCCGTGATGCATGATGAAAAATTGCGGGAGGATTTCGAAGCCTATTTCCAGACGCCGCAAATGGGCGCCGCCGACCGGATGAAATTGTTCCGGCTCGCCTGGGATGTGGTGGGGTCCGAATTCGCCGGCCGCCAACAGCAGTATGAGAAGTTCTATGCTGGCGCGTCGTTCATCGTGCGCAACCATTCCTTCCGGGAAGCGCCATGGGAGCATTTCGACGGGGTGGTGGATCACGTGATGGGTCAATACGATGTGCCCGAGAAAGCCTCCAAGAAAGCTGCGGAGTAGGGCGATGCCGGTTTTATCGTGTGAACAATTGCCGAAAGACGGCGACGCGCGCCGGGCCGAGATCCCCATCGACAATCTGGTGATCGCCGGCTGGACCGGCCGCAATAAGGAGGCCATGGAGGCCCACATCAAGGAGCTGGAGGAAATCGGCGTCGCCCGGCCCAAAACCACGCCGATCTTTTATCGCGGCGCGGCGCACCTGCTGACCACGGACGGTGCTATCGAAGTGGTCGGCGATGACTCGTCCGGCGAGGTGGAGTTTGTGCTCATCGCTCAGCAGGGGACGATGTGGCTGGGGGTCGGTTCCGATCACACCGACCGAAAGGTGGAAACCCAGAACGTCAGTATCTCCAAACAAGCCTGCGCCAAGCCGGTGGGCTCGCAGCTCTGGGCCTATGAGGAGGTCATTGATCACTGGGATCAACTCATGCTGCGATCCTGGGCGGTGACCGGCGGGGACGCCAGCCTCTATCAGGAAGGCCCGGTGACCACCATGCTGGCGCCGGAGGAACTAATCGGCCGCTATAGCCAGCATATAGGCGGGGCCGCCGACGGTGATCTCGCCGACGGCACGCTGATGTATTGCGGCACTCTGGCCGTCATCGGCGGCGTCTGCCCCATGGACGCCTTCCGGATCGAGCTGGATGACCCGGTCCTGGGCCGCAAAATCACCCACGAATATGCGGTGACCTGCCTCCCCAACGAGGGGTAGGTCCTTACCAAAAACTCTATCTGATTCCCTGTTTGAACCGGGGGACACGATCCATTAGGTTCCCGCCCGGCATATAGCGAGATTTGCGGATAAAAGGGAATCGAGATGAACGACTTTGTCTCTTGGGAAATGCAGGATGAGATTGCCATCGTCACGGTGGACAGCCCGCCGGTGAACGCCATTCACGTGGGCGTCCGGGCCGGTTTGATCGAATGTTTCAACGCGGCCATCGCCGACGACAAGGCCAAGGCCATTATCCTGATGTGCGCCGGGCGGACATTTATGGCCGGCGGAGATTTAAAGGAGTTCGATGAGCCTATCGCCGATCCCGGCTATTACGAGGCCTTCGGCGTCATTGAAGACTCGCCCAAGCCGGTGATCGCCGCCATGCACGGCACGGCGTTGGGCGGCGGCTTGGAAGCCGCCATCTCGTGCCACTACCGCTGTGCAGACAAGCGCACGCGGGTCGGCCTGCCGGAAATTTCTCTCGGCATCATTCCGGGCGCCAGCGGCACCCAGCGCTTGCCGCGCCTGATCGGGGCCAAGAACGCGCTGATGTTTATCCTGAATATGGCGCCGATAGCCGCCGACGAAGCGCTCGGCATGGGCATTCTCGACCGGATGATCGATGGTGATCTGAGAGGCGGCGCGATCGAATACGCCCGGCAATTGCTGGCCGACGGCGCGGGCCCGCGCAAAACCTCCGACATGGAGGTGGACACCACTGGCTGGGACGATGAAGGCCTGGCCGAGGCTCGGAAACTGGCCAATCGAAAGGCGCGGAACCAGAACGCGCCTGAAATTCTGATCGAAAGCATCAACAACGCGGGGACCAAACCCTTTGCCGAGGGCATCGCCGAGGAAAAACGCATCGGGGACGCGGCGCTGATCAGCGAGGAGGCCAAGGCGCTCCGGTATATCTTCTTTGCCGAGCGGGAAGTGGGCGACATCCCGAACCTGCCCGACGATACCGGCCGGCTGCCGTTCGACAGCATCGCCATTTTGGGCGCCGGCACCATGGGCGGCGGCATCGCCATGAACTTCGCCAATGTGGGCATCCCGGTGACCATCGTCGATATCTCCGACGAGGCGGTGGAGAAGGGGCTGAGCGTGGTCGAAAGCAACTACATGCGCTCGGTCAAAAGCGGCCGCTTGACCGAGGACGATGTGAAGCAGCGGATGAGCCTGATCTCCGGCGCGTCGGACTACAGCGCCATCGGCGATAAGGATGTGGTGATTGAGGCCGTGTTCGAGGATTTGGAGCTCAAGAAAAAAGTCTTCAAGCAGATCGACGATCTGGCCAAGCCGGGCGCAATCCTGGCCACCAATACCTCGACCCTGGATATCGACGCGATTGCGGCGGTGACCGGCCGGCCGGAATCGGTTGTCGGACTGCACTTCTTCAGCCCGGCCAACGTGATGAAGCTGCTGGAGATCGTCCGCGCCTCCAAGACCTCGACCGAGGTGCTGGCCACCTCCGTCGATATCGGCAAGAAAATCCGCAAAGTTGGCGTGGTCGCCGGCGTCTGCTTCGGCTTTATCGGCAACCGGATGATGGTCAACGGCTATCACCGGGAGGCGGATCAGATGCTGCTGGAAGGCGCTTCGGTCGAACAGATCGATCGGGTCATGTACGACTTCGGCTTTCCGATGGGCCCTTGGGCCATGCACGACATGGCCGGCGTCAACGTGATGCAGAGCGTGCTCACAAACTCGGGCCTCAAGGCGGCCAACCCGGACCCGTATTACAATGTGCTGCTGCGGGTCGCCGACATGGGCCGCATGGGCCAGCGCAACGGCATGGGTTTCTATAAATACGAAGAGGGCAACCGCGCGCCCATCCACGATCCGCTGATCGACGAGGTGATCGAGGAAGAGGCGCGGAAGCTCAACATGATCCGCTCACCCATCTCCGACGAGGAAGTTCTGGAGCGCTGCCTGTTGGGTCTGATCAACGAAGGCGCCAAGATCCTGGAAGAGGGGATCGCCTACCGGACCGGTGATATCGACGTCATCTGGTGCTTCGGTTACGGCTTCCCACGCATGCAGGGCGGGCCCATGTATTACGCCGACCGGATGGGCCTGAAGACGGTCCTGGAAAAGGTGCTCGCCTATCAGGAGCGGTACGGCGATTACTGGAAGCCGGCGCCGCTGTTGGTGGAGCTAGCGGAAAGCGGGAAAGCCTTTGCCGAGTGGAGCGCCGCTCAGTAACATTCCGCCTCGGATTTTAGGGAGGCGCGGATGGCCGATCACATTCATCTCGTTCTGGTGCCGGGCTTGCTCGGCACCGAGGCGCTGTTCCAGCCGCAAGTCGAGGGATTAGGCGATCTCGGCACGGTGGTGGTGACCCGCGCCCATCTTCGCCACGACACGGTGGAGGACATGGCGCAGGCGATCCTCACCGAATCCCCGCCCAAGTTCGCCATAGCCGGCAGCTCCATGGGCGGCTATGTGGCGCTGCTGGTCAAGAAACTGGGCGGCGACCGGGTGACCCATCTGGGCCTGTTGGACAGCACTGCCGCCGTCGAAGGTGAAGACCGTCAGGCCCGCCGCCGCACCATGTTGGACGCCACTGCCAACGGCGAGTTCGAGGCCGTGAAGGCGCAGATGCTGAAGCTCTTCCTGCAGCCCGATAATCACAATAACCAGCGCCTGGTGAAGGCGGTCGATGATATGGCGGACTCGGTGGGCCCGGATCGGTTTACCCGCCAGGTGACCGCCCTGTCAGCGGCCACTGACCTGACGGACTTCCTGCCCAAGGTCAATTGCCCGACGCTCGTTGTGTGCGGCGCGCAGGATAAATTTCTCCCGCCGGACCTGTCCCGGGACATGATGAAGCTGTTGCCCAAGGCCAAGCTGGCGCTGATCGCCGAGGCGGCGCACCTGATCACCATGGAGCGTCCGGAAACGGTCAATGAGCTGATGCGTCAGTGGCTCAACGGTGCGCTGCCCATGGACGGCGGCACGATGGAGCTGGATTAGCCGCTCAACCAACCCCAAAGGCGTGACAAAGGCGGTTTCGCGCCGTAAATTCCGCGCCGAAGTCTGTCGCAAAACAACAACAAGAAATCCCGCCCATGTCCGACATTTCCAGCCATGATGCGCCCTCCGGTGCCCTGAAGGTCAAACCCGGCCAGGCCTATGCCCTACTGGCGATCACGGTGTTTTTCTGGTCGGCCGGCGTGGTCATCGCCCGCGCGGTGCACCAGGAAATTCCGCCCCTTGGTCTGTCTTTCGGGCGCTGGCTGATCGCGGTGTTGGTGCTGCTGCCGTTCTGCTGGGGAAGGATCTCCAAGAACATGGACATCGTGAAGGGGAACTTGGCCTATTACGCCATGGAAGGGTTCCTGATGGTCGGCGGCGGGGTGTTGCTGTTCGTCGGGGTGAATTTCACCACGGCCACCAATTCGGGCCTGGTCAACGCGACCCAGCCGGTGCTGACCGCCGGCATCGCCTGGATATTGTTCCGGGACCGGCTCAATAATATTCAGCTCGCGGGCGTGCTGTCCGCGCTGGTGGGCGTCTCGATCATGATCTCCCGCGCCGATCTCGGCGTCATCCGGAGCCTGGATTTCAATATCGGCGATCTGATCACGGTGGTGGCGACGATCATGTACGCGTCATACGCGGTGAACCTGCGGCGCATGCCGGCGGGCCTGGGTGTGTTTCCGTCGCTGGCCGTGATCCTGGTGTTCGGTACCATCTTCCTAACGCCGGCCTGGCTGATCGAGCACTATTACTATCGCCCGACGCCGTTCACCTGGGAGCTGCTGGGCTGGTCGCTGGTACTGGCGATCCTGATCTCGATCCTGTCCCTGGCGTTCTGGAACACGGGGAACCGGGTGGTAGGCCATAACAAGGCGGCGGTGTTCGTCAACCTGATGCCGATTTATTCAGCCGGTCTGGGCATTTGGTTGCTGGGTGAGCAGCTGTTCAGCTACCACATCGCCGGCGGCGTGCTGGTCTGCGCCGGTATCTTCATGGTGGTGCGCAAGGATAAGACCGCGCCGGTGGAGCATTAAGCGGGCGCTACGCGACCCGGTAGTCCTTGAACCTTTCCCGGAGCGTCATTTTCTGCAGCTTGCCGGTCGCCGTATGAGGTAGCTCGTCGACGAACTCCACCGCGTCGGGCACCCACCATTTGGCCACCTTGCCGTCGTAGATTTTCAACAGCTCAGCCGGTTCCACGCTTTGACCGTCCGCCAGGACACAGACCAGCAGCGGCCGTTCGTCCCACTTATCAGACGCGACGCCGATGACGGCGGCTTCGGCGATGGCCGGATGGCCGACCGCGATGTTCTCCAGATCAATGGAGCTGATCCATTCCCCGCCGGACTTGATCACGTCCTTGGACCGGTCAACGATCTGCATATAGCCCTGTTCGTCGATGGTGGAGACATCACCGGTGCGAAGCCAGCCCTCGACGTCGAACATATCCGCCGACATATCGTCGTCGTTGAAATAGCCGGAGGTCACACTGGGCCCACGTACGCAGAGTTCGCCGA
The DNA here is from genome assembly GCA_038127535.1 of Rhodospirillaceae bacterium. Lineage (GTDB taxonomy): Bacteria > Pseudomonadota > Alphaproteobacteria > Rhodospirillales > UBA2165 > JAYPHU01. The sequence continues at coordinate 92,490 of JAYPHU010000004.1, read as the reverse complement.
ACGTGACGCCGTCATGGGGCAGCGCCTGGCCGTCATCGCCGATGATCTTCATGTCCACGTTATAGGGTGGGCGGCCCTGCTTGACCTTGAAGCCCATCTTCTCGCCGCCGGGCAGGCCGTTCATATGTTCCTTCAGATGGGCGACGGAGCCCAAGGGCCCCATCTCGGTCATGCCCCAGGCGTGCAGACAGGCCACGTCATAGTCGTTCTCGAACGACTCGATCATGGATTGAGGGAGCGCCGAGCCGCCGACGAACGTCCGGTTCAGGTAGGGCAGCGCTTTGCCCTCCGCCTGCACATACTGCATCAGCATCAGCCAGACCGTCGGCACACCCGCGCTGGTGGTGACTTTCTCCGCGTCCATCAGCTCCCACAGGCTGGCCCCGTCCATGCCGGCGCCGGGAAACACCACCTTCGCCCCCGACATGGCGGCGGCATACGGGATGCCCCAGGCATTGACGTGGAACATGGGCACCACCGGCATGATGCAGTCCTGGGCGGAGAGTGCGAACACATCCGCCGAGCAGGTGCCGTAGGCGTGCAGCACAGTGGACCGGTTGGAATAGAGAACGCCTTTCGGATTGCCCGTGGTGCCGGAGGAATAACATAGGCTTGAGGCCTGCCGTTCATCGATCTCCGGCCAGTCGAAATCCTCGGTCGCCTCCTCCATCAGCTCTTCATAGCACAGCAGCCCGTCCAGGCTGGTTTGCGGCATGTGATCCTTATCGGTCATGATCACCACGGCGCTCGCGTTTTTCAGCGCATCGCCCAAGGCTTCCAGCACCGGCACAAAGGTCAGGTCGCAGAAGACGACTTTGTCCTCCGCATGGCCCAGGATGTAAGCGATCTGATCGGTGAATAGGCGCGGGTTGATGGTGTGACAGACCGCGCCAATGCCGGATACAGCAAAGTACAACTCGAAATGCCGGTAGCCGTTCCAGGCCAGGGTCGCCACCCGGTCCCCATCGCCGACGCCGAGGTTTTTCAGCACGTTCGCGAGCCGGTGCATGCGCGCGTGGACGTCGGCATAGGTATAGCGGTGGATCGGGCCTTCCACGGTGCGGGACACGATTTCCGTGTCGCCGTGGAACTTGGCCGCATAGTCGATGAGAGATTTGACCGTCAGTTGACGGTCCATCATCAGGCCCAGCATGGGCGCTCCCCTGTCTGCATTTATTTTGAGCTATTTTCGCGCCAAATCCCTACCGGGTGCAAGCGTTGCCGGGGGCCGGGCAGGGGCTTAGTATCCGAACGAACTTGGGAGCGAACGTCTGTGACATTGGAGCTTTATAACTTTCCGGCCTCTACGTGTTCCTTGAAGGTCAGGATTTGCCTGGCCGAAAAGGGCCTCGATTGGGTGGATCATCCGTTCAAGCCCGGCGAGAACAAGCACCTCACGCCGGAATATCTGGAGATGAATCCCAACGGCGTGGTGCCGACATTGGTTCATGACGGCACGCCGGTGGTGGATTCCTCGGTGATCCTGGAATATCTGGACGAGGTGTTTCCCGACACCAAGCTGACCCCCGACGCGCCGCTGGACCGCGCCAGGATGCGCACTTGGCTCAGATATCTGGAGGAGGTGCCGACGCCGGCGGTGCGATATCCCACGTTCCAGAAAATCCTGATCCGCAATTACAGAGACTTGGATGACGAGGCCTTCGCCCACGAGGCGGAGATACGGCCCCTCAAGACGGGCTTCTACAAGCGCATGGGGCAGACGGGGTTTTCGCAGGCCGAGATCGACAAGGCGCTGGGCGACATCCGCCAAACGGTGGAGCGGATGAACGCGGCAATGGCGGAGACCGGCGGGCCTTGGTTGTTGGGCAAGAAATACACGCTCGCGGATATTTGTGTCGCGCCCCTAATCGACCGGATGGAAGACCTGGGCCATCATGATCTGTGGGAGAAAGACCTGTCCCACGTGACCGATTGGTTCGCCGCCATGAAGGCGCGGCCGGCCTATTCAATCGCCTACTATCCCGGTGCGCGGTACTCGGAAATTTATCCGGCGCTTGGTTTGGGCAGGAAGGGGTAGGGCCAATGCGCTATCTGCTGTTCAGAAAAGACCGGCCGAGGATGGCTGCGACGCGGGCGGAGCTGCAGCCGGCCCACGCGGCTTATCAGAAGCGGTTCCTGCCCCTGATCGTTTATGGTGGGGGATTGATGGGAGACGCGATCGACACGTCCGGCATGGTCGATATCCGGGACGTCACCGGAAATATCCTGGTGTTCGAGGCGGACCGGGCCACGGTCGAAGACTTCCACAAGAACGATCCTTACACCAAGGCCGATCTGTTCGAGGTCGCCTATGTCGAGGCCGTTTGGCAGCGGGTGCCGGCAATCGATTAGGGGCGGGGGCAGGACGAGTTATAAATACGTCTCCAGCAGCCTCGCCGCGTTGCCGTAGCGGATCAGGTCTTTGTCATCCTCGCTGATCTTGGCGTCATTGATGGCGTCCAGGGACCATTGGGTCATGAAAATGGGGCAGTCGGTACCCAGCAGGATTTTATCCGCGCCGTAGAAGGCGGCGGCGATCTCGATGGACCGCGGGCCCAGGGACGAACAATCCACATAGACTTTATTAAGAAACGATGACGGCATCGGTTTGTCCGGGCTGCGGGTGACATTCACCTGATCCATACGCTCCACCACCATGGGCAGGGTGCCGCCCAGGTTCGCCACGTGCAGGGTGACATCCGGATAGGCGTTCAGGAAGTCGGTAAAGATAAGCGTGACCATAGCTGCCGAACACCGGTCCTGGACCGCCAGGGCCTGGCGGGCCGCCATACTGTCGGCAAAGGGTGGTCCCTTGGGCGCGGCGCCGGCGGGGGGCACTTCGTCCGGGCGTCGGCCGGGATGGACAAACAGATGCCCGCCGAGTTCCTGGGCGGCGGCAAAGATCGGTGCCAGCCTTTCTGCATGGTCTTTGCTGACCAGCGTATTCACCGGCAGGATGGCGCCGATTAGGCCAAGCTCGGTCCGGGCGCGCTTGTATTCCTCGACGCAAAGATCGATATCGACAAACGGGAGCGCGGCCAGACCGGAAAAGCGATCCGGGTGTTGTTTGCAAAGACCCGAGACATGGTCATTGAAGCCCTGGATGACGGGGAAGCAGTCTTCTACCGGTAGACTGTCCAGGCCGAACAATCCGGGGAAGGACAGGATTTGCCGGTCCACGCCGACCTTGTCCATGAAGACGATCCGGGCGTCCATATCGTAATAATCGTCGTTTAGAATGAGGTGGCCGATGGGCATATGGAAGCGCTCCCGGCCATCATCGGTCTGATCAATAAACGGCGGTTCGGTGCGCTGTTTGAACGCGGCGCGCATTTCGGCGGTGATGTAATGGGTATGGGTATCAATGGTCATCTTGTTTGTTTTCTGCCTCCCTGACAGAGACGCATTCTCCGCGCTTAAGCGGGGGAGGTCCAGGATCAATATTGCGCCAACTCTTTATTCATGAGCCTAAACAGGCTATTGCCTATGTATGAAACGCTTTGGCCGCATCATCGGTATCAATGCCGGATTGATCGTGATCGTCTTGGTCGTGGCCGAATTGATATTCGGCAATTGGTTCTTCGGGCCGAGCTACAGCATCCTCAACGTTCCGCGCAACTAGACCCGATACTTCGATGTGTCAGAGTTTATCTCGCCGGGCAAGGTGATCACCTATACAAGGGATGAGCATGGCCTGCGCGGCGACTATGGCAGCAATCCGGCCAATATCAACATCCTCGCCATCGGCGGCAGTACGACCAATGAACGCTTTCTCGACGATACGGAGACCTGGGTCCATCAGCCCCAACAAGAGCTTAGAGCGGCCGGTCGGATCGTTTATGCAGTAAACGCTGCCGTGGATGGGCAGTCCACTGTAGGCCACATCGCCGCCTTTGATCTGTGGTTTCCGAATATCCCCCGGCTGAGACCGGACATCGTACTGGCCTATGTGGGGATCAACGATGTTGCTGTCGGCGCGAACCGGGAGCAGTACGACACGATGCAATCGCCCGAACATTCCCGGCAGCTCAGGCAATACATCATGAACCACAGTGCGCTCTACAATCAGTTCCGGCGCATTCGCGGCATGTTCGTGGCACAGCGTACCCGGCTGATGCATGGAGCAAATTCATATCGCACCGGCACGTGGAAGCCGGTGAACGATTGGGTGGGCGAAGAACAACTTCGTGAAGAACTGGGTTCTGCGCTGACCGAGTACCGCAAACGTCTCCGCACCCTGGCATCCCGAATTCAGAAATTCGGCGCCCGGCCGGTTTTCGTCACCCAACTCCGTGGCGACTTTCGATATGAGGATGGGGAGCTAAATGCCCTGGTCCAGAAAGGGGCAGGCGAGAAAATTTCCCACCGCGCCTTTTTAACCATGCAACTTTTCAACGATATGACCCTGGCGGTATGTGCCGAACTAGCGCTGCGCCGTATCGATTTGGCCGGCGAATTAGATTTCGGTCCACAGGATTTCTATGACGGCGTGCACACCATGCCCGCCGGATCACGGAAAATTGCGCAGATTTTGGCCCAGTGTCTGGGGGATTCCCTATAATAACAGTATCGTAACCTGCCGCGCGCATCCCTATATTTAAGATGTCCGGTCCGCACCATTTGGTTGATTTCGGTGTATACCGTTCCTGAATCGAAACCACGTGGAGAATTTACTCGCACAATATCTTTCAGGATCAGTCTCGACGCTCAGAACAATTGTTGCTTCGTGTGTCATCCTACCTATGTGCCGGCCGAAGGGATTCAGGCGATCAACATGATTGTCGCCGATCCGGCGTTCAAACCGGGGATGAGCTTTCTGCGCGACACGCGGGATATCCGGCTGCCGGCGGAGATGAATTACGACTGGTTCAAGAGGGATTTCGACAGCGCCTACACCAAGGAACATCTGCTGATGTAGGGTAGCCGGTTCGCCTGGCTTGTCTCTTCGCCGGCGGATTATGCCAAGGCGCACGCCTGGGCCTTGGTCACCCGGACCACCCTAGGGCAGAACAGATTGGCATTTCGGAATTTGGAGCAAGCCTTGGACTGGCTGGGGCTGCCGGCGGGCTATGAGATCGACTACGGGCCGTTATTGCCCGAAGCGGGGCCCTAAGAGGGTAGGGGGACGCGCTGGTCGCGCATCCCCCGATAACTTACCCGATATACTTGGTAATGCCGCCGCACACTTCGACGGTAGTGCCGGTCATGTAGGAGTTCTTGTCCGAGACCAGGAACGCCGCCACGTCGCCGATTTCCGACGGGTCGGCCCAGCGGCCCAGCATGGTCTGCGCCGAGAACATCTCCCGCAGATTGTCCGACGTGGTGTCGCGCACCTTGGCCATGGCCTCGGCTCGGGGCACCCAGGATTCGGTCGCCGTCATGCCGGGGCAGATGTTGTTGACCGTGATATTGCTGGGCGCCAACTCATTGGCGATCAGCTTGGTGAACCCGATGATGCCGGTATTGGGAATGGTCGTGGTGTACGAGCCCGGCAGCAACTGCGTGCCGGAAATGCCCGAGACGTTCAAAACCCGGCCGTGATCGTTTTTCTTGAGATGCGCGATCGCATGTTTGGTGGTGTAGACGCAGGCCATCAGGTTCAAGTTGATGGCGGTGCTCCACACGTCCTCGCCCATATTGTCCAGGGCGCCAGGGATCATGCCGCCGACATTATTCACCAGGATGTTGATCCCGCCCAGACCGGCGGCGGTTTTCTCGACGAATTCCTGGCAGCCGGCTTCGGAGGACATGTCGGCGATGATGCCGACGGCCTTGACGCCCTTGGCTTCGGCGGCGGCGACCACCTTGTTGATCCGCCCTTCATCGCGGCCGTTGATAGCCACGTTGCAGCCTTCCTCGGCCAGCGCCATGGCGATGGCTTCACCGATGCCCTGGCTGGAGCCGGTGATGGCCGCGTTTTTTCCTTTAAGTCCGAGATCCATTGGTTCTTCTCCTCTAAATCAATCTCTGTTGTCGACGCGCTTGTTGAAGGCGCGCACTTCGACGGTTTGCCAATAATCCGCCTTCACCAGCGGATCGTCTTTCTGAAAGTCTTCGATGGCCTGGCGGCTTTCCGCTTCGACCACATAAAGGCTGCCAATCACCCCTTCGCCGTCATCACCGGTCAGCGGACCGGACATGACATTCTTGATGGGGCTGTCGTTGAGATATTCGACATGGGCCTGCATGACCGCGGGATCGCGGGTGATGCCGGGCTTGTCCAGGCAGAAAATAACGAAATGCATATGCTACTCCCTAAATTTTTGTGTTCTTGTTTGTGTTCTTAGACTAGACCGGCGCCGGCGGCCACGGTTCGGTGCGCGACCCGTTCAATCAGCGCCAGCGTATCCTCGATATAAGCCTGTTCGATATCCCGGGTGATAAAGACGATGCGGGTTCGCCGGTCATCCGAGGGCCACTTGTCCATAAACTCCAGAGAATGGAAAATTTGCTGCGCGCCCTGGATCACGGCGGGGCGGTCCGGCTCATCCTCGATATTGATGATGCCTTTGACGCGGAGAAGATCCGGCCCGGCCTCGTTGGTCAGGCCTTCCAGGAACATACGCAGCATATCCAGAGACATGGGCTCGTCCCGCACCACACAGAACGTCTTGATGGACTGGTCGTGGTGGTGATGGTGTTCCTCGTCCGGCGTGTGGCCGTGCTCCTTGTAATAGGCCAGTGCTTCTTCGCTGAGCTCTGCGTCCGCGTCGAACGGATTGTCATTGGCCTCAACGGCGTAATTGGCCGGATCGACCCATGAATCGAAATCTACTTGTTTTGTCTTGGGATCAAACATGCCGGTGCCGAACAGATCGTCCGGGTCCACCTCGCCAGTTGTACGAACCACAATTGGTGCCGCTGGGTTCAACGCGCGCAGGCGCTCCGACAGGTCTTCGATCTTGGCGTCGTGATCCGCGCCCTCGACCAGATCGGACTTGGTGATGATCAGCCGGTCGGCGATGGCCGCCTGCTTCACGCATTCGGGAAAGCGGGACAGGCTGGAAACGCCGTTGATGGCGTCCACCGTGGTGACCACCCCGTCCAGGGTGTAGTGGTTCATTACCATGGGATTGGTAAAGATGATTTGCAGTACCGGGGCCGGATCGGCGATGCCGGTGGTCTCGATCACCACCCGGTCGAAATAGGGTATGGTGCCGGCGTTGCGTTGGATATAGAGATCGCGGAAGGTATCAATCAGATCGCCTTTGACTGAACAGCAGAGGCAACCGTTGGCGAGCTGCACCACGTTTTCATCGCTGCGCTCGACCAGGTCATAGTCGAGCCCGATCTCGCCGAACTCATTGACGATGACGGCGGCCTGATTCATCTCCGGATGTTTGAGGAGTGTGTTCAGCAAGGTTGTCTTGCCGCTCCCCAAAAATCCGGTGATGAGTGTGACCCATATGCGGTTGGGGTTGCTCAATAGATCTCACAACCCGGCAGGCCACAGGAAATCAGGTGGTCGCTCGGGAAGTTGGTGATGATTTCGCACCCGTCGTCGGTGACCACCACTTCTTCTTCGATCCGCGCCGCGCCGGACCCGTCTTCCGCGCCTTTCCAGCACTCGACGGCGAAGACCATGCCTTTCTTCAGCTCGGTCGTTTGCCCCATGTAGCGCCGCGAGATGATCGGGCGTTCCCACAGGCTGAGACCGACGCCGTGGCCGAACTGCAGCAGGAAGGCCTCGTCCTCGTTGGCGTAGCCGAACTCTTCCGCTTTCGGCCAAACCTTAGCGATGTCGTCAATCTTCACACCCGGCTTGATGGCTTCCAGCGCCGCGTTCACCCAGGAAGAGCAAATTTCATAGGCTTCCTTCTGGGCTTCGTTCGGCAGGCCGCAGATGAAGGTGCGGTAGTAACAGGTGTGGTAGCCGTTAAAGCTGTGCATGATATCCAGGAAGATCATATCGCCCGGCTGAATGATCCGGTCGGAGAACGTGTGCGAGTGGGGCGCGCCGCGCGGGCCGGCCACCGAGTTCACGCACTCAACCCGCTCGGAACCCATGGCGTAGAGCTTGTCGTTGGCAATGGCCACCAGATCGCTCTCCCGCGTCCCCGGCCGGATCGCCTTGGCGATATCCAGATAGGTCGCGTCCACCATGGCGGCGGCGACTTTCAGCAACTCAATCTCTTCCTCGGTTTTGACCTCGCGGGCGTTCATCAGCGCCTGCTGGCCGTCCACCACATCGATGCCCTCTTTCTCCAAGGCGCGAAGCATGGGCAGTTCCATCACGTCGATGCCGAGGGGTTGTTTCTCGATACCGAGTTCGACCATCTTTTCCTTGATCTGCTTGGCGAAGACGTCCTGCACGCCGTGTTCCGGCGGAATGGCGCCCTGCATGGTGCTGACCGGCGCGTCCACCCGGTTGCCCAGCCACGGGGAGGCTTTCCGTTTGGCCGGGGGCGCCGGATCCCACAGAAACGGTGCGCTGTCGGTCGGCGCGAGGCAATACCGATCGAACTTATCGCGGCCCCACTCACCGATATGCGTGGCGGTGATGTAGCGGATGTTGTCGAAGTTAAAGCACAAGAACGCGCCGAAACCCGCGTCTGCACAGGCTTCCTGCGCCCGTTGCAGCCGGTCCGCCCGGAGTTTGTTGTAATCGATCCCGGCTTCCCAGTCCTTGGCCTGGACGCCCCATGTCGCGGTTGATCTCGGTCGTGTGTAATGCATCAGTGCCTCCACCGAATTGGTTGTTTCGTGTCGGCCCTATTCAAAATGAATAGAACCCGTTCGTCCATCACCTTTTCCGCTAAATCGCTTGTTTTTTGAGGGTTTTCGGCCCGTGAACCGAATTTCGTGCAAACGATTGCAGAGAATTATTGACAGTTTTTACTGTCTGTGTGATGATCCGTCAATGGCCGTGCAATCGATTGCATAGATTGCCGGTAAAAGATTTCGCCAGTTGAAAAATCAGTTAAAAGTTCCTCGGAATTCTGACGCGGCTAGGGAGGTTGATGTGGCCAAAGTAGCGAGCAAAAAGCGGGCAACCAAGAAACGTGCGGTAAAGTCGAAGGCGGTAGCCAAGCTGGCGTCTAAAGCCGGCAACAAGAACGACGATATCGGCGAAGAGAAGCGCCTCAAGATGTGGGAGCTCCAGTTGGAGGTCCGGCATCTGGAACAGCGGGCGCACGACCTGTTCTTCCAAAACATGATTAAAGGCACCAGTCACCTGGCCATCGGCCAGGAAGCGGTCTCAGCCGGCTGCGCCGCGGCCATGCAGGAAGACGATTACACCTTCTGCACCTATCGCGGCCACGCTCACACGCTGGTGCGCGGCACATCGATGACCGGCATGCTCGGTGAATTGATGGGCAGGTCCTGCGGGATGCTCGGGGGCAAGGGCGGCTCCATGCACCTGACCGATGTGGAGAAGGGGGCCATGGGGTCCTACGCCATCATCGGCGCGCATCTGCCCATCGCGGCGGGCGCGGCCTGGCAGGCGCAATATAAAGGTACCGGCCAAGTGGCGTTCTGCTTCTTCGGCGACGGCACCACCAACATCGGCGCGTTCCACGAAGCCCTGAATTTCGCGGTGATCTGGAAGCTGCCGGTGATCTTTGTCTGCGAGAACAACCTCTATATGGAATACACGCCGATCAGCGAAGTGACTGCGGTGGAACATCCGGCGGCGGATCGGGCGGCAGCCTACGGCCTGCCCTCGATCATCGTTGACGGCAACGACGCCGATGCGGTTTATCGGGTCGCCCGCGACGCGGTGGAAAAAGCCCGTGCCGGCGACGGGCCGTCTCTGATCGAGGCAAAGACCTACCGGCATGTGGGACATTCCCGCGCCGACCCCGCCACCTATCGGCCGGAAGGCGAGCTGGAAAAATGGATGGAGCGCGATCCGATCAAGGTCTACCGGGAGCGCCTCAGTGAATTCGGCGTGACCAAGAAGGTCATCGACGGCATTGAAAAAGACGTTCTCAGGCGGGTCGATGAGGCGACGGAGGCTGCCAAGGAGTCGCCACCCCCCTCGGATGACGTGCTGATGACGGATGTCTATGCGGATGGAGGTTCGTCATGGCGGAACTAACCTATCGGGAAGCCGTAATCGAAGGCATCGCCCAGGAAATGCGCCGGGACGAAGACGTGGTCTTCCTCGGCGAGGATATCGCCAAGGCCGGCGGCGTGTTTAAGGCGACCGTCGGGCTGTATGACGAATTCGGACCCCTCCGGGTACGTGACACGCCGATCTCCGAGCAGGCTATTCTGGGCGCGGCCATGGGCGCGGCGATGACGGGTCTGAAACCCATCGCGGAGATCATGTTCTCCGACTTCCTGGCGGTGTGCTGGGATATTGTCGCCAACCAGATCGCCAAGAGCCGCTATATGACCAACGGTCAGGTGGACGTGCCCCTGGTGATCCGCACCGCCAACGGCGGCGGCGCCCGGTTCGGCGCACAGCACTCCCAAAGCGTGGAGAACTGGGCGATGATGATCCCCGGCCTTAAGGTCGTGGCCCCGTCGACCCCGGCGGACATCAAAGGCCTGATGGCGGCGGCGATCCGCGATCCTGACCCGGTACTGTTCTTCGAGCAGAAATCTCTTTACGCCACCAAGGGTGAGGTGCCCGACGGTGAGCATGTGGACGAGATCGGCACGGCCAAGGTCGTTCGCGACGGTGATGACGTGACCATCGTGGCGCTCGCCGCCATGGTGCCGCGCGCGCTGGCCGCCGCCGAGCGGTTGCAGTCGGAAGCCGGCATTTCAGCGTCCGTGGTCGATCTTCGGAGCCTGGTGCCATTGGACACCAAGACTATCTTCGAGCAGGTGGAAAAGACATCCCGGCTGGTGACCGTCGAGGAAAATCCCCGGCTTTGCGGCTGGGGTGCGGAAGTGTCCTCCATCGTCGCCGAGGAAATGTTCTGGAACCTGGACATGCCGATTGTGCGCATTACCACGCCGCACATTCCGCTGCCGTCGGCGGATGAGCTGGAAGACATCGCTCTGCCGTCGGTGGACCGCATCTTCCAGACCGTACGCCGCGAGGTGGACTGACATGGATGTCCTGATGCCCCAACTGGGTGAGACGGTCGCCGAGGGCACCCTCACCATCTGGCACAAGTCTGCCGGCGACAAAGTAAAAACCGGCGAGGTGTTGTTCGAGATCGGCACCGACAAGGTGGAGATGGAGGTTCCGGCCCCCGCCACCGGCGTGCTGCAGGCCATCAATGTGGATGCCGGCGAAACCGTGCCCGTGGGAACGGTTCTGGCGGTAATCGACGACGGCAAGGCGAGTTCTAAAAGTGGTGGGCTGGCGAAAGAGGCGCTGAAAGCGGAACCTGCTGCCGAGCCCGTACCTGTGCCCGCTGCAGCACCCGCACCGGCTGCGTCAGAGCCGGCAGCGCGCGGTGACCAAAACAAGCTGTCGCCCGTGGTGCGTAAGCTGGTGGCGGAAAACAATCTGGATCCGGCGCAGATTACCGGCACCGGCCGGGACGGCCGGATCAAGAAAGCCGATGTGCTGGCTTATCTCAAAGGTGCGCCTGCGGCAGCTCCGGCGGCCCGGCCTTCTTTGCCGGCTCCAAAATCGGGAGACGGCAAGACGGTCATTCCGTTCAATCGCATTCGCCAGATGACGGCGGAGCATATGGTACGCTCCAAAACCGTCAGCCCCCATGTGCACCAGGGCGTCGAGGTGGATTTCTCCGGCGTCGATAAGGCGCGCAAGGCCAAGGGCGCGGCCTGGAAGGCGCGGGAAGGGTTCTCGCTCAATTACCTGCCGTTTATCGCCCGGGCCGTGTGCGACGCTATTTCCGAATTCCCCAACATCAACGCCCATGTGGAAGGGGACAATCTGGTCGTCCATGATCAGGTGAATCTCTCCATCGCGGTTGATCTGAACTTCCAGGGACTGGTCGCACCGGTGATCCAGAATGCCTCCGCCATGACGGCGGTGGAAATCGCCCGCGCCGTGGCGGACCTGGCAAACCGGGCCCGGAGCAATCAGTTGGGCTCCGACGATTATGCCGGGGCGACTTACACGATTTCTAACAACGGCTCGTTCGGCACGTATTTCACCACGCCGATCATCAACCAGCCTCAGGTGGCGATCCTGTCGACGGATGCGATTACCAAGCGGCCCTGGGTGGTGACCGTGGACGGCGAAGACATGATGGCGATCCGGCCGATCGGCCTGCTGACCCAGTCGTTTGATCACCGGGCCATCGACGGTGCCTATTCGGCGGCGTTCCTGCGCCGGTTGAAGGAAATCATCGAGACCAAGGACTGGTCCGCCGCGCTGCCTTAGCCCGCCACCCCGCCCGTGCTATCGCGGACGATCAGTTCGGGGCGGAGTTTGATGGAGCGGGCGGGCGTGTCCGGATTGTCGATCTGATCCAATAGGATGCGCGCGGCCTCGGCGCCGACGTCCAGGAGCGGCGTCTGGATCGTGGTCAGCGGCGGATTGAACTTGCCGGCAAACGGCATGTCGTCGAAGCCGACCACGGAGATGTCCTCCGGGCACTTCAGCCCGGCGGCCGCCAACTCGTCATAGCAGCCCAAAGCCATCAGATCGTTGGCGGCGACCAGTGCGGTGAACTTCTTGCGGGTGGCGAGAAGTTTGTTGGCGGCGCGGCGGCCTTCCTCTTCAGTGAACGCCTCGCCGAAGGTGACCAGCTCGTCATCCAGATCCAGGCCTTTGTCGTGCAAGCCCTGCACGATGCCCTGATAGCGCTCATAGCCGGTGGAGAGAAACTGCGGCCCGCCCACATAGGCGATGCGCGTGTGCCCGAGCTGCGCCAGATGCGAGACGATCATCGCGCCGCCCAGATTCTCGTCGCTGACCACGGAAGAGACGCCGATATCGGTGGTGGAGCGGACGGCGCAGACAAAGGGCGTGCCCTCCGCCCGGCAGTCGTCGATCAGCGGGTCCTGGCGGTGGGCGGTGGCGATTACCAGTCCGTCCACGTGCCGTTCGCGGAATTTCTCCACGTTGCGCCGTTCCCGGTCGGTGACATTGTCCGTGTTGGCGACCAGCACGCTGTAGCCGGCTTCCTCCATCACACTATCGATGCCCTTGATGATCGGCGTGAAGGCGGCGTTGGTCAGGTCGGGCACAAGCACGCCGACGGTGAAGGATTTATTGGTCCGCAGGCTCTGGGCGAAGGCATTGGGCCGGTAGCCTAGTTTCTCGACGGCGGCGTCGATCTTTTGCGCGATTTCATCAGTGACCATGCCACGGGTTTTAGGGTTCAGCACGCGGGACACGGTGGACGGATGGACCCCTACCTCGGTGGCGATATCCCGCAAGGTGACCCGTGTTTTCGATCCCGTTTCAGCCATGATAAAGACCCATGATTTCCGTGGTTTTCATCGCTTGGTTTAGAATGCTATACACAGGTATAGAGGCTCTGCAATCGTTTGCATAGATCGAATGTTCACGGTGGTGCAGGGTAAGTCATTGTTATTTCAGTTGATTGCTCGCCCGGCAGTGCCGGGAGACAGGGAAGGAACCTACACATGGCGGATAGCGCACTCAGTAATTTGACGGTTGGATGGATCGGCACGGGCCGCATGGGCTTTGCCATGGCGAAGCGGCTGCTGGACGCCGGCGCGGATGTGACCGTCTGGAACCGGACCCGAGCCAAGGCCGAGCCTTTGGCTGAATTCGGCGCCAAGGTCGTGGATTCCCCGGCCGAGCTGAAGGACCGGAAGGTGGTCTTCACCATGGTCGGCGGTCCGAGGGATTTCGAGGAAGTGGCCATAGGCGAGCACGGCGTCCTGTCCCAGGGGGATCAGACGCCGGGCATGCTGATCGACTGCACCTCCATCAACGAAGAGTCGTCGAAGAAAGTCCGCGAGTTCGCCAAGACCGTCGGCACCGAGATGATCGACGCGCCGGTGAGCGGCAACCACCACGTGGTGGTGGCCGGCAAGCTCTCTATCGTGGCGTCCGGCGATGCGGCGTCATTTGAGAAAGCCCGGCCCTTCCTGGAAGCCATCGGCCGGGGCGTCTCTTACGTCGGTGAGGGCGAGTTGGCCCGGATGGTCAAGATTTGCCACAACGTCATGCTCGGCGTGGTCGCCCAAAACATGGCGGAGATCACGGTGCTGGCGGAAAAGGGCGGCGTGCCCCGCCACGCGTTCCTGGACTTCATCAACAACAGCGTCATGGGCTCCATGTTCACCGCCTACAAGACGCCGGCCTATGTGAACCTGGATATGACCCCGACATTCACCCCGCCGCTACTGCGCAAGGATATGGACTTAGGCCTCGCCGCCGCGCGGGAGCTGGGCGTCCCCATGCCGGTCACGGCGGCTGCGCGCGAATGCGTGCAGGCCATCATCGGCCGGGGTCATCTGGAAGAGGATTTCGCCACGCTGCTTCTGGAAGAAGCGGCTGGCGCCGGGCTGGAGATGAAATCCGAAGAGAAGGACGTGAAGACCGGGCTGTGACCGGCTAGTCGTCCGACTTCAGCATGTTCTCGTAGTCGCCGCTCATCACCTGGGAGACCGGCTTGCCGGCTTTGACCGCTTCGGCCATGGCGGCTTCCTTGGCGGCGATGGCTTCGGCTTTGGCGATCACCTCGTCTTCCCGGGATTGCGGGATAAAGACCACGCCCGAATTGTCGGCGATGACCAGATCGCCCGGCTCGACATGCACCCGGCCCATTATGATCGGCACGTTCCAGGCGTGTTCGGAGATGCGTCCCCGCGCCGTCGAGGTGATGAACGAGGTGGCGAACACCGGATAGCCCATTTCCAGACTCTCATCCGCGTCCCGCGCCGCGCCGTCGATGATGGTGCCGGCCAGGCCCTTGGTAGCGGCCGCCGCGGACAGAATGCCGCCCCAGCCGCCGGCGTCCGGGCGCACCCGGTTTTCCACCACGATGACGTCGCCCGGTTGGGCAGCATCCACGGCTTCGGAACATAGGTGCGACGGCTGCACCTGATCGGTGACCGGGCCCAGTTTGACCGTCTGCACGCGTCCCGCTATGCGCTTGGTGGGCGCGACGGGTTTGATCTCGTTCACCGTGCCCCACAGGCCGATCGAATCCATGGCGTCAGAGACGGCGCCACTATCGATCTTTAGCAAACGGTCAACGGCGGGATCAGCCATCGGTCCGGGCCTTATAGCTTGAACAGGCGCTGAGCATTGCCGCCCCGCACCTTGGCCCGCACGCCTTGGGGCAGGGCGTCCACCCGCGCCAGACAGCCGGGCATGTCGCCCACATTGTGGGGATAGTCGGAGCCGTAGAGGAGCCGGTCCTCGCCGGAGACATGGAAGCACAGTTCCAGCGCTTCCTGGGTGTAGGCGATGGAGTCGAAATACAGTCGCTCATAATAGGTGCTGGGGTGCTCCGTGATCACGTCCCGGCACGGCGGCATATTGTCGAAGGCGGTGTCGAACCGGCCTTGCAGATAGGGCAGCGCGCCGCCGGCATGACACGCGATGATGTCCACGTTTTGATAGCGGTCGAAGAAACCATCATAGATCATCCGCGCGACGGCCAATGTCGTGTCGAACATAAAGCCGACGGAGAAGGCCAGGTTATATTTCCCCATATCCATCTCGCCCACGCCGGGGGGCGCGCCGGGATGGACCAGAACCGGCAGATCGTTCTCGTCGATGGCCTGCCAGATCGGGGCGAACAGCGGATTGGTGAGAGACATGCCGGTGACGCTGGCGGAAACAAACACGCCGACAGCTCCTTTGCCCTTGGCCCGGTTCAGCTCAGCAATCGCCGCGTCCGGATACTGCCAGGGCAAGGTGGCGAAAAATCGGATGCGGTCCGGGTATGTTTCCTGCTGTTCCGCCATGTCGTCGTTCATCATCTGGGCGGTGGCGACGCTGATCTCTTCGCCGCCCCAATAGACGCTCGGGCAGGTGAGGGACACAATAGCGATATCCACCCCGGCGGCATCCATGGCGCGGATGCGTTCGGCATAGTCAAACATGCCGTCCATCAGGGTCATGAACGGCGCGCCTTCATAATGGACGACCCGCTGGCCGCCGAGCTCCTTCAGACTATAGTCACCGCCATGCTTGAGGATGGTCTCAAGCCATTTGTCGTTGAGCATATGTGTGTGAACGTCGATGACGGGGGACATGCCGCTTTTCCTTCCCTGTTACTTGTTTATGCCACGATTATGGAGACGTTGGCGGATTGGTCAAACCGAACGGCTCATGCATAACGTACAAAAGAAAAGGCCGGGGACGCAGCCGCACCCGGCCCACCATTCTTAAATCTTCCCTCGGCTTAGCTGCCGGGCAGATTGGTGTTCAGGAAGTCCTGAAATGCCGACCAGGATTGCTCGTCGGCGACCTTTCGGTAACGGCCGGAGCCGATGACGGTGAAGGCGTGCGGGGCGCCCGAATAGACCTCGATCTGATACTTGATCTTCTTGGCTTCCAGTTCCTTGGAGAGCGTGGCCACGTGATCTATGGTGATCGCCGTGTCGGCGCCACCATGGGCGACCAAAATCGGCGGCGTACCATCGGGATAGCTTTGGCCCTTGGGTGTGGACAGTCCACCGTGGAAGGTGGCGTAGCCGGCGATGTTCGAGGCTTTGACCGAACGCGCCATTTCAAGCGCGGCGGCGCCGCCGAAGCAATAACCCATCACCACGGTCTTACCGGAGCTGGATTTACGCGCGGTCTCAAGACCGCCAACCAGCAGTTTCCGCATCAGGTCGCGGTTTTTGTACAGGCTGCCGGTCAGCGCCCGCTTGGCTTTCACTTCCTGCGGCCGGTTGCCTTTACCGAACAAATCAACGGCAAACGC
Source organism: Rhodospirillaceae bacterium (assembly GCA_038127535.1). Classification (GTDB taxonomy): domain Bacteria; phylum Pseudomonadota; class Alphaproteobacteria; order Rhodospirillales; family UBA2165; genus JAYPHU01. The sequence goes on along the minus strand of JAYPHU010000004.1, from coordinate 75,754 downwards.
GTCGTAGCCCAGCTTGGCCAGCATCTCGGCGCGGGTCTCTTCATATTTATCGACACCGTCCCAATCGTGGATGATGAGGACCAGGCCTTTGGATGTGCCGGACGCTTTGGCCATATAGCCTTCATAGTCCTTGCCATCGACTTTGTAGGTGACCGATTGGCCCGCGTGTGCGCTGAAGGCGAGACCGGCGACGAGTACGCCGATTAAGACTGATTTCATGAGCTTTACTCCCACGTTGAAGCTTAGGGCGATTAGCCGATCTCGAAACTGAAATGAAGTCAAGTTAAACTGGAAGGACGTGCCGTATTTTCCCACCATCGGGACCGCATTAGGCGTTGCGCACCGTCACATCCATCACCCCAACGCCTTCCAACTCGCAGTGCATCAAGTCGCCGGCGACCACGGGGCCGACGCCGTCCGGCGTTCCGGTCATGATGATGTCGCCGGGATAAAGTGTATAGCGCTCGGAGGTATACTCGATCAGCTTTTCCACGTTGTAGACAAGATCAGCCGTGTTGGAATCCTGACGAACCTCGCCGTTGACCGAGATTTTCAGGTCCAGCGCGTTGTGATCCTTAATCTCGTCCGTGGTCACCAGCCACGGACCCAGCACCGAATAGGTGTCGGCGGACTTGCGGAAGCTCTGCAGTTCCGGGCCGCGGGTGGTCATGTCCAAGCCAATCGCATAGCCGGCGATATAGTCGTTCGCATTTTCGACGGAGATATTGGTGCCGGTCTTACCGATGATCACAGCCAACTCCATCTCGTGGTCGTTCCGCGCATCCGTAAAACGCAGCGCCACACCGTCGCTCGCCCCGACCAGGGAGCTGTTGGCTTTGAGGAACATGCCCCAATCGGAGATATGACTGATATCCCGTTTGGAGACGATGCCGTCATCCACTTTGCTTTCGTCGATGTGCTTTTGATAATTGATCGGCGCGCCCATGATCTTGGACGGATTGGCCACCGGCGCTTTCAGCGCCACGTCGGCCAAGGGCTTGGACGATGTATTGGGCGCGAGCCGCTCAATCTCCGCTATGACCGCGGGCAGGTTGGCAATTAAGGCGTCCCCCAACGGCGCCGGCCAAGTCACCGGCGGAATGGCTTTCAGCGCATCAGTGACATCCAGGACCTGATCATCCTGCACCAGTCCCAACCGGTCATCGTCGTAGCGGCAAATTTTCATGTGCTTACTCTCCTTGGTCCTAGCCGTAGGCGCTCAGATCGACCTCAGGCAGGGTCAGGCCCAGCCGTTCGACGACAGTCTTGGCGCGGGCCACATAATCTTCGCGCATGTCTTCGTTGGTGCGCTTCTTGAGGCCCCATTTGCGATAAATTTCATTGTTCTCCGACCCCGACCGGCCAAAGAAGGCCGGCATGTGCGGAAAAATCAGGTCGATAGCGGCCTGAATCTTTTCCTTGCCGCCCGGCTCCTGACAAATATCGGCGCAGAAGTTCTCGCCGAACTCGCTGTGAAAATGCTCCTCCGGCATGGTCATGCGGGCGAGGTTGCGCAACGGGTGGAACGATCCCTGCACCAAGTCCTCTACCTGCAGGATTTCTCCCAGATCACCAATCATCTTGATGGTGCAGAACTCTTCCCAGGTGGTGAGCTCCAAATCCATGATGGAAAGCGGCGACTTCTCAGTCATCTCAGGCAGCATGGCCTCTTCCGGGATGCCCATCTCCACGCCCAGCTCAAAGAACCGGTAATGGTGGCCGTATTCCTCCATCACCACCCGGCAGACCATCCACTTGGCGTAAGGGTTCGGCGCCCAGGAAATGGCCGGTTCGTCATAGACGCGGGAGCCGTATAGCTCATTGATCGCGTGGCTGATCACCAGCTTGCAGCACGCCTCTTTGTATTCTTCCGGCATCTCCCGCCATTGTTCGACGGTTTCGACCTGTTGAACTTCTGTCACCCGATCCTCCTAAACGATGGGATCAGTATTAAAGGCTTCCAGGTCGGTCGCCAAGTCAGTGAATTTTGATTTAAGGTCCGCATCCACGGCTTCGGCGAGGGCCTCCACCGTCCAATCCTCGTCCGGCCGGCTGACGGTCGCCAGCGGGCGAGGCTGGGAGAAGACAAACACCTCGCGGCCTCGGACACCGAACACCTGGCCGGTCACGTCCGCCGCCCGGTCGGAACAGAGATAGCCCACGGCGGTGGCGACATGATCGGGGGTAACTTTCTTGGCGCGGGCCTTGTATTCCGCCTGCTCGTCATTGGCCGGCTGGATCATGTCGGTCACCCGTGAGTGAGCGAAGGGCGCGATCAGGTTGGCGGTAACGTTGGAGCGGATCATTTCCATGGCGGCGATCCGGGTCAGGGCGAACAGGCCGGCCTTGGCGCTGCCGTAGTTGGCCTGGCCGAAATTGCCATAAAGGCCGGCGGTGGAGCCGATATTGACGATCCGCCCCCAATTGTACGCCTCGCCGCTGCCGCGGCCGTCCTTGAACTGCTGGCGTATCACCGGCGTCGCCGCATTAATCAGGTAATAGGCGGCCGACAGGTTGTTGCGGATGACCGTGTCCCAGTCCTCGGGCGCGCCCTTGAACACCAGCCCATCGCGAAGGATCGCCGCGCAGTTGATGACGATATCGATGCCGCCGAATGTGTCGCATGCGAGTTGAACCATGGCCTTCGCGGCTTCCGGCGAGGCCACGCTCTCGGTAAAGGCAACAGCCTCGCTGGGCAGGCTTTCGACGACGGTCTCTGCAATGTTGGGCTTTTCAGGCTCCCCATCAATAGCGCTGCCATTGTCGGCGACGATGACGGAGGCTCCCGCTTGGGAGAGGTTCTCGCAGATCGCCTTGCCGATGCCCCGGCCGCCGCCGGTGACAATGGCGGCCCGTCGCGCCAGATGCTGTTCGCTCACGTCTCTCTCCCTTGGTCTAGTCGTTCAGCGCCGCTTTCTCCGCCTCCGTATAGAAGGCGTCGGCATGGCAGTCCCGATCTCGGAGGTCCAGCGCTTTCAGTTTCTCTACCGATGTTTCCACCATTATAGGTGGGCCCGCAAGGTAGGCCTTGAACCCGTCCAAATCGGAAAAGTCGGCAGCCATGGCGTCGGCGAGGAAGCCGGTCCGCCGGTCCGTCTCGCCGGAGGGCTCGGACAGGACCGGGATGAAATTGAGGTTGGGGTGATCCTCCGCCAGCCGCGTGAAGTGATCTTCCAGATAGATGTCCTGTTCGTCCCGGACACCGAAATAAAGGAGGATATCTTGTCGCGCGCCGCCTCGAAGTGCGGTCTCAGTGATCGACTTGATGGGGGCCAGGCCCGAACCGCCGGCCGCCGCGATGATCGGTCCGGCATGGGTGTCGCGGTAATAGGCCGCGCCGAACGGGCCTTTCAGCGCCACTTCGTCGCCGACTTTGAGATCATTCGCGACATAGGGGGAGACCGAGCCGCCGGGGACCAGCCTTATATGAAATTCCAGCACCTCGTCGTCGGGCCGGTTGGCCATGGAGAAGTCCCGTGCCGGCTGTCCGGGGAAGGTGATCTCCGCGTACTGGCCAGCATAGAAGTCGTAGGGCCCGCCGGACTCCACATCGAGCCGGACAATCTTGATGTCGTGGGTGGCGTCTTCCAGCGCGGCCACCCTGCAGGTCATCCGCCGGCTTGCCAGCATGACGAACTCGTCCCGGCTGGCGGGCTCGATCTCGCAGTCGGACCAGGGCACCGACCGGCAGGCCAGAATCAGGCCCCGCTGTTCCTCCTCGTCGGTCAGCGCGAATTTTGAGCGGGGCGACATTTCCACTTCACCGCTGAGCAGGAAGGATTTGCAGGCGCCGCAATTGCCGGACCGGCAGCCGTGGGGATAATCAACGCCTTGAGCGTGCGCGGACTCCAAAATTGTTCGGCCCATCTCCACGGCGACGGTGGCGTCCTTACCCCTGATTTTGATGTTGAAACTCAAAAGGCCCTCGGCTTCGGTCTTGTTCTTCCATCGGGATTTATCTTGAATGCTAGAGAGACACAAAGGTAATGTCCACAATCTGTTCGGGTACCGAACAATCGGGTCAGGGAGACAGTATGCTTACCGGAGATATCCTGGAAAACGCGGCCGCCAGCGCGCCGGACAAGCCGGCCGTGATCTGTGGAGACGCGCAATTCAGCTACGGAGAGCTAGACGCCCGCGCCAATCGGTTTGCCAATGCGCTGATCAACGCGGACCTCGCCCGGGGGCACAATGTGGCGATCATGTCCGCCAATCAGCTCAACTATCTCGAAATCTTTTTCGGCGCGGCCAAGTCCGGTAGTGTCCTGGCCCATATGTCGGCGCGGTTTTCGCCGGAGGAACTGGCCGCCGTTATCAACCGGACGGACGTCGAGGCCATCTTTGTTCACGCTGATCTATTGGAGAATGTGCTCGCGATCAGGGAAGATTCGCCGGTCCTGAATCGGGTCATCGTGTTCGGTGGTGAGGCCACGGGCGAGGGGATGGAAACCTATGAGGATTTCCTCGACGATGCGCCGGACGGCAAGCCGGAGGTAGAGATTGCCGAGACCGACGCCTACTGCATCACCTATACGGGCGGCACCACGGGCTTTCCCAAAGGTGCGGTGGTCAGTCATGCGTCCCGGGTGATCGGCTCGGTCCGCGCCGCGCGGGAGATGGATATCCAAGAGACCGATATCATCTGCTGCTCTTCACCGCTGTTTCATATTGCCGGGCTGCAGATTTGGATGCAGACAGGCATTCTGATGGGACTGACCTGTGTGTTGATGCCGGCCTGGGACCCCAAAGTGTTTATGGGACTTTGTGAAAAGCACGGGATCACGGCGGCGTTTATGGTGCCGACCCAGATCAACGGCATCATCAGTCATCCGGAGTTCTCCAAGGAACAGCTAAAGACCCTGCGTTATATGAATTTCGGCGCGTCGCCGACTAGCGAGGCCCAGCTGCGCCGGCAGATGGAAATCCTGCCTAATGTCACTTGGCAGGAACAGTATGGCCAGACCGAGGCCGGCAATCTGACCGTCCGCCCGGTGGCGGCAAACCTGGAAAAGCCGGAAAGCGTCGGCAAGGCGTACTCGGACCTGGATCTGACGATCCTCGGGGCCGATGACCAGCCGTTGCCGGCAGGCGAGATCGGCGAGGTCGCGTCCCGGGGCACCAACGTAATGATGCATTACTACAAACAACCGAAGGAGACTGAGGCGGCGTTTACCGCCGACGGCTGGATCAGGACGGGCGACGTGGGCTACCTGGATGAGGAAGGGTTTCTGTTCCTGGTGGACCGGTCCAAGGACATGATCATCTCAGGCGGGGAGAACGTATATCCGACGGAGATCGAAGGCGTTCTCTATCAGCATGACGCCGTTAACGAATGCGCCGTATTCGGCATTCCTGATGATCATTGGGGCGAGCTGCCGGCGGCCCATGTGATGCTGGCGGCCGGACAACAAGCCACCGAAGAAGAGCTGATCGCGTTCTGCGCAGACCGGATGGCCCGGCACAAGCGGCCCCGGATGATCAAGTTCGTCGACAGCCTGCCGAAAACCGCCGTGGGCAAAATCCAAAAGAACGCGATTCGGGAAGAATACTGGGAAGGCCGCTCGCGCAGCATCTGATCAGGTCAGGGCTTTATCCGACTCCTATGCGCCATTTGGCGGTGCTAGACTATCCATGCTAGCCTAACGAACCCCGAACAACGGACGATCCCCTATGGCCGAAGTCGGCGGCGTACAACGATATCGCAGTATCACAGACCGGCGTGCTGCCGATCAACAGGGGGGCTACGCCCATTCCGGACGGGAGCGGGCGAAGCCTAAGCCGAGAACCGAAGAGCAGATCAAGGACGCCACGTTTGTGATGGGCGTACCGAGGGCCGAGTTCACGCGCAAGGTCGAGGAAGCCATGACCCTGCTGTTCCACGAGATGGATGCGTTGCGTTGGGACCTGAATGTGGCGCGGCAGCGGGAAGGGCATTTGCTGGAGGCGGCGGACCAGGATTCGTTTTTACCGGTGGCGAGCCGCCGCGCGTTCTTCCGATCCCTTCGCCAAGCGGCCAATCATGTGGAGCAGACGGGCGATCCCAGCACGCTGCTTCTATTGGGGCTTCGGGATATGGAAAGCCTTCGCATCACGCATGGGATTGCCGTGCATGACGGGTTATTGATCGCCGTTGCCGAAAAGCTGGTGGCGGAGGTAGCTGATGCCGGTCCTATCGGCTATCTGGGCGCGGCGACCTTCGGGGTGCTCTATAATGTGGCCGGGCCGGACGAAATCGAAGAGACGGCGAAGATTCTCTCGGCCGCTTTGGCCGGCGCGTCTGTTAGCCGGGACGGAGAGGGGTATCATGCGGACGTGGCCTGGGGCCTCGCCGCGATCAGAGCGGGCCAATCACCGGAAGAGGCATATTACGCGGCTGATGAGGGTTTGCGGTCCCGCCTAAGGGGCTAACGCCCGAGCCTTAGCAGGGTTCCACGCCGGCGCGGATGCAGAAATGCTCCCACATGCGATCGGCGCCCAAGGGGGAAAACTGCACTGCAGCGCAGCCGTCGATCTCTCCTTTGGAGAGCGGCTGCGGCGTTCCCATACCCATGGCGATTGTTTGGACCTTGGCGTTGATCTGCAGATAGATCGCGGTGATCACCGCCTCTTTCAAGGTCCGCCCGGCGACCACGGCGCCGTGGCCCCGCATCAGCGCACACTGATTGCCGTCCATGGTGGAACAGAGATCGCGGCCCTGCTCCATGGTGCGGACCAGCATGTCCGTGTTCTCGCCGAATTTATCCCGGATATCCCAGAGCGGAATATTTTCTCCGATGACCGAGCCCGTGTGCACCACCGGCTTGAGCGTGTTCTCGGTGATGGTAAAGGGCAGCACTTCCAGCGCATGGTTGTGGATAACTGCGTTGATTTCCGGCCGGGCTTCAAAGATCGCCCCGTGGATCATGCGTTCGCCATAGGGCATGCGGCCATCGTCGTTGACAACCTCGCCGTCCAGTTCGAACTCCATGAAGTCATCGAATGCCACCAGCTCCGGCGCGCGGGACCGGGACATTACGTAGTGGTGCGGATCATCCGGATGACGCAGGCTCACATGGCCAAAGGAGTCGACGACATCCTCCCGGGCGAGAATGCGGTTGGCGGCGACGAGCTGGTCGAATTCCGTGCGCGGATCAATCATGGCGGTGGCTCCCGTGTGCTAGGGTCAATTGGTTTGATCTTCCCGAGATCAAACATGACAATGCCCGCCTCTGCAATCCCGGCCCCATCAAAATGATCCGTCCCGAGACAGCTATTTCCATAACCCTAAGACGCGGCAGATATGCGTAATCCGGTTTCCGCCTGGATTTACATAGCGATTTCGGTTTTGACCGTCATTAGCGCGTTCGTCTATGGACCGGAGCTGCGACCGGTGCTTTCGGGCTTGATCATCCTGTTTTTGATTTTGCAGTTCGTGGACTTGCCGCGGGGGCAAAAGATTGCCGGGCTGGTGATGATCGGCATCGCGCTAATCAGCGCCGCTGTTTCCGGGGAATGGCGGGCCATCATTGTCGACGGCACCGCCCGGGCCAGTCTCTTCCTTCTGCTATTCTTCGCCATTTCCTGGCTGAAATACCCGGTGGAGCGGAGTCCGTCCCTGCAGTCGGTCCGCACCTATATTGTTGAGCAGACGCCGGGCAAGCGCTTCCTTTATCTGGCGTTCGGCGCGCATTTTCTGGGGACGGTTCTCAATCTGGCCGGGCTGAGCCTATTGACCACCGTGCTGGAAAAACAGGAAGACCCGGTACAGAAACGCCGGCTGTCGGTGGCGTTGATGCAGGGCTTCACCAGTGCGTCCTGCTGGTCACCCTTCTATATCGGCATGGTCGTTGTGCTGGTGGCGCTGCCCAGCCTCAGCTGGGGCGAGCTGGCGCCGACGGGCTTCTTGATGGCGGTACTGGTGATTCTTGCCGCCTGGATATTCGACCGGCTGTTCCTACGCCGGGGCAGCCGCCGGGTGGCGGACGGCCCGCCGGCGTTTGACGGCCGCGCCACATTACTGGCCTCGGTGATTCTGCTGGCGCTGATTTTCCTGGTGGTGACGCCGGCGGAAATACTGCTGGTTTCCATCCCGATCACGCTGGGTATTGTCGCACCGCCGTTCGCGCTTCTCTGGTACAAAATGCAATCGGACCGATTGACGCTGGAAGGGATTAGTCTGACCGGTCTGGCGAAGGGCGTGGTCACCGGCCTGCCCCGCCTACGCAACGAGACCATGATGTTCGGCGCGGCCACCATGTTCGGGGTCGGCGTTTCCCACATTTTGCCCTCGGCGGATTTGAGCGCGGGGTTGAATGCCCTGGTGCCGTGGGCGGACGCCAAGCTGATCCTGCTGATCATCACATTTACGGTGACCAGTCTGGCAGGTCTGCATCCGGTCATTCTGGTGATTTCGCTGAGCGCCATCTTCCCGCCGGAAGCCTTAGGATTAACAGATTGGATTGTCGGGCTGACGTACCTCGGCTGCTGGGGCATGTGCACCATGATCTCACCGTTTTCCGGCACCACGCTGTTTATGGCCCGGGTCACAGGCGTGCCCAGTCATGTCATCGGCTGGCGCTGGTCGCCACCGCTGTTCCTTGTTGGGGTGACCGTGGTCGGGATCGTGGTGATCACCGCCCGCCATCTGACCATGTGAGCGCCTAGCTGTTCTTGTCGATGGCGCTGAGGGTGACAAAGGCGCCGGCCAGGAGTACCAAAATCATAAATGTCACCAGAATATAGCTATGGACGTTGGCCTCCAGCCCGGACTTCTTCTTGCGAATTTCCCGGAACAGGCTGGAATAATTTTTTCCACCGCGCGAATTTTCTGACCCTCGGCATGCTGCCAAAACTGTAAGATCACCAGCATGAATATCGCGCCCATAGTCGCCAGGATGATCGCGACTTTGAGGATGCGGATGAAGTCTCCCGCTTGGGAGACGAATTTAGCCAGCGCAATCACCACAACGAAGAGGATCAGGGTCGAGCCTACCGTCCGCCACTGAATGCCTTTGGTGAATAGTGAGGTGCGGGTGGAATCGTGATAGATTTGGCCCAATTCCTGTTGGGTTTGCTCACCCAAGGGAGATGGAATGATTTCCGCTTCAGGGTCCGTGTCACTCATCGATTTGTCCCGAAAATGCAAGAGTGTGATTCGAGTTTAGCCCAAATCACAAAGTCTCAAATATGGGGGAAACTCCCACTATGTCTATCTCAGGTTTCATTGGCTCGCCTGAAACTTCGCGGCTCGTTGATGAGTCTGAGGAAAATCGAGAAAAATCACAAAATTTTTATAGTTTTTCGTTGCCCAGGTTCCGGAGCCTCACCAGGCTGAACGTCATAAAATATGTCCCAATGTAACAAAATGTAATAAGCGAGATTGCCCATGACGGTTCTCGAACTGCCGCAAGAGCACAAAAAAGAAATATCAATTCCGCCGCTTTCGGCGCTCCGTTCGAAAAATGTAAGTGGCCCTGGCCAACCAGAGAGAGTCCATCGAGACTTTCCGGGAAAATATTGATCTTCTGGGCGACGAAATTGCGTATCTCCGTTCCAGCTTGGTCAAACTGGATCGAAATCTCGGCAAGATTAAGCTCAACAAATTAAGCGATTCGTCATTGGAACTCGCGAAGATCATGGAACCCCTTGCGGTCTAGTTTTGGCCTAAGTTGACGAGACCTACCAGGCGGTCCAGCCGCCATCCACTTTCAGACTATCCCCGGTGATCATCGCTGCGTTGTCAGAGGCGAGGAATACGACCGCCGCCGCTACGTCTTCCAGCGTGCCCAGGCGCCCAAGCGCTATGTTGTGCAACACCGTCTCCTTGAACTGCTTGTTTTCGAACATGGGCCGGGTCATGGGCGTGTCGATAAATGTCGGCGCGACCGAGTTGACCCGGATGCCGTCGGGGGCCAGCTCCACCGCCAGCGACTTGGTCAGCCCCTCCACCCCATGCTTGGTGGTGCAATAGAGCGTCCGGTTAGGCGCGCCGATATGGCCCATCTGGGATGACATGATGACGATCGCGCCAGACTTGTTTTTCAGCATGGCCCGCGCCGCGCTTTGAGCGCCCCGAAACACGGCGGTGACGTTCAGTGCGATCAGCCAGTTGATGTCTTCGGTGGTCAGTTCGATGATGGGCAGCGGTCGGTTAGCCCCGGCGCAGGCGGCGAAGATATCGAGCCTGGGCAGAGCCTCGATCCGGGGGTAAAGGTCCTCTGCCAGCACGTCTTCGACCCAATACTCGATCCTCTCCGTAAAGTGGGATTGGAGCTCCTTCAGATCATCCTCGGTCCGGGACACGCCGATCACCTGCGCGCCGGCTTCGGCCAGCGCCAGGGCTGTGGCGCGGCCCAGGCCTTTGCCCGCGCCGGTCACCAGCGCCACCCGGCCGGAAAAGTCCACCGCCGCGGTAATTTTCTTGGTGTCGATCTGATCGGTCATCTGCCGCCTCCCCGCAATATCTGTTTTCTCCGTAGCAAGTGTTTCGGTCGGTGTAAACGCCACACCGCCGGATCAAATACCCGTTAGCGGCTTGAAGAATCCGAGGCGAAACCGTATTCATCACCGAACAGACACACACGTTTCGAAGAGTGGAGGAGATCATGGCGCGGTGGCTCAAGGAAGGCGTTTCTCAGACGGAAAAAGACACGGCGGAGGCGCAGGTGCGCCAGACCGTGGAGGGCATTCTCGACGACATCAAGGCGCGCGGCGATGCGGCGCTCCGGGATTATTCCGAGAAGTTCGACGGCTGGGCGCCGGAAAAATTCCACCTAAGCCGGGAAGAGATCGACGCCTGCTATGATCAGATCACCGAACAAAATATCGAGGACATCAAGTTCGCCCAGGCGCAAATCCGCAACTTCGCGGAAATCCAAAAGGCCGCCCTGTTGGATGTGGAGGAGGAAACCTATCCCGGCGTGATCCTCGGCCACAAAAACATCCCGGTGAACTCCGTCGGCTGCTATGTGCCCGGCGGCAAGTACCCGATGGTCGCTTCCGCCCATATGAGCGTGGTCACCGCCAAAGTGGCCGGCGTCAAACGGATCATCGCCTGCGCACCGCCTTACGAGGGCAAGCCGAGCCCGGCGATCATCGTCGCCCAGGACCTGGCCGGCGCGGACGAGATTTATTGCTTGGGCGGCGTTCAGGCCATGGGCGCCATGGCGTTGGGGACGGACGAGATTGCACCGGTCGACATGCTAGTCGGACCGGGCAACGCTTATGTGGCGGAAGCAAAGCGCCAATTGTTCGGCCGGGTAGGCATCGATCTGCTGGCCGGCCCGACCGAGACCCTCATCATCGCTGACGAGACCGTGGACGGTGAATTGTGCGCTGCTGACCTATTGGGTCAGGCGGAACACGGGCCGACCAGCCCGGCGGTGCTGCTGACCAATTCCGAGGCCCTGGCGGAAGAAACCATGAAAGAGGTGGAGCGCCAGTTGACCATCCTGCCGACGGCGGAAGTCGCCGGGGAGGCGTGGAAGACCTATGGCCAGGTGATCGTTTGCGATTCTTATGAAGAGATGGTGCAGGTGGCCGACGAGATCGCCTCCGAACACGTGCAGGTCATGACCAAGGACCCGGATTACTTCCTCACAAACATGACCAATTACGGCGCGCTGTTCCTGGGCCCGGAGACCAACGTTTCCTACGGCGACAAGGTGATCGGCACCAACCACACGCTGCCCACCAAGACCGCCGGGCGCTACACGGGCGGGCTCTGGGTCGGCAAGTTCATCAAGACCCACACCTATCAAAAGGTGAGCGAGGAAGCCTCGGTGGAGATCGGCAAATACTGCTCGCGCCTCTGCGCCCTGGAAGGCTTCGCTGGCCACAAGGAACAGGCCGACATCCGCCTCCGCCGCTACGCCGGGATTAATGAGGGGTAGGGGGTAGATACCCATCCCCCCAATAGAAAACCGGCCTCACCGAGGGGGAGCCGGTGAGGCCGGTTGTGCGTCCGGGCGTAACGGAGGAGCGCCGTTTTATGCCGCTTGGTCTTTCTCGACCTCCAGACGCATAATCAAATCGATGGCCTCGTTGGCCGTCCAGTGTGAGGAAACAAGCTGGTTGGTCCGGGTATCCACGACAATCCACATTTTGGACGCAGAATCCCATCGGTAATCTAGAAACATATCGCGTATCTCCTGGGTGAAGGGGATAATCACACCCTAGAGGAGACTCGTTAACATTTGGTGAGTCGGCCCGAAGAAAATTGGCGATATTTGCAGCCTACTTCTCCGCCAGCCTCGCCCGAAGTTCGGTCTTCAGCACCTTGCCGTAATTGTTCTTCGGCAGAGCGTCGATCAGGTGGTAGGCCTTGGGCCGTTTGAACCGGGCGATATTGTCGAGGCAAAGCTGATCCAGCTCGGCCTCCGCCGGATCACCGCCGGGCCGGGGCACGACGAACGCGATCACGGCCTCCCCCCAATCGGCATGAGGTTCGCCGACGACGGAAACTTCCAGCACATCCGGGTGGCGCAACAGGACCTCTTCCACCTCGCGCGGATAGATGTTGGAGCCGCCGGAGATGATCACGTCCTTGGATCGGTCTTTCAGGGTCAGGAACCCGTCCGCGTCGAGCACGCCCATATCGCCGGTGTGCAGCCAGCCGCCCTTGAGGCTTTCGGTGCTGGCGTCCGGGTTGTCCCAATAGCCGCGCATGACCACGTCGCCCCGGACGCAGACCTCGCCGATCTCCCCGGCGGGGAGCGGGTTATCGTCCTCGTCCGTGATCCGCACTTCCAAATCCGTTCGCGCCGTGCCGACGGAGGCCAGGCGTTCCAGATAGCGGGGATGAGCGGTGTTCGAATGGGCGTCCCGGCTGAGCGCGGTGATGGTCATGGGCGATTCACCCTGGCCGTAAATCTGCACCAGCTTGGGCCCCAGGATGTCGAGGGCTTTCAGGCAGTCTTCCGCATACATGGGCCCGCCGCCATAGACGATGGTCTTGAGGTCTGCCGGGCGGTAGTCGCCGATCTGCGGCGCGTTGATCAGTCTAGTGACCATGGTCGGGGCGAAGAAGCAGCCCACATCCGGATAGGCGCGGAACAGCTCCAACACCTCCGCCGGATCAAACCCGCCGCTTTCCGGGATCAACTGGCATGCACCCTTGGCCACATAGGGCAGGATGTAAAGCCCGGAGCCATGGGACATGGGCGCGGCATGCAGGAACGTCTCGCCAGGGCCTACCAAATCTACGTCGCCGTAGTAGCCGACGGTCATCATGAGGAGGTTGCGGTGGGTCAGCATGGCGCCCTTGGGCCGGCCGGTGGTGCCGCTGGTGTAAAACAGCCAGGCCACGTCGTCGGGGGAAACGTCTTGCAAAGAAATGCCGTCCGAGGAGGAGAGCGCCTGATAGTCTTTGCTGGCGGCGTCGATGATGCGCACGCCAGTACCGGCTTTTTCCGCCGCCGCGTGAATGGTCTCCGCCAGGTCGCTGGTGACAAAGCAGACTTTCGCGCCCGAATGTTCCATCATGTAGGCGAACTCGTTTTCGTGCAGCTTGGCGTTCATGGGGACCGCGGTGCAGCCCACGTGCCAGGCGGCGAACAACACGTCGCTATAGGCCGGGCAGTTCTTCATGGCGATGGCCACCCGGTCGCCGGGCGCCAGGCCGAGGCTGTCCCGCAAGCCGCCGGCCAACCGTCCCACCCGCGCCGCAGTCCCCGCATAGTCGAAGACCATGCTGCCGCCCAGCGCCAGGGCAGGGCGGTCGCCCCAGGTGCGGGCGGCTTTCTCCAAGAGTGCGGCAAGGTTCACGAAATTAAACCGGGTCGGCGTTTACCAGGATGGCGGCCAGCAGGCAGGGCTCTTCCGTGCGCACGCTCCAGGAATGGTTAGTGCCCCGCTGGATCATCACGTCGCCCTGTTTGAGGCAGACCTCTTCGGTTTCCAGGATGGCCCAAATCTCCCCCTTGAGGACGATCAGGTAATCCACTGTCGCGGTCTTGTGCATCATCGGATCATCCGTGGCGGTGTCCTTGGCGTGGCCAGCGCCGATGGATTCAAACGCCTCCATGGCGTCCGCCGAATCCCGCCAGGCGGAATCGGGCGGAAACTCGACAATGCGGAAGATCGTGCCGTGGGCCGGGGGCTCTAACACCACGGGTCGGTCGGCGGCGTCCACACTGCCGGTATTGTCGGCCGGCGCGCCGTTGGTAACCCACAGGTCGGTCAGCGCCAGGCCCGGCATGGACTCCATTTCCTTTACCGCCGTCGCGTCGCCGTTGAAGATAAAGACCGATTGGCCGTCGTCATTGTGGCCGGTCACCAGCCGCCGGATTTTCTCTACCATGATGTTCCTCCCCGATTTGGTATTGGTCGTTACCAAATATCCTACGGCCTTGCCGCGACTGAATCCAGGCGCTAAGCCTGACCGACAGCGGCGGGAAATGGGCGCAAAAGCATATGGATTACATCACCCTCGGACGGACGGGATTGAAGGTCAGCGTGGCCGGTTTGGGCTGCGGCGGCGGCTCGCGGCTAGGCCAGGCGCAGGGCAAAAGCCACGGCCATTCGGTGGCCCTTGTGCGCCAGGCCATGGACCTGGGAGTCAACATGCTGGACACGGCGAGCTCCTACGGCACAGAGGAAATCGTCGGCGACGCGATTAAGGCGGTGCCCCGGGATTCCGTGGTGATCTCCACCAAGCATCACGCGGTGTGGGGCGGCAACAATTTCGATGCGCAGGATATCCTGGATGGGCTAGACGACTCGCTCCGTAAGCTGGACACTGACTATGTGGATATATTCCATGTCCACGGACTGAGTCTTAAGACTTACGACCGGGTGATCGACGAGGTGGTGCCGGCGCTCCTGAAGGAAAAAGAAAAAGGCAAGCTACGGCACTTGGCGGCGAGCGAATATGCCCAGATCGATCCCAGCCACGACATGCTGCAGCGCGCGTTCGAGGACAATTGCTTCGACGTTGTGATGCTCGCCTATTCCTTAATGAACCAAAGTGCTGAGAGCCGGGTGTTTCCGAAAACGATGGAACTGGAGATCGGCACGCAGATCATGTTTGCGGTGCGCAGTCTGTTCAGCGTGCCGGGCCGTCTCCAAGGCGACGTGGCGGAGCTGATTGAAAAGGGCGATCTTGATCCGGCCAAGGTGGATGCCAATGACCCGCTGGGGTTCCTGTTGCACGAGGGCGGCGCGGAAAGCGTGATCGACGCCTGCTACCGGTATGTGCGCCATCAACCGGGCGCGGATGTGATCTTGTTCGGCACCGGCAATCCGGATCACCTGGCCCCCAATCTCGCGTCGATCCTAAAACCGCCCTTGCCGGAGGCTGATGTGGCTAAACTGCGGGAATTATTCGGGCATTTGGAAGACGTCGGCCTGGACGGGCCGGGCCGCACGCGGTGATCGCTTAGGTGCGGCGGCTGGCCGCTGAGCTGCCCCACTGGACTTCGAGCGCTTCCGAGGCGTGCATGGTGCCCATGGGCGAGTCTTCGTTCAACAGATCTCCATCGGTCCAGTGTTCCACCCGGAAGTCATACGGGTCGAACCAATAGTCGAAGATTTGCGAGCCTAGGATATGCCGACCGATCCCCCAGGAATGTTTGTAGCCCTGTTCCAACAAGTGCTCGTGGCCCAGATAGACGGCGTTCACATCCTCCACCTCGAAAGCGATATGGCCGAGGCCGGCATTCTCCATTGGCACCGTTAGCAGCGTGTGGTGATCGACGAATTCCTGGCCCCGGTCGACTCGGTTGAAGGCCATGATGACCTCGCCCTCGTCGTTGGTCAGCTCATCGGAACTCACCATGCCGAAATGGGATTTGTAAAACGTGTCGGTGGTTTTGAAGTCGGTGATGTTCAGTACCACGTGCCCCAACCGTTTGCATTGGGCGGACCCGCGTGTCAGCCGGACCAGTTCGCCCCGCCGCTGCCGGTTGCTGCCGTAGTTGCTTTCGTAGTGGTTGATCAAGGGCTGGGGCGCGGGTTTTTCGATGCCGTGGACGATCTCCACCTGAAAGCCGTCCGGGTCCGTCAGGCGTACCCGTTTACCGCCGCCGGGCTCCTTGATCTCTTCGACGTCTGATGCACCTTCGGCTTGGGCGATCGCGGCCAGGTCGTCTTCGCTGTTGGCTTCGAAGGCAAAGCCGATAAAGGCGGGCTCGTCCCCCAACTCGGTAATATGCGCATGATGATGGGGATCGGTCCCGCGCATATAGAGCGCGGTCTCCGTCCGGGCCGACCGGGTCAGGCCGAAATCGGTCAGGAAGGTCTCCATCTTGTCCAGGTCCGGCGCCCGGAAGCGGGCGTAGAGGACGTCTCTTACCTTGATCATCGCGGTTTCCTTTGTTGGCGATGATTGTGCGGCGGGATCGCGGAATTTTCAACTCCTAGGCGGGATCGGAGGTTGAGCGCTGGAAGCTGGCTGAGTAAGTTCAAGGGACGTTGCCGCTACATAAACACAGGGAAATCATGACCAAAGCAATCGTCATTCACGAATACGGAGGCCCCGACGTCCTGCAATGGGAGGATATCGAGGTCGGCGAACCGGGGCCGGACGAAGTGCGCCTCCGCCACGAGGCCATGAGCCTGAACTTTCGAGACACCTATCACCGTACCGGCTCCTACAAAATTCCCGGCGACAAGTTTCCAGCGATCATCGGCGGCGACGGGTCCGGCGTGATCGAGGCCGTGGGCGAAAACGTCAGCCACGTCAAAGCCGGCGACCGGGTGGCCTATGGCACTGGCCCCATGGGATCCTACGCGCAGGCCCGGCTGATCCCGGCGGAGTTCGTGGTCAAATTGCCGGACGAAATTTCCTTCGAGGACGGCGCGGCGATGATGGTGAAAGGGCTAACAGCCAATTATCTTCTCCGCCAGTCATACGATGTGAAGGCCGGCGAGACGATCCTCATCCAAGCGGCGGCCGGCGGCGTCGGGCTGTTCATGGTGCAATGGGCAAAGCATTTAGGCGCAACCGTGATCGGCACCGTGGGTTCTAACGCGAAGGCGGAGATCGCCAAGAAATACGGCTGCGATCACACGATCAACTACAGCGAAGAGGATTTCACCAAACGGGTACGCGAGATCACCGACGGGGTCGGTGTGCCGGTGGTTTATGACGGCGTCGGCGCGGCGACCTACGCCGGCTCTCTTGATTGTCTGGCGGAACGGGGGTTCCTGATCGGCTACGGCAATGCGTCCGGCAATTTCCCCATGGTCGATCCGTTCGATCTGATGCACAAGGGCTCGCTCTATTTCCAGCGGACGTCGATGCACAACCATGTGCGCAACCGCGAGGAACTGGAAACCGGGGCGAACAAGGTCATGGACCTGGTCGGCCGCGGCATCGTCAAGATCGAAATCGGCGGCGAATACGCGTTGAAAGACGCCCGCCAGGCACATATCGACCTGGAGGCGCGGAAAACCTCAGGGAACGTAATTTACCGGCCTTAGGGCCCGGACCCTAGATAACCTTCATACCCTTGTCGGAGAAGGTGAGCTCGATGGTCACCTTGCCTTCGTTCAGTAGCCAGGGCCGGATGCGGAAGCTCCGTGCGCCGCTGGAATGCATGGGATCGCTCTCGGCGATCTTGGTGGCTTCTTCCAGACTGTCGGCGCGAATGATGACCATGCCTTCGCCTTCCCAATCCTGCTCCGCATCATCGGCGAACGGCCCTGCGCCGAACATAATGCCCCGGTTCTGTAGCTCATGCTGAAAGGCCAGATGTTCCTCCACATTTTCCATGACCGGGCCCAGCCCGTTAGTCGGTGAAGTGAACACCACGTACATTTTCTTCGCCAAGAGCCCCTTGTCGGTGCACATCTCCACCAATCCAGCCCAATCCATATCCGGTCCAGCCATTTTTTGCCTCCTAAAGTGTTGTTGCGTTATGTGAACTGTAGCGGGCGCGGGCCGCTGATCCAAGCCCGGATGCCCGGCCTCACGCGGGTTTGTTTTCGCGGGATTATTCCGCCGGGCGCGCCGGGTCGACCTCCACCAGGATCGTGTCGAACATGGTCAGCACCGGCTCATTGTTCTGATTGAACATTTCCGAATACAGCCGGCAGACGCCGATCCCCGGCTTGGATCTGGAGAGCCGCTTGTCAACGCACTTGGTTTCCAAATGGACCGTGTCCCCGACATAGAGCGGCTTGGCGAAGCGGATTTCGTCATAACCGCCGGAGGCCAGGACGCGCCGGTTGATCCCTTGGCTCTGCAGCAGCTTGATCCGGATCGCTAGGGTCATGGTGCCCGGCGCGATCAAGGCGCCATGAGCCGAGCCCTTGGCCTTTTCCTCGTCGATGTGGAAATCCATTTGGTCCCACATTTCGGCAAAGGAGATCGTGTCTTCCTTGGTCACTTTGTAGCCATCGACCCGCTCCACCTTGTCCAGATCGATATCCTGGTAACAGCGATCGATATATCCCGGATGCGTCATGGAGCGGCTAGCCCTCGTCGTCGGAGAAGGCGTTCTCCACGCCTTCGGCCACACTGACGGCGAAACAGTTCATCTGCAAAGCGATGCAGAGGTAATAGCTGATGATGGCGGTCAGTTCGAACAGGGTATTTTCACCAAAGATATCCAAGGCGCGTTTGTAAGTGGCCTCCGACAGCTTCTTAGTGGTCAGCACCTCGTTCGCCACTTCATAGACGGCTTCCTCTTCCTTTGAGTTAAACTGGGGCCGCTCGCCGGCGAGGATGGCCTCGGGGATGGCCGGGTCCAGACCCTGATCCAGCGCGATGGGCTTGTGCGCCGCCCATTCCACCGGCTGACGCCAGTCTTTGGCGACCACGAGGATGGCGAGCTCCGACAATTTGGGGTCCAATGTCGTGTGATAGCGGCAATATGCCCCGAACTTCTGGATGAGGGAGCCCAGCTCCGGACTCCGGAACCAGCCGTTCATCGGCCCGCCGATCCGGCTGCGGGGGCCGGACAGGATTTCGTCGTGGAGCTTTTGCTGCTCCGGCGTCATTTCGTCATACTCGAGTAGCTTTAATCTGGACATGGAACCCTCTCTCAAATGTGGCCGTAGTTTGGCCTTTGACGTCCCAATCTTCAAACATTGAGTGAGAGATCGGGCGCGCCCCTTGACCGGGCCCGATCCATTCAAGAAGATCGCGTCAGTTTGTTAAGGACCCTGCAGAATGCCGAGATTTTCCGCCAACGCCTCGATGATCTTTTTGGAGTATGATCTCCTGGACCGGTTCGCCGTCGCTGCCCGGGAGGGGTTCGAGGCGATTGAGCTGCAGTTCCCTTACGATACGCCGGCCGCCGACCTGAAGGACGCCAAGGAAGACAGCGGGCTTGAAATCGCCGGAATTAATATTCCCGTCGGAGACTTGTCCACGGGTGGCCGCGGTAACGCGTCTATCCCCGGCAAGGAAGACGAGTTCAAGGCGAGCGTCGAGGTTGCGTATGAATATGCCGAGGTGTGCCGTCCGCGCACCATGAACGTGCTGCCGGGCTTTCCTCCACTGGATGAATTCGAGCGGGAACAGTGTCTGGACGTGCTGGCCGGAAATCTTTGCGTCGCCGCAGAAGGGCTGCAGGAACTGGGCGTGAAAGTCATGACCGAAGCGGTGAATACGGTTGAACGGCCAGGGTTTCTATTAGATCACACTTGGCAGGCGCTGGACGTGATCGACCGGGCCGGCCACGAAAACTTGGCCATCGAATACGACATCTATCACATGCAGATCATGGAAGGGGACTTGGTCAATACGATGCGGGAGACCCTGCCTCGGATTGGTCACATCCAATTTGCCGACACGCCGGGCCGGCACGAACCGGGTACCGGGGAGATCAACTTCCCCTATATCTTCGAGGCAGTGGACGAAATGGGCTGGGACGGATTCCTGGGCGCGGAGTATATCCCGACCGGGCGGACAGAAGATTGCCTCGGCTGGATGCCGGGGCGCTGATCGGTTGAGCCCCGCGTGAACGAGGCGATATCTCCGTCCCGAACCCAATTGTTCGGCTCCATCCTCACCGTCTGTGTGGCCATCAGCTTCGCCATCAATACTTCGCTGGCCTCGGTCGCCTATGAATACGGCGCCAATCCTTTATCCGCTTTGACGTATCGGACAACGCTGGCGGCCATCGCGCTGGGGCTTATCCTCAAGCTTTGGCGGGTGGAGATGAATTTGCCGCGCCGGGTAAAGCTCATCGCCATGGGGATGGGCCTGATCCTGGCCAGCTATTCCTATGGGCTGTTGGGCGCGATCCAATACATCCCGGTGGGTTTGGCGGTGGTGACATTCTACTTGTATCCGATCCTCACGGGTCTCGGCGCCTGGGCCATGGGGCAGGAGAAACTGACCGGCCGGCTGATCACCGCGCTTGTGCTGGCGTTTATCGGCCTCGCGTTCGCCCTGGATGTGATCGGGCTCAGCCTTGATCTTATCGGTATCGCCATGGCGAC
This sequence comes from Rhodospirillaceae bacterium, assembly GCA_038127535.1. GTDB lineage: Bacteria > Pseudomonadota > Alphaproteobacteria > Rhodospirillales > UBA2165 > JAYPHU01. The sequence goes on along the minus strand of JAYPHU010000004.1, from coordinate 55,384 downwards.
AGCGGCTGCTATGCTGTTCGCCACCATGTTGGTGCTGATGAACCGGTTGATCCGTGGGCAGGACTCCCGGCCGGTGAGCTTTTACATGCTGTGCTCGGGCGCGCTGGTTTACATCGTCATGGATCTCATCGCTGGAGAGTTCCATTTGCCCGAAGGATCAACGGGCTGGACAGTCTTTCTCAGCACCGGGGTGTTCTATAGCTTTGCCATCATCGGCATGTTCGTGGCGGTCTCCAGGATCGGTGCAGTGAAGGCGGGGCTGTTGATGAATTTCGAACCACTCGCCAGCCTGATCATCGGCGTGGTGTTCCTGGGCCAGATTCTGACGCCGTGGCAGTTTTTCGGCGTTGCATTGGTGCTGGTGGCGATTGTCTACACAGCCCTGGGCCGTAAAGCCGAGGATTCTGAAAATTAAAGGCTAGCCCACCAATTGGAAGACTGCCTGGATAAAGCCGGCGGGATCGATCGTTCTGGGAATCACCTCATCAGCGACGAAATTCTTGGCGTTGGTCAGGTGGATCGGGGAATACTTATCCCGTGCCGAGATGGCGAGAATGCCTATGCTTGGATAGATCGCTTTGCTTTTACGGATTAGCTCAATGCCTCGATCTTAGGCATGATGATATCCGTAATCATCAAATCGAATTCGGCGTTTTCCAGAGCTGTTAAAGCCTGCTCGCCGTCTTCCTCAGGCGTCACCTCGTGGCCGTCGGCTTCCAGCAAAGCCTGGACTATTTCGACAAAGTTTTGATCGTCGTCCACGAGCAGGATGCGGGGCATGATCGGTGGTCCCGAACTGAATGCAACATTTGCGGATCTATTGTTAATTTAAGGGCTGAAACGACGAATTCCAGAAGAAAAATTTCATTGTTTTCAACGAGCTACCTTCGGAAAACCCTATAGAACACCGCGTGCATCAATGGGTAAAATCTCAATCAACGTATCGCCTCGTACCCCGTGATAGTAATTGTGCAGGTTTACCGTCGGGTCGCAGTGCGGTGTGATCAGCGTAATTGTCTCGCCGAGAGTTGGCTTATAATTACCGCTGCCCAGATTGATCTTCCCGTGTTTGTCGCCGAACCGGTCATAGGTCGCGTCTGGAAGATTTTCGCAGAAAACCTCCGGTTTCGGGCCATCCGTGGCGAAGCATTTAAATCCGCCGTCAATCGTGACGAAATTGTCCGCATTATTCTTGACGATCGAGCATTGGATAAACAAGGCGGTCTCAAAGGGGTTGCCCGGACCGTTTGCCAGGTCCACTGTATTGTACTCCACATCCATGAAAATGAAGGAGCCTGCCTGCAATTCCGTAAAGAGCCCCAGTCCTGGTCTTTAAAGTGGGTGCCCGTGCCGCCGCCGGAGATAATTTCCAGCGGAAACCCAGCGTCTTCAAACGTTTTCACAATATCGGCAAGAAACGCCATTTGTTCCCGATAGACGCGCCGGCGTTCGGCGTAATCCTCGATATGCTGGACCCGGCCGGAATAGGCTTGCACGCCGCCGTAGGTGAAAATTTCGCTCTCCGACAGATAGGAGGCGAGGGCGACGATTTGCGCCGGATCATTGCTGCCGGTACGCTGCATGCCGACATCAATATCGACTAGCACCGTCATCTCGCCGCTATCGTCCCAAGAGGAATTTTCGATCGCCTGCAATCCATCCAAATTGTCAGCAACAATCATAAAATTGTCAGCATTATTGTTAAGATTCTGTAATCGTTTAACTTTATCGGATCCTGCGACGGGCGAGGTGATCAATACGCCCCTTGCGCCGCCGCCGACCATTTGCTCTGCCTTGTGTAATGTAGCGCAATTGTTCGTAACGCTAACAATCGTGGATTTCCTGTCAACGTGAGGCCACTAACAAGTACGCGAGCAGCCATATGGGGCATATGGCTGTCTCACGGGTCAGGATCGACGCGCTTTAGTTGGTTTGGATGTCCAGGAGCTTGGCGACTTCCGGCCAGCTTTGACCACCGAAGGTCTTGAGATCGTTGGTCAAATCTTCCGGGCACCAGTCCAGCAGCATCGGCTTAAAGCTGGGCCGGGCTTTGATCCGCTCAAACCACTCGGTGACTTTGGGCAGGCGGCCGTTCTCCCACATCGGGGTTAACGACAGCATATCCAGCCGGTTAACGTACGGCGTCATGGCGATGTCGGCGAAGGTGAAGTTGTCGCCGGCCAGCCAGTCGTGATCCTGTAGGACCTCTTCCATCTTGTGAAGGTAGAGATCATAGAGTTTCAGCTTGGCCTCGGCGCCCTCGGCCTCGAAGCCCAGCCGCACAATGGATTTCTTTGTTTCATGCCAGTCGGCGGTAACGGAGAGGGCGGGAGTGGAGTTCAGGAACTTCTCCACCCCTTCCTCGCCCAGGCGCAACACGATATGCCGATGACAGGTCAGGAACGTGACGAAGCCGCAGGCCGGGTGCAGGGCCTCATCGACGGCCTTTGTCCAATACATCACCCGGGTGATCTCCAGTGGATCAGCAGGCCGCAGCGGCTTCTCCGTGAAGACATTTTCGATGTACTCGCAGATCACCGTGGAATCGCAAATTATCTCGCCGTCGTGGATCAGGGTCGGCACCACGGCCTTCGGATTGAGCTTCATGTATTCCGGGGTGAACTGATCGCCTTTCAGGATGTCGATATAGTGGCCGGTCCAGTCCAGGTCCTTCTCAGCCATATACATGCGCACCTTGGCGGCACAGACAGAGGAGCCGTGATGATAGAGTTCCAACATGTGTTTTCCTCCCGGTGTTAGCGCGTTGCGATGGCCACGTTGACCGCTTGGTTAAAGGGTTCGAACTTACTGATGAACTCGCTCACTTGGGCCGCATCGCCATCAACCGTGACGGCGCCGTCCTTAATCGCGTCATCCACGGTGGTTTTGCCGAACAGCCATTGCATCAGGAAGGGCCGGCCGAAGGTCAGGGTCCCGTCCCGCTCCGCCGGCGGATCGCTAAAGAACTGGCAGACGCCCCGGCGGATTTCCAGGGCGCAAGCTTCTTTCGTGTCCGTCGTCTCGAACGCAACCCGGATATGAGTATCCCAGGCCTCTTCCGCTTTTAGGCGCACGGTCATGATCTGCATGATGCCTTCAAGCGGGAAGCTTTTGACCTGATCCGGGGAGCCCAGCACCATGCCGCCGCCGGCCAGATCCAGTTTGCCGGCGGTTTCCATGGAGGCGGTCAGGCCCCAGTTGCGCCACGTGGCGTTCTTTTGCTGGTAGGCCCAGCGGCGCAGCGCGTCAGCCTTCAGTTCGCGGGCTTCCTGGTCATCCAGATTGCTGCGGATGACCCAGGTGAGTAGCTCCGAGGCCCATTGCTCATCACCGTCGTCTAGCGCGGTTCGCGCCGCCGCCATGACGACGCTCCGCCCGCCCATCATGTCTACGTAGCGGGTGGCTTTCTCGGTCCACGGGGTCGGGTCGAGATCAATCGGGTCGCCCTGGTACCAGCCGATATAGCCGGCATAGATGGCCGGGATGGCATGCTTGTAGGAGCCGTAGAATTCCCCAAGCCAAGGGTGGTCCTTCAGGCGATCGGGCATTTGGACGACTTCTTTGATCTCGTCCGGCCGGTAGCCCAGGTTCATGTAGCGCAGCGTCTGGTCGTGCACGAATTGAATGGCGTCCCGATAGTCGGTGAGAAGCTGTTCGATCTTTTCCGCTCCTTCCACGGGCCGGCCGTGGTGGGGGATCAGCGTATCCGCCCCGAACCCACGCAATGAATCGACGCCCTGGGCCCAGACCATGGGGTTGCGGAAGCGGGTGCCGCGCAGCGCATAGACGTTGGGGAAGGATTCATAGACCGCGTCTGCAGACAGCAGGACCTTTTCATCCGGCAGCCAGACGCAGCACTGATCTTCGGTCTCCGACGGGGTCAGATGAACCTCGAACTTCACCCCGCCGACTTCGCCCTTGTAGACTTTGTCGAAGGTGGTGGTCGGCGGCATAAAGGTCCGCTGACCGGGGCGTTGGGGCGGGCCCAGACCGGCGCCGACCGTGCCTTCGTCGCTGACCGGCAGACGCATGCCGAACTGATACATGGCGCGCCGGCCCAACAGCGGCGCGATTAGGCCCACGTCCCGCATCACGTGATCGGTCAGCTCTTCCTGGCCAATGATCTGCACTTTGCCGGATTTAACGTCGTCCTCGGAAACAAACGCGCCGGTGCCGCTCACATGGTCGGCATGAAAGTGAGTGTAGATTACCGTGGTGATCGGCTTGTCGGTGAGCTTGCGGAATTCCTCCGCTGCTTTTTCGGCCGTTTCCTCGCTGGTCATGGTGTCAACCAGGATGCAGCTATCCTCACCCTCGATCAGGGTGCAGTTCACAACCGAATAGCCGAAGGCACAGTGGATATGGCCGTTCAGGGTGAACACCTGCGACTGCATGGATTTTTGATGGCGGTCCAGGTCCGGATGGACGGACGGGCTCGACGCGTCAGGCGACATGGTTCCCTCCCGAGAATTCAAAGTTGTTTAAATGAATTAAACCAGCCGGGAGGCTGAACCTCAAACGACTCTTGAGCGTTATTTGGTGGCGATCATGTTGAGGCTAATGAGATGGGGACCCAATCGCTGGCTACTGGAGTCATTGAACAGATTAAATTCCTCGACCCGCTCGATGAGTGAAAACCCAAGCTTGCCCAGATCGTTGCGCAGGAAATCCTCGATCAAGCCGACTTTATGAAAATCGAAGTCGTCCTGCTGGCCGCCGAAGATGATGCGCATCAGCTTGAACCGCTGTGTGAGCTCAAGCCCCTCTGCGACGAACAGCTGACAGAGGAGACCGAAGTTGGGCACGCTGATCATTAGCTGCCCTTCGGATTCCAGTACCCGGTAACATTCCGCCAGGGTTCGGGGCAGCTCATCCCGATAGCCCAAATGTTCAAATACATGGGACGCGTAGATCGCCTCGATGGAATTGTCGCTGAATTGGCTAAGGTCAGTACAGGTGCCGAGATAGTCGACGCCGGGTCCTTCCTGGATGTTGAGAATGCTCCAGCCGTCTTTAATTTCCTCTCCGCCGATATGGAGCTTCATGAGCTCATTTCGGCGGCCAGTTCCTCGAACATGGCCGGCGGTTTGCGGTCGCCTGCTTCATCGGCCGAGAAATCCAGTTCCACCTTGATGCCATTCGGATCGTGGAAAAAGAGCTGATAACGGCTGTTAATGTCGACCCGGCGCTCAATATAGTCGATGCCGAGACTGTCCAGGCGCGCCAGCACATCCGTCAGACCCGTCGCGTCAAAGGCGATATGGTCGATGCGCCCGCCGCCGGAGACCACCTCGCGGTTCACTTTTCCCACATAAGCTTCGTCCACGCCCCGGTCATCCTCCCACTGGACCACATGCAGCAGCGGCTGATCGCCGAGATACAGCCAAGTCACCGGCACCTGAAAGTCGGGTATGGGACCGGGCTTCATGCCCAACACGTCGCCATACCATTTCACCGTGCCGTCCATATCGTCGGTGAAGACGAGGAAATGGCCGAAGGAAAATGAAATATTGCCGTCCGGCATGAGACACACTCCTGATTGATACCGAGATTTCCGCACCATATCCAAATCTTGGGCGGATAAGTCAAGAGCCGGGCGCTGCGATCCCGGTTTGACGGGACACGGCGGAGGGTTTAACTCCGCCCCATGAGCAGCCTCGGACAACATAAGCTCGCCGGCGTCTTTTATATGGTACTGGGCATGATCGGCATGGGCGCGGTTGACGCCACTGGCAAATGGCTGGTGACGTCCGACTATTCGCCGGCGCAGGTGATTGCCGTCCGGGGCTGGTTTATTTCCGCCATGTTGATTGCCTGGGGTGTCTATGCAGGCCGGATGTCCGAATTCAAGACGCAGCGGCCTTGGGGGCATTGTTTGCGGCTGATGGTCGGCTTTCTGGGCCCGATGATGATGTTCCGCGCGCTGCAGGATATGCCGTTAGCCGATGTCACCGTGATCATCTTCGGCTCGACCTTCGCCACCACGGCGTTGGCGGTGCCGCTGTTCAAGGAGAAAGTGGGGCCACAGCGCTGGGCGGCAGTGATTGTTGGCTTCATTGGTGTTGTGATCGCGCTTCGGCCCGGCGCGGGGTTTTTTGATCCGGTCGCCTTGTTTGCCGTGGTTGCCGGGCTGGCCTTTGCGGGAATCAATCTGACCGCGCGCTGGCTCAGGGAGACGGAGACCACGTTTCAGATCGTGTTCTTCCTGATGGTGGGGATGACCGTGGTGGCGACCATCAACGCGATCCCCGGCTGGGCGCCCTTGGCGAACGAAGACATCTGGCTGTTCGCGGCAATGGCGGTGTTCACGTTGTTCGGCTACGTCTTTATGACCCATGCCTTCGTGGTCGCCCCGGTGGGCCTGGTCGCGCCATTTGAATATACGGTGATGATCTGGGCGGTGATGTTCGGCTATCTGATTTGGGGCGATGTGCCCGACGCTTACGTCTGGACCGGCGCAGCCGTGATCGTCGCCAGCGGGCTCTATTTGATCTATCGAGAACAAAAGGCAGAGGCGCCACCGGCCGATCTACCCCTCGCTTAGGCGAATTGATTGGCTTAATCATAAAAGGTTTAATGCCGGTTCGGATTTAGGAGAGAAGCTTTAAGTGGACGGCGGACAAGACATCACCCTCGACGCCAAGTATGAATTTGAGGCGGAGCATGCGTTCCTGACGGGCACTCAGGCCCTGGTGCGCGCGCCACTGGTGCAGCGCCGCCGGGATTTGGCTCGTGGGTTGAACACGGCCGGCTATATCACCGGCTATCGCGGTTCGCCGGTCGGGGGATATGACTCCGCGCTCTGGTCCGCGCAAAAGTTTCTAGATGCCCACCACATCAAGTTTCAGGCCGGGGTCAACGAAGACATGGCGGCGACCGCCTGCTGGGGCACCCAACAAGTCGGCATGTGGCAAGGCGCCAACTATGACGGGGTGTTCGCCTATTGGTACGGCAAGGGGCCCGGCGTCGACCGCTCCGGCGATGCGCTGAAGCACGGCAATCTGGCCGGCAGTTCGCCGAACGGCGGGGTGCTGGCGCTTGCCGGCGATGATCATGGGGCGAAGTCATCGACCACGGCCCATCAATCTGAACAGGCGCTGATCGCGGCGATGATCCCGATCCTCTATCCCGCCAGCGTGCAGGAGTATCTGGACTACGCCATCTACGGCATCGCCATGTCGCGCTTCTCCGGCGCGTGGTCGGGTTTTAAATGCGCCGGCGACATTATCGAAAGCGCGGCGTCGGTCTCCCTCAACATTGACCGGATCAATCCGCTGCTGCCGGAGTTCGAGTTTCCGGAGGGCGGTGTGCATATCCGCTGGCCGGATGCGCCGCTGGTGCAGGAACAACGGCTGATCTCGGTAAAGCTCAAGGCCGCCCAGGCCTTCGTCCTGGCAAACGGCCTCGACAGGATCAGTCATCCGGCGGCCAAAAAGCGCCTGGGCATTGTCGCCGCCGGCAAGGGCTGGCTTAATGTGTGTCAGGCGTTTGAGGAGCTAAATCTCAGCGACGCGGAGCGGGAAGAGCTGGGCATCGCCGTCTACAAAGTCGCCATGCCCTGGCCGCTGGAGCCGACACGGATTAAGGATTGGGCGCAGGGCTTCGATGAAATCCTGGTGGTCGAGGAAAAGCGTAATGTGATGGAAGATCAGCTGGCGCGCGTTCTCTATGATCTGCCGGAAAGCGATCGGCCGCGCCTCTTCGGCAAGTGGGATGAACAAGGCAGGCCGCTGGTCCCGGAATATGGGGAACTGTCGGGCAGCATCGTCGCCCAGATAATCGCCGGCAGGTTTCTGGACGAGGCGGAGGAAACCTGCCTCACAGCGGCGGCGGCCAAGCTGGAAGCGCGGACGACGTCATCCAACCTGCCGGCAGCGCCGCCCGAACGGTCGCCCTGGTTCTGCGCCGGGTGTCCGCACAACAGCTCCACCAAAGTGCCGGACGGCAGCCGGGCGCTCGCGGGCATCGGCTGTCACACTATGGCGGTCTATATGGACCGGCGGACAGAGGCCTATACTCATATGGGCGCGGAAGGAGGGACCTGGATCGGCCAGTCGCCGTTTACCTCTGAAGAGCATGTCTTTCAGAATATCGGCGACGGCACCTATTTCCATTCCGGGCTGATGGCGGTGCGCGCGGCTTGTGCCTCCGGCGTCAATATGACCTACAAGGTTCTCTATAATGACGCAGTGGCGCTGACCGGCGGTCAGCCCATGGACGGCGATCTGATGCCCTGGCACATCAGCCAGCAGCTTTGGTCGGAAGGGGTGCGCCGCATCGCCTTGGTCTCTGACGAGCCCGACAAGTACCCTTCCGGCACCAAATGGGCCCCCGGCACGGAAATCCATCACCGGAAAGAGCTGGAAGCCCTTCAACTCGAGTTCCGGGAAGAAAAGGGCATCACCGCCATCATTTATGATCAAACCTGCGCAGCGGAGAAACGCCGGCGGCGCAAACGGGGGCTGTTTCCCGATCCGGCCAAGCGGGTGTTCATCAACGAGGCGGTGTGCGAGGGCTGCGGCGATTGCAGCACGGTCTCCAACTGTGTGGCGGTGCGGCCGTTGGAAACGGAGCTCGGGCGCAAGCGCGAAGTAGATCAATCTTCCTGCAATAAGGACTTCACCTGTCTGGAGGGATTCTGTCCGAGCTTTGTCACCGTGGAAGGCGGGCGCGTGCGTAAGGGGGAGCCTCCCAAGGTCGAACTCGATGACCCAGCAGCGGGGTTGCCGGAACCGGAACGCCGGCCCATCACTGGGTCCTACAATATGCTACTGACCGGGATCGGCGGCACCGGTGTGGTGACAGCCGGCGCGATCCTGGGCACGGCGGCGGATCGAGACGGGATCGGGGTCTCGGTCCTCGATCAGACCGGCCTGTCGCAAAAGAACGGCGCGGTGATGAGCCATGTGCGTTTGTCGGCTGATCGAGGGACGGTGCTGGGTACGCGCACCAGTACGGGCCTTGCCGATCTAATCCTTGGCTTTGATATGGTGGTCGCCGCCGGCAAGGAAGCGGTGAACACGATGAGCGGGGAGCGCACCCGGGCACTTATCAACGATCATCTGGTGCCGATCGCCGCTTTTGCCGAGAACCCGGACATGCCCATTTCGTCCGGCAGCTATATCGACGTGATCCAGGCGAAGCTGAGCCGGGACCGGGTGGAATTCATTGACGCCACCGTCCTGGCGACCAAGCTGATGGGCGACAGCATCACCTCCAACATTTTCCAGATGGGCTATGCCTTCCAAAAGGAGCTAATTCCGCTATCGCTCGACTCGATCCTCGCCGCCATTGAGCTGAACGGTGTGGCGGTAGAGGCCAACAAGCGGGCGTTTTCCTGGGGGCGGCTGGCGGCGGCCGAGCCGGCGCGGATTGCCCACCTGACCAGCGGGACGGCATCCATCGAACAAACTGACGGATCTTTGGATGACTTTATCGCCCGGCGGGTGGCTGATCTGTTGGCGTATCAAAACGCGGCCTACGCCAAAAAATACGCCGCCGCCGTCGAACAGGTTAGGGCGGCGGAGGCGATAGTTTCGCCGGGCCGCCGGGACCTGGAAGAAGCCGTGGCGCACTCGCTCTATAAATTGATGGCGTACAAGGATGAATACGAGGTGGCGCGGCTCTACACCGATCCGGCCTATCGGGGAAAACTCGCCATACAATTTGACGGCGACTACAAGCTGAGGTTCCATTTCGCCCCGCCAATCCTGTCGCCCAAGGATCCGGTGACCGGTCACCCGCGCAAGATCGACTACGGCGGCTGGATGGAATCCGCACTCAAAATCCTTGCCAGGTTCAAGTTCCTGCGGGGCTCGATCCTCGACCCGTTCGGCCGATTGGCAGACCGCAAGCTTGAGCGCAGCCTGATCGGCGAGTACGGCTCCATGATGGACGGGGTGGTCAAGGACTTGACGCTCGAGACATATGAGGCCGCGCTGCAATTGGCGGCGCTGCCGATGACCATTCGCGGCTTCGGCCATATCAAACAGCAGGCCGTAGAATCCTATCAGCAGGACCGCCAGCGCCTTCTTCAGCAACTGCAATCGGCAGCGCCCGTCCGGGCTGACGCCGCGGAGTAAAACCTATGATGAAAATGTACTTTCGCCCTGCCTCGCCCTTCGTCCGCAAGGTCCGGGTGATGGCCCTGGAGACCGGGCTCATGGATCAGATTGAGCTAGTACCTTTGCCGACTTTCGAGGCGATGGTCGAACAGGTGACCCCGCACAATCCACTGGGCAAGATACCGACACTTTTGTTGGAAGATGGAACGGAACTCTATGATTCGCCGGTGATCTGCGAGTACCTGGATACGCTCCATGATGGGACGAAACTCATTCCGGCGGAAGGTCCGGCCCGCTGGACCGCGTTGCGTCAGCAGGCCCTGGGCGACGGGATGGGGGATGCGGTGTTTATTGCGGCGTTTGAGGCCAACCGTCCGGAAGAACATCAACTGGCCGCACCGGTCGAGGCGCAGATGGTGAAGATCAAGGCGGCGTTGAAGGCTTTGGATGCTCAGGTTGATGACCTGACCGGGCCGCTGACCATCGGCCAAATCGCGGTCGGCACGGGACTGGGGTATCTGTATTTCCACTTTCCCGACCTGGGACGGGAAGGGGGCCATCCGGCGCTGGCCAAATGGTGGGGCGACTTCAATGATCGGGCGTCGATGAAAGAGACGTTCTTCGCCAAACCCCAATAGCGGGGTCTATCCGACGGAGCAGGCGAAGGCCCACACGGCTTCCGGGTCTTCCACGTGAACACTGTGACCCCGGCCGGCAAATAAGTGGGCATTGGGATCCAATGCCCGCAATTCCTCGATGGTGACAATATTATCGGTCTCACCGCACGCGAGCTGCACCTTGGTAGCGTGCACGGCGGCGGCGTAGAGGCCTTCCGGCGGGCCGCCGGTGGTCAGGATCATCGGGTCCGCCGCTAGCCGCCAGCCGTCGGGACCTTCGACAACTGTCCCGGCCAGCCTCTCATCGCCGGGCTCAATCAGCCCTTTGAGCCCCGAGACCAAGAGATAGCGCCGGATGGCGTCGGCTTGGGATTCGAACCAGCGTGATGGCTTGGCGGCCAACGCATTCAGCTTCTCCCGTTCCTCCTGCGGCCAACGGCATTTGGTGCCGATGCCGGCCAGGGACTGAATCTTTACGCCGAAAATGCCCGACGCCAAGGCCAGGCCGATGAGCGAACCCATGGAATGGCCGATGATGCGGATTTTGTCTTCGTCCTTGAGGAGCGGCGCCAAGTCCGCCGCGTGCTGGCCGGTGCCATACTGAGTCTCCCACTCCGACTGGCCATGGCCGCGCATGTCGGGGGCAATCCAGCGCCCGGCATTATCCCGCTCTATTAACGCCGCGACATCCCGCCAGACGCTTCCGGTGCAGCTCAATCCGTGAAGGAGCACATAAAGCGTATCGCCGGATCCGCCCTGTCGAATGTGAAGTTTGGCCATGAACGCGCGGCCTTAGTCCTGGAGCCTGTCGGCGATGGCGATGGTCCGGTAGAGCCGTTCGACCACGGGCTTCTCCATGATCACCCCGTCGATGATGGTGAAGGCCTGATCCCGTGCCTCGAACTTGGCGATCAGGTCCTTGGCGCGGGCGACCTCGTCGGCGTCTGGGGTGAAGGCGGTGTTGATAATCTCCACCTGCTTGGGGTGGATTGCGCATTTGCCGGTAAATCCGATGTCCCGCGCGCGAGTGGTCTCAGCGGCCAATCCATCCGGATCGTCCAGGCCGAAGAACGGCATGTCCAACAAATCGATATTGGCGCGGGCCGCTGTGTGAACCAGGGACTGGCGCGCATAGAGCAGCGCGTCCCAGCCCGGCTCGACCCGCAAGGACGCGCTCATATCAAACCCGCCGAAGACCAATGAGGCCACTTTGTGACTGGCCTTGGCGATTTCGTGCGCGTTCTTCAGCCCGTCATTGGTCTCGATCTGGATGTGGAACTTCAGATCGGGATGGACCGGGGCCAGGATATCCCTCGCGATGCGAATTTCTTCCGCCGCCTTGACCTTTGGGATCAGGATACCGTCCGGCGCGGCAGGGGCCTCGGCCAGCGCAATCAGGTCCGCCAAGCCTTCCCGCGTCCGCAGCCCGTTGATCCGGACGGTACGCTCGACGGTGCCACCGGGTTTATCCTCGGCGAAATGCGCGATGGTCTCAGCCCGGACGGCGTCTTTGGCGTCATCGGCTGTGGCGTCTTCCAAATCGACGCATACCACGTCCGCGCCGCTGGCCACCGCCTTGGGATAGATCTCCAGACGAGAGGCGGGCATGTAGAGGAGGCAGCGCCGAGGCTTGATATTTTCCGCTTTCATAACGCGCAGCACTTTATTAGTGGTAATGGCCCAGGTACACTAAAAAAACGGACCACTCATGGGATTGCCCCTGGAAAATGTGCTCGTCATCGCGTTGGAACAGGCGGTCGCTGCGCCCTATTGCACGTCGCGGCTGGCCGACGCCGGCGCGCGGGTGATCAAGATTGAACGGGATGTCGGCGATTTCGCCCGGGGCTATGACGATGTGGTCCACGGGGGAAGCAGCTACTTCGTCTGGCTCAACCGGGGCAAGGAGTCCATGGTGCTGGATATCAAGAATTCGGACGACAAGGCTTTACTGAACCGGATGATCGCGAAGGCGGATGTGTTCGTGCAGAACCTGGCGCCCGGCGCCGCGGCCAGGGCTGGGTTCGACTCCGACGAACTACGCGCGCAATACCCACGGCTGATCACTTGCGATATTTCCGGCTATGCGGAGGACGGGCCGTCCCGGGACATGAAGGCCTATGACATGCTGGTCCAGGCGGAGACCGGATTGGCGTCTATCACCGGCTCACCGCAGGAGCCGGGCCGGGTGGGCGTTTCAGTCTGCGACATTGCCGCCGGTATGTACTCGCACTCTGCGATCCTGCTGGCCTTGTTGGAGCGGGAACAGACGGGCGAAGGGAAGGGGCTGTCGTGTTCTTTGTTCGACGGCATGGCGGACTGGATGGCGGTGCCGCTGCTGCATCAGGACTATGGCGGCAGGGCCCCAGGGCGGGTGGGTCTCAGGCATCCATCCGTCGCGCCATACACGTTTTTTGAGACCCGGGACGGTGAAAAGATTGTCATTTCCGTTCAGAACAATCGGGAATGGGCGGTCTTTGCAAAGGATATTTTGGAGCGGCCGGAGTTGGCTGAAGAGGGGCCTTATAAAGATAATATCTCCCGCGTGGCTAACTTGCCCGATCTGGAACGGGACATCGCCGAGGTCTTCAAAATGCACACGGCGTCGGAGCTAGCGGAGAAGCTCTCGGCGGTGCGGATCGCGTTCGGCCGAGTGAACTCCATCGAGGGGCTCTCCAATCACGGTGATCTCCGCCGGGTGACCGTGGACACAGAGACTGGCCCAGCTGATATCCCAGCGCCGCCCGCCAAGGTCCGGGGGGAACCGTTGGATCGGCTGGGCCGCGTGCCGGCGATCGGCGAGAATTCCGAGGCCATCCGCCGGGAGTTTGCCTAGTCTCGGCATCTTTCGGGCCGGGCAGCGCTCAAAATATGCAGAAAAGAAAAAGGCCTCGCCGGTGGGACGAGGCCTTTTCCAGTGTTCGCTGGAAGTCTGTTATTTGAAAATGACTTCCACCCGGCGGTTGAGCTGCTGCTTCACGCCGTCGACAGTTTTGATCCAGTTCGTCCATTCACCGTAGTTCAGGCCCCTGAGATAATTTGATACCTTGCCCTTCAAAGCTGCGGCCATCGCCTTGGCGGCGTGCGCGCCGATTGCCGGCAACAGAAATGCGGACGCCAAAACGGCCCCTATGGCCATCATGGCAACAGTTTTTAACCTAGACATCGCAAAGAGCCCTCGTTTTTCCCGTTCGTTCACTTACACAGAGATATTTTTGAGTTTCATCATATGTAGACGAGTCGCAGATCGGTTTGCATTATGGGTATCCGAAATCGATAGTCCCGGACGATGCTCTCCTTAATGTTGATTCAATTGCTGCTTGAAAACCCGCAGTAAACCGGCAGAATTTGGGGATCAATCTCGTCCGGACCAACATGCATACACACCACAGGGGAGGCCTAGATGCCGGTCAATAATCTCAGAACACGCCGCGACAATCAGCAATGGATGCTGGACCTTGCGCTTAACATGCGGGGCCGCGTGCAGAACTTTGAAAGGGACGATTGGGAGACACCGAAACGCGCCCACAACTACCGAATGCTGCCGAAAATGTGGCGGCAAAAGGCAGAGCATGATGAGGCTTTGGGTAAACAGGCCCAGGCGCAAGGCTTCAATGCCACGGCGACCGAGCATTACGACCATGCGATCGAAGCCTATCGCATGTCTCAGCACCCGATCTTTTACGATGATAACCCGGTCAAGCTGAGCACCTACGCCAAGCTGAATGAGATGGTCGACCGGCGGTCGGAGACCGCGCCCTATCCGATCGAGCGGGTCGAGGTGCCCTTCGATGACGGCAAGACTATCTCGTGCCTGCTGCACCTCCTGCCCGACCGGCGCAAGGCGCCCTGCGTGATCTATGTGCCCGGTATGGATCAGACGAAAGAGGCGTTCCCCAAGGTGATGAACAACCCGGCCATCAACCGGGGCATGCATATCCTCTCCATGGACGGGCCGGGCCAGGGTAATTCCAACATCCAGAAAATCCGGGCCGTCGGCGACAATTACGAACGCGCCGGCGCGGCGGTGATGGACTATCTGCAGAATCGTGAAGAAATCGATTCCGACAAGATCGGGGTCTACGGCGTCAGCATGGGCAGTTATTGGTCCTTGCGTCTCGCCAGCTATGACCACCGGCCGGCGGCCCTGGCCAGCGGTGTGGCCTGCTTCAACCCGAACAACACGATTTTCTCCCAATCCTCGCCGCGCTTTAAGCAGGTGTTCATGTACATGGCCGGCATGGAGGATGAAGAAGAATTCGACGCCATGGCGGAAAAGATGACGGTGAAGGGCTATATGGACAAAGTGCAGTGCCCGACGCTGCTGGTGACCGGGGAGTTCGATCCCTTGTGTCCGCTGGAAGACGCGATCGAGGTCTACCAAGACCTGACAACGAACAAGGAAATGTGGGTGATTGAAGATCAGTTCCACCCACTCTGGGGCATTCCGAACTTGGGCGGGCTAGACTGCCACCACTACATCGTCGACTGGCTTTACCGGGCTATGGTGGAAGGCAAAACGAACAAGGATCGGATCGCCTATGTGAAGAACGGCGGCGATGGTCCCTTCGGCGATTGCGATTGGGAACCGACCGTCGGACCGGGAGAGGCTTACTTCTAGGATTTACTCCGCAGGCGCCGGTTTTCCGGTGATTACGGTAGAGCCCGGCAGGGTCACCACGGCGCAGAGCATGGCCGTCGCCGCGGCGGCCAGCACGCCGAACAGGGCGGTGAATCCCCATGTGGCGTGAAGCCAGGCGATGATCGGCAAGGTGGACGCCATAGCCGTGAAGGTCACCAGATAGCGGAAGGCGAATACGCGGCTGCGCCATTCCTCGGTAGAGATACGTCCGACCAGCACGTCGTTGATGGGGATTTGGCCAAACACGGCCATCATTACGATGACCGAGACAATCAACGCCGGCCAACCGGTCAGATCCTGCATGGCCAGGTAGAATATAGCTTGCGTGACGGCCAAGGCACCGAACACCCATCGCACCGAATAGCGGTCGGTGAAATAACCAACGATCAACTGTGCGATGGCGGCGACCGTGAAAACGAGAAAGGCGAAGGTCCCGACCAGGGTGGCTGTGCCGGCTATATCGCTTAGGCGTTCGTCGAAGATTTTCGGCAGCGCAAATGTTGTGCTTTGAAATGCCAGACCGCCCACGGCCGTGGAGAAAAAGATCACGGCGAAGATATGAATGATCGTGCGGCGTTCAACGCCGGCGAGGGAGGGTTTGGTTTTCTTGTCTGTCGTAGTCGTCGTTCCAGGGTCACGGCTGACAAACACCGCGTAGAGGAGTCCCGTGGCGATGGATAGGGCGCCCGGAACCAGAAAAGCCGCCCGCCAACCCGCCAAATCTATCAGGATGCCGGTCGCCATCGCCGCGACGCCGACGCCGAAATTGCCCCAGATGCCGTTGACCGCCAGAATCACGCCGGTCTTGGTCTGGCCTTCCACGACAAGGGCGAGGCCGACCGGGTGATAGATGGCGGCGAAGGTGCCGATGCAAAAGAGCCCGATGCCGATTTGCAGGGGCGACTCTGCGGCGGCGGTGGCCATGGCACTTGCGCCGATGCCGATAAAAAAGACCGTCATCATGTGCCGCCGATCCCACTTGTCGGCCATCCAGCCGACCGGCACGGCAAACATGCCGAAGGCGATAAAGCCTGGTGTGGCGTAGGGAATCAGCGCCGCGTAGCTCATATTCCATTCACTGGCGAGCGTCAGCGCCGCCACCGTCGCAAAGATCAAAACGAAGTAGTGGTCGTAGAGATGACCGATATTGAGAAACAGAAAGTTCAATTTATCGCGGGACATGGCGTATTTTCACGTTGATTCCCGCCCGTAATCAAGCTTTCGACATAAAAAGTTTGGGCTTTGTTACATCCGTCCATGTGCGTGTCACCGCGCCTTTATGCCCATGTTCCGTTCCGCCGGTAAGGTCTATCCATCGGCAAACGGACGACAAGGGCGGCCACTCAATAACCGAGAAACGAAACATCCTCTACGTTGAGGACGACGAGACCAATATTCTGTTGATGGAAGAGGTGCTCGGGGCGCATCCCGTTAATCTTTCCTGTGTCAGCGGTGCGGAAGCCGCGCTCGAGCACGCCAGCAAGGTCCATCCCGATTTGATCTTCCTTGATCTCAAGTTGATCGACTGCGACGGCTACGAAATTCTGGATCAGTTGCGCGCCGATCTCACCACCAAGGACATCCCCGTCGTGGCACTGACGGCGGCGGCCATGCCATTCGACATCGAACGGGACCTAAAGGCCGGATTTGACGGCTACATCACCAAGCCCTTCAACGTCTGCACCATCGTAGACGTCGCCTTCAGTAATCCGAATGTGTTCGGCGGCCCGACCGGTATACGCTGTCCTGGACCGGTCCCGAACTTGCCGGCGGTGTACCCGGCTTTGCCCCGGTGATCCATTCTGACCGGTTTGGTCTAGCGGCCCAAAACGCCCAGGCTTTTAATATCTGGTTTGTCACCGAATACCTGCCGGCCTGTGAAAAAGTGGCGGTTCTTGCCCGGGTGCGGCGGTATCTGGCGGCGGAAGGCGCGCCCCGGCATGTCATCTTCCATGAATTCGAGAGCGCGGACGGTCTGGAAGACACAAATTGGCTTTTGGCACGACAGGACGATACTTGGAGCCTCGCTGATATGCATCCGGGGGGCAGCGCCGCCTATAGCCGCGTCGTTGCTGCGCCCTAGTTTCATTTTTTATTTGTTCAGAAGCTTTTCGAGGGTGGCGACCGCCACCGATGCGTTATCGCGCGCCGGCGACTTGGCGGCGACCTGATCGTACGGCGTGTCACTGATCTTCCAGGCGGTATTGTTGAGGGTCATGCCTCAGGTGGCGATGCGCTGGCCTTTCCAGGATTTCATACAGATCGTGGTGCCGAGTTTCAGGTGCTGGCCGAAATACTGGCAAGTGCATGTGTCGCTCGCCCGCGCAGCCGGCATAAGCGCAAAAAGCAGAAATGTGGTGAGAAGGATCAAGCGCATCAAGAGAGGATACGCCCAATCCACATTCGGCGGCAAGTTCGCCGCCTCTATTGCCTTGCCACGCCCCAATCCCGCTCAGTAGACTGCCCCCACAATAAAGGAATGCAGGGGAGAGATGACCAAGGTCCTCGTCGTCGATAACGAATACCAGAAATACCAGAATTTCCTGGAACCCAGTTTTCCGGACGTGGACTTCACCTACGCCACCGATGGCGATGAAGTCGCTCCCCATATACCCGAGACGGAAGTTATCATATCCATCGGCCGCTGGCTGACCGCCGAGATGGCCGCCGGGGCGAAAAACCTCAAATGGATGCAGTGCAATATAACCGGCACTGATCATCTGGTCGAACCGTTGGGCGGCCGCACGGATATTGTTCTGACCAATGGGCGCGGCATTCACGGTCCCCAAATGACCGAGATCACTCTGATGCACATGCTGGCGCTTTATCGCCAGGTGCGCCGGCTGACCAAAAACCAGGAAGAGCATGTGTGGGACCGTTTCCTGCCCAGGGTGCTGGACACAAGAACGGTCGCCATCCTGGGGCTCGGCGCCATCGGCGAACATATGGCGGGCGTGTTCAAGGCTCTGGGCATGACGGTCTATGGCATTTCCCGCACCGATCGGCCGGTGCCCGGCATCAACAAAGTCTTCGCCCGTGACAATATGGCTGAAGCTCTGGCCGACGCGGATTTCCTAGTGGCTTTGGTTCCTTACAGCGAGGAAACCCACAAGATTATCAACGCCGACGTCTTTGATGCGATGAAGCCCGACGCGTGTCTGATCAACGTGGCGCGCGGTGGTGTCGTCGACGAGGATGCGCTGATCGCCGCCCTGAATGAGGGTAAGATCGCGGCCGCCGGCTTGGATGTCTTTGAGGAATCGCCGCTACCCGACGACTCGCCGCTATGGGACATGGACAATGTATTCATCACGCCCTTTGTCGGCGGGCGTAGCGATATGTATGCCGAACGCATTCTGACCGTCATCGAACCTAACCTTCGAGCCTGGGTGGACGGTAAACCTGAGAACATGATTAACGTGGTCGAGCGCTAAGCGCGGCCCGCCGCCGGAGGAGAAAACCATGGCCCAAATGTCTGAACGCCTGAACAAACCGATTTCCGACGCGGAGATGGAGCGCCGCTGGGCCGCCATCCGTGCCGGCATGGAGAAAGAAGGCATCGATGTTCTGTTGATGCAGAACAACAACGATTACATGGGCGGCTATACCAAGTACGTCTCCGACCTGCCGGCCACTAACGGCTATCCGGTGACCATCGTGTTCCCCAAGGACGACTTCATGACCCAGGTGAACCAGGGCCCTCACGGCATGGACCGGGAATTGGACCCCAAGGGCGGCGACGGGTTCCACCGGGGCACGAAGCGGATGCTGGCGACGCCGTCATATGAATCCGCGCCGTACACCCGCGACTACGATCCGGAACTCGCCTGCAAAGCGCTGGAGCCCTTTAAAAACGGCACCATCGGCCTGGTCGGCACCTACCAGATGTCTTTCGCGCTGGTGGATTACGTGAAGCGCCAATTCCCCAACGCAACGTATGTGGAAGCGTCGGAAATGATGGATCAGATCAAGGTGATTAAAAGCGAGGAAGAGATCGAATTCATCAAGGGAACGGCCGCTCAGCAGGACGCCGCGATGGAAGCGGTGATCAAGGAGATCAAGCCGGGCATGAAGGACTCGGACGTCGCCGCCATCGCGCTGCACGTCGGCCACAACCTGGGCAGCGAGCAGGGGATTTATCTCTGCCAGTCCTATACGCCTGGCCAGCCGGCGGCGCTTGGTCCCCGGCACAATCAGAACCGAGTGATCAAGGAAGGGGATATGTTCAACATGCTGGTGGAGAATAACGGCGCCGGCGGCTTCTTCACTGAGATCGGCCGCTCAATCTGCGTCGGCAAAGCACCGCAAGAATCCCATGACGAGCACGCGTTCACCCTGGAGGCGCAACGCTTCACTTTGGATTTGTTGAAGCCCGGCACGCCCTGTGCCGATATCTGGCACGCCTTCAACAAGTTCATGAAGGATAACGGCCGACCCGAAGAAGAACGGCTCTATTGCCACGGTCAGGGCTACGATCTGGTGGAACGGCCGTTGATCCGCTTCGATGAGACGATGACCATCGAAGAGAACATGAACATCGTCTGCCATCCGAACTACAACACGGCGAACATTCACTCGTGGATCTGCGACAACTACATCATCGGCGGCAACGGCCCCGGCGAAAGCATCCACAAGGTCCCGCAGAAAATCTTCGAGGTGTAGGAGAGCCTACCCCTCGGCCAACGGCACCATGGAGATGCCGGGATCGGCGGCGGGGACGTAGACCTCGTCCAGGCCGAGCTCTTTGCGGACCATGTTCGCGCCCCGCACCATGGACACCATCTTGTAGAAGGCGTGCATGCGGCTGGCGGCTTGGCGACCGAAGCCGCAGTCGCTGGAGAGGATCAGCCGCTCCGGCTCGATATACTTAAGCGCTTTACGGATCAGATCGGCAACTTCTTCCGGGCGTTCGATCTGTAGGGTGCGGTGACTGATCACCCCGACGGCGATCTTTTTGTCCTTGGAAATCATTGAGCCGTAATGCTCAAAATCCATGCCGTTGTTGGACGCTCCCTCCAGCGTGATCACATCCACGTCCAATTGATCAAGATAGGGCAGCGCCTTCTCATAGGAGGCGCTGGCCGGGAACATTTTCTGCGCGCCGGGTGAGCCCCAGCAGGTGTGGCACCAGACCTCGGTCTTCTCGCGCAGACCCTTCACCTCGATGTTGAACGCCTCCACATACTGTTCGGCGGAGACTTCCTGGCCGGGCACTTGCATGGATTGATGGATCGACGGCTCCTCAATCTGCACCATGGGTGCGCCGGCATCGGCCAGGGCGTGGTACTCCGCATTGAGAGCTTCGGAGAGCGCCAGCAACAAGTCCCGCTGATCGGAGTAGTGCTTGTTGTTGACCATGTGGCTAACCACTTGAGCGGAGATGGAACCGACCTTCACCGGCTTCTCGGTCATTGCGGCGACCGCCTTCCAGGCGCGGTCAAGCTGCAGCTCGGTTTTGCCGATTGGGCCTTCCACGTCGGGGGTGAGCCGGGTCTCGATCACTTCCCAGATGTAATCGCCGGGGCCCTTTTCGGCCATGGCGGCGTAGGGTTGAACGGCCACCTGAGGTTCACCGATCCCGTCGATCCGTTCATAGGCGTAGCTAACCCAGCTCCGTCCCGCCACGTCGTCATCCAGCCGAGTGTCTCCGTCCACCAGAATGTCGATGCCGGCCTTCTGTTGGGCCGCTACATGACAGGCGAGGCAGTCAAAATGCTGTTCCCGGTAGGCGCTTCGGGCGAGTCCGGTGGAGAGCGGGACGCCGCGTAGGTTCTCGGTGAACCAGCTCGGGCGCGGCAAGGCGCCGGTCGTGGTGGTTTGCAGCGGCTTGTCTTTGGTGGCCGTGAACATCTGGACCCTCTCAGTTTGAAATTTTCACTAGGCTCCGACATTACGGAGATCGTTACAATGCTATATTTTATTTCGATAATTCAATAAGTTACGAATATTTTCGGGGATAACTATTTTTTTGTGATCCGGATCACATCAATTGCTCTAAAGGTATCCCAGAACGTAATTGCGGTTGAAGCCAGTGCTAGGACTACTGCCGGAGGCCGTCACCGCTCTTGGGGATGGATTGCCATCGTTGCGGTGTGTTGGGAACAAGACCAATCAGAGATGGTATGAGTACCAGCGAGCAATATTCAGCATTTCCAATCAAGGTCCCCGTGATTGATGACGACGAGAGTGATGCCTTGTTGGTCGAAAGGATGCTGAGGGGCGATTCCGTCTCAGACTATGAAGTGGTGTGGGCGAGGTCCGGAACCGAGGGATTGGTTCAATGCGGTGATCTCTATTTTGACGTCTGCCTTCTCGACCACGACCCGAGCAGAGAAAGTGGCCTGGATGTATTAAAGGATCTCCGGGAAATCGTGCCGAATATGCCGGTGATTTTTCTGACGGGTTTCGGTAGCTCGGAATTGGACAGGCAGGCCTCCGCCGCAGGCGCTGCTGACTTTCTCGACAAAAATGAGCTCACTCCGTCGCTTCTCGTAAGGGCGATCAGGTATGTCATTACCTGGCAGCGAGCGTTGAACGAAGTCGGCGAAGCCTATGCCACCATGGAGAAGCGGGTGCGGGATCGCACTGTGGAACCCTATGAAACCAGGCGCATGGCCGAGCTGCCACGCACAGCCAAACGACCATACCGTTTCCTTGCAGGCGCGGAAAGTTTTCGACACGTTTGATCAGGGTTTGGAAAGCGCCAAGATTGCCTCGGTGGCAGCTCATGATCAGGACTACGAAATTCCACACCATTGATTCTGGCCGGCTGGCTCTCTTAGGGCGATAAGGAACCCCGGGTGTCCCGAAGCGGGAAAGAAGCGAGGGATTGGCTTGGTCTGAACAAAAACCATACCACCATGCGTCATGATTTCACGGTGGTCGTTTGACAGAGCTTACTCGGCGGCAGCGGCTTTCATGTCTTGGAACTCCGGCATCACCTCATTTGCGAAAATGCGGATAGATTCACGATCATCAGGCAACAAAATTAGAATGTGTTCAAAACCCATTTTCTGCAGAACGCGTAGCCTCTCCACAATTATCTCGGGCGTGCCGATCAGAGCGGCATCATCCATGTCCAGGCCGCGATCGGAATAACTTTCGGGCTTATTTCTCTGGAGACCGGGCAGTGCTCCGTACTTTTCAATCATTTTACTAACGCGCTCATCGCGCTGTTTCAGCGCCGCATTCAGATCGCTCTCGGAATTGGTGATAGTGAGTCCGCGGGCCAACGCCACTTCCGTCGGGTCAAAGTTCCGGCCGATCCTTGCGCAAGCTTGGGTCCAGGCGTTGAGACGTTCTTGGGTGCGTTCGAACGAAGCGAAGTGATCAAGCATCACGTTTAAGCCAGTTTCTGCAACGTATGCGATAGATTCGTTTGTACCAGCAGCTGACCAAAGTGGCGGATGCGGCTTTTGGATAGGTGACGGTTCTACTACGATATCATCAAACTGCCAGTACTTTCCGTTATGATCAAAACGATCTTCCGATGTCCAGGCCTTGCGGATAACCCCAACGGATTCTTCATAACGTTCCATTGCTTCTTCCTTGGGGATGCAAAACCCTTTGTATTCCATATCTCGGTAGCCCTTACCGACACCGAAGTCGAGCCGGCCGCCCGACAAAAGATCAAGAGTAGCGGTCTGCTCTGCAATCAAGACTGGGTTGTGCCAAGGTAATACAGTTACTGCGGTGCCTAGACGAATTCGCTTAGTTTGAGCGGCAACGTAGGTTAAGAGCGAGAGCGAAGCGGAGACTTGTCCGCCACCAGTGAAATGATGTTCTACTAGCCTGATGCTGTCATAGCCCAATTCCTCCGCTTCCAGCACCATATCTATAAAATGTCCATAACCCTGACTATCCGCGGTAGCGGCGTCTTTTTTGGCTACTGCGCCGCCGAATAATCCGAATTTCATCGCGATGTTCCTGTGTATCTGTTTGGGTCTTCCCGCTGCGGACCATATAGCCCAGTCGATCCCTTCGGGGCGTCACCCATGAGATAGCGCCCATCCGAATCACGCATTAGTCTACCATTCGCTCGCAATTCATCAAGCTTAACGGCAATCTCGCGGCCATCCCGGCTGCCCAGCGCCTCCATCACATCGGAGAAGAACAGCGGCCCGGCTTCTTCCAGGGCCTGCTCCACCGTCTGATAGCGGGCGCTCCCGGTCAGTTTGGGCGCCACGGACGGCGTCAGCGCCAGTTCATGGCGGCGGTGAAGAGGGAGTGTCATGTCAAAGCCCGCTTTCGCGCCGAAAAGACCGTGATCCAGAGACGGGTCCATGGGCATGCCGGCCATGCCGTTCATCACCATGATGTCCTTGTCGGCCTGGAAGCGGGAGACCATGGCCCATTCCCAGTGATGTTCATCGCGGATGTTGATGTCCTCATCGACGACAAAGACATGCTTCGCGCCGAACATGGCGCCAAACAAGGCGGTGATGGCGGAGCGCGCTTGCCCCGGGCGTTGTTGTTTGATCGAGACGCGGACGTGCTGTCCTTCGGCGGAGGCCGGCGGTATATAGACATCCACGACCTGGATATTGACGTTCTTGAGCACGGTATAGACCTGATTTTCGCCACGAACGGAGAGAAGGTTTGAAGAATCGCAGCGCTGGAGGTTATAGCCTGCGCCGTGCAGCAGGGTTTGATGCAGCACATCCTCGCGCATGGTGATGGCGGTGACGTGATAGACCGGGTCCAGATGCATCGGCCCGTAATAGCCCACATATTCGCCGTAAGGACCGTCTGGCTCGATATAGCCTTGTTCGTCGAAATAGCCTTCGAGAATCATCTCCGCATCTGCCGGGACCCGCACATCGTTGGTGAGACCCTTGACCAGCGGCACGGGCTCGCCACGAAGCGTGCCGACCAGCGTTATTTCATCCGCCGGGGCACGCATGCCAGCCGCCAGGAAATCCAGCGGGTGGCCGCCGATGGCGAAATTGATCGGCAGTTTCTCGCCCCGCGCCACGCAGCCCTGGTAGATGCGTTTCAAATCGGACGGTGCAGTGACATTGGTGCCGGCGCTAGTTTTGTTGCGGAGGCTCAGCCGCCGGGCACCCACGTTTGTGATGCCAGTATTAGGATCGACCGTGTAATCGATGCCCGACGACAGATAGGCGCTGCCGTCAAATCGATGCTGCACATGAAAGGGCAGCTTGGTGAGATCAATATCGTCGCCGGTCAGCACCACCTGCCGGCACGGCGCTTCGTCATTGGGAATTTCGACCACCGGCTGTGGATTGGCAAGCCGGCGCTGGTATTCTGCCAAAGACTCTTCTTCCGAAACACCCAAGGCGGCGGCGACCCGCTTGCGGCTACCGTTCACATTGGCGACCAGTTCGAGCTTCTCCGGGCCGGCCTGTTTGAACAGTAGAGCCTTGTCGCTAATCTCGTAGGCCGAAGACAGATCGGAGAGGTCTATGGGCTCGTCGTGATGATGCACCTCGCCCATGTCGTCGAGTTTTTCGACGAACTTGCGGAGCCTGAATTTGTCCAGATCGATGTCAGCCATGTGAAATACTCCCTGATGGCATTTTACGCCGTGGCGTCCTGAATAGCCCGCCAAATCTTCTCCGGCGTAGCGGGCATCGGAATGTCGTCGATGCCGATGGGGGACAGCGCATCGGCCACCGCATTCAGGACGGCCGGCAGGGCGCCCACAGTGCCGGCTTCGCCCGCGCCTTTAACGCCGAGCGGGTTGGTGTCCGTCGGCACCGGCTGGCTTTCCACCGCGATGTAGCACAGATTGTCCGCGTGGGGCATGGCGTAATCCATGAAGGAGCCGCTGAGCAACTGCCCGCTTTCCTTGTCGTAGGCGACGTCTTCCATCAGCGCCTGGCCCACGCCCATGGCTACGCCGCCATGGATTTGGCCCTTCAGGGTCAACGGGTTGATCACGTTCCCAACATCGTCGACCACGCAGTAATTGATAATCTCCGTCTCGCCCGTGTCTGGATCGATCTCCAGTTCCACCGCGTGCGCCCCGTTGGGGAAGGTCGGCTTATCCAGATTGAACACGCCGGTCTCGTGGAACCCGTGCTCCACGCCCGGCGGCATCTTGCCGGGACTGTAGGCGGCCTTGGCCACGTCGTGGATATCGACGGACTTGTCGGTGCCGGCCACCTTGAATTGTCCGCCCTCGAACTCAATGTCCGACTCGGCGGCTTCGAGGATATGCGCGGCGATGGTTTTGCCTTTCTCGATCAGCTTGCCCGACGCGATCTTGATGGCGGACCCGCCCATCACCGCGGAGCGGGAACCGAACGTGCCCACGCCGGATGAGACCTTGTCCGTATCACCGTCGATCAGCCGGACCCGATCGGAATCAATGCCCAGGTGTTCCCCAAGCAGGATCTTATACATGGTGTCGTGGCTTTGTCCCTGATCCTTGGATCCGGCAAGGACGGTCACATCGCCGGCCGGGTCAAACCGCACTTCCACTGTTTCCGTGGAAACCGAGGCGGCGCGCTCAATCGTGTTGGTGATCCCGAGACCACGCAGCTTTCCGCGGCCTTGGGCTTCCTCGCGGCGGGTTTCGAAACCGGCGTAATCGATCATCTCGATAACGCGGTCCAGGTTCTTTTCAAACTCTCCGCAGTCATATGTATACATCAGCGCCGTCTTGTAGGGCATTGCGTCGGCGGGGATCGTATTCATGCGCCGGATCTCCGTCCGGTCCATCTTGAGCTCGGCCGCCGCCAGATCGATCAGCCGTTCCAGGATGTAGGCGGCCTCGGGCCGGCCTGCGCCCCGGAAGGGCGCAGTCGTGTTCATATTGGTGAAGACGCCCGAGACCTCCACATAGATTGCTTTAGTCGTGTAGGTGCCGGCGATCACGCCCATGTTCTGGAAGGTGGGCAGCATACCCCGGTCGGACGAGAGGTACGCGCCCAGGCTGGCTAAGTTATTGGCGCGGATACCAAGGAACTGGCCAGTTTTGCTCAGCGCCAGGGAGGCCTCGGAGACATTGTCCCGCGCGTGCTCGTCGCTTTGCAGGGACTCGCTTCGGTCCGCGTTCCACTTGACCGGCCGGCCGACGACCTTTGAAGCCCAGAGCACCAGCCGGTGTTCCGGATAGATCGGGCCCTTCATGCCGAACGCACCGCCCACATTGCCGGCAATCACTTGGATTTGTCGTTCCGACACATTTAGCACCTGGGACAGTATCGTTCGTGCGCTGTGGGGTGTCTGCAGGTCGGCATAGAGGATGTAGCGGTCCTCCCGCGCATCGTATTCGCCGATGCAGCCCCGGTTTTCCATGGCGTTGGCGGAGATGCGATTGATGACAAACTTGCGGGAGACAACATGATCGGCTTCGGCGAAGGCGGCGTCGGTGGCCTCTTCGTCGCCCAGCTTGGCCACATAGGCGATATTATTGTCGCAATCGTCCCAGATGCGCGGCGTGTCATCCTTGGTGGCGTCAGCGGTCACCGTGACCGGGGTAAGAGGTTCATAGTCTACCTCGACCAGCTCAGCCGCATCCTTTGCCTGGTTCAGGCTCTCGGCGATCACCAGGGCCACATGGTCGCCGACGAAACGCACTCGGTCCCTGACCAGGCCGGGGTGGGGGGCGTGATAAGCGGGATCCCCGTTTGGGCGCTTTTGCGGAAAGGTGATCTTGGTTGTGCCCCAGTTCTCCTTGGCCAGGTCCTCGCCGGTCAGGACGGCCAGGACGCCAGGCGCCGCCGCCGCCGCCGCTGTGTCGATCCCGTTGATCTTGGCATGCGCGTGGGGCGAGCGCAGGATATAGAGCTGAGCCTCCCGGGGGAGGGTACGGTCATTGATATAGAGCCCCCGGCCGGTGAGAAGTCGCGGGTCCTCCGTGCGGCTGACCGGTTGTCCGACTGCAAATACGCCCATAGTTCTTACCCCTGACTGGTTTGGTTATTCACCGCTGTAGATGCGGCGGAGTTCATTTTTCAAGATTTTGCCCATGGCGCTTTTCGGCATTTCAGCCACGAAGTCCATGCGCCTCGGAATTTTGTATCCGCCGATCCGTTCCCGGCAATGGTTGATGACATCCGTATCGGAAAGGCTGGCGCCGTCCCGGGCGACGATAACCGCAAACAGGGCCTCGCCGAATTTCTCGTCCGGCACGCCGACCACCGCGCACTCCTGGATGTCCGGATGTTGATAGAGGGCCGCCTCCACCTCTGAGGTGTAGATGTTCTCTCCACCGGAGACAATCATGTCCTTCTTGCGATCCATGAGATACATCAGCCCGGTCTTGTCCATCCGGCCCACGTCACCGGTGTGGAACCAGCCGTCCCGGAAAGCTCTCTCCGTTTCCTCCGGTCGGTTGAGATAACCCGTGGTGGAAACCTGTGGGCCGCGCACGGTCACCTCGCCTACCTCGCCTAAGGAAAGTTCATTGCCATCGTCGTCAGTGATCTTCATGTCGGTGGCGGTCAGTGGCCGTCCGGCAGCGCGGAGCACGGAAATATCGCCCGACTCGACCGCATCGCGGTGTTCCTGGGCATTCAGGTAGGTGAGGATCGGCGACGTCTCGGTCAGTCCATAGCCCTGGACAATATCGGAATTGGGGAAGCCTTCCATGGTCTTGGCCACCCACTCTGCCGCCATGGGCGAGGAGCCATAAAGCATGAGCCGCAGGCTCGACGTGTCGAAGTTCCTAAAGAGACTATCGGTCAGCGACATGATGATCATCGTCGGCGCCATCATCGTGCAGGTAACCCGATAATCCTGGATCGCGGTCAAAATATCCACCGGCGTAAAGGCCGGCAGGTATGCATGCGCGCCGCCGGTGATGGTGAAGGCTGTGGCCAGCAGGTCCGCCGCGTGGAACATGGGCGCGGCGTGCAGGTAAATATCGTGGCTGTGAGCATGCATGCAGATCGCCATCTGCATGCCGTTGGAGATGGTGTTCTTGTGGCTGAGCTGCACGCCCTTACTGCGCCCGGTGGTGCCGCCCGTATAGAGCAACAGCGCCAGGTCGTCCTCTTCTACTTCGTGGGGCACTGCCGGATCGGCGGCGGCGAGGAGGGTTTCATATTGGGGGAGCGAGATGCTGTCGTCTTGCGGGCCGATATAGAAGGCCGTGTCCCGCCAGGGTGCGATTTCATCTTCGTCGATCATGCCCAGGAAGCCTTTGCCCAGGCCCAAGACTTTGCATTCGGCATCTTCCAGAATGTGCAGGATTTCAGGCGGCGCCAGGCGGTGATTGATGGGTACCGGGATAGCCCCGCCCCAATAGCCGGCGTGCAAAAGCTCTGTATATCGGAAGCTGTTTTCGCAGATGATCCCGAACCGGTCGCCTGGCCCGACGCCCATGGTCTGCAGCGCGCCGGCAAGCTTTTCCGCCCGGTCCACATGCTCGGCCCAGGTGAAATTGCGTTCCCGGTCGACAATGGCCGGATTGTCCGCATAGAGCTTGCGGGCGCGATCCAATGCGCTGAGTTGGGTAATCATTCTGCCGCCGTCCTCCCTTAGGCGTTAACCATTGGCGTTTCGCCTATTTCAGAACTATTTAAAGAGGCTGAGACCAGTCAACACAAGCCCTGTCGGCTCGGGATTATTATGTCCAGTCGTAAGGGGCGCAGGTGCGGAAACCGGCGAGCACGTCGCGGCGTTCTTCGGTAAAGAAATTGCGGTGCATGTTCGTGACCATGCGGCTCCGCGTCGCCCAGGCGCCGCCCCGGAGCACCTTGCGTGTGTAGAACACCGGCTCTGAATATTCCCGGTAAGCGTCGGCGACGAAACCAGGGTAGGGGGCAAACATACTGTTGGTCCATTCCCACACATTGCCCATCATCTGACGGCAGCCCCAGGCGCTGTCGCCGTCGGCAAAGGCGGTCACATCGACACAGCCCAGACCGCGGCCGTCCAGATTGGCGCGGCCGATGGTCTCCGGATCATTGCCCCAGGGATAGCGGCGCTTGGTTTGGCTGAAGCCGGCGCCGTCAGGTTCAGAGGCGGCGGCCACCTCCCATTCGTTTTCGGTGGGCAGACGGCGGCCGGCCCATTCGCAATAGGCCATTGCCTCGAACCAATTAACGTGGATCACCGGCTCGTGCGGCGGCAAGTCAATGATCTGATCAAAGCGGCGCATCTTCCACTTTCCGGGCGCGTCCTTGATCCAGTAGACCGGGTGCACCGCGCCCTCCTGCATCCGCCAGCTCCAGCCAATATCGGGCCAGAGATCGCGCCGCGCGTAGCCGTCATCCTCGACGAAGGCCATGAATTCTTCATTGGTGACCGGGGCCTTGGCAATCTGGAACGGATGGACAAAAACTTTGTGGGCCCATTTCTCATTATCGAAGGAGAACGGGTCTTCCCGGCGTGACCCTAGCATGAATGTCCCACCCGGTATTTCCACGTCGCCGGGATAGGGGCCGAAATCATCCTTGTCCAACGACAAGTCCTTGGCGGCGGAGAAGTCGGGCTTGGGATAGCCCAGGGTCTGGCGGGTGTAGGAATACGCCTCGTTGTGCATGTCGTGGTGAAAGGTGGCGAACTGATAGATGAAGCTGTCGGCCTCGGTCGCGTCGCCGTCGGGTAACCGGTCGAACAGCTTGCCTTTGATCTCGTCGATATAACTCAGGCATTCGTTGAGCTGCAGCAGTGGCAGGTCCCAGCGCACGCTGTGTTCAATGTCGATGGAGTCATAGAGGGCGTCGCCGTCTTCCAGGGTCGGCTCATATCCATGGAGCTTGCGCAGGATGAACTGCTCCGAAAACCAGGCAACGTGGCCAATCTCCCAAATCAGCGGATTGACGATGGGTAGGCGCGGGCCCATAAGCTGCTCGCTGTCCAACCCGCTCAATAGCTCTTTGGTGCGGGCGTGGGCGTCTTCCATCATGTTCATCAGGTGTTTGGAAGAGACGATGGCGGTCATGTAGACTATCCTTGGTTCAAATGAGCCGGCGCGACTATTTATCCGGAACCAGCCTGTTGCACATTATTCAAATAACGCCCGCTGACAAGGGGGCCAAGTCGGGAAACGGGACCACGGCCGCCCGCTGGGCAAAACTGCTCGGCAATCTTGGCCACCAGGTAACCACGCAGAGCACTTATGACGGTCGTGCCGCTGACCTAATGATCGCCATCCATGCGTGGCGTTCGGCCGAGGCTGTGGTCCGTTTCAAGAAGCTGTCTCCTTACCGGCCGTTGATCCTGTGCCTAGCCGGCACGGACATCAATCAATTCATCCAGACCCATCCCGAAATCACTCTCCGGTCCATGGAGTTGGCGGATGTCCTCATCGGACTGAACGAGACGGTGAAATCTCTGACGCCGAGACATCTCAGGCGCAAGATTCGGATCATTCATCAGTCTGCCAAGCCACTGCCGTCACCGAGACAACCACCGGAACGCCATTTCAATGTCTGCGTCATCGGTCATCTGCGCAGTGTGAAGGACCCGTTCCGGTCGGCGCTCGCCGTCCGCGACCTGCCGGAAACCTCGCGCATACGCGTGCGGCATTTGGGCGGGGCGGAGGAGAAAGGCTTCGACAAACAGGCACTGGCGGAGATGAAACGGAATCTCCGCTACAACTGGATAGGGGAAGTGCCCGGCTGGCGGGTGCGCCAAGAATTCGCCCGTTCACACCTCATGGTCATTTCGTCCCTAGCGGAAGGCGGCGCGAACGTGGTGTCGGAAGCTATCGTCGCCGGCCTGCCGGTGATCGCGTCAAAGATTGACGGAAATGTCGGTCTGTTGGGCAAAGGCTATAGGGGATACTTCCCCGTGGGCGACGAAGCGGAGCTGCGGAAATTGCTGTTGCGCGCGGAGAACGATCCGGCGTTTCTGAAGACGCTGGAAGAGCAATGCGCGGCCCGGCGGGATTTATTCCTGCCGGAGACTGAACAGGCGGCGTTGGGGACGTTGGTTGAGCTTTCCCCCTCCCCCTGACCTCCTCCCACCAGGGGAGGGGGGATTAGAACGGATCACCCCTCCCCTCGTGGGAGGGGTCGCGCAATGCACGGGGGAGGGTGGCTCACATCCAGCGTGCGTCACACCACATCGGCCCGCGTCTGCAGCCGAAGCCGGGCGCGGATCGTTCGGGACGCGACATCGATGCCGATATTCATCAACGCCGTGATCAGGATCAACACCAAGGCTCGATCATAGCGGAGATCGGCGAAGGCGCTGTCGATGTAGAAGCCGAGTGTTGCGATCCCGAGAATGCCGAGGATCGCTGTCTCCCGCATGATAATCTCCCAGCGGTAAAACAGAAACGCCAGGAACTGGGGATAGATGCGGGGCGTGATCTCATAGGCGTATAGATTAAGCCCCGCCGGTCTGTCGGGCCGGACCTGCAGCGCTTCCGTATGCCGGCCCATCAGATGGCCAATGATCGCCCCATTGTGCAATGCCAGGGCCAGGATTGCCGGCAGCATGGACGGCCCCCAGAGCAATAGGAAAATCAGCGCCAAAATGTATTCCGGGGTGGAGCGGCTGATCACCAGAAACACATGGCCGATGGTCCGGCCGAAGATCCGGAAGAAGAGGGGAGAGATCAACGGATAGAACAGAAGCGTCAGCGCGCCCGCGCCGACCAGGGCGATCTGGGTCAGGATTACCGTCGCGATAATGCCCGGCACGGCTTGGTCGTTACACACTTTCACGAACCAGGCCCAAGTGGCGGCCCAGGTGTCTACCGTGATGACCTCGGCTGTCCTAATCGGGTGGGGCAGAATGTCGGAGGTGAGGAACCGGACCAGATTGGTCATGTTGATGTCCGACAGGCCCCAGGGGATGACGATCAAGGCGATCAAGATATAGAGCGGCACCAACTTTGTGTGCACCCATTTCCGGATGGTCGCGATGATAATGTAGAACAGGATCAATAGCGCCGCCGCTTGGGAATAGAGGCCTTCGGAGAACACTGTCTCTAAGTGAAATCCCAATGTCGGTAGGCCGACGAATCCCAGCACCGCACTGGAGCGCAGTCCGCATTCCAAACGGTAGAGGGAATAGGTGCGGAAATGCACCCAGGCGTCGGGCAGCTTGGCGAACAAGAAGGCCGAAAAGTTGGTGGTGCCGCGGGGCAACGTTTTCAAGGGTTCCGGGTCGGCCTCTTCCAGAATCTCGGCGTAGACTTTGGCGAAGATGCCGGCGTAGGGGATGGCGAGCGCCAGAATGCCCGTGACCGCCGTGAGCCCGAACATCTGCAGGAAGATCAACGCCCAGAATAGCTCGTGGACGGAGCGGATGAAGGCACAG
This sequence comes from Rhodospirillaceae bacterium, assembly GCA_038127535.1. Classification (GTDB taxonomy): domain Bacteria; phylum Pseudomonadota; class Alphaproteobacteria; order Rhodospirillales; family UBA2165; genus JAYPHU01. The sequence continues at coordinate 22,874 of JAYPHU010000004.1, read as the reverse complement.
AACAGCCGCACAATCCGGAAATGAAACACGAGGGCCAGCAGGAAGCCCCAGAAATTGCCGAGGGCCACGCCCAGAATGGCGAACGCGAGAGTGTTGACGATGGCCGTCCAAAGTTCGCCCGTGCCGAAGAAGTCGGGGGTGGCGACGCCCATCAACATTTTGCCAACTTCGGTCCACGGGTCCAAAGTGGTGATCTCGATATCGGCGAAATTCAGGAAGATGATGGCGACGGCGACAAATCCGCCGGTGGCGCGCAACAGCGGCCGGGGCGTTGGCGTCAGATAGGCCGCGCTATTGTCGATAGATGCCGTCAAGGTCAGACGCTTTCATGCCGCTGGTCGGTTGGTCCATGACCTTTTGGCCGTCCTTCAGGCCGATGATCCGATCGGAATATTCCAGCGCCAGAGACACGTCGTGCATGGACAGCACAACCGTGTCGTGGTTGGCAACGATGGCCTGCATGACAATATGGGATTGGTGCTCGTCCAGGGCGGAGACCGGCTCATCCCCGAAAAATGTGGCGCTGTCCTTAAAGATGGCGCGGCCGATTGCCGTGCGCTGCTGCTGCCCGCCGGAGAGCTCGTGTACCGGCGCGAAGAGTTTCTCTTCCATGCCGAGTTGTTCCAGGATCGGAATGATCTGATCCTTTTCCGCCTGCAGCGGTTTGATCAGATTGATCAGATTGTAGCAGGTCGAGTAGCGGTGCAGCCGGCCCATATAGACATTGTGAAAGACCGAGAGCGTGCGCACGAGGCCGAGTTCCTGCGGCACAATGGCTATGTCTGCATCGGTGCTTTCATACAGTTGGGTGAGGAGGGTGGACTTGCCGGCGCCGCTTTGGCCGATCAGGGAAATTTTCTCACCCCGTTCGATGCTGAGCGAAATTTCGCTCAGCACCGTCTGCTCGCCATAGCGAACAGTCGCCTTGTCCAAGGCAAACAGTGTCATGTCACGGCTCAGTTCGTGGCTGGTGTTGGTGTTGGCCCGAAACTACTCGATCAAGCCGACCTCTTTCCCGAGATCCAGGACCGGTTGGAAATCCTTGTTCGTCGCTTTGATGAACGATTTCCGGGGAAACGCCGCCAACAGATCAGGGTCTTTCATGTTGATCAACGCGCTTTGGACTTTGTCAGAGAAACCGGCGCCAAACTTGGCGTTCACGTCGCCCCGGATGCTCCAGTTATAGTCCGGATAACCGGGGGTTTCCCAGATGACTTGGACTTTGCTGGTGTCGATGTTGCCCGCGGCGAGTTCACGCTTCCAGACTTTGTAGTTCGTGGCCCCAACCTGGAAGGCGCCCGACTGAACCAAAGCGATGGTTTTGGAATGATTGCCGCTATATCCGACCCGGCTGAAAACCTTGTCCGGGGTTTTATTGAAGACCCGGCGGACATGGTACTCCGGCATCAACCGGCCCGAGGTAGAGCCCTTGGAGCCGAAGGTGAAAGTCTTGCCGGCAATCTCTGTCGGGAGATTGGCTGACTTTTTCAAGCCTGTGCTGACATGGGCAATGAAATAGGTTTGGAAGTTGGGGTCTTCGAAGCCTTGAGCAATCGCCCGTGAATCCTTCACCAAATGGCGGGCGCGGACGCCCGACAGTCCGCCGAACCAGGCAAGCTGAACTTGATTGTTGCGGAAGGCGGTCACGGCCGCCGAGTAAGACTTAACAGGGATATATTTGACGTCGATGCCCAATTCTTTTGATAGGTAGGTTGCGATCTTGGTGAACCGTGCTTTCAGCTTGGTTTCGTCCTGATCGGGGATCGCCGTAAAGACGAACGTTTCCGCCATCACCGCCGTGGAAAAGACGATGAGCATAAATGCAGAGGCTGAAACGCTCTTGAAGAATGTTTTCAACATTGGAGAACTCCATGGTTGAATGTGAAGACTGAACCTTACCAGGTGAGGGCCGCAGGTAAACTACCGAGCGCGAAATATTTCCGTCAATTGCGCTATTTCACGAGGAGTCTAGCCGGCCACTTGATTTACTCAGTATACTGAGTATATTTACATGAGCTCGACAAAAAGCTGCCGGAATAGCTGATTGCGAATCCTTATCCAGGGTCTAAAATCCCGGCAGCGGAGGAAAAGTTGACCATGAGTGACTTTCAAATGGACCCAGATTGGTTGGAGTTCCACCCCAATCCGTCCAAACCCAAATATGTCCCGCCGGCAGGCGCGGTGGACAGCCACTGTCATGTGTTTGGACCCGGCGATGTCTTCCCGTATTCGCTGGAGCGGAAGTACACCCCATGCGATGCGCCGAAGGAAAAGCTATTCGAGCTCCGCGATTATTTGGGGTTGAGCCGCAACGTAATCGTTCAGGCGACTTGTCATGGCGATGACAACCGGGCGCTGGTCGACGCCATGAACGCGTCGGACGGCATGGCCCGGGGTGTCGCCACGGTAAAGGAAAGCATCACCGACGAGGGTTTGCAGGAACTGCACGAGGCCGGTGTGCGCGGCGTGCGCTTTAATTTCGTCAAGCGGCTAGTGGATTCCTTGCCGCGCGAACCGCTGAGAAACATTGCCGAGCGGATCAAGCCGCTGGGCTGGCATATCGTGATTTACTTCGAAGCCCCCGAACTGCCGGAGCTTTATGACTTCTTTACCTCTCTGCCGACCACGGTGGTTGTGGATCATATGGGGCGGCCGGACGTCACCAAGCCGGTGGACGGGCCGGAGTTCGAGCTATTCATCAAGCTGCTCCGGGAAAACGAGAATTTCTGGTCCAAGGTGACCTGCCCGGAACGGCTGACTAAGGCGGGGGCGCCCTATGATGATGTGGTGGCGTTCAGCAGCCGGCTGGTCGCGGAATTCCCCGACCGCACCATCTGGGGCACCGACTGGCCGCACCCGAACATGAAATCCCACATACCCGATGACGGCCTGCTGGTCGACTATATTCCGCGGATCGCGCCCGAGGCGGCGCAACAGCAGCGGCTGCTGGTGGATAATCCCATGCGGCTCTACTGGGACGATTAAGGAGGACGCAATGGCTCTTGAAAAACCCTATACGGATGTGCCGGGCACTACGGTTTTTGATCAGGATCAGTCGCGCAAAGGCTATCACCTCAATCAATTCTGCATGTCGCTGATGAAGAGAGAGAACCGGGAACGGTTCTACGAGGATCAGAAGGCCTATATGGATGAGTGGCCGATGTCCGAGGAGCAAAAGCAGGCGGTCCTCGACCGGGACTACAATGCGATGATCGCTACTGGCGGCAATATTTATTTCCTGTCCAAGATTTTTTCCAGCGACGGTCTCAGCTTCCAGTTCGCGGCGGCGACGATGACCGGCATGACCCAGGAGGAATATGCGCAAATGATGATCAATGGCGGCCGCTCAGTCGAAGGCAACCGCTATGTGGGGGAGAGAGATAATGGCTAGAGTGACACACGGGCTAAGCACGTCCCACATTCCGGCGGTCGGCGCGGCGATTGACCTGGGCAAGATGCAGGAAGATTACTGGAAGCCGGTCTTTTCAGGCTATGAATTCTCCAAGGACTGGATCAAGGAGAACATGCCGGACGTGGTGTTCCTGGTTTACAACGACCACGCCTCGGCGTTTGACTTGTCCATGGTGCCGACCTTCGCCATCGGCTGTGCGGATGAGTTCCCGCCGGCGGATGAAGGCTGGGGACCGCGTCCGGTGCCGACCTGTAAGGGCCATCCGGAATTGGCGTCTCATATCGCTCAGTCGGTGATCCTGGATGAGTTCGATCTGACCGTGGTCAATGAAATGCATGTGGATCACGGCCTCACCGTGCCGCTGTCTTTGATTTTCGGCCAGCCGGAAGAATGGCCGGTCAAGGTGATCCCGTTCCCGGTGAACGTGGTGCTGTATCCGCCGCCCACGGGTAAACGCTGCTATGAGATGGGCAAGGCCATCCGCCGGGCCATTGAGTCCTTCGACGAGGATATCAATGTCCAAATCTGGGGCACCGGCGGCATGAGCCATCAGCTTCAGGGGCCGCGCGCCGGTCTGATCAATAAGGAGTTCGATGCCCGCTTCCTGGACATGCTCATCGATGATCCGGAAGAGCTCGCCAGGATGCCGCATATCGATTATGTACGGGATGCCGGCTCCGAAGGGATTGAGCTGGTCATGTGGTTCGTGATGCGGGGCGCGATGGATGACAATGTGGATACGATACACCGCTTCTATCATGTGCCGGCCTCCAACACGGCCGTCGGGCATCTGATTTTGGAAAACCGCGTTTAATAGAGCGCTGAGAAAAGACGAGGGGAGATTAGTCATGAAAGTAGCACTCGCCGGTGGCGGCGCGTTTGGCCAGAAACACTTGGACGGCATCGCCCGGATTGACGGGGTCGAATGCGTCTCGATCTGCGGCCGCCGATTGGAGCAGAGCCAGGAAATCGCCGACAAGTATGGCATCGGCCATGTCACCACGGACCTGGCCGAGTCCATCGCCCAGCCGGGCGTGGATGCGGTGATCCTGTGTACGCCAACCCAGATGCACTCCGAACAGGCCATCGCCTGTATGGACGCCGGCAAGCACGTGGAAGTGGAGATACCGCTTGCCGATAGCTGGGCGGACTCCGAAGCCGTGCTCAAGAAGCAGCAGGAAACCGGCCTGACCTGCATGGTTGGCCACACGCGACGCTACAACCCTTCTCACCAATGGGTGCACAACAAGATTCAGGCGGGTGAGCTGAACATCCAACAGATGGATATCCAGACCTATTTCTTCCGCCGCAAGAACATCAACGCGGCCGGCGGCCCCCGGTCCTGGACCGATCACCTGCTCTGGCACCATGCGGCGCACTCGGTCGATCTATTCCGATATCAGTGCGGCGAGCCCATCGTGGTCGCCCAGGCGGTCCAGGGCCCGATGCACCCTGAGCTGGGCATCGCCATGGATATGTCGATCCAATTGAAGACGGAGTCTGGCAAGATTTGCACCCTGTCACTGTCGTTCAATAATGACGGGCCGATCGGGTCTTTCTTCCGCTATATCTGCGACAATGGCACCTACAAGGCGCTGTACGACGACTTAGTGGACGGCAAGGACGAACCCATTGATGTGTCCAACGTCGATGTTTCCATGGACGGGATTGAACTGCAGGATCGAGAGTTCTTTGCCGCCATCGACGAGGGCCGCGAGCCGAACTCCAGCGTGGCTAACGTGCTGGACTGCTACAAAACGCTCCACGACCTTGAAGTCCAAATGAACGCGCAGGGGTGACGCACGATTTTAGAATTAGATGCTGAAAATAGAGGTAGTTACGGCCACCTCTATTTTTTTTATGCGTCATACCCGAGCCTGCACGCGGACTTGACCCGGGCATGACCCGTGGACCCATCTAATCAACCAAAAAGGCATCCAGATCAGGCGCTTTCGCCTCAGACCACGGATACTATTCCAGCGTCACCCCCGATCTGCGCAGTAGTTGTCGGGAGACCATAGCTGCCGTTGAATGGACCCCCGAGAATTGGCTTACGCCAACTCGGGGGCGACGCAAATTAGGATGGGCCAAAGAAATCCGAGCACCACCTCCACCGTCGAAACGCATAGCGTTTCTCGATCTCCTCCGAAATAGGGGGGCTTCATAGCTCACAAGCCGGTTGCCGCATTCGCTCCTATACTCGACAATTGCCCCAACCAAAAAGGGAGTAAACCATGACCGATAAAAAAGACAGTCTGGAGGCCGGACGGGCGCGGCGGCGTGAAGTTTTGGGCGACGCCCATGTGGACCGGTCGGACAAAAACCGGAACGCCTTCAACGAAGACTTCCTGGATATCATGACCAAGTTCGCTTGGGGCGATGTCTGGACCCGGCCCAATTTGGACAAACAAATGCGGAGCCGACTGACGCTGTCGATCCTGATCGCCCTCAATCGGGTGGACGAGTTCAAGCTGCATGTCAAAGGCGCGATCAACAACGGTCTGACCCCGGACGACATCAAAGAAGTCATCATCCATGCCTCGGTTTATGCCGGCATTCCGGCGGCCGTCTCGGCCTTTAGCTGGGCCAACGAGGTGTTGACGGAAATGGGGGAAATCTAAACGCCCGCCGTTTCCGCTAGCCGGAAATTTTTTTGCCCGGCGTCGACGGATGGAAGCCGGGGTGATATGACAATGGGATAAGTTAATGAATTTAGAGTGGGTCGGTTATCATGCGGCTTTCATTTATTCTTTATGCGCTTCAATGGGTTTTCCGGATCACGGCGTGGCGGTATCCGAAGTTTGCCGAGCGCCTTAAAGAACGGAATTTTACCGTTCAGTTTAAACTGGCGGATGACTCCATCGGTCGTTGTTTCAAGTTTCAGGACGGCAAAGTCACCTCTACATCGGGCGTAAATCCCGATGCGGACATGCTGATCTCGTTCAAGAACGAGTTCATAGCCCTCCAATTGTTGAAGCCCAAGCTGGATTATCAGGCGCAGATCGACGCCATCAAGAATTTCAACATCCTGATGATGGGGCCGGACGATCTGACCGGCTGGTTCACCGAGACGGTGCACATGTCCCGCCGGATGAGCTGGTCCTGGGGCACCGATGTGGGCAACGGCGAAGTCCGCTATGCCAACAACACCAACGGCGGACCGGTCTTTGTCTATGTGAAGGACGGCAAAATCGTCCGCATGACGCCCATCGACTTCGATGATGACGATCCGGGCACGTGGACCATCGAAGCCCGGGGCAAGAAATTCACCCCGCCCCGCAAGACCACGATTTCACCCCACGGGCTGGCGTCCAAATCCTTGGTCTATTCCAGCAAGCGTAATCTTTATCCGATGAAGCGAGTGGATTTCGATCCGAACGGGGAACGCAATCCGCAAAACCGGGGGACGTCCGGCTACGAACGGATTTCCTGGGAAAAAGCACTGGACATCGTCGAGGCGGAGATCAAACGGGTCAATCGGACTTATGGTCCCGGTGCGATCCTGGCAGCGCGCTCGTCTCACCATACCTGGGGCAATGTGGGCTATTACATCAGTGCCTATAACCGCTTCACCAATATCATCGGCGCCTCGCAGACCATGCTGAATCCCGATAGCTGGGAAGGCTGGTACTGGGGCGCCATGCATCACTACGGCCATTCCATGCGCAACGGCGCGGCGGAAATTTACGGCCAGGTGGAAGACTGTTTGCAGGAAGCCGAGCTGATCGTGTTCTGGGCTAGTGATCCGGAGGTGACCAACGGCGTCTATGGCTCCTTCGAGGGCACAATCCGCCGGCAATGGGCGCAGGAGCTGGGGATCGAAATGATCCACATTGATCCGTACTTGAACGAGACGGCGGCGTTCCTGGGCGGTAAGTGGATGGCGCCCCGGCCATCGACGAGCCCGGCGCTGGCTCAAGCGATCACCTACGTCTGGATCACCGAGAACCTCTACGACAAAGAGTATGTGGAGACCCGGACCACCGGCTTTGACAAGTGGAAAGAATATATCCTGGGCGAAGACGAAGAGGGTGTGGCCCGCACGCCGGAATGGGCGGCGGAGGAAACCGGCGTGCCGGCCCGCGATATCCGGGCGCTGGCTCGTAAATGGGGTACGAAGAAAACCTACTTGGGCGCGGGCAGTATGGGCACGACGCTTGGCGGCGCGTGCCGGTCCGCCACCGGCGCGCAATGGGCCCGGTCGATGATTTGCCTCTTGGCAATGCAGGGCCTGGGCAAGGAAGGGATTAACTTCGGTAATCTGCAGTTCGGTGCGCCGATTGATTACAACTTCTTCTTCCCCGGCTATGCGGAAGGTGGGTTCTCCGGCGATCTGCAGAACTCCGCCAATGCGATCAATCTCTATCAGCGCATGCCGCACCTGATCAGCATGAACCCGAACCTGCAGGCGGTGCCGCGCCTCAAGATGGCGGAAGCCATCATGGACGGGGAGGCCGAGGGTTATCCCATCGATATTCGTTCGATCGAGGGGCAGTTCTTCCCGGTCCGCTATCCGGCGCCGGGCCATTCCGAGATTAAGATGATGTACAAGTACGGCAGCAGCTATATCGGCACCCAGCCGGACAGCAACCGCTACGTCAAAATGTACCAATCGGAAAATCTCGAGTTCGTGGTCGCGCAGGCCATTTGGGACGAGGGCGAAGTGCAGTTCGCCGACGTGATCCTGCCGGCCTGCACCAATTTCGAGCGCTGGGATATCGGCGAATGGGCCAATCCCGGCGGCTACGGCTACGACTGGGTGGGGCAATTGAACCACCGGGTGATCGGCATTCAGCATCCGGCGCACGAACCGCTGGGCGAGTCCAAGTCCGACTTCCAGATCTTCCACGAAGTGTGCAAGCGCCTTGGACATGGCGCGTATTTTAACGAAGGCCTAACCGAGCTCGACTGGGTGAAGCGGGTGTTCGACGCGTCCGATCTGCCCAAGCACATCAGCTGGGAGAAGTTCCTGAAAAAGGGCTATTTCGTGGTACCGCCGGAGCCGGAGAAAACCCGCCCGCCGGTTTCCTACCGATGGTTTGCGGAGGGCCGGAAGAAAGACGTGCCCGAACCGCAGCCGCTGCCGGGCTCCTACGGCGAAGACTTCCTGGAAGGGTTGCAGACCCAGTCGGGCAAGATCGAGTTCGAGAGTTCCAGCCTCAAGCGTTACGGTCAGGATCCGGAACGCCCGCCGCTCAACAAATACATTCCGGCGTGGGAGGGCATTCATACGTCCGACCTGTTCGCGAAGTATCCGCTGCAGCTGTTCTCGCCGCACTCGCGCTATAGCTTCCACACCAAGGGCGACGGCAAAGACAGCTACCTCAACGACATCAAGGACCACCGGGTGCTGATCGACGGGTATTACTATTGGATCGCGCGGTTGAACCCGGCGGATGCTTCGGCGCGGGGGATCAAGGAAAACGACCTGATCAAGCTCTACAACGACCGGGGGGCGGTGATCTGCGCGGCCCAGCTCACTCACCGGGTGCGGCCGGGCATGGTGCATTCCCGCCAAGCCTCCGCCGTTTATGACCCAGTCGGCAAGCCCGGCTATTCGGCGGACCGGGGCGGCTGCATCAACAACCTGACACCTAAGCGGACCCAATCTCTCAAGACCCACTCGGCGGCGTATAACTCCTGCCTGATCGAGGTGGCGCTGTGGGACGGGGGTTCGGAGATCGGTTCTAAATCCAGCGGCGAGGCGGAGGAGCCGCCCGCTGCCGAACAAGATGCCGCAATCGTTGCGTCCGTAATGTAGTTCGGGGAGGCAGACAAATGAAAAAGTGGAACCTCATCGTCGATGTAGCGCGCTGCCACAACAGCAACAACTGCTTCCTGAGCGTGGCGGATGAATACGCCGGCAACAAACACGACGGCTACACCGAAGAAATGCCGCTGCACGGCCATCACTGGATCGACATCAAGAAGAAAGAACGGGGCGCGGAACCCATCGTCGATGTCGCCTATGTGCCGACCACCTGCATGCACTGCGACGACGCGCCCTGCATCAAGGCGGCCGAGAAAAACGCGATCACCAAGCGGGACGACGGCATCGTCATCATCGATCCGGAGAGGGCCAAGGGCCAAAAACAGCTTGTCGATGCCTGCCCCTATGGCGCCATCTGGTGGAACGACGAAAAAGATGTGCCTCAGGCCTGGCCGTTTGATGCTCATCTTTTGGATCGGGGCTGGAAAGAACCGCGATGTGTTCAGGCGTGCCCGACTGGCGCGCTGAAATCCATCTTGATTGAGGATTCGGATCGGGAGAAGGTCATTGCCGAACATTCCCTGGAAGAACTTCATCCGGAACACGGCACCAAGCCGAGGGTCCTCTACAAGAACCTGCACCTCTACAGCAAATGCTTCATCGCCGGCACGGCAGTGACCGAAAAAGACGGGGTCGAGGATTGCCTGGAAGGTGCCATCGTCATTGTCCACAAAGATGGGGCCAAGGTCGGCGAGACGGTGACCGATGCGTTCGGGGAGTTCAAGCTCGACAAGCTGGACCCGGACAGCGGGACCTATGATGTGGAAATCCTGCATCCGGATCATCAGACACTAGATTTGAAAATCGACCTCGCCGACAGCGTCTACACCGGCGTCCACACGATGGTGGCGAGGGGCGGTTAAACGCTCGCCGCTTCGTCGACTAGGCGCTTGTTGATCTGCTCGCGGGGTTTGTCGTCATCGGCCGGATCGATATAGGTGATGGTCAGCTTGCCCAGATACTCCTCCGGCAGAACCAACACCCGGGCGAATTGGCTTTTCACTTCCAAATCCGCGATGGCGAGGACCGGGTCTTCGATGCCTTCGAACCAGGGCCGGCCGGCCAGCATCAGATCAATGCTGTGATCCGAGTTGATTTCTAACGAGCCCGTCAGCAAATAGCGAATGCCCGCCGCCGCATGGATGTGGCGGTAGGCGCGGGTGCCGGGCGGGAAGGTGACCGTATCCATGCGCAGCCCGAAATTCGCGCTGGGCAGGGTGATGGGCTTGGACAGCAACAGCCGACTGTCATCGGCATGTGCCGCCAGCTCGGCCGCGCCGCCCACCGGGGTGATCTCCCAGCGGATCAGTTCTGTAGCCTCGCCGGAAAGGCTGACCGAGGCCGGGTCTTGGACGCGTGCGCCCTCGCCGCCGGAGAGCCGGCTGCCGTCCGCGCTGACGCTGCCCTCGATGACATAGATCAGCGTGACCGCGGTGTCATAGCCAGGCGAGCCTGTGGCCCCGGCGGCAAACCGGTCCCGGTATAGTCTCAGGTCATAGGCAAGGTCGGTCATGGGGCATCCCTTATTCTTGTGTGGTTCCCGCCAGCTTTTGATCCAGCTGCTGTTCCCTGGCGTGAGCGATTAGGGTGATGACCCGGTAGAGACCGTGCACGAACTTGCCGTAGGGCATGGTCAGGAATAGGCCCAGCACCGCGCCCAGGTGGATCACCAGCATGAGCCCGACGACTTCCGTGCCGCCCAGGATATAGAGCGCCATGCCGGTGAGGCTGGTGAGGAACAGCATCCAGAGAAACGCCAGGTCCATGGGTGTGGAGGCGGCGTCCTGCGGCGTTTTCTCCGCCTTGGACTTCAGCCAGATCAGTCCGGCCGGGCCGATTAGCAGGCCGATCCCGCCGACAATGCCCAAGAGCTTCGGCAGGCTGAACAGCTCGTAAGGCGCCGGGCGGTCCAGGGCGAAGTGGTAGTAGGTCGCCACGCACGTCGCCGCGAAGCACAGTAGGAACCCGTAAAAGGTCAGGTGGTGGAACCGGCGGCGCAGCATGTTAGGGGACTCATCCGGGTATGTGCAGCCGTCCCCGCCGCCATCCAGGTATTTGAGCGTAAACGCATCGTGCAACGCCTTGGCGACGGAGCGGGCGTGCGCACCCACGGGGAGGGGCAGGCCGATGGATCGCCAGAAGCTCGCCATGCCGAGAATAAGCGCCAGGGCCACAAAGGCGGAGACGGCGAGGAACACCCACATCATCGTATTGTGAGAGATGACGCCGTAGAACTTGTTCTCGTGTGCGCCGAACAGGCCGGTGGCGTTTCCGGCCATCACCCCGATCATGAACGCGGCAATGGCAAAGATCAGGACCAGCACAGTCCAAAACCCGTTCTTGCGGAAGGCGGCCTTCATGAAGCCGGGCCAAGCGGCGTTTGCGTAACTGTCGCGGCGGATTTCGGCGAAGGTCCGGGGCACGTTCACGTCGAACTCGTGAGGCTCCGAATACTGGCAATGGTGGAAACAGGCCTGACAGCCGTGGCACAGATTGGCCAGGTAGGTCAGGTCGGCCTTGTCGAATTCCAGGCGCAGGGTCATGGCGGGGAAGACCGCGCAGTGCCCTTCGCAGTAACGGCAGGCGTTGCAGATCTTCATGATCCGCTCGGCCTCGGTATAGCTGTCAGTTGCGGACAAAGTTCGCCGCCTCCTTTCCGGCAATACGCCCAAAGACGTTGCCGATGGTCATGCCGATGCCGCCCAGATAACCCTGGCCCAGCACATTGCCGGCCATAATCTCGCCGGCGGCGAACACGTTGGCAGACGGCGTGTCGTCGGCCATCAGCATCTGGGCCTTGTCGTTCACACCGACGCCCAGATAGGTAAAGGTGATGCCAGGCCGCAACGGATAGGCGCTGAATGGCGGTTCTACGATGTCGCGGGCCCAGTGGGATTTGTTGATCTCCAAGCCTTCGGTATGACAATCGTCGAGCACCATGTGATCGAAAGAACCCGGTTTCACGGCGGCGTTGAACTCGCTCACGGTTTTCTCGAGGGTTGCCGCGTCAAGCTCGATCTTGGCCGCCAGCTCGCCCATGGTGTCTGCCTGGATTGCGGGGAACACGGTGGGCATGAACTTGCCCATGCTTTTGGCGTCGATGATGCAGTAGCCGAGCTGATTGGGCTGGCCCGCCACAAGCCGGCCCCAAATGGCGTAGCGCTTGGGCCAGAAATCCTCGCCCTCGTCATAGAAGCGTTTGGCCTCCACATTCACCACAATGCCGAGGGAGACGCAGTCCACCCGGCTGACGATCCCGCCGTCGAACTTGGGCGCGCGCCCGTCAATGGCGACGGCGTGGCACTGGGTCGGATCGCCGATCTGCTTAGCGCCGTTCTCGTGCAGCAGCTTCAAGACTTTGCCCATATTGTAGGGCGTGCCCCGGATCAGGAAGTTGTCAGCGGCAGGCCCCCAGGCCTCCCGCAGCCAGTCGAAATTGGATTCAAAGCCGCCGGCCGACACGACCAGCGCCTTGGCCCGGAAGCTGCCACCCCCGGCGTCGGGATCGATCTTCACCTCTTCGAACCGGTCGTCGGTCATGACGATCTCGGTCACCGGGGAGTCATAAAAGACGACAACGCCTAAGGACTCCGCCCGGCGGTAGAGGGCGTTCAACAGCGCCTTGCCGCCGCCCATGAAGAAGGCGTTGGTGCGGCCCAGGTGCAGCGTACCCTTGAGGGCCGGCTGAAAAATCACGCCCCGTTCTTCCAGCCAGCCGGCACATTCCGACGATAGGCGGATGGTCATCCGGGCGAGGTGTTCGTCGGTCACACCCTTGGTGACCCGCATCAGATCGTCCCAATATTCCTCTTCCGGATAGGCCTCGATCAGATAGTCGTTCGGCGCCTCGTGCATGGCGCGCAGGTTTCTGGTGTGGCGCGTATTGCCGCCCCGGTGGCTTTTCGGCGCGGCTTCGACCACGCACACTTTGGCCCCGGCTTCGGCCGCCGTGATGGCCGCGGTCAGACCGGCCTGGCCGCCGCCGACCACCAGAATGTCATAGTGGGGACCGTGTTCGCTCATGTCTTCTTGGTCCCACAATCGACCAGCAATTTCAAACCCTTGTTGCCTCCATACCGAAATTGATGTCTTGAAGAACCTGACCCGCGCCCATACTTTGTCGCGCTACTTTGGAGAGCGCAGATGGCCAGCGAGCCGCATCGTCACGAAGAATGGTCGGTTGAACTTTTTACCCTGCTGAAAGAGGCGGGCGTGGACCTGTTCACCCATGTCCCGGACGCGGGCAATGATCGGCTGATCGGCCTAGCGGAGGAGAGCAACGACACCCGTGTGGTGCTGCTGACCAGCGAGGAAGAGGGCGTGGCGGTTTGCGCCGGCGCGGACCTTGTCGGCGGGCGCGGCGTGATCTGTATGCAGTCCAGTGGTCTCGGCAACTGTCCCAATATCCTTTCGCTGGCCAAGGGCGCACGCTTTCCTATCCTAATGATGATCACCATGCGCGGCGACTATGGGGAACAAAATCCTTGGCAGTACCCGATGGGCGAAGCCACCGACGAAATCCTCCGGCTCATGGGGGTGAATATCTTCCGGGTCGATTACCCGCACGAGCTCGAGCAGGCGGTCGCATCGGCCGTCGGCGCGGTGTGGCCCGGCGCGCAGTCTGCGGCGATTGTCCTCAGTCAGAAATTCCTCGGCTCGAAGGCGTTTTAATCATGGTTGCCGCTCCCGCCCCGAACATCGACCGCCGCGAACTGCTGGCCGAACTGTTTCCCGATCAACAGGATTGGCTGTTCATCAGCGGTCTGGCCGGGCCGTCCCGGGATGCGGCGGCGCTGACCGATGACGGCGACAACATCTACACCATGGCCGGCGCCATGGGCGCAGCCGTGCCCATGGGGCTGGGCCTCGCCTTGTCCGCGCCCGACCGGAATGTGGCCGTGATCAACGGCGATGGGGAAATGCTGATGGGGTTGGGCTCCCTGGCGACGGTGGCCTCTGCCGCGCCGAAGAATCTGTCCATCGTCTGTGAGGACAATTCCCTGCATCAGGAAACTGGCGGCCAGCGCGGTCACACCGCCGGGACGACGAACCTGGAAGAGATCGCCCGAGGGGCGGGCTTTACCTCCACCCTGACCATATCGGAACCGTTGGAGATCGAAGCCGCCGCCAAATTCATCCGCGAAGCGCCGGGGCCAAGGTTCCTGCTCGCCCGGGTGCTACCGACCAAGCCCGCCGACTACAAGCGGAACTTTGATTTCGCCGCCTGCCGGGTGCGGTTCCGGGACGCCCAAATTCGATGACAGATCAGATGAGCGGTAACTCGGCGAAGATCGCCTTTATCGGTTTTGGCGAGGCCGGGGGCATTCTGACCCGTGGTCTCAAAGACGTCGGGGCCACCATCACGGCCGCCTACGATATCCTGATCCATGACGAGGTCCATGCGCTGGCGCTGCGGGAAAAGGCCGAGACGATCGGCATTGCGCTGGCCGACTCAACGGAAGAAGCGGTGGCCGGCGCGGATGTGGTGTTTAGCGCCGTGGTCACCAACGAGACGCTGGTGGCGGCGGAAAATGCCGCGCCGCATCTCAAGCCCGGCCAGTTCTATCTCGACATCAACTCGACCTCGCCGCCGAAGAAGCGCAAAGCCGCTGCCGTGGTCGAGGCGAGCGGTGCGCATTACGTGGAGGCGGCGGTGATGGATCTGTTTCCGCCCAAGGGGATTGCCACGCCCATGTTGTTGGCCGGCGCGAAGGCGCAGGAGCTGGCGGACCTGTTGACCGAGTTTGGCATGGACCATCGGGTTGTAGGGGCAAAGATCGGTGACGCCTCATCTTTGAAGATGGTGCGTAGCGTGTTCATGAAGGGCTTCACCGCCATCCTGATTGAGAGCCTCTATGCCGCTAAGCAGTTGGAGGCCGAGGACATCGTGATCGAGTCTCTGCAGGGCACGTTCCCGCAGATCAACTGGCAGGAGCTCTGCGATTATTATGCGCCGCGCCTCGTGAACCACGCGAAGCGCCAGGGCGTGGAAATGTTTTCGGTGGCCGAGACCCTGGAGGAACTGGGGGTCGAGCCGATCACCACGCTTGCCAGCGCCGCGCGCTTGGGCTGGCTCGGCGACATGGACCTGAAGAATGAACTGGACGCGCCGCCGGAAACCATCAGCGAGCTGCTAGAGATATTGAAAAGCCGGGAAGCGGGCTCCTAGGCCATTCCCCATATGCTGTGGTCAGGCCAACCGCGCTGCCTAACTTTTAAACATTTCCCCGGTGCCAGGCACCTTTATAGAATGCCTAATCTTTCTCCAAATCCGCCTGCAGCGCGCCGAACACGCGGGTGTGCATGTTATAGGCGCCGACCACCACGCAGAGCTCCACAATCGCCCGTTCCGAATAATGGGGGCGCACGGCCTCGAACACGTCATCGGGCACCACGACGTTTTGGGTCATGGCGTCTACCATCGCCAGCAGCGCCCGCTCGGCCTCGTCGAAGTGGGGAGACGGTTCCCAGTCTTCCAGGGCGCGGGCCTCATCGTCGGTGAGGCCGGCCGCCTGCGCCAGCTTGCCCAGGTGTTGCTTGAGCGTATATTCGGAACTGTTCAGAAAGGCGATGCGGATGATCACGATCTCCCGCAGCCGGCCCGTGAGCTCGGTCCCCCAGCGCACCGCGTTATTGAAGTTGAACCAGGCCTCGGCCAGGGGCGGAGAATGCAGCAGCAGCTTATAGATGTTGAGGAACTTGCCCTGGCGCTGGCCGGCAATGGTTTCAGCCAGCTCGGCAAAGGCGGGATCGGAATCGGGTTCGAGGAGGGGGACGCGCGCCATGGGGGGCTCCTTCGACTGAAAGACCTTGTTTTACGAGGCGGGAAGATTACGCTTTGCGCTAACGCGTCTCAACCGCGTTAAGAGTTTGCCCATGGCCATGATCATCGTCGAGGACGACAAAATTCTGCGCTTTGTCCAATGCCTGCTGGACGACAAGGTCGTGCCCGAACGCCTGGCCGCATTTAGGGATTTCCTGGCTTTTGATGTGCCCGATGTGGACGGTTGGATTGCCAGCGTCCGGAAGGATTGCGCCGCCATTTATCCGGCGGACGTGCGGACGGCGGCAGATCAGGATGAACTCCGCGGATTGTTGCCTGAAGCCGACGGCGCGGTGATCGAGGCGCTGGAGATCGGCGCCGACGAACTGGCCATCGCGCCCAAGCTGCGGATCGTGCAGAACTTCGGCCTGGACCGGCGCAACATTGATCTGGACGCCTGTGCGGCGAAAGGCGTGGCGACGCCGGTATTCAACCGCCGGGTTAACCGGGCCGTCGGCGAGCACGCAATTGCCCTGATGATGGCCGTCGGCCGCAAGATCGTCGCCACCGACCGGGCGCTGGACTTCGCCGCGCTTGAAGACTTGGGCTACGCCCCGAAGCTCTATGACGTAAAGCATATCTCGGGCGCAAATTGGGCGCGTGTGACCGGGCTCAAAAACCTGTTCAACTCGACCTTGGGCGCGCTGGGCCTGGGCGAGGTCGGCCGGGAGGTCGCGATCCGCGCCAAGGCCATGGGGATGAAAATTCTCTATTACCAGCGCCGGCAACTGCCGCCGGAGGTAGAAGCCGAATGGGGCGCGGAATATGTGTCTTTCGATGAGCTGATGCTCCGGTCCGATTTCATCAGCGTGCATCTACCCTTGAATGAAGGCACGCGGGGAATGATTGACGCCAAAGCCTTCGAGTTGATGAAGCCGGGGGCGATCCTGGTGAATGTGTCCCGCGCACATATCGTCGAGCGCGACGCCCTGTTGGCGGCGCTCGCCTCGGACAAGCTGGGCGGCGCGGCGTTTGATGTGCACTATGAAGAACCGTCCGCCGTGGATGAGCCCCTGAAGGCCTTTCCCAATGTGGTGCTGTCGCCGCACATCGCCGTCGGCCCCCGGACCGAGGCGCTGACCGACATGGCGGAGATCGTCGGCAACCTGGCCCGCGCCATCGGCGGGAACTAGGCGCGCGACATGACCATGGCCGATCTTCCCTGGCTGTTGTATGTGGCTGCTTCGGTCGCGGTGATCGCCGCACCCGGCCAGGATATGATCCTGGTGATGTCCCGGGGCATGACCCTGGGCCGCCGCGCCGGCGTCATCACGGCGACGGGGATCAGCACCGGGCTGGTGGCCCACAGCATCATCGCAACTTTCGGCCTGGGCGCGATCCTGGTGGCCTCCGATCTGGCCTATACGATCCTTAAATATGTGGGCGCGGCGTATCTGGCCTATCTGGGATTGCGGCTCATCTTCTCCAACGAGCAGCAATTGGATGTTAAGGCGGCACGGCAGACCTCGATGCCCCGGCTTTTTGTCGAGGGCGCGCTGTCGAACCTGTCCAACCCAAAAGTGGTGCTGTTCTATTTCGCCTTTCTGCCCCAGTTCATTACGCCGGAGATTGAGCAGCCGGCCCTGACCGCCTTTGTTCTCGGTTTTACCTTCGCCGCGCTGACGTTCCTGATCAAAGGGCCGGTGGGGTATTTTTCCGGCACGCTCTCGGCCTGGCTCCGCGCCCGGCCCAATATGCTCGCCTGGATTTACCGGACTAGCGGCATCGTGTTCCTCGGTCTCGGCGCCCGCCTGCTGTTTGAGGAACGGTAAGGGGGGCGGCAAGGCCAGCCCGCGCGCGAGGCGCGGGCCGGGGTCGGTTGAGATTACTTCCAGTATATCCTGTTGAGGTCGGCGCCGAACGGAACAATGGAGCCGGTCTCGATCACCAGGTCCTTCGGATGTGCGAAGGTGGTCGGGTTGGATGAAATGGGAATGACGTATCCGCCCTTGTTGTTAAGGGTCAGCATCTCCTTTGCAATGCGATCCCGTTCCGTCTGATCGAAGATGGAATTGATCTTCTTCAGGCGAGACTTGATCTCAGCATCACCATAATAGTCCCGCGCCTTGCTACCGAAGTAGAAGGTAAAGCCGGATGCCGTATCGGGCACGCCACCCATCGAGAAGTTTTGAACCAGAATTTGGACTTTCCCGCCGCCTTGCGCTTTGCGGTAGGCGCCCATGGTCATGGACTTGATCTTCGCCTTGATGTTGATCTTGGAGAGATCGCCGGCAATCGCTTCCGCCACTTGGCGGGCCCATGCAACGGTGACGATGTCGACGTCAAAGCCCTGTTCCTTGCCGGCCTCCTTCATCAACTGCTTGGCCTTGGCGAGATCATAGGCGTGCCGCTGGGTGCCTAGATCATATGAGCAACCGATCTGGGCGGGCAGGCATAGCCCTTTCATGTCGATCGCCTTGTCGCCGCCCGCCACCAGGTTTTTCCTGATCGCGTCGCGATTGATCGCATGATTAATAGCGGTCCTAACCCGGATATCCTTCAGATGACCGATTCCCGTCCGGTCCAGGGCGTCCAGGGCAATATAAAAGAAATTCAAGTCCCCTGAATTCACTGTGACGGCATTGTTTGGACTGGCGGAAATCGACTGGCGCAGATCGGGGTTGGTCACCACCATTAAGTCGATGCCGTTGACCATCATCTTGGCGATTTTGGTTTGATCGTCCGGCACCGGCAGGATTTCGATCCGCTGTATTTTGCCAGCGGGTTTCGCCTCGGTGGCATGGGTGTAAGCATCGTTTTTCTCAAGAACAATGCCCTGGTTCGGATCGACGGATATCACCTTGTAGGGCCCGGTGCCGATCGGAGTCTTTCTGCCGAAATCGGATTTATTCTCGTACTTGCTGAAAATCGCCTTAGGATAGATGAAATGCCGACCCGAAAGGCGAGCCAGAGTCATGGCGTAGGGCCGCTTGGTTTCTATCTGGACCGTGTGCTTGCCGGTTGCGGTAACTTTCTTGATCCAGAGAAAGGAGGTTTTGATCCGGAATTTGGTCTTGGGGTTTGACGCGAAACCGAGCGTATATTCCACATCCTCCGCCGTGAGCGGCATCCCGTTGTGGAATTTGACATCGTCGCGCAGTTGGAACTCCCAGACAGTCGGACTTAACCGCTTCCAACTCTTGGCCAGCAACGGATCAAAGCCTTTTGTTTTGTGATTGTATTGAACCAGCGTGTCGTAAACGGCCGCAGCGGTAGCCGACGTCTCCCCCTTGGGATCAAAGATCGAATCGACCGTGGAAACAGGATCGGAAAAAGCGATTCGGACTGAATTTTTCGATTTCTGTGCGAGTGCAGGCGGAGATATAAGCAATCCGGCAGCGAGTAAGACTGATGTTGTCGATATTTTCATGGGGTCCTCCTCTGTTATCACCGTAAAAATTGATCCACAGTATTTGACAAAAGCGTATCACTCTTTGGGCGAGATGGTCCAGTTGCGCCCATGGACATGCCGGGGTGATTGACGGCGCACTCCGGCAAAGACATTCTTCCAGTCGGAGAGGAAATAAGCTTATGAAAGCAATCATTATCCACGAACTGGGCGGACCGGAGGTCCTGCAAGTTGAAGAGGTGCCCGATCCGGCACCGGCTGCCGGTGAGATTTTGGTCGAGGTGCACGCGGCGAGCGTCAATCCGGCGGACGCCAAGGTTCGGGCGCAGGGCGCCTATTCCCGATGGACCAGTTTCTCTATTCCCTACTGCCTGGGCCGGGATTTTTCCGGCGTGGTGAAAGCCGGCGGCGAGGGCGTGACCGATTTTCAGCCGGGTGATCCGGTGTTCGGCGTTTTGCCGGCTGGGATCGAAGGCACGTATTGCGAGATGCTGACCGTGGACGCCTCAGTCGTAGCGCACAAGCCGGACACGCTAAAACACGAAGAGGCGGCGGCGCTGACGCTGACTGGGCTGACGGCGCTGGTCTCCATCGAAGATACGATCGAGTTGAAAGCCGGTGAGAAAATCCTGATCCACGCCGGCGCCGGCGGCGTGGGCAGCTTCGCGGTTCAGCTCGCCAAACACACCGGCGCGCATGTGATCACCACGGCCAGCGCGGCCAACCATGATTACGTACGCAGTTTGGGTGCGGATGAAGTAATCGACTATAACGTACAAGACTTCACCGAGGTCCTGTCCAATCTCGATGTGGTGTTCGATCTGATCGGCCTCGAGGTGCATCAGCGGTCCTTCAGCGTGCTGAAACCGGGCGGGCGGATCGCCTATATCGGTCCGCTGCTGGAAGACGCCAAGCCGCCCCGGGATGATGTCACTGTCTTCAGGCCCAAGGTCGATCGGGACCGGGCGCATCAGCTCCGCATTCTTGATCTCTATGCCCAGGGCGCGATCAAACTGCCCGACATCGAAACCGTGCCCTGGCTGGACGTGGCCAAGGCCCACCAGATGATCGAGACCGGCCACGTCCGGGGCAAAATTGTTTTGATGATGAAGTAGAGGAACGCTCTCATGGGTGAATTCGGCATGAGCCAACCCGTCCGGCGGACGGAGGACCCGCGCTTTCTGACCGGGCGGGGACAATATGTGGACGACATTAAGTTGGAGGGCACGTTGCACGGGTTTGTGCTGCGCTCCCCCCATGCCCATGCCGCAATTAAGGGGATCGATGTGTCGGCGGCCCAGACTGCGCCCGGCGTGCATCTCGTCCTTACCGGCGCGGATTACGAGGCCGCGGGACTGGGCGCAATGCCGTATATGGACCCGCCGACGGTCGATTGGGAACCGGACTGTATCTTCAAGCCGGCCCAGTTGGCGTTGGCCACGGACACGGTCCGCTATGTGGGGGACGGCGTGGCGTTTGTCGTCGCCGATAGTCTGGACGCCGCGTGGGAAGCGGCTGATCTGATCGACGTGGACTATGAGCCCTTGCCCGCCGTTATGGGGACGGCGAGCGCTGCCGGCGCTGACGCCACGGTGTGGGCCGAGCGGCCCGATAATATCGCCTTTACCCACCACGCCGGGGATAAGGCGGCGACCGATTCGGCTTTCGCCGCGGCAGATCACGTGGTGACCCAAAAGCTGACCATCAACCGGGTGGCGGCCAATTCGATGGAACCCCGGGGTATTCTCGCCTCACATGACAAAGACGCGGACTTCAACACGATTTACCTGAGCGCCCAGAGCGCCTTCGGCATGCGGCGGGTGCTGGCGGCCGTGATTTTCGGCGAGGACGTAGAGAAATACCGGGTCATCACCAACGATGTGGGCGGCGCGTTCGGGATGAAGAACTCCTTCTATCCGGAATATCCGCTGGCTGTTTGGGCGTCCAAGCAATTGGGCCGGCCGGTGAAGTGGCTGGAAGACCGGGGCGAAGCGATCCTCACCGATCATCATGGCCGGGACAATGTGACCGAGGCGTCGCTGGCGCTGGACAAGGACGGCAAGTTCCTGGGCCTGCGGGTAGATACGACTGCGAACCTGGGGGCGTATCTGTCCATGCTGGCCGCCGGGCCGCCGACCATCCATCTGGGCGGACTGGCGGGGGTCTACACCACGCCGGCGGCGGATGTGAACATCACCGGCGTCTTTACCCATACGTGTCCGACGGCAGCCTACCGGGGGGCAGGGCGGCCCGAGGTGTCCTTCGTGATTGAGACCACGGTGGACGCGGCGGCGCGGGAGCTGGGGATCGATCCGGTGGAGCTGCGACGGCGCAACATGGTCCCGGCGGAAGCTATCCCGTATCAGACACCGCTGTACTTCAACTATGATTCCGGCCGCTTCGAGGAGACCTTCTTGATGGCGGTGGAAGAGGCGGACGTGGCCGGCTTTGCCGCGCGCAAGGCAGAGAGCGAAGCGGCGGGCAAGCTGCGCGGGCTCGGCATCAGCTACACGATCGAACGCGCCGCGCCGGCGGGGTTCGAGTTCAACGAGATGAAGTTCGATGTGGACGGCATGCTGACTATCTATGCCGGCACCACCAATCACGGCCAGGGTCATCACACGCTCTATGCCCAGATCGCCTGCGAATATCTGGGCCTGACGCCGGACGATATCCATGTGATCGAAGGAGATACCGGCGAGGTGCAGAACGGCTTCGGCACCGGCGGCTCCCGCGTCTCGGCGCTGGGCGGCTCGGCCGCCTATCAGGCGGCCGGGCTGATCATCGAAAAAGCCAAAACCCTGGCGTCACATATTTTGGAGGCGGCGGAGGCCGATCTGGAATTCGCCGACGGCCGCTTCAACATCTCCGGCACCGACCGCTCGGTGGGCCTGAAGGAACTGGCCGCCATCGCCCATGATCCGGCCCAATGCCCGCCCGATTTCGAGCTGGGTTTAAGCGCCGCCACGGAATACAAAGCCGACGTCGCCAACTACCCCAACGGCAGCCATATCGCCGAGATCGAGATCGATCCTGAGACCGGCAAGATCGACGTGGTCAAATACACGGTGGTCGACGATGTGGGTGTGGTGATCAATCCGCTACTGCTGGACGGGCAAATCCAGGGCGGCGTGGCGCAGGGGCTCGGGCAAATCCTGTTCGAGGATGTGGCCTACGACCCGGCCAACGGGCAGATGCAGTCGGGCTCTTTAATGGATTACGCCATGCCCCGGGGCGATGACCTGCCCATGGTCCATGTGGAGGCGAACTCTGTACCGACGGAGACCAATCCGTTAGGCGTCAAAGGGGCGGGCGAGGCCGGCACCATCGGCGCCATGCCCTGCCTGATGAACGCGGCAATGAACGCGCTGGCGCCGCTGGGCGTCACGCAACTCGACATGCCGCTGACGCCGAACAAGGTATGGGCGGCGATTGAGGGGGTTGATGGATAGGGAGCAGGCATAAAAATGGTGCCCAGGGGCTGGTTGTATTCCCGAGCTAGGCATCAGTCGGCCCATGG